>JAGXRN010000067.1 GCA_018335875.1 Dethiobacter sp.
ATCCGAGAGACTCCAGGTATCAGGGACACAAAACCCATAGATAAAATCGCCAATAATTCTCATTGCGCCTGTTGCTAACCCCCAGGTTTTCTTTACCGGCAGACTGCTGGAACTCTTCAAATACCCCATGAGACGAGCTTTTAAAGAAGATGGATTCATGTAAGATCACCGCCCTTACATATTTATCCATCCTATTATACCTTAACGCCAATCTATTGTCCAGCCATTTCTAACCGTCTTAGCGCCTATTATTAATATTTTCACAGATTATATATCGCTATGTTCGCAAGAACCCGAAAAAGGAGGAATTTCAAATGAACCTGACGGCGATGTCAAAAGGAGAAAACCTGGTAACACTGCACCGCACGCTGGTGGGAGATATTGAAACACCGATTTCTGCTTTCTTTAAGCTTTGCCCAAGCGGCCCTGCTTTTTTACTGGAAAGCGCTGCGGGCGGCGAACAGGTTGCACGCTATTCGATTCTTGGCTACAACCCGTTTCTGACGCTTAAAAGCCGGGGGGAAGAGGTGGAGCTCTGCTGGCAGGGCGGCCCTGCAGAAAAGAAAGGCGGGGGGCCGCTGGCAGTGCTGCGTTCATTGATGGCGGATTACCACCGGGCTAATAAGTCTCTGCCCAGGTTCAGCGGAGGTGCGGTTGGTTACTTTTCATACGACAATGTGGCTCTGCTTGAGCCTGTAGGATCCATCCCCGGGGGCGGGCTTGGCCTGCCTGACGTTTATCTGCAGTTTATGCGCAATGTTGTTGTGTTTGACCATTTTACTCACCGCATACATCTTGTTGTAAACCATCCTGTCAGACAACAGGTAAACCCTGCAGTCACGGAATGTGAGGCAGCATGCCTGATGCAACAGATGGTGGAAGGTCTTGCCAGACCGCTGACTGAGATACCCGACTGCGGGGTTGTGAGAAAAAAAATTAAACCTGCAGGCAACATGAGTGAAGCTGAGTTTGTGGAAAAGGTTAAAACAGCAAAAGAGTATATTAAAAATGGCGATGCCTTCCAGATAGTGCTTTCACAAAGATTTACAGTGCCGCTTGATGAAGACCCGTTTATTATCTACAGGCGTCTGCGCTCCCTGAATCCATCCCCTTATATGTTTTTCCTGCGCAATGAGGAATTGGCGCTGGTGGGCGCATCACCGGAAATGCTGGCCAGGCTTGAAGACGGCATAATAACGACCCGGCCTATTGCCGGTACCAGGCGGCGTGGCGGCAGCCTGGAAGATGACCAGGCCATGGAGGCTGAGCTTTTGTCCGATGAAAAAGAAAGAGCGGAGCATGTGATGCTGGTTGACTTGGGGAGAAATGATATCGGGCGTGTCTCACGCTACGGCACAGTAAAAGTGAGCGAGTTTGCAAAGGTAGAAAGATTTTCACATGTCATGCACCTGGTATCGGAAGTATGCGGGGAACTTCAGGAAGGTAAAGATGCACTTGATGCCCTGGTTGCCTGTTTCCCTGCAGGTACTCTGAGCGGCGCGCCCAAGGTGAGAGCCATGCAGATCATCAATGAACTCGAGCCTGTGGCGAGGGGTCCTTACGGTGGAGCTGTGGGGTATTTTGATTTTACGGGTAATATGGACACCTGCATTACTATCCGCACAGTAGTAATCAAGGACGGTTCAGCTTATATACAGACAGGCGCCGGCATTGTTGCCGATTCAGTCCCGGAAAGCGAATACAGGGAGACACTGCAAAAAGCCGGAGCCATGTTTGCAACGTTAGGAGTTGAAGAAAAATGATTGCTGTCATCGACAATTATGATTCCTTCACCTATAACCTTGTTCAGCTTATGGGAGAGATGGGGGAAGAACTTTATGTGCTGCGTAATGACAGATTCAGTATGCAGGAGCTTGCCGCGAGCAAGCCACGTGCAGTCATTGTCTCACCCGGGCCGGGCACGCCGCAAAAAGCAGGACTGTCTATGAAAGTAATAGATTATTTCGCAGGGAGGGTGCCTGTTTTTGGCGTGTGCCTGGGACACCAGGCAATCGGCAGCTGCTATGGTGCTGATGTTATACAGGCGCCTTTGCCGGTGCATGGAAAAGCGTCAAATGTATTTCACAACGGTGACAGTATTTTTGACGGCGTGCAAAGCCCATTTCCCGCGGGCCGTTATCATTCACTGATGATAAAAAGAGAGACTCTGCCTGAGTGCCTGCAGGTAACAGCGGAAACGTCGGACGGCCTGGTGATGGGTGTGAGGCATAAGGAGCTGCCTGTATACGGAGTCCAGTTTCATCCCGAGTCTGTAATTACACCAAGCGGCAAAAGAATTCTGAAAAACTTTTTACGGGTGGTAGCGTCATGAAAGAATATCTACAAAAGTTGTGTGCAGGCGTGAACTTAGACCAGGCAGAAGCGAAGATTGCAATGTCTTTAATAATGGAGGGGGAAGCGACTCCGTCCCAGGTGGCGGCCTTCCTGGTAGCTTTAAAAATGAAAGGCGAAACCGCCGGGGAGTTGTACGGTTGTGCTTCAGCCATGCGAGAGCGCGCCACCGCTGTCCGCAGCCGGCACAGCGGCCTCACTGACACCTGCGGTACCGGCGGTGACGGGAAAGGCACTTTTAACATTTCAACTCTGGCTGCGCTCATTGCCAGCGGCGCGGGTCTGCCGGTGGCCAAGCACGGTAACCGTTCAGTTTCAAGCCGCTGCGGTTCGGCGGATGTACTGGAAGCAATGGGCGTCAGGCTAGAGCTCACTCCGGAGCAGATGGGGGCGTGCCTGGACGAAGTGGGTTTTGCCTTTCTTTACGCTCCTCTTTTGCACCAGGCCATGCGCCATGCCGCTGTACCCCGACGGGAGGTGGGTGTCCGCTCGGTATTCAACCTGCTTGGCCCTCTCACAAACCCGGCCGGCGCAACCAGGCAGGTTCTTGGCGTCTATGCCCCGGGGCCGGCGGCCTGCCTGGCACAGGTCCTGCTGCTGCTGGGGACGGAAAAAGCCATGGTAGTCCATGGCAGCGATGGCAGCGACGAGCTCACTTTGGCCGGAGAAACACTGGTCTATGAAATAAAGGAGGGCAGCCTGCGCTGTTTTTTACTTAATCCCGAAGACGTGGGCCTGGAGAGGTCGCAAAACACCATACCAGGCGGCAGCCCCAAAGAAAATGCTGCCTTAATGCTTGAAGTGCTGATGGGCAGGCGCGGTTCCCACCGTGATGTGTCACTGTTAAACGCCGCAGCTGCCCTTTACGTGGGCGGCCTGGCAGAGGATTTGCGCCATGGTGTAATCATGGCGGAAAATTCAATCGACAGCGGCGCCGCGCTGGCAAAGTTGGAAGAGCTGCTTAAGTTTACTGAGAGGTGCGATACAAGTGCTCAGACAAATTGTGGCTGACAAAAACAACAGGCTTGCAAAATTGAAAAAGGAAGTGCCCCTGGAGGCGGTGCTTGATAGAATAGGGCATGCAGGGCCGCCGCGGTCTTTTAAGCAGGCGCTTATGGCGTCGGGTATATCTGTAATCGCCGAGATAAAAAAAGCATCTCCATCAAAGGGTAATTTCGGCCTTGCCGTGAGAGTGTCTGAGCTGGCACAAAAATACGAACTGGGAGGGGCCGCCGCCATCTCGGTCCTCACAGAAGAAGACCACTTCAAGGGAAGTGTGGATGATTTATGTGAAGCAAGACTGGCAGTAAGCCTGCCGGTCCTGCGCAAGGACTTTATTATCGACAGTTACCAATTGTATGAAAGCCGCATGCTGGGCGCCGATGCAGTGCTCCTGATTGCAGGCCTGCTGCCAACAGGAAGGCTTAAAGAATACCTGTCAATCTGCGCATATCTTGGCCTCGACACCTTGGTGGAGACACGCAGCGCCGCGGAAATAGCGGCTGCCCTGCAGGCCGGGGCGTCAATCATAGGTATAAATAACAGGGACCTGAACACATTTGACACCGATATAGCCCACACTGAAAAACTGGCACACCTGGTGCCTGAAGATGTGCTCCTGGTCAGTGAAAGCGGGATATTTTCAGCGCAGGATGTAAGAAGGATGGCAGCAGCGGGGGCGGATGCCGTGCTGATAGGAGAGGCCATTGTAAAAGCAGTTGACATAGTGCAAAAAATAAAGGAAATGTCTGGAGGGCAAACTTGTGGCCAGGATAAAAATCTGCGGAATTAAAAGAGAAGAGGATGCCCTGCTCTGTGCCGGCGCCGGCGCCGATGCCATTGGCCTGGTCTTTGCAAAAAGCCCACGCAGGGTGGATGTGGACAAAGCGCGCGTTATATGCGGCAGCCTGCCGCCCTTTATCAGCCGGGTCGGAGTGTTTGTCGATGAAAAAAAGGAAACTATCCAAGAGGTGGCAAGACTTTGCGGGCTCACAGCGCTGCAGTTTCACGGCTCGGAGGACGCGGCCTTTTGCCGGGAATTTACACTGCCGGTGCTGAAAGCCGTCAGAATTCGAACTGCAGTCGATCTCTTGAGCCTTGACGGTTTCCCCGCTGCCGCCATTGTGCTTGACACATACGACCCGGTCCTGCCGGGGGGCACCGGCAGGAACTTTGAGTGGTCACTTGCAGTTGACGCTGATGCCCATAAATCCATTGTACTTGCCGGCGGGCTCACGGCTCTGAACGTTGCAGAAGCGATCAGGCAGGTTCGCCCCTATGCCGTGGATGTGTCAAGCGGTGTTGAAACAGACGGTGAAAAAGATAAAGAGAAGATAATTTCATTTATCAAGGCTGTGAGGGGGGTGTTCTGATGGAGAATAGAGGTAAATTTGGTATCTTTGGCGGACAGTATGTTCCGGAGACGCTGATGGCAGCACTGCTCGAACTGGAGTCAGCTTATCTTTTGGCCAGACAAGACAGCAACTTTAAACAACAGTATAATGACGTGCTTGTGAATTATGTAGGCCGCCCCACTCTTTTATACCGGGCGGAAAAACTTTCAGCAAAACTGGGCGGAGCAACCATTCTTTTAAAGAGGGAAGATTTAAACCATACAGGCGCCCATAAAATAAATAACGCCCTGGGCCAGGCACTGCTGGCGCTGCGTATGGGGAAAAAAAGAGTTGTGGCGGAAACAGGGGCCGGGCAGCACGGCGTGGCGGCAGCTACGGCAGCAGCACTTTTTGGCCTGAAGTGTGTCGTTTATATGGGAGAGGAAGATATGGTCCGCCAGTCATTAAATGTATTCAGGATGAAAATGCTTGGTGCAGCGATTGTCCCGGTGCTTTCAGGCAGTCGCACGCTTAAAGAGGCTACCAGCGAAGCTATCCGCGACTGGGTAACAAATGTAGAAGATACTTTCTACCTGATAGGCTCAGTGGTAGGCCCTCATCCCTACCCTGCCATGGTAAGGGAATTGCAGAGCGTAATCGGCGAAGAAGCCCGCAGGCAGGTGCTGGAAATGACAGGGCGCTTACCGGATATACTGATCGCCTGTGTGGGCGGCGGCAGCAATGCCATCGGCCTTTTCCATCCCTTCCTGGCAGACAGTGTGCACTGTGTCGGCGTGGAAGCCGCCGGGGAAGGCCTGGACAGCCGGCGGCACGCTGCAACACTGGCAAAAGGCAGCCCGGGAGTATTGCATGGCACACTGAGCTACCTGCTCCAGGATGAAAACGGACAGGTGGCGCCTGTACATTCTGTTTCAGCCGGCCTTGACTATCCCGGTGTTGGCCCTGAGCACGCTTATCTCAAAGACAGCGGGCGCGTGGAGTATGTGTCTGTCACCGACAACGAGGCGCTGGATGCTTTCGCACTGCTGACAAGGGAGGAAGGGATCATCCCGGCGCTGGAAAGCGCTCATGCGCTGGCGTACACAGCCAAGCTGGCGCCAACGCTGCCGCCCGAATCAATCATCCTCGTTAATCTTTCAGGCCGGGGTGACAAAGATGTGGAAACAGCTGCTAAACTGTTGGGGGTGGAAATTACATGAACAGTCTTACAAAAAGGATGCATGAGTTAAAAGCTGAAGGTAAAAAAGCTCTTATCCCCTTTCTGACAGCAGGAGACCCCGATTTTTCGTCAACAGCTGAACTTCTCCCTGTACTGGCGGAAAACGGCGCCGATGTAATTGAACTGGGAGTTCCCTTCTCCGACCCGCTTGCAGACGGTCCGGTACTGCAGGCTGCTGCCGGGCGGGCGCTGGCAGCCGGCGCCACACCTGACTGTGTTTTCAGGCTTGTAAGAGAATTTCGCCAAAATTTTGCTACGCCGGTGGTACTGCTTGTCTATTACAATAATATATTCAGGCTTGGCACTGACAGGTTCTGCAAACAGGCGGCACTCGCCGGTGTTGACGGACTTGTGGTTCCCGACCTGCCCTTTGAGGAAGCCGGTGAGCTGGACATCGCCGCCGCTGAGTGTGGACTCATAAACATACGCTTTGTCTCGCCGACGACCACAGACAGGCGGCTGGAAAAAATCTGCGAAACAGCAGCCGGGTTTATTTACTGTGTGTCTGTGGCAGGGGTAACCGGGGAACGATCTGAGCTGGACGGCAGGGTTGCCGGACTTGTGAGGCGCGCCGCAGCATTTACCGCTGTGCCTGTGATTGTGGGTTTTGGCATTTCCACTCCAAGGCAGGCGGCAGATGCGGCCAGTGTCGCTGACGGCGTCATTGTTGGCAGCGCATTGGTGGCAAGGCTGGCCGCAGAGAAAGAAGTGGAACAAAAAGTTAAAGTGGCGGCAGAGTTTATAAGTTCGCTCCAAGCCGCCCTGAAAGGGGAAAAGGAAAGTGTCTGAGCCAGGCGTAAAGCATGCTCCCCGCCGTGTTATTAATATAGGCTCCGCCAGTATCGGTGGTGAAAGCCTGCTGGTGATGGCAGGCCCCTGCACTGTGGAAGATGAAGAAATGCTCATTGCCACCGCTTTGGCTGTAAGGCAGGCTGGAGCCCTGGTGCTGCGCGGCGGCGCTTTTAAACCCCGCACTTCTCCAAGCTCCTACCAGGGAATGGGACGGCCTGCGCTGGAGATGCTGCAAAGAGCCGCAAAGCTGGCAGGTATGTCTGTAGTTACAGAAGTGCTGGATACCCGCGAAGTGGAAACAGTGGCAGAGAACGCGGATATAATCCAGGTGGGCTCACGAAATATGCATAATACTGCACTGCTGAAGGAAGTCGGCAGAACGGGACGCCCTGTCCTTTTAAAGCGCGGCATGTCGTCCACTCTGGCTGAATGGCTGGCCGCAGCTGAATATATCTTTGCAACAGGCAATGACGATATCATACTCTGCGAGCGGGGGATACGCACATTTGAAACAGCTACACGTAATACACTAGACCTGTCTGCCGTCTCCCTGCTGCGTGAAATTACAGGTTTGCCCGTTATAGTTGATCCCAGCCACAGCACAGGCAAACGTAGCCTGGTAGCGCCAATGAGCAGGGCGGCGGTTGCGGCAGGCGCCGATGGCTTGATAATAGAGGTTCACCCCCAACCGGAAATCGCTCTCTGTGACGGGCCTCAGTCTCTACGGCCTGAGGAATTTGCCATCCTGATGGGCCAGGTTCAAAGAGTCCGGGAAACAATAAAATCTTTCTGACCTTTTTAACGAGTTGCCTTGACGGCTCCCCACCGGAAGAGGTAGAATAAAAAGTAACAATGTTTGGGAGGGGAAATTATTGTGCCATCATGAAAAAATCACCAAAGACATGACCATAGGTGAAGTGCTGCGTCATAACGCCAAGACGGCGCAGGTATTTATGCGCCACGGCATGCACTGCCTTGGCTGCGCCGCTGCCACCGGCGAAAGCATTGCCCAGGCCGCCGCGGTCCACGGCATTGAGTTAAATAAGCTCCTTGCGGAGCTCAATGAAGCATAAAAATGCCGCGCAAGCGGCATTTTTATCATGAAACAATTTTCACAGGAGGTAAGTAATGGAACTTATTGTTTTTGTGCTGAATCAGCCCGAATACCTTGACGAAATTCTTGAAGGTTTTTTGCGCATCGGGATCAGGGGGGCGACTGTCATCGACTCCACAGGCATGGGACGCACCCTGTGTGATAAAGTCCCTATCTTTGGGGGCATCCGTAATATGATACAGGGATGCCGTCCCAATAACCAGACAATATTTACAGTGGTGAGAACCGCAGAAATGCGTGACAGGGCAGTGGGAGTAATCACAGAAATCATGGGAGACCTGGGCGGGCCCAATACAGGCTTTCTTTTTTGTGTGCCGGTGTCCTTGGCCTTCGGTTTTGCAGAACTGCTGGAGTAAGTAACAGACAGACATTTACGGGAGGCCTTTTGTTATGACAATCTATGATCAGGCATTGGGATTGGCAATCTTGCTGCTTGCGGGATATCTTGGCGGCCGGGTGGCGAAGAAGATTAACATGCCAATGGTTGCCGGTTATGTAATAGCGGGCCTGCTCCTTGGCCCATCAATACTTAATGTTATCCCCGAGCAGCTTAATACAGAATTTAACCTGATAAAAGTGCTGGGATTGGGTATTATTGCGCTTGTAATCGGGGGAGAACTGGAAATAGAGAAAATAAAGAGTCTTGGTAAAGATATTTTTGTAATTACAGTTGTAAAGGTGCTGGCAACATTTGTTATAGTCTTTTTTGCCATGCGCTATTTGCTTAATCTTTCCCTGCCGATTTCACTTCTCCTTGGAGCCACATCCACGGCTTCCGCCCCCGGATCTCCTATGGCCATCATCAGGGAATACAGAGCCAAAGGCCCATTTACAACTACTCTTTTGGGAGTGGTGGCGACCACCGACGCTGTGTGCATCTTTCTGTTTGTTTTCGTTTCTGCTTTTGCAAGAATGATAATGGACGGTTTGGTTACCTTCAGTCCCGGAATGTTTTTAGAGGCAGGGGTGGAACTGCTGGGTTCCTTCGGGGTGGGGATAATCACAGCACTCCTTTTAGCAGTTTTATTTAAGTATATTACCGATAAACAGCATAGAATAGCTATCCTGGTGGGTATTGCCCTCCTAAACAGCGGTGTTGCCAACATGCTTCATTTCTCACCAGTCCTCACCAACATGACTGCCGGTTTTGTTTTCACCAATGTGTCTCATCGGCCGCAAAGTATAACAGTGCTTAATGAAATTGAATTTCCTATTTATGTTGTGTTTTTCGCACTCGCCGGCGCCAGCCTGCACCTTGATATTCTGCTGAATAACTGGTGGGCAGCACTTGTCTACATTGTTGCCAGAGGTATCGGCAAGGTTGGCGGCGCCTTTATGGGTGCACGCCTTTCCGGTGCACCTGAAAAAGTGCAGAAATACCTTGGCTTTTCCATGTTTTCCAAAGCCGGCCTGACAATTGGCCTGGTACTGATAATTCAGGGGCGCTTTCCTGAGATTGCTCTTATAATCACAGCTATTGAGCTTGCTGCTGTCACAGTCTCAGAGGCACTGCTTGGCCCCCTTGGCACCAAGTATGCACTGATTTCTTCCGGGGAAACTCAACACGCACAGGCAAAAATCTAAAATCAGGAGCGGCGTCTGTTTCGCAGATGCCGCTTTTGTTGTTGTTGGTATTTTAAATATTATACTCTTTTGTTTGTTTTGACCCAGATTTTCATTTTTTCCGCAGCCTTGATCAGGTCTTCCCTGTAGTCAGGGTGTGCCAGGTTGATTATCATTTCTGCTCTCATCCATGTGGGTTTTCCTTTAAGGTTAGCTTTGCCGTATTCTGTTACGATGTAGTGCACCATAGACCTGGGGGTGGTAACCGTACTGCCGGGGGAGATTTGCGGTGCGATGCGTGAAACGATTTTCCCGTCTAATTTCTTGGTAGAATTCAGACAGATAAACGCTTTCCCTCCACGGGAGTGAAAAGCGCCGACTGTAAAATCGACCTGTCCACCTGTGCCTGATATCTGGCGTGAGCCGAAAGATTCAGAACTTACCTGTCCAAACAGGTCGACCTCTAAAGCATTATTAATAGCAATTTGTTTTTCGTTTTGGGAAATAATCTGCGGTGAGTTTGTATAGTCCACAGGGTATGAGGCGCAGCACGGGTTGTCATGTATGAATTCGTAAAGGCTTGCACTGCCGAGGGCGAAGGTATAGACCATTTTATAGCGGTCGATTGATTTGTTTGCCCCGGTAATTTTTCCTGCTTCATACAGTGTAACAAAGGCGTCGTTCATCATTTCGCTGTGTACGCCCAGGTTTTTTAGATCTGACTCTGCTATCATGCCACCTATGATATTGGGCAGGCCGCCAATCCCCAGCTGAATGCAAGCGCCGTCTTCGATTTCCTCTGTGATTAAACGGGCTATTGTTTTATCAACTTCAGTGGCCGCGTGGCCGGGAATCTCAGGCAGAGGTTCATTGTTGCCCTCCACTATATAATCAACTTCGGAAATGTGTAAATTTTCGTGATTGCCCCCAAGACAGCGGGGCGCCTTTTCATTTATTTCTACGATTACTGTCGTTGCCTTATTGCATTTTTCTTTAACATACGAATTGGCGGCACTTAAGTTGAAATATCCGCCTCTGTCCATGGGGGTAGTAATAACCATTGCCACCACCGGTGAGGGGGCATTGTCCTGCCGTATATTAATGGGCGCCTCGCTATACAGGCCCGGGACGTGAAAACATGAATTATTATCGTGCAGTTGCCGGTCAAAAGCGCTGAAGAAGCCGCTGTTGTAAATGAAATTATTATTTTGCACAGCGGCCACCTTTACCGGATGAACTGCGCACGTGGCGCGTATATTTACATTTATGAGTTCTCTTCTTTTGGCCAGGGCTTCATCCAGCACTTTAGGTGTACAGGCAAAATGGCTGTAAGCAACCCAATCGCCGGACTTGACTGCTTTAACAGCTTCATCCGCAGTTCTCAGCTTACTTTTGTACTCATTTAGATATTTTGACATGTTATTCCCCCATTTAACTCGCTTATTCAACACTTTAGGCAAGATCTATCAATATCTAATACCAGCCTGTAAACTTGCGAAAGCAGCTGGTCTGTAGTTTATTGACACGCAATTAATGTGCCAAAAATCACATTAGCTCTGATTCTTGACCTGACTATTCAGTCTTTACTAAGTATACCTTATATTCCTAAAAAGGCGATAGCTAATTTATTATAATTGTTAAAGACAGTCGTTAACCGTTTTAACACAGCGTTCATTATATTAACATTGGCTGCACGTTTTCACCCGTGGACAGCGCAAAGGGAATATAAATTGGCACATATTCATAAACTTTACCCGTTCTGACAGGTGTGGTATAATCTATCTGTAATCTGACAAGGAGGCGAAAAACTTGGAAAACAAGCACATTTTTACAGTAAACCCAAATGCGGCTGCTGCTTTTGCTGAAGAGACCGGTTGCGGTGAATGCCCTACATCCTGTCAGTCTGCCTGTAAAACTTCATGCACAGTGGGCAACCAGGTCTGCATACGAGGAGAGGAAAAAAAGTAGTCGCAGACTACTTTTTTTTATACTGCTAGGAAATTATAGCACTTTACATTTGTAAAGTGACTAAGGAATGCAGTACTGAAACGCGCGCGTTGAGGGAACCGAATAAGCGCGCCTTTCTTGTAACTCGCGCAACACTCCACGAAACAGAGGGATAAACATGATTCATACTTTTACACTGCACGGGCTGAACATGGTGCTGGACGTAGAAAGCGGAGCGCTTCATATACTGGACGAGCCGTCGCTGGCGGCAGTTGAAATGCTGCAGCGCGGCGCAGATAAAAAGAGCGCAGCAGACTTACTGGCGCAAAAATATGGCGCCTGCACCAGCAGCGAGGTACTGTCTGAAATTGAAGAGTTAAAAGAAAAAAGCCTGCTCTTTTGCGAAAGAAGGACAATATCGCGTGATGAGGACGGAGCTGTAAAGGCGCTCTGCCTGCATCTTGCTCATGATTGCAACCTGCGCTGCCGTTACTGTTTTGCCGGCAGCGGCAACTATGGAGGGGAGAGGCGCCTGATGTCGGCGGAAACAGCGCGTCAGGCAGTGGACTTCCTCCTGTCAGCAAGCCTGGGCCGCAGGCACTGCGAAATAGACTTTTTTGGCGGTGAACCGCTACTTAACTTTGACGTATTAAAACAAACTGTTGCTTACGGCCAAAGACAGGCAGCAGAGCACAAGAAAATTATTAAATTTACTCTTACCACCAATGCTGTGGCATTGACCTCGGATAGACAAAACTATCTCAACAGCAATGAAATCAGTGTGGTGCTATCTATGGACGGTCGCCGGGAAGTTCACGACAGGATGCGCCGCTTCCCGGGCGGCGGCGGAAGTTTTGACAGTGTGCTGGCAAACTGCAGGAGCATGGTGAGAGCAAGAAACGGAGATAATTATTACCTGCGCGGCACTTATACCAGGCACAACCTTGATTTTTGCAACGATATACTGGCCATGGTGTCCTTTGGCTTTAAAAGGGTCTCCCTGGAGCCTGCCGTACTGTCACCGGATAGGGATGACGCTCTGAGGCAGGAGGATTTGCCTCGCTTGCGGGAGGAATACGAGAGCCTGGCGGCATTGTTGTGGGAGCAGGAAAGCAGCGGTGAAGAAATCTGTTTCTTTCACTTTGAACTTGACCTTAACAGGGGCCCCTGTGCAAAAAAAAGAACTTCCGGCTGCGGCGCCGGTGCTGCTTACCTGGCCGTTGCGCCTGATGGGTCAATATACCCCTGCCACCAGTTTGTCGGGGACGAGAGCTTTTGCGCCGGACAAGTGGCAAAAGGAATAAACAGCGCAGTGCTTGCCCCTTTTCTGGCCGTGGGCATGGAGCAGAAAGAAGCCTGCCAAAAATGCTTCGCCCGCTATTTCTGCGGCGGCGGCTGTCACGCAGCTGCCTGGCAGATGAACGGCGACCTGCTGCAGCCCTATGGACTCGGCTGTGAGCTTCACCGTATACGCGTTGAGTGCGGGCTCTACCTGCAGGCCAAAAGAATGCAGAGTGCAATGAGTAGGTGAGTAATAATGGACATTTTTACTTTCAGGGAAGAAGAAGAACTTAACAAGCACAGCCCGCTGGCGTTAAGGGTGCGTCCTGTTTCCCTGGACGCTTTTGTGGGCCAGGAGCACCTGGTTGGGGAGGGAAAAGCGCTGCGGCGCCTGATAGAGAGTGACGTGGCTTCTTCGCTGCTTTTTTATGGACCGCCGGGAACCGGTAAAACAACACTGGCGGAAATAATCGCCTCTTTGACCAAGTCTGTGTTTGTGCGTGTGAATGCGGTGTCGTCAAGTGTGGCGGAACTGCGCAGGATTATTGAAGAAGCAAGGCGCCGTCTGGCGCTGGATGGCAAAAGGACGATCCTCTTTATTGATGAAATCCACCGTTTCAACAAAGCGCAGCAGGATGCCCTGCTGCCTGCGGTTGAAAAGGGTATTGTTTCACTGATTGGCGCAACCACAGAAAATCCATATTTTACAGTGAATGCTCCGCTGTTGTCCAGGATGAGGGTTTTTCCCTTTGAGCCCCTGTCCCAAGCGCAGATAGAAACACTGCTTAACCGTGTAGCTGCTGCGGGTGGCTGTAAAGAGTTAAACGGTGTTACACTTGCAGCCGATGCCAGGGAGCACCTGGTGCGGATGGCAAACGGCGACGCCAGGGCCGCACTCAATGCTCTGGAGTTGGCGGCAGCCATAGCCAAGACCGATGAGGCAGGAGGACGCCTTGTCGACTTAAGCGTCGCAGAGGAAGCTGTACAGCGCCGGTCTGTGGTCTATGACCGCGACGGTGACAGCCACTACGATGTGATTTCAGCTTATATCAAGTCAATTCGCGGCTCTGACCCCGATGCAGCGCTTTACTGGCTGGCAAGAATGCTGGAAGCCGGCGAGGACCCGCTGTTCATTGCCCGGCGGCTTATCATCGCCGCCTCGGAGGACATCGGCAATGCAGACCCGCGAGGACTGCAGCTGGCGGTGGCCGCAGCCCAGGCAGTGCAGATGGTGGGCCTGCCGGAAGGCCGCATAGCGCTGGCTCAAGCCACCTGCTACCTGGCGGCGGCACCTAAAAGCAACGCAGCTTACCTGGGAATAGATGAAGCTCTGGCAGCAGTAAAAAAAAGGCCCGGTGACAGGGTGCCGCCTCACCTCAGAGATTCTGCCTACGGAGGCGCTAAGAAACTTGGGCACGGTTTAGGCTACCTTTACCCTCATGACTTCACTGACAGCTTTGTGTCCCAGGATTACCTGCCGCAGGGGATGCCTTGGCAGCCTTTTTACAGACCGGGCAAAAACGGCTATGAACGCTATATCAGCGAAAGAATGGAAGCCCGCAGCAGGGTTCGCAAAAGGAAGGAAGAAAGCAATGAGTGA
The DNA here is from genome assembly GCA_018335875.1 of Dethiobacter sp. Classification (GTDB taxonomy): domain Bacteria; phylum Bacillota; class Dethiobacteria; order Dethiobacterales; family Dethiobacteraceae; genus JAGXRN01. The sequence continues at coordinate 14,223 of JAGXRN010000067.1, forward strand.
CAGTTTTTATGTCACAGTTGTGGGCACTCGTTATTTCGGCGGCGTAAAACTTGGCATCGGAGGCTTGGTGCGTGCTTACCGCGCCTGCGCCACTGCCGGCCTGGATGAAGCAGGAAGGTCAGCACAGACACAGTTTGGGTCATTGTCTGTCATAGTGCCTTATGATTTGGTTGGAATTGTGATGCGCGAAGCGGCAGTGGCGGCGGGGGAAGTGGCCTCAGTCGATTACAGAGAATCGGAAGTTTGCATTTGTTGCCTGGCGCCGCTTGGGAAAATCGAAGACTTTGTAATTAAACTTTCCGACCTGACAAGGGGTAAAGCAAAGATAATAAATGTCAATACTAAGTACAAAGGTAAGGCCGTGGAGGGACAAAGATGAATCACAGTAAAAATAACCGGGTTTTGGTGGCCATGAGCGGCGGTGTTGACAGCTCTCTGGCTGCAGCCTTACTGCAGGAGCAGGGTTTTGAAGTGATTGGTGTCACGATGCGGCTTTGGGTGTCTCCTGATTTTGAGGAAGAGGCACATCATAGCGGACGCGGCTGCTGTTCGCTGGCGGCAGTTGATGATGCCAGGCGTGTGGCGGAAAAGCTGGGAATCCCGTATTATGTCCTTAATTTCAGGGATGCTTTCCGGGAAAAGGTAGTAGATTATTTTATCAACGAATACAAGCGCGGCAGAACACCAAATCCTTGCATTGCCTGTAACCGCTACCTTAAATTTGACATGCTTTTGCGCAAAGCCTTTGAACTGGACGCCTGGTATGTGGCCACCGGCCACTACGCCCAGGTGGAACATGACGGGAAAAGCGGGCGCTGGCGCCTTAAAAAGTCGGCGGACCCGGAAAAGGACCAGACTTACACTCTATACAACCTGACACAGGAGCAGCTTGCACATATTCTTTTCCCTCTTGGCGGCTATAAGAAAACAGAAGTCAGGGAAATGGCATCACGCCTCGAACTGGCTGTGGCCGCCAAGCCTGACAGCCAGGAAATCTGTTTTATTCCGGATGATGACTACAAAAAGTTTCTCAGCGGCAACAGCGACATAGAGGACAAGCCCGGGTCTATCTATGATACTGACGGTAAAAAGCTTGGCGCTCACCGCGGCCTTGCTTATTATACAGTGGGACAGCGCAAGGGGCTGGGGCTGGCGGCAGGACGGCCGCTGTATGTGGTGGAGCTTGATGTGTCCCGCAATGCGCTGATTGTGGGTGATGATAAAGAAGTATATTCAGACGGCTTGCTGGCAGGGGACATCAATTATATTTTGGTTGAAAATCCGGAAACGACGATGCGTATCAACGCCCGTGTCCGCTACCATGCCAGGGAGGCGCCGGCTGTGCTGACCCCATTGCCGGGCGGGCGGGTGAGAGTTGATTTTGAAGAGCCGGAGAGGGCGGTAACACCGGGGCAGTCAGTGGTGTTTTACCATGGGGATGATGTGCTGGGCGGAGGAATTATTGAAAAATCGCTAAGAGCGGGGAAAAGAGAGGTTAATTACATTGAGGGCTGAAATCATTGCAGTCGGGACAGAGCTTCTGCTTGGGCAGATTGCCAATACAAATGCGCGTTATCTGTCGGAGAAACTTGCTGAGCTGGGGATTGATGTCTACTGGCATACTGTGGTTGGCGATAATGCGCACCGTCTGGATGAAGCCATCGGGCTGGCGTTGTCCCGTGCCGACCTGATTATCTTCAGCGGCGGACTCGGGCCCACCATGGATGACCTGACAAAGGAAACAGTAGCGTCTTTACTTGGTCTTGCTCTGGAAAAGAACAGCGAATGGGAAAAGCATCTGGAAGAGCGGTTTGCACGCTTGGGACGGCAAATGACGGACAACAACCGCAAACAGGCCCTGGTGCCAGGAGGAGCGGTATTGATAGAAAACGATAATGGCACTGCGCCGGGCCTTTGGCTGGAGAGAGCAGATAAAATATTGGTCCTGCTGCCCGGGCCGCCGAGGGAACTTGAGCCCATGTTTGCCGATAAGATTGTACCGAGGCTGATAAAAGCCGGAGATAGCCAGGTGATATGCTCCCGTGTCCTGAAAGTGGCAGGCCTTGGCGAGTCAGCCATGGAAGAGGCAATAGCAGACCTGCTGAAAAAACAGAGCAATCCCACAATCGCGCCTCTGGTCAAACACACCGAGGTTCATCTGAGGATAACTGCCAAGGCAGCATCAAAAGAAGAGGCTGTCAAGATGCTGACAGAGACCGAAGATGAGATTCGGGGGCGGCTTGGCCTTGCCGTTTACGGAGCCGGGGAGGAAAGTATGGCTGATGCTGTGGCTGCGCTGCTTTTTAAGAAAAAAATGACACTTGCAGTTGCCGAGTCCTGCACCGGAGGGCTGCTTTCCCATATGCTTACCAATGTGCCCGGCAGTTCGGACTATTTTTTAGAGGGCTTAGTTGCATACAGCAATCGCTCAAAAACAGATTTGTTAAATATTAAAGGATCTCTTTTACGTGAATTCGGGGCCGTCTCCGAAGAGACAGCACGCGCAATGGCTGAGAACCTGCGCCGCCGGGCGGGGTGCGATCTGACAATGGCTGTCACGGGTATTGCCGGTCCCACCGGCGCCACTGATGACAAGCCGGTCGGCCTCGTCTATATCGCCCTGGCCGGGCCTGAGGGAGTTAGCTGCCGCAGGTTTAATTTTTGGGGGAAGCGGGAAACTATCAAAGAACGGGCAGCTGTGGCCGGATTAAACATGCTCCGCCTGTACCTTGCCAGACTGAACGGGTGATTTCTTGCCTCACCGGGAATTAAGAAAAAACGCCGGCACCTTGCTGCTGGCGGTAATAGGTATGCTGATATTTATAAGCCTGCTGGGCAACTTCACCACTGCCATCGATGCGTTCCAGGTTGAGATCGGTCTTACTGTTTTTGACCATGGGATGACGCAGCTTGCTCTGCCGCCGCTTGGCCGTGTCCGGGCCAGGACACATCTGCCGCCTTTAATGTTAAAGGTAAGCCTGGCAAATATAAACCTGGACCAGCTGCAGCAAACAATCGGCCAGGTCGATGATGAACAGTTTCAGGCAGACCTGCGTCGTGGCGCACGCCAGACAGTACTGGTTTTCATTGCACGGCTGCTGGTGCTTGCCCTCCTTGGCGGCGTAGCCGGGCCGTATTTTTTCGGGGAAAGGGAGCGCAGGAGGCTTCTTGCCGCAGGCCTGGCAGGCATGCTCATCCTTGCCGTTTTGCTGGTTGCATCATACGCCACTTACCAGCCGCTTGCTTTTATGAACCCTGAATTTGAGGGCATCCTGAAAGCTGCGCCCTGGATGTTCGGCTTGCTTGAGGAAGCTTTGTTTAAAGTCCGCACACTGGGTGAGCAGCTTGAACTAATTGCTGTCAATATGAACCTGCTGTTTGAACAGGTGGAAAGGCTTGAGCCTGTGGGCACAGTGGACGGACTGCTTAAGGTTGCCCATATCTCAGATTTGCACAACAATCCGGCGGGTATGGATTTTGTAGCCCAGGTGGTTGCCACCTTCGGTGTGGATATTGTCATAGACACAGGCGACATAACCGATTTTGGCACGCCGATTGAAGCTGAACTTGCGGTGCCGATTGAGAGATTCGGCATCCCTTATGTATTCGTTCCGGGCAATCATGATTCTCCTGAGGTTATTGCCAGATTGGGACAGCTTGAAAATGTGACTGTGCTGGAAGAAGGAATGATTACAGTAAAAGGGCTGCGTATCGCAGGAATTGCCGATCCTTCTTCGCGGGGCACAGGTATGGTGGTTGCCGCCGACAGTATACTTGATGAGTATGCACTGCGGCTGCACCGTTTATTGGATGAACAGGAAGCCGTACCGCATGTGGTGGCAGTTCACCACCCCCGTATAGCCAGGGCTTTTCTTGATAGGGTCAATGTTGTGCTCACCGGCCATATTCATCAGCTTTCCATAACTGAAAAAGGGTCTTCTGTTATGATTAACGCAGGTACAACCGGCGCCTCAGGCATACGCGGCCTGCAGGCGCGCAGGGAGACACCTTTTTCTCTTGTTCTTCTTCACTTTGACCTCAGTGAGGACGGAGAATATTACCTGAAAGCAGCAGACATTATACGTGTGTTTCAGATGCAAAGCGGTTTTTCTCTTGAGAGGCGGCTCTTTGGTTCTGCCTTTGATGAAAACAGCGGAGATGAACTTTAAAACTTAAAAAAGAAAATCTTTAAACATTCTGCCCTTGGCAGGATTTTTCTTTTTAAATGTCAAAACTAAAACAAAAAGCGGAGGCAGAAAAAAAAAATAAAAAAATATTTCCCTCACAGGCAGGAATTAACTTTGGGAGAGCGAATTTAAATAACGAACAAATGTTTGGTTAGGAGGTAAATTTAATGGAAAAACAAAAGGCTTTGGAAATGGCCTTAATGCAAATCGAGAAGCAGTTTGGCAAGGGCTCGATTATGAAACTTGGTGATTCACCGGGGCGCCTTAACTTCTCAATCATACCAAGCGGTTCACTTTCCCTTGATATCGCTCTTGGTGTGGGAGGGTTCCCCCGTGGCCGCGTAATAGAAATATTTGGGCCGGAATCTTCAGGTAAAACTACTGTGGCGCTCCATGTGATTGCAGAGGCTCAGAAAACAGGGGGATACGCCGCGTTTATCGACGCTGAGCACGCGCTTGACCCTGCCTACGCCTCCAGGCTTGGTGTCAATATAGATGAACTCCTGGTGTCACAGCCGGACACAGGCGAGCAGGCGCTTGAAATCGCGGAATCATTGGTGAGAAGCGGGGCTATTGACGTAGTAGTAATAGATTCTGTAGCCGCCCTTGTACCAAAGGCAGAAATAGAAGGTGAAATGGGCGATTCCCACGTTGGATTGCAGGCCAGGCTCATGTCTCAGGCACTGCGCAAACTTTCAGGCGCCATATCCAAATCTCAGACTACCGCAATCTTTATTAACCAGATCCGTGAAAAAGTAGGAGTTATGTTCGGCAGCCCCGAGACCACACCAGGTGGCAGGGCGTTAAAATTTTATGCTTCCATCCGCCTTGACGTGCGCCGCATGGAAACACTCAAGCAGGGTAACGAATCTGTAGGCAACCGCACCAGGGCAAAAGTGGTTAAAAATAAAGTGGCGCCTCCTTTTAAACAAGCTGATTTTGATATTATTTACGGTGAAGGGATTTCCCGTGAGGGAATCCTGCTGGACTTAGGCTGTGATCTGGACCTGGTTCAAAAAAGCGGAGCATGGTTTTCTTTCGGTGAAGACAGGCTGGGCCAGGGACGTGAAAACGCCCGCCAATTTCTGCGTGAGAACATTGATTTGTCAGCGTCGCTGGAGAGAAAAATAAGGGAAGCCCATGGCCTGCCCGCCAACGGCGTGGCGCTTGAGCAAACAAAAAATGAGTCACTGTAAAGAAATTGAAAAGTTTCGTGCCCAGGCATACCGTATGCTTTGTATAAAAGGACGCTCCCGCAGGCAGGTATATGAAGCTCTCCTCAGAAAAGGCGCCACTGAAGACGTGGCGGCAATGGTAGTCAGCGCACTGAGTGAGCAGGGTTTGCTTGACGACATTGCATTTGCGCGTGAATTTACAGAGCAGTTTCTGGCCCGCAAGCCCTGCGGGCCTCGTTTTTTGCTGGCAGCTCTCTTGCGCGCCGGAGTGGACAGGAATACCTGCCATGAAGCACTGGATGAAATATTCAGTGAAGAAAGAGAAAAAGAACTGGCTGTGCAGCTTGTGCACCGCCTCCTGAAAAAGACGGATAAAAGCCGTCTGCAGATACTGCGTCATCTTAAATATCGCGGTTTTAGCGAAAATGCTTCCTGCAGGGCGCTTGCAGAAGAATTTGGCTGCTGTCTTGACATAATACCTTAAAACGGATACAATTTATCCAGAAAGATTACAGTGTGGGTCCGTAAAGAGTTAACGGTCGTCAGACCTAATCATATAAATCTTTTACTGGCTGAAAAAGCATATGTCTGGTTATTAACCAGTAAGATGGATATGAGTCTCTTTATAGCTGTGTGCCCTCACAGCTATCTTTTATTTCTTGCAAATTAGACATTATCCTATTTAATCAACAGGAGGTGAAAAACGTATTGAACATCGGAGTTGTAATTATTATATCACTCGCTTCCACCGCTGTCGGCGTGGCAATCGGCTATATTATCCGCAAACGGGCAGCGGAGAGTAAAATAAGCTCTGCTGAAGAAGAAGCGAAAAGGATTCTCGATGAAGCTGAGAAGCACGCACAGGCAGTTAAACGTGAAAAGATAATTGAAGCCAAAGAAGAAGTTCACAAGATGAGAAAGGATCTGGAACTGGAAAGCAGGGAAAGGCGTGCTGAGTTCCAGCGTATGGAGCGCCGGCTTTTACAGAAGGAAGAGGCCCTAGACAAGAAAACGGCGTTTATGGAGAAAAAAGAAGAAGAATTAAGGGGAAAAGAAACTTTAGTCGGGGAAACGCAGGAAAAAGTGGACCAGCTCTACAAAAAGCAGTTAGAAGAGCTTGAGCGTCTTTCTGAGTTAACCACCGAAGAAGCAAAAGAAATTATTCTTTCACGTGTCAGAGATGAAATCAGGCATGAGATGGCTATGATGATTAAGGACGTAGAGAGCCAGGCTAAAGAAGAAGCTGAGAAAAAAGCCAGGCATATTATTACCTACGCTATCCAGAAATTTGCGGCGGACCACGTTTCAGAATCCACTGTTTCAGTGGTTACACTGCCCAATGATGAAATGAAGGGCAGGATTATCGGACGGGAAGGACGAAATATCAGGACGCTGGAAACAATGACAGGTATCGACCTCATCATTGATGACACACCTGAAGCAGTTATTCTATCCGGTTTTGATCCCATACGCCGTGAAGTGGCGCGGATTGCTCTGGAAAAACTGGTAGCAGATGGGCGCATTCACCCTGCACGTATCGAAGAAATGGTTGAAAAAGCAAGACAGGAAGTGGACGTGCGTATCCGAGAGGAAGGTGAGCAGGCCACTTTTGAATCAGGAGTGCATGGTATACACCCTGAATTGGTAAAGCTTTTGGGCCGTCTCCGTTTTCGCACCAGCTATGGCCAGAATGTGTTAAAGCATTCGATTGAAGTTGCTCATCTGGCAGGCGCCATGGCCGCTGAGCTTGGATTGGATATCCAGTTTGCAAAAAGGGCGGGACTTCTCCATGATATAGGAAAAGCAGCGGACCACGAGGTTGAGGGGCCGCACGTAACCATCGGCGGAGATCTGGCAAGAAAGTACCGCGAATCTCGTGAAATTGTAAATGCAATCGCTGCCCACCACGGCGACGAGGAATTTATGACTTTAGAGGCTGTACTCATACAGGCCGCGGACGCAGTTTCAGCCGCCCGGCCAGGAGCACGCCGCGAGACACTGGAAAACTATATTAAGAGGTTGGAAAAACTTGAAGAAATAGCCGACTCCTTCGAAGGCGTAGATAAAGCTTACGCCATTCAGGCAGGACGGGAAATAAGAATCATGGTTAAACCCGAAAAAGTGGACGACCTGTCCAGTGTACAGATGGCACGTGAAATAGTGAAAAAAATCGAAGAAGACCTTGAATATCCCGGACAGATAAAAGTTACTGTAATCCGGGAAACACGCGCCGTAGATTACGCTAAATAAATAACAGGCGGAGGTATACCCTCCGCTTGTTTATTTTTGCAGTGGGTCTGTCTGCAGGCAAAAATTGCATTGTTTTTTTAGGAAGAGAAAGCAGGAATTCTTTTGTCTGCTATGGAATTAACAGTTGACTGTCAGCGATTAACGGAGGATGTTTAATTGTGGGAAAAATAAAACAAAATACAAAACAGGATGCTTTTGTAACAAATCTGCTCATTTCACTTTTAATGCGTTTTCCAGAGATAATGGCCATTAATTTTGATATGCCCAAAGAAAAATGTAAGTTTACCTTTATACTGCAGGGTGCGGTGTCAAAAGAAGAATATGCTCTTTTTAAGAGTAAGTTGGATGAATCGTTGGATGCTTTTAACGAATTAACGGGTGATGAACTTTCTGTTTTGACAAAACTGGTCCGCTCAGGCAAAATGAGTCTGATCGAGATAACATGCAAAACCGACGCGCTTTGCCTGGAAAATATCCAACTGCTGACATCTCTGATTGACGTTTCTTTTCCTTCAATAATTCTTAAGGATACTGATATTGATGACATTGTAAGGGACGAGGAGATGTTCCGCCAGGAAGAGATTATAGAGTATCTGCTGAGCCACACCGCAGGCGCCAAAAAAGAAAACCTGATTGCATTCAGGGAAGCGGGTAAAGTCTATGTATATGATAAATAGGACGTAAAATTCTCATAATATGCGTAAGCTTTCATTTGTGTTTCCGTTCTATACCCCATTAAGGAGGATTCCGATTGCGCATTCTGATGATTGGAGATGTGGTGGGACGTCCAGGGCGCGAATGTGTCCGTGACATGCTGCCGCGAATCAAGGAAAACTATAAAATCGATTTTACCATCGCCAACGGTGAAAACCTGGCAGGAGGCATTGGTTTTAACGAGAAGACAGCTGGTGAGTTGTTTACATATGGTGTTGACGTGCTGACCATGGGCAACCATGTCTGGGATAAAAAAGAATCGCTGAAATATCTTGCCGGTGAAAAACGAATAGTACGACCGCTTAATTATCCTGAAGGCGCGCCTGGGAGTGGTTCTGCGGTTTATAAATGCCAGGGCAAAAGCATTGCTGTTCTTAATATTAGCGGAAGAGTTTTTTTGCCGCCGCTTGATTGTCCCTTTCGCCTTGCTGCCGCCGAAGTGGAGCGGCTGCGCCTCAATACCCCTGTCTTAGTAGTGGACTTTCACGCCGAAGCCACTTCAGAAAAAATAGCTATGGGGCGATACCTGGACGGAAGTGTTTCTGCTGTTTTTGGTACTCATACACATGTTCAGACAGCTGATGAAAGAATTCTGTCAGGGGGCACCGCCTATATTACCGATGTGGGCATGACAGGGCCATATGAGTCCATCCTTGGTGTGCAGCCCGAAGCTGTAATTGAAAAGTTCCTGACACAACTTCCCGTGCGCTTTGAGGTGGCCAAGAGCCCTGTCAGCCAATTTAACGGTGTGATTGTAGAAATTGACACTGAGACAGGATTGGCTCTCTCCATACAAAGGTTATACGATCTTCACACTATTTAAAAAAGTTTAACTCAATTAGCAGGAATTCGTTAACTTTTGCTGAATTTAATTGTCAGAAAAGTCAAAATATCAGGAGGTCCCGCAATGGATGTATTAAAGGTTTCAGCAAAATCAAATCCGAATTCTGTGGCAGGAGCACTGGCAGGGGTTTTAAGAGAACGAGGCAACGCTGAAATGCAAGCCATCGGCGCCGGTGCACTCAATCAGGCAGTAAAGGCGGTGGCCATTGCCAGAGGTTTTGTGGCACCAAGCGGTATGGATTTAATTTGTATTCCGGCCTTTACTGATATTATCATTGACGGGGAAGAACGAACAGCAATTAAGCTCATAGTGGAGCCCCGTTGAGTAAATTCCAGAGAATTCCACCCAGAGGATGCTTTGGGTGTTTTTTTTATTTTTTTAGAGCATATTCTGATTGTATGTTACTATATTAATGCGAAAAACAGTGGAGGTGCTCGGATTGAACGATGGGAACCTGGAATGCGCGTCTGAAAATAACGCAAAAATACTGATTGCTGACGGACATTGTGACACAATTCATCTGTTTTGCAAGCCAAAAGGAGAATACAGCTTTCATGTTGAAAATAACACAGGCCACATCGATCTGCCAAGATTGCGCAGGGGGGGTGTAAACTTACAGTGCTTTGCTGTTTGTTGTGTTGAACCCCGCTATACGCCCTGTGGCGCCCTGCGGCGGACCCTTGTCCTCTTTGAGCATTTTGCCCGCGAGATGGGAAACAATAGTAATAATGTGGCAGTAGTAAAGAACTTGGATGAATTGGAAAGAACACTAAATGGGGGGAAATTGGCGGCACTTCTTACTGTGGAAGGAGGAGAGGCACTTGAAGGCGAATTGGAAGTCTTACACTGCCTCTACCACCTGGGTATGCGGGGTATGGGCCTTACCTGGAACCACAGGAACGAACTGGCGGATGGCGTGGGAGTAGGCAGTGCTGCGGGAGGATTGACAGCGTTTGGCAGGGAAGTGGTGTCAGAGATGAATAAACTGGGCATAATGGTTGATGCGTCCCACCTTTCACCCCGCTCTTTTTATGATGTCCTTGAACACTCTTCATCCCCGGTGGTAGTAACCCATGCCAATGCGGCAGGAGTCTGCAACCACAGAAGGAATCTCGATGACAGCCAACTGCGGGCTCTGCGTGACCAGGGGGGTACCATTGGTATCTGCTTTTACCCTCCATTTACAACTTCTGCCCCCGGCGTAAACCTTGACCATTTGCTGGACCATTTTTGTTATATTGCTGAACGCTTTGGCACCGGGATGCTGGCACTTGGGTCTGATTTTGACGGTATACAAGAAACAATTCCGGGGCTGGAAGATGTATCGCACCTGCCAGCACTTACCGCAGGTTTGATAAAACGTGGTTTCAATATGGAAGAAATCAGGATGATATTGGGTGGCAATTTTCTGCAAGTGCTGGGGAAAATCTTAAAAGAACAGGGGACATGAAATGGCCGTAGCAGCTGATTTGCACATACATACCACCGCCAGTGATGGCTTATTGACCCCCCAGGAGGTTGTTGCGAGCGCAGCACGATTGGGGCTGCACGCCATCTCAGTTACTGACCATGATACAGTTGACGGGCTTAAAGAGGCGGTGCAGGCTGCGGAAAAAACTTCGCTTGAAGTTATCCCGGGTATTGAACTCAGTACTGAGCACCGGGATAAAGAAATTCACATCCTTGGCTATTATATAGATATTAATAATTACGAACTTTCTTTGCTTCTGGCTGCACTGCAGAAAAGCCGCGCGGGCAGGGCAGAAAAAATGGTAGAAAAACTGGAGTCTTTGGGTAAAAATATTGAAATGAAATCAGTCAGCCGCATTGCGGGGCGGGCAGCTCCGGGAAGGCCTCATATAGCCAGAGCATTGCTGGAAAGAGGTTATGTAAAGAATATGAAACAGGCTTTCGATGAATTAATCGGCCATCAGGGGCCGGCTTATGTGGAGCGGTTTAAACTGACACCTCAGGAGGCAATCAATATTATTAAAAAAGCCGGTGGAGTTGCTGTTTGGGCGCACCCCGGCCTTACAGGCGACAACAGCTTACTGAAAGAGTTTTTGTGCAGTGGGCTTCAGGGCCTTGAAGTATACCACCCTGAACACAGTTGGCACGCTGTTAGCCGCTATCGCTCCCTGGCCCGTGAATGGGGCTTGCTGGTTACAGGAGGGTCTGACTATCATGGTTGTGGTGAAGGCATTGCAGGCACACTGGCAGCTTGCGGTGTATCACGGCAGGAACTGTCTGCCCTGCGGGCCTGCAGGTAATCATGCAGAATCTGCTTAAATTTTACTGCAGTGCAGAGAAGGATTATTTTGACCATACAGCGAATAAATGATATAATTACTGTCAGTACCTGTATGTAAAAGGTATTTTTTTTAGAAATACATGATAATTGCGGGAAATATTAAAATCTACGACTTTATTTTCGGCCAGCCTCAAATTTATAAGGCATGTTTTGATGAAAGGCATTCATCTTGCCGAAAGCAGGCAAGTATTCTGCCGTGGTCGTAATAACAGCTGTACGGGAGGAGATATAGATGCCCAGCAACATAATCTTTGGTTTGGAAACTATGGTTATTGGCTTTACTGTAGTTATGATTACGTTATATATGCTGTACCTGATTTTGATTGGGTTTAGCCGCTGTCTGGCAAAGCCCGTCAAAACCGAGCCAAAGCAGGAAAAAATCAATGTGCTGCCGCCGGTTGCACTTGAAGAAACCGTGGCGGCGCCCGTTGCGGCAGCAGCGGCAGTTTGCAGGCAGTCCTACGGAACACCCCCGGAAGTTGTAGCAGCTATTGCCTCAGTTCTCGGAGTGTGTGTGGACTCACCTGCCATGGAGTTTTCTGTAGTCCCGGCGCAAACATCGGCCCCTGTGGCCAAACAGATGTCAACATGGTCGCTCCTGGGCAGAAAAACTTTGATGGAAAGGCGTCAGGATCTATTTCTTTTTCGAAGGGAGAGAAGAAAATGAGAAAGTTCAGAGTTACTGTAAACGGACAACCCTATGATGTTCTCGTAGAGGAGTTTGGTGCGCCTGCAACAGCCACACCCACTTTTGTACCAACCGCCAGGCCTCCCGCGCCAATTCAGCCAGCTTCAGTCCCTAAATCCCCACCCCCGGCTCCTTTGGCAGCACCGCCAATGGCAGTAAAGCCGTCCCCGGCACCTCAGTCAAAACCGGTTCAGCCTGCGGGAGGGAGTACTGTCATTTCTGCGCCAATGCCCGGGGTTATTTTAAACGTACTTGTAAGCAGCGGGCAGTCGGTTAAAATAGGAGATGTTTTATTAATTCTTGAAGCAATGAAAATGGAAAATGAGGTTACTGCGTCAACAGCAGGAGTGGTTAAAGAAGTTGCCGTCAGTAAAGGGAGCAACGTAAACACCGGTGATTTGATGGTCGTCATAGAGTAAAGGAGGCGAGTCTAAATGCTGGAGAAGCTGCTTATATTTTTACAGGGTACCGGGTTCGCCTCTATGACAATTCCCCAACTAATCATGATTATTGCTGCCTGCATCCTGCTTTACCTTGGCGTGGAAAAAAAATACGAACCACTGCTGCTTGTACCGATAAGTTTTGGCATGCTGCTTGTAAACCTGCCCCTTGGCGGTATCATGACAGCCCCTGTCTTTGACGAAGCAGGAAAGCTTATTTCCTCCGGTGGGCTGGTGTACTATTTTTACCAGGGAATAGGCCTGGGAATATTCCCTCCGCTGATATTCCTTGGCATTGGTGCAATGACGGATTTTGGGCCTCTAATCGCCAACCCCAGGACACTTTTGCTTGGGGCTGCTGCACAGTTCGGTATCTTCACCACTTTAATCGGCGCTATATTGCTGGGATTCACTCCCGCTGAAGCAGGCTCTATCGGTATAATCGGCGGCGCTGACGGCCCAACGGCAATTTTTCTGACTTCCAAACTCGCCCCTCATCTGTTGGGATCAGTTGCTATCGCAGCATATTCATATATGGCGTTGGTGCCTATTATCCAGCCGCCTATAATGAAACTGCTGACTACCAAGGCGGAGAGACAAATTGTGATGGAGCAGTTGAGGCCTGTCTCACGCACAGAGCGGATTCTTTTCCCTGTAATTGTTGTCATACTTTGCGGCCTTCTCCTGCCGCCGGCCATACCTCTTCTTGGTATGCTCATGTTCGGCAATTTACTGCGTGAGTCCGGGGTAACCGACAGGCTTAGCAAGACAGCACAAAACGACTTTAATAATATAATTGTGATTATGCTCGGGATAGCAGTCGGTGCATCAGCAAGTCACGATAAGTTTTTGACTGTGAGCACTATTTCAATTGTTGTCTTAGGTCTGGCTGCCTTTGCCGTGGGAACCGCCACCGGTGTACTGATGGGTAAAATAATGTGCAAAGCAAGCGGTGGGAAAGTTAACCCTTTAATCGGCTCAGCCGGTGTTTCTGCAGTGCCAATGGCTGCCCGTGTATCTCAGGTGGTGGGGAGGGAAGCAAACCCCAATAATTATCTGCTCATGCACGCCATGGGGCCAAATGTGGCAGGTGTTATCGGCTCAGCCATTGCTGCCGGGATTTTACTCTCACTTCTTGGTTAAAAAAATAAAAAACGAACCTCACAGGAAGGCTTTTGTTTGGTGTAATGTAAATTGAGCCATTTACATTAGACTTTCGGCCGCTGTGAGGTTCGTTCTTATTATGGCCTTTTTTAAAATTAATATACATTGCAAAAAAAAATATCGTAAACATAAACTTATCGGTTTTCCCATAAAATGAACGTAGCAGATTAAAAATAGAAGTAGGTGGTAGAATGCCAAAAAAGGTCCACCTGCATACGTGTATGATTTTGACTGCCGCAATCATATCGCTTTTTTCACTTTTAATAGTCGCGGATTATCTTTATTTTGGGCAGCGTGTTTACCACGGTGTATATCTTGGCGATATGGCTGTTGGTGGGTTGACACCTGAGGAGGCAGGCAGACTTTTAGATTTAAAACTGGCTGAAGAGGGGTTTGCTGCCATGCCTCTCTTTTTCAGCTTGGGTGACAATAAATGGAATATCACCTGCGAAGAGCTGGGGGTGGAAGTTGATTACCAAAGCTGCTTTGATGCCTATCATACAGGCGGGAGAGAGAACCACCTGCTTTCTTATCCTGCACGTTTAACGCTGCTATTTAAGCCAGTTACTGTTCCACTTGTCTTTTCAGTTAACAGAGAGGTCTTTTATGCTGCCGTAGAGCAAATTCGTCAGGATGTCAGCACACCGGCAAAAGATGCGGAGCTGAATCTGACTGAGGATAGAAAAAAAGCAGTCATCATTGGGGATATCCCCGGACGCGAATTGGATATAGAAGGGACCTTAGAACGCCTTAATTCAGCACTCTCTTATTATCCATCCCTACCCACCATTGAAATTGCGCTAGAGGAGACAGCAGCAGCGCAGACCGCTGCGCACCTTGAATCTTTGTTCATCAGGGAAGAAATTGCCACATATACAACTGTATTCTCAAATGCCATACCAAATCGGGTACACAATATTCGTCTTTCCGCCGCTGCCCTGGATGGCGTCTTGGTTGAACCTGATGGAGTATTTTCCTTCAATGATAATGTTGGCAATGTCGGGGCGGCACAGGGGTACAAGCCGGCGCCGGTTATTGTCAACAGGCAACTGGTTGAAGGGATAGGGGGGGGGATCTGCCAGGTTTCATCCACACTTTATAACGCCATTCTACTGGCTGACCTGAGTATAGTTGAACGCACCAACCACGGGCTTACAGTAGGGTATCTTCCACCGGGCCTTGACGCCACAGTCTCTTACGGTTGGCTTGACTTCAAGTTTCTTAATAACAGGAACCACGCTGTGTGGATCAGGACATTCTTATCTGGCAACAATATTACTATCAGTATTTACGGCGACCCTATTCCGGGCCACGAAGTAAAAATATTGGTGACGGACCGCGAAATGATCGCTCAGGGGGCTGTGTATACCGAGACAGACGAACTGCCCGCCGGGGCGGTGGAGAAGATAAAGGACGGGCAGCCCGGCTGGAGAGTAACTGTCTGGCGTATTACCTATCTTTACGGAGAAGAAATTAGAAGGGAAAAATTGTCAAGGGATGTGTACTCACCTGTCCCGGCGCAGTACAGAACGGGCAAGCCTGAGCAGAATATACCTGCTGCCGGGGATGACAGGAAGGAAAAGGGCGAAGAGGCGGAGAATTAAAGTTTGGGTGATATAAGTGAAGCAGATTAACATCTTTGCCCTGGGAGATTCGATTACCTATGGCTTTCCTTACGGGCCACGTTATTCCTGGGTGGAAATGGCGTCTCAAAAACTTGAAATAAAAATAATTAACGGTGGCATCAATGGTGATACCACCGCTTTTATGCTGCAGAGGCTGCCTCAGGCTCTTTCCTGCCGCCCAAGCCACCTGCTTATATTAGGCGGAGCCAATGATGCTTACTGGGGCCAGCCTGTTTCCAGCGTAGGTTTAAACATAAAAGAAATATGCCAAAACTGCCGGCAGGAAGGGATTGAGGCCATTATCGGCCTGCCCACCCCGGTGGACGAGCCCGGGGTGGAAGTGCTCCTGTCGGAATATCGTTCATATTTTCTTAACATTGCCGCTGCTTACAACAATGTTGTCATTCCCTTTCACCAGGCATTTTTTGACAGTGACGGCAGATTCAGGGCTGAACTGACCACCGATGGCTGCCATCCCAATATTGAAGGGTATGAGGCAATGGCAGAAGTTGCAGAGAAAGCTTTAATGGAAATACTGGCGTAAACCAACACGGTGGCTGAATGAGATTATTTATGTTATAATAAAAGAGAACATATATTCGGGGGGTGGTTTGATGCGGCATATTATCCACGTGGACATGAATGCCTTTTTTGCATCGTGCCACCAGGCCGAAAACCCTGCATGGAAAGGCAAACAACTTCTGGTGGCAGGCGACCCCCAAAAGAGGCACGGTATTATACTCACCGCGTCTTATGAAGCCAGAAGGTGCGGTGTGAAAACAGCAATGGCTGTCTGGCAGGCCAGAAAGCTTTGCCCCCACGCAATCTTTGTCCCGCCTGACCACAGGCTTTACCTGGATTACTCATTTAGGATACTGGAAATACTGCGCAGCTATACGCCCCTGGTGGAGCCTTTTTCTATTGATGAAGCATGGCTCGATGTATCAGGCTGTGAACGTTTATTGGGTACAGCTGCCGATATCGGCCGTGATTTACAGTTCCGTATTGAGCAGGAATTAAATATCCCCTCTTCAATCGGCATATCCTGTAACAAGTTTTTGGCCAAGATGGCGTCGGAGCGCCGCAAACCCCGTGGCTTTACAGAAATTCGCCCGGAAGATGTGCCGGCGGTCCTCTGGCCCCTGCCGGTGGGAGAACTGGTGGGAGTGGGCAGGAAGATGGCTCCTAAGCTGGCGGAGATGGGAGTGGAGACTATCGGACAACTGGCGGCCATGCCTGTACGCTTGCTGGAGAGCCGCTTTGGTGTTATCGGCGAGGCACTGCATCGCCTGGCCCATGGCCGTGACGATTCCCCTGTGGATCCTGCAGCCCTCGATGATGTAAAGTCAGTAGGCCACTCAATAACGCTGCCTGCAGACATTAACAATCCTGAGGACGTGGCGGCGGTACTGCTTGATTTAAGTGAGCGTGTGGGCAGACGGCTGCGGCATGGCGATTATATGTCAAGAACAATTACTCTTACTGTTAAAGACCATAATTTTGTCACTACTACACGTTCCCGCACTCTAACTGAACCCACCAGTTTAACTGATGTAATTTATCAGACAGCAAGGGAAATTTACCACAGAAGTTTTGAGCCCTGGAGAAAAGTAAGGCTGCTCGGCATCAGTGCTTCGAATCTGTCAAAGCCCGAAAACGGCCACCAACTCCGCCTGTTTGACAGCGGAGGCGAGAGACTCAACCTCCTCACAAAGGCAGTGGACCGTGTCAGAGACCGCTTTGGTGAAGACGCCCTGATGCGGGCAAGGCTGTATGGAAAGGAAGAGGAATAATAATTTCAGATAGCACGGTGGCCGAGCCCTATAGCCACCTCATTTAAGTGCAGTAGTCCGATGGCAAAGAAAATGGCCACAGCTACATGGTCTCCTTTGCGGGCAATACCCACTTTGCCACCCACATTTAACCCCAGGGCTTTGGGCATGATCTGTGAAAGAGCTTCGCGCGTAGCGCCGGCCACTCCACCCTCACCAAGGTGAGTGGTTTCGATCACACCCTCTCTCTTGGCTGCTACCACAGCTCTTTCCACAACTTTCTGTACAGAGGAAATAAATTCACCGCCGTAGTCGACGGCGGTTGCACGTATACCCTCCCTTGCCAGTTCGGATTTTAGTTCACGTTCATGTTCACGGTCAACTGTAAGGGCAAGACGGATGGCAGCGCTTGCTATTACTTTACTTTCCAATTGGCTCATTATTTCACCTTCCAGCGGTATAATCCGTTTATTATCGCTGGCTTCATTATACAGGAAGAATTAGTTAAAGACAATAAAAAGGCACGCTGTGCCACCTTTAAACTGAGCAAGGGAAATGCTCATATTTTTTTGTCCATCTGTTTGACTTCAGAAAATATTAAGCTCAAGCGCCTCAGACAACATGTCCTTTTTAAAGCCTACTATAACAGAGTCATTAACTGTGGTCACCGGTGCTGCTTTTTGTCCTGATATAAGCCACATTTCCTCGAAGGCGTTTCGGTCTTCAATGATATTGTATTCTTTGAATTCAAAGTTATGCTGTGAAAGGAACTCTTTCACCTCAAGGCACGACATTCAGAACTTTCCCGCTGCATAAACCGTAATCACGGGTTGAGACATTTTCTATCACTCTCCGTAGTCGATTCTGTAACGCTACTTTTTGCGGGTTGGCCAACCCAGCAAGTCAAGTAAAATTCAATAACGCGACACACCTTCAATTATAAGGAAAACGCCCAAGAGAACGGCAACTGCAGCACCAATATAACTGCCGGGAAAAACACGCAGCGCCCCCAAAGCGACGAGTATGCTGCCTGCTATGATGCGGATGGCCATATCAAGACGGCCGATATTGCGTTTTAAACGGAATAAATACATAAAAAAACCTCCCGCTTTAGTGTTTGGCTGCAGGAGGAAATTATGCGCCATTTAAAACTATAGCATACTTAGAATGGCATACTTTACCGCCTGAAGCACCACCCAGGCCAGCAGGGGGGAAAGATCGACCGGTAAAGAGGTTTTTGGCAATATCTTTCTGAAAGGTGCCAGCAGCGGCTCTGTGCCTTCGTAAAGCAGGCGTATCAGGGGACTTTTAGGATTGTGGGGAAGCCAAGATAATATAACGCGCGCTATTATCAGCCAAATGAGTAAATCAAAAAATAGTGCAATAATATTTGGCAGTTGTGACACAAAACCAGCTCCTTCCCAATACTAAGATTTATTGTATCATAAGCATCCCGGTTTGGGTAGGTGCATGCGCTTGTTTTGTATTTTTGTATTTTATTGTGCGTCCCACGGCCCCGGGCAGGATACAGCGCTTAAGCTCCTGTGGTTAGAGGAGAAATGATAAATATTTTCCACCTCAGCCTGGCCTGAGGCTATAAGACGGGTGACTTTCTCAAGCCTGTCTAGGGGGAAACGGGCAGCGATGCCGCACGATGAAGAGATAATACGAGGCACAGGAATGAGTGTAACCGGCTCCTGTAGTGAATTCATCAGTTTTTCAAAGCGCAGGGCGTGGGAAACCGATGGAAATGAGGCAACGCAATATGTTTCCAAGTCATTTGTCAGTCCTTTATTTTTGTTTTATACTGATAATAAAATGAGTTTCCTTTTCCTCAACAGCAAAAGTATATCCGGAATTTTTCGCAAAGCGGCTGATATTCTCCACAGACACCTTGCTGTCGGATAAAATAGTCATACTGCCGGTGGATATTTTGCCCAGAAAGTCCTTTGTCCTGACAACGGGCTCAGGGCAGGATAGGCCGCGTACATCGAGGACTTCACTCTTAGACGTCATAGGAAACCTCTCCTTTTAAAGGAACTTTAATTTTGGGTAAAACAGCAGTGAAACCAATACTTAAAAGGAACATAAAACCAAGGACAACTCCCCATTTTCCATTGGGCGTGGCGCCTGCAGCACTCGAAGCCAGCCCGAAGTTGTGGGCGAATGCCGCACCCACGAGCATCCCCAGGAAAGACATGCCTGCATCGGCGTCACCCTCACCTGCCATCACTGTCTGACGCAGAGGGCACCCTCCAAGCAAGGTTGAACCCAGTCCCACCAAAGCCAGGCCCAGGAAATTCCAGATGCCGTCTGTGTGCGCCACGGGCTGTGAGCTAAAGCCAAGCCTGAAATAGCCAAAGCCAAGGTTAAAGATAAGGGCGGTGATAAAAATAGCCAGTGAGCCGTAGAGAAGATGAGGGTCTTTTAAAAGAAACAGATCACGGAAGCAGCCTGCCTGGCAGAGCCTGCTGCGCTGAACAACTATTCCTATGAGCAGCCCTGCGGCAAGAGAGACAGCGAAAGGGGCTCGAAAAGAGCCGGGACCGCTTTCACTGAAAAATATAAATGCCGGTGCAACCACTGCCAGTAAAACCAAGATAATTGCTACGGCAGGGATGGAGAGGCCGTTGGCACGGACCAGATTGACGGAGCGTCCAAGCGAAAATCCCCGCCGCAGGAAAAAGACGCCTGCAAAAATCCCGGCAATAAATCCAAAGAGTCCGACAAGAGCATTAAGGTCGCCTGCTGAGAGTCGAAGCAGCATGCGCAGCGGGCAGCCCAAAAAAACGAGTGCTCCAATCATGACAGTGAATCCCAGCAGGAAACGAAGCATAGGGGAGGAGCCGCCGCGGGCGCGAAACTCGCCTGTAAATAGAGATATCAGGAAGGAACCAAGAATAAAGCCGGATATTTCAGGCCTCAAATATTGGACTGCTGCGGTACGGTGCAGTCCCAATCCACCCGCTATATCGCGGTAAAAGCATGCCACACATACTCCCATGTTGGCAGGATTGCCAAATTTAACAAGCACTACGCCAAGCAATCCCAAAAAAACGCCGGAACAAACTATGAGCCGCCTTTCCAAACAGATCACCTCTTGTAAATATTTTCACATTTACCCTAATTATATTGGCAAAACTTTGTCAGGACAAATAGCTTTCATCTATAACATATTCTGACCTATAGATAAGATAAGGAACAAAGATTCAAAAATTCATGCAGGAATTCTACCCTGCCATGTGAAAATACTCGCACAGGAGAGTGAAAAAATGGAGTTTTATCAGCTTGAAGCTTTTGTAATGGTGGTATCTCAGCGCTCATTTTCACGGGCTGCCGATATGCTCTATCTCAGCCAACCTACTGTGAGCGCTCATGTGAAGAGTCTGGAAAACACGCTGGGCACTGCTTTGTTCGACCGCGGCAAAGGGGAGATAATGCTTACGCCGGCAGGAGAAACACTTTACCGTTATGCCTGTGATATGCTTGATTTGAGAAAAAAAACTATCTGCGAGATCAGTGAGAAAAAAGTTAGCGCTGAAGTCCTGACAATGGCAGCCTCGTCAGTGCCCTGCCAGTATTTTTTACCAGGCGCCATAGCACGGTTTGAAAAAAAAATCCCCACTGCCACCGTGTGCCTTAAACAGGAAAACTCCCGCCGTGTTTGCGAAAGTGTGTTTAACTATCAGTACCCGCTTGGAGTAGTCGGAGAAAGACACAATCTGCCGCGGCTGGCCTATGTTCCTTTGATGGAAGATATTTTGGTGGCGGCAATCCCCAATCGTGAAGAATATAAAAGTGTTCTGGCACGAAAAGAATTGTCGGTTGAAGATCTGACAGAATTCAGGCTTCTCCTGCGGGAGCCCGGTTCAGGCACACGCTCTTTGCTGGAAAAAGAACTGCAGCGCGTGGGGGTGGGCTTGGGCCGCTTTCGTATCAGCATTTATGAAAGCCAGGAGACTATTAAGCAGGCTGTTAGACAGGGCCTTGGCGTTACAGTAATTTCGCGCTTTGTGGTGGAAGACTATGAACAGTTCGGCTTATTGTCAACCCGTCCCTTAAGAGGGCTTGAGCTTGCGCGCCGGTTTTCTCTTGTCTACCATGACAAGCGTGTGCTATCCAATGCGGGCAGGGAACTGCGCCGGTTTTTGATATCTTTTTTTACAGCTGAGGAGGAGAAATAATGCGCGAAATCTATGCCGACCATGCAGCTACCACTTTCCCCCGCCCGCCTGCAGTGGCTGCTGCTATGACAGCTTACCTCAATAACATCGGCTGCAGTCCCGGGCGGGGAGGCTATAAAAGGTCTCTCGATGCCGCCAGGCTTGTCTATGAATCCAGGTCCCGCCTGGCGGAGTTGTTTAATGCCGCCCGCCCGGAGCAGGTGATATTTACTCCCAGCGTTACCTACTCGCTAAACCTGTTGCTGAAAGGCCTGCTGCGCACTGGCGATCATGTGTTGGTTTCTTCTGTAGAACACAACTCAGTTGTCCGCCCCCTGTCACGCCTGGCGGGCGAACTTGAGCTCCAAGTTGAATTCCTCCAGTGCAACCCGGACTCATCCCTCGACCCGCTACAGGTGAAGAAAAAACTGCGGCCCAGTACAAGACTTGTGATTCTTACCCACGCCTCAAATGTCACCGGGGCGCTGCTGCCGGTCTATGAAACAGGGGAAATACTGGCTGGGACTGACACTTTCTATGCCGTTGATGCGGCACAAACTGCCGGTAGTGAAGAAGTTGACTTTGCTGCTCTGCGCTGTGACTACCTGGCCTTTACCGGCCATAAAGGATTGCTTGGCCCGCCGGGAATCGGGGGCATGTGCATCAGTGAACGTGCAGCCGAGATTACAGAGCCTTTGGTAGAAGGGGGGACAGGCAGCCGCTCCGAACAGGAGCGCCAACCCGGCTTTCTGCCGGATAAATTTGAGAGCGGCACACAAAACGTGCCTGGAATTGCCGGTTTGAATGCCGGAGTTTTGACTGTACTTGATGCTGGAACAGAAGCTTTGGGCAGGCAAAAACGAGAGCTGACAGAGCGTTTCCGGCAGGGGCTTGCGCAAATCCCCGGCATCAAAGTTTACGGACCCACTGACGCCGCCGCGACAACGGCTACAATATCTGTCAGCATAGAAGGTATGGACAGCGGAGATCTCAGCTTTATACTCGATCAGGCATACGGTATCATGACACGCTCCGGGCTCCACTGCGCTCCTTACGCCCACCGCACCTTGGGCACATTCCCCGCAGGTACGCTTCGTTTCTCATTCGGTTATGGCAGCACCCAGCTGGACGTGACAGAAATTCTTGCTGCACTAAAGGAAATAACAACCGCCAGGTAAGTGTCACTCAAAAATATTGCTTGGGAGATAATGTTTAAAGAAGAGGATTAATCTTTTTAAAATTATGCATACTATGGTGTGAAAGGGGTGGTTTGATGCAAATTAAGAGGGCCCAGGAAATAATGGCTGCGCCGGAGAAAATTGAAGTGGTCTACAGAGAAGAGCCGGTTTGGCTGGAAGATATTATGAATAACGGAAATGCGTATATAACAGTTGTAGGCAGCTGCCGGACAATGGAGGTGCCTGTTGCAGAATTGGTGGAGACAGGAAAAATGGAGTAAATTACAAGACGCAGCGTGCCAAACGGTGCGTCTTTTTGTACAGTAAAGCAGTGTGATAATTTTAATTTCTGAGAAATAGTATGTAGGGAGACAGGATTTTATTTAAAGTATGAAAGCGAAAAACGGCAGGAGAAAGTAAAACTGTCGCGAAGAATTATAGTAATAGATCAACTGCCCGTATTTTACCGGTTGCACAAACTTCAGGGAGGGATATTGAGATGTGTGAATACTATTTTGACGACGAGCGGGCCATTGCTTACAAAATCTATCCTGTTGTTTCCTCTACTCTCAAGGATGAAAAATCTGGTGTGGAAAAAGCCATTCTTGTACATACAAATGTTAAAGCAACTAATTTTAAAAAAGAAAAAGCACGCAGGCCACTGTCTGAAGTTTACCCCTTAAGCCACTATGACAAGGAGACTGCGGTCGCGGCCTTTTATGAAAAAATACTGGCCAGGGTTTTAGACGGAGCACGAAAAATATCTGAACAGGAATATGATTTAATCAAGAACAGAGTAGAGGTAGGGACAGTTTAAACCTATTCACTGCGCTCTGAAAAGGAAAATATTAATAGCAGGATATTAAGAATTTGGGAGAGACCGTAATGATTAGCGGTCGCCGAAGGATAAATTCAGCTGTGCTGAAAAATCTCTCAGGTCTCAAGGGCAGGGCAGAATTTACCTCCATAGTACATTGTAAATAGTGTGCAATGGTGAACTCTGGAACTGTCTTTTGTTTTGAAAAATTTTAGTAACAACAAAAATAGAACCTTTAACATAGTGATTTTGGTGCTGCAGTTGGGCCGCTTTTTGCCTGCCTGACAATTATGTTAAAGGTGCAACCTGGCCGATTTACTGTGGAAAACTAAATAAAAAATTCACACTAAAGCAGGAGATCATTAATTTATATAGAAATAAAATGATTATAAAAATTTAATGTTTTTAAAATTAATATTCTACCGGATGAGGATTGTGGGAGAGACCTTTAAGTATACACTTAAGGGCACCGAAGGGGCAAAGTCGCTGACTGAAACTCTCAGGTAAAAGTACCGCATTCTGACGGAGCTCTGGAGAGACCGTGCTGCTTAGCGGTCACCGAAGGAGAAATTCAGCATGCTGAAGAATCTCTCAGGTCAAAGGACAGAGAAGAATTTACCGCTAAAGTACATATTATTGGTGTGCAGAGGTAAATTCTGAGACTGTCTTTTTGTCTACAAAAACCTGTTTCATTTTTTTGACATTCTGTAGATAATAATAAAGTGCGCGGCACAATTAGAATTAAAGAAAGCGGGTGATTGCAGGCATTAAAGAAAGGTGTTCCGGTCGAGGAGAGTATTAAAAAAACGCGGAGGAGTGAATATATTGGCTGAAGAAATTTTAAGAATTGCTAATGAGTTTGGAGTTTGGGTTATTGCTGCCATCCTGGTAAGCTTGGTTGCAGTACAATCAATAATGTATGTTAAGCTTGCTTATGCTGCAGCCGACAAGATTGGCATGAGCCAAGCAACCTGTAAGACTGCTTTCAGGACAGGTCTTATCACTGCCATCGGTCCTGTAATAGCAATCTTTATTATCATGGTTGGCATGATGTCGGTTATTGGAGGCCCCATGAGTTGGATGAGATTATCAATTATCGGCGCCGCCCCGACAGAATTAACCGCAGCCCGGGTAGGCGCAGAAGCTTATGGCGTTGGGTTTGGCTCACCGGAATACGACATGATGGCGCTGGCAACTTCATGGTGGACAATGGCCATAAATGGCGTGGGCTGGCTGCTCCTGGTGGGGCTTTTCAGCCATAAACTGGAAACTCTCAGAGATGTTATCGGGGGCGGAAATGCAAAATGGCTGGCAATGCTAAGCGGCGCCGCCATGCTTGGAGTTTTTGGCTATCTCAATTCAGGCGATGTAGTAGCGGGAGGGGCAAGGCTTGTTGCTGTAATTGTGGGCGGAATTTCCATGGTCCTAATGGTTACAGTCGTTATAAAAAAAGTCCCTGCGCTTAAGGAGTATTCACTTGGTATAGCCATGCTGATCGGCATGTTTGGGGCTGTAATTGTCAGCTTAATGAGTTAAATTATAACTTGGAGGTGAAGTTATGTCAGATAAAAATTTTAACATGGATAAAGACTGGAGAGCGCCGGCGATAAAGCTTGGCATGATTACTCTGTTGCTTGCCTCAGTTTTGTCTTTTCTGCCCGTTATATATTTATACCTGGTTCATGGAGTGATTCCGCCGGTATCACTGATGTTAAAATCCTGGGGGATGATTGCACTACTTTTTGGCGCTTTTTATATCGTTGAGCCTGTTTCATATTACGCAGTTCTGGGCCTTGCCGGAACATACATGTCATTTTTGTCAGGAAACATTTCCAACCTTCGTTTACCCTGCGCTGCCATGGCCCTGGATGTCACAGAGACAGAGCCCGGGACCAAAGAGGCGGAGGTAGTATCTACACTTGGTATTGCCGGCTCAATCATTACAAACCTGATAGGTGTGACATTGGCCGCGTTTATCGGCACTGCCTTAATCAGGGTTTTCCCGCCGGTAATTGCCAATGCTTTCAGGACATATACAGTTCCTGCTATTTTCGGGGCCGTCTTTGGCCAGTTTGCCATTAAATATCCGAAGCTGGCAATTGTTGGTTTTGCCATACCGGTGGGCCTCAGGTTATTTACCACCCTGCCTGTGTGGGTATTAATTGCCGCTTCCGTTCTTGGCACAATTGCCGTGGCAAAACTAATATTCAGCAGGGAAACTCCTGCTTCCGTCTAATAACCAAAAAAAGACCTAGAGCCTTATTGGCTCTAGGTCTTTAACCAAATCAAATAGCAGCCAATTTAATTATAAAGGAGGTAATAATGTTGATTAATGTGGTGGAAGAGGCCAAAAAAATTCAGGCAGAGTTAATCAGTTGGCGCAGGGAACTTCATCAATTTCCGGAAGTAGGCCTTGAATTACCCGAGACAGCTGCTTATGTATCTAAAAAACTAACAGAGCTTGGCATTGAGCACAAAACAGGGATTGGGGTTTCCGGTATTGTCGGCCTGATCAGGGGGAAAGAGGAAGGCAAAACAATTGCAATCAGGGCGGACATGGACGGTCTGGCTATTAAAGAAGAAACAGGCCTGCCCTTTGCCTCCCAAAACGGAAATATGCATGCGTGCGGACACGATGCCCACACATCGATGCTTCTTGGTGTAGCTAAAATTTTAAATGAAAATAAGGACAAGTTAAAAGGCAACATTAAGCTTCTTTTCCAGGCGGCAGAAGAAGGCCCTGGAGGAGCTAAGCCAATGATTGACGACGGCGCAATGGAAAATCCCCGGGTAGACGCTGTCATCGGCCTGCATATAGGGACAATCTTCAAAGAAATTGGCCCTGGTGTTGTTGGTGTAGCTTACGGCAACCTGATGGCGTGTCTTGACAGGTTTGACATAAAAGTTATCGGCAAGGGATGTCACGGCGCCATGCCGGATACAGGAATAGACCCCATTGTTATGGCTGCCCAGGTAGTTAACGCCCTGCAAACTATTGTCAGCAGGGAAATTAAACCGACTGAACCTGCTGTGGTAACTATCGGAGAAATCCATGGCGGCAGGTCATACAACATCATTCCCGACGCTGTTGATATAGTGGGGACGGCGCGGGCGACCAGCCAGGATGTCAGGGAGAAAATAGCTTCCCGGATGGAAGAGATAGTGGCCTCTGTTACCAAAGCAATGAGGGGAAGCTACGAGTTTAATTACACTTTCGGCTATCCTCCATTGGTAAACGATGCAGGCTTTACTAAAGGCTTTGTTGAAACTGCCAAAAAAATTGTGGGGGAAGAAAAGATATTTGAGATCACCAAGCCTACCATGGGCGGTGAAGACATGGCTTTCTTTTTGGAAAAAGTGCCGGGCACATTCTTCTTTCTTGGTGGAGGGAACGAAAGCAAAGGGATCGTTACCCCACATCACAATTCCAAATTTGATGTTGACGAAGACGTATTTTGGATCGGAACTGCCCTCCTCGCACAGGGCGCAGTAGACTGGCTGGAAAAAAACTCCTAGTAGTATAACAGGAGGGATGTATATTGAAAATCGCAGATAAAGTCAGCAAAAACAGGATCGAGAATCAGATTAAAACACTGGCACAAATAGGCGCCACCGGTGAAGGCGGCATTACACGTCTGCCATATACAAAAGACGAGCGAGCTGCTGTTGCTTTGGTTAAAAGCTATATGGAAGAAGCAGGCCTTCAAACATTCTTCGATCAGTTCGGTAACTTATTCGGTAAATTAGAAGGCAAAAGTACTGAAGCTCCTGTTGTCATGACAGGCTCCCATGTTGATACTGTAATAAACGGCGGCGCTTTTGACGGGGTTATAGGCACCCTTGGCGCCATCGAAGCGTTGAGAGTTATCAGGGAAAACAATATACCTCATGTTCACACTCTGGAGGCGTGTGTCTTTGTTTCCGAAGAACCTGTAAGATTTCGGGCGGGCACATTAGGCAGCAAAGCTGCCATCGGAGACTTTACACAAAGTGATTTGGACAGACTTAAGGATAAAGATAACATAAGCTTAGCGCAGGCAATTAAGGAGTGTGGCTTTAATCCTGAACAATTGGAAAGTGTAAGAAGGGATCCGGCAAAAATAAAGTGTTTTGTGGAACTGCATATTGAACAAAGCATTATTCTTGAGACAAAGAAACTGCCAATTGGTGTGGTAGACCAAATAGCCGCCCCAACTAACTTCCGGTTGACATTAAAAGGGAAGGCCGGGCACGCCGGGGCCACCCCTATGAACATGCGCAATGATGCTTTTATGGCTGCGGCAGAAATCGCGCTCGAAATTGAAAGAATTGCAATCACCATAGGAAAGGAAGCAGTTGGCACTGTGGGGGAAGTTAAAGTTATACCAAACGCTATAAATGTTATCCCAGGCGAGGTGATACTGGGGATTGATGTAAGGGATGTTACCTCAAAAAGAAAAGATGAAGCAATCGCGGAAATAGAAAAGTCGATCAACAACATCGCCGCCAGAAGAAATATAGAAGCTGTGATTGAGATCATTCAAAAGCAGGAACCCGTTAAAACTTCTCCTCAGATTGTAGACATTATTTCATCCACCTGCAACGAACTTGGACTGCCCTGGTGCAACATAACAAGCGGTGCGTATCATGATGCCTTAAATATGGCTAAGATTACAGACATAGGTATGATTTTTATTCCCAGTGCCGGTGGCATAAGCCATGCAAAAGAGGAATTCAGCAGTATTGATGATATTTACCAGGGTGCACGGGTGCTGGCAGAAGTTTTGGTGAAACTGGCCTCCTGACTCAAGCCTCCATTTTAATCTAGTTAAACAGAAAAATTATATTTACTTTACTTTTTATAAAAGTTACAGCATATACTATAAAAATAAATAAAAGCGAATGAATCTGGCGGGAGAGGCCCAATCTTGGGACACCGAAGGAGAAACCTTTATGGCATGGCAGTCTGGAGGGAAACTCTCAGGTATAAGTACCGGCAGGGGACGCGTCCCTGGAGAGAGCCCGCTTAACGTGGGACACCAAAGGGGTAATGCCCGGATATCCGGGTTAATCTCTCAGGTAAAAAGGACAGGGGAAACGGCCGGTTGGTTGTTTTCCCTGTTTTTTTATATCTAAAGTTAAAAAAGAGGTGAGAAAATGTCACTCAGGAGAACGCCTTTTTATGGGAAACATATCGAGTTGAAAGGAAAGATGGTGGATTTCCTCGGTTGGTCGCTGCCTGTGCAATATGAAGGGATTATTGCAGAAGTGCAAAAAGTAAGGCAAAGCGCCGGTATTTTTGACGTTTCCCATATGGGAGAAATTCTGGTCGAAGGCAAAGGTGCGCTTCCTTTTCTACAGAAAATTGCTACAAACGATATCTCCCGCCTGAAGGCACACGGGATCATGTACAGCCCTGTCTGCTATAGCAGTGGTGGTACAGTGGATGATATCTTAATCTACTGCTATAATCCTGAAAAATACCTGCTTGTTGTCAACGCGAGCAACGCCCAGAAAGATTTGGCCTGGCTAAAAGAGCACTGCAGCGGGATTGTCACTGTCCGTGACATCTCTGAAGACATAGCACAAATCGCGCTGCAGGGGCCAAACAGCCTGGAAATACTGCTTTCACTCACAGATAAGTCGCTGGCAGTGTTGAAGTATTATACTTTTGTCCCTGAGGCAAGGGTAGCCGGCATTAAATGCCTGATATCACGGACCGGCTATACAGGCGAGGATGGGTTTGAAGTCTACTGCCAGGCAAGTGAAGCACGGGAACTGTGGGGTGAAATATGGAGCGCAGGCGGGGAAGACGGATTAGGGCTTGCTGCTGCAGGCCTTGGCGCGCGGGATATACTGCGTCTGGAGGCCGCGCTGCCCCTCTACGGCCATGAACTCACGGCAGATATTACACCCCTCGACGCCGGTCTCGACAGGTTTGTATCCTTTACAAAAGGGATAAACTTTATTGGAAGGGGTGCATTAGTTAAACAAAAAGAGGAAGGCACTCTGAAAAGACTGTGCGGTCTTGAGATGTTGGAAAGGGGCATCGCACGGGAAGGCTACAGTGTAAGAGCGCAGGAGGAGGAAGTAGGTTGGGTGAGCAGTGGTTCTTATTCACCCACGCTGGACAAAGCAGTGGCTCTGGCGTTTTTAAATCCTGAGCATGCACCTCTTGGAAATCAGGTTCAGGTTGTTATCCGGGGCAGGGAATACAATGCACGGGTTGTTAAAATACCTTTTTACAGGAGGGAAAAATAATGAAGTGGCAGGTACCTGATGGCGTATTATTTACACGTAAGCACGAGTGGGTGAGACAGGAAGAGGGAAATACCGTAGCGGTAGGTATTTCCGACTATGCCCAGGATAAACTGGGAAGTATTGTTTTTGTTGAACTGCCTGAGATAGGGCGGGAGCTGAAGGCCCTTGAAGCAATGGCCGTAATAGAGTCTGTGAAAGCAGTGGCTGACACCTACTCACCGGTCGACGGCACAGTCGTGGAAGTAAATGAAGAGGTTCTGGACCAACCGGAGCTGTTGAACCAGGATCCTTACGGTGCAGGTTGGATGGTGAAGATAGAGCTCAAAGCAGGATATGTGTTTAGCGGCCTTTTGAACTCTCAGGAATACAAAGATCTTCTCCTGCAGGAGGAGGATGGTGCAGAGTGAGCGGAAGGCACTATCTCCCACTAACTGATGCAGAGAGGAAGGAAATGCTGTCTGCCGCCGGCGCAGCCACTGTTGAGGACTTGTTTGCCGATATTCCCGCCAATGTCCGGCTGCAGCGCGAAATGAATCTGCCCCCGGCTCTGGCGGAAAGGGAGGCACTCCTTCATCTGGCCGCGCTTGCCGGCAGAAATAAAAACAGTATAGACTGCATCTCTTTTCTGGGCGCAGGCATCTACGACCATTTCACACCAAGCGCAGTCAAACATGTGACTGGAAGAAGTGAATTCTATACATCATACACGCCATACCAGGCTGAAATCAGCCAGGGCGTACTACAGGCAATCTTTGAATACCAGACAATGATCTGTGAACTGACAGGGATGGATGTTGCCAACGCTTCACTTTACGATGGCGCCACAGCGCTGGCGGAGGGAGCCATTATGGCCTGCGGTTCGACACGCCGGGAAAAGGTGCTTGTGTCTCGTACAGTCAATCCTTTTTACAGGCAGGTCCTTGGCACATACCTCTCCAGCAGAGGCCTGCAGCTGGAAGAAGTACCGATGCTGGACGGGGAAACCGACTTAATAAAATTGGAGGGCCTAATCGGCAGCGATATAGCTGCCTTCATACTCCAACGGCCAAATTTCTTTGGCATACTTGAAAATGTTGATAAAGTAGCTGACATCCTTCATGCAAAAGGTGCCCTCTTAATAATGAGTGTGGACCCCCTTTCGCTGCCGCTTGTGGGGGCGCCTGCAGAGTACGGCGCCGATATTGTAGCGGGAGAAGGCCAGGGACTGGGGAATTCGCCCTCTTTTGGCGGCCCTCTGCTTGGGTTTTTCGCCTCCACCGACAAGCTGATCAGGCGCATGCCAGGACGCATTGTGGGTGAAACAGTCGATAAAGAAGGAAACAGAGGTTTTGTTCTTACACTGCAAACACGCGAGCAGCATATCCGGCGTGAGCGGGCAACATCTAATATCTGTTCCAACCAAGCGTTAAACGCGCTGGCCGCAGCAGTTTACATGGCATGTCTGGGACCGGAGGGTATGAAAGAAGTTGCTTTTCAGTGCCTGCAAAAATCAGCGTATGCGCGTGAAAAAATATCTTCTCTGGGGAACTACAGCATTGCTTTTAACGGTACTCACTTTAAAGAATTTGCTGTCAAAGTGCCGGGGGGCGCCCGCGCACTTAACGCTGAACTTTTGAAAAGCAATATTCTCGGAGGTTTTGACTTAACGCCATATTACCCTGAATTAAAAAACACGATTCTTTTTTGCGTGACAGAGAACAGAACAAAAGAGGAAATTGATATGCTTGTCCGTGTATTGGAGGGATGGAGATGAGAAAGCACAAAGAGCTTCTTTTTGAAATGGGGAGAGCCGGACGGCGCGGCTATTCCTTACCAGCCTGTGACGTCCCTGTAAAACCTGTCTCTGAGCTGCTGCCCGCTTCCATGCAGCGCAAACTACCCCTTGATTTGCCCGAGCTGTCGGAGGGCGAGGTAATGCGGCATTATACAGCCCTTTCCACACGCAATCACGGGGTTGATTCCGGTTTTTACCCCCTTGGCTCCTGCACAATGAAATACAATCCAAAGGTGAATGAAGAGGCTGCAGCGCTTGCGGGCTTTGCTTTTGCTCACCCCTGCCAGGATGAGTCAACAGTCCAGGGTGCGCTGGAACTACTCTTTAAGGCTGAAGAAAGCCTGAAAGAAATCACCGGCATGGACAGGATTACTTTCCAGCCTGTGGCCGGAGCTCACGGTGAGTTGACAGGGTTGATGATGATTGGAGCCTACCACCGCTCGCGAAATGAAAACAGAAATAAAGTGCTGGTTCCCGACTCAGCCCATGGCACAAATCCCGCCACGGCAGCTATGGCAGGTTTCGAAGTGGTACAGATACCCTCCGATGACAGGGGCTTGGTCGATATTAGAGCGCTAAAAGAAGCATTGGGGAGCGACACTGCGGCGTTGATGCTGACAAACCCAAATACGCTGGGCCTGTTTGAAGAGGAGATTCTGGAGATTGCAGCTGCAGTCCATGAAGCAGGAGGGCTGCTCTACTATGACGGAGCAAACCTCAATGCTGTCATGGGCTATGCCCGCCCAGGCGATATGGGGTTTGATGTTGTCCACTTAAACCTGCATAAAACATTTTCCACACCGCACGGCGGGGGCGGCCCCGGCAGCGGCACAGTGGGTGTCAAAGAAAAACTTGTGCCTTTCCTGCCGCTTCCCCTGGTGGGACGCAATGAAGAAAGGTATTACTTTGACTATGACCGCCCGGCCAGCATTGGGAAAATTCACAGTTTTCACGGTAATTTCGGCGTGGTTGTCAAAGCGTACACCTATATCTGTATGATGGGAAGCTCCGGGCTAAAACAGGTAAGCGCAGACGCCGTACTCAATGCCAATTACCTGATGAGCAGGCTTAAAAGTTCTTATAACCTTCCATACGACAGATTATGCAAGCATGAATTTGTGCTTTCCGCCCGTGAGCAGAAGAAAAATGGAGTCAGCGCCTCCGATATAGCCAAGGCTCTTTTGGACTTTGGCTATCATCCCCCCACGGTATATTTTCCCCTTGTGGTGGAGGAAGCACTGATGATTGAGCCCACCGAGACAGAAAGCAAGGAGACGCTGGACTCTTTCGCCGGGGTCATGGAAAAGATCGCATGCCTGGCCCGGGATAACCCGGCAAGGGTGAAAGAGGCGCCGCACACCACCGTGGTGGGCAGGCTGGATGAAGTTAGGGCGGCGCGCCAGCCCCGGGTCCGTTGGCGCCGCAGTGACTCCTGATGCAGCAACAAGACATAGAAGAGCTGCTTGAAGAGACTTGGGCTTTGCGCAGAGCCTATTTCCCGCATCGCATTGAATTTGTATATCCCATCCAGACACTGCCAGTAAGTATAACAGGAAGTGACTGTGCCCTGAACTGTGCCCATTGCGGCCGGGAATATATTAAACGGATGTCTACCCTTAAGGAGGCTGTGCAGGGTAAAAGAGGAGACTGCAAAAGCTTCCTGCTCAGCGGAGGCTGCGACACACGCGGCGCTGTTCCTCACCTGCTGCACCGTCAGGAAATCAATGAACTCGCAAGGCGGGGCCGCCTTAACATCCATGCAGGTTTGGTTGGGGAAGATGAGACAAGTGAACTGGCTAAATTGTCCACTGTAATCTCCTTTGATTTTGTAGTGGATGACGAGACTATCGAGGAAGTCTACGGATTGCCTGTCAGCAGCGCCAGTTATATAGAGTCCTACCGCCGCCTGCGCCGCCTGACCCACGTTGTCCCACATATTTGCATCGGCCTCAAAGGCGGTGAAATCAAGGGGGAGTACAAAGCGCTGGAGGCTCTGAAGCGCGAGGGGGCGCAAGCTATAAGTTTTATTATATTTCGACCCACTCCCAACACTGCATTTGCAGACTGCACTCCCCCCCCCGCAGCTGAAGTAGTCAGGATACTGTCAACTGCCCGCATCATGTTTCCACGCGTGCCGATTTACCTTGGCTGCATGCGTCCCGGGGGCAACTACAGAAGTATGCTGGACTGCCTGGCTATCAGGGCAGGTGTCAATAAGCTTGTCCACCCAAGCCCTGCAGCCCGCAATCTGGCTCAGGTACTGGGCCTAAATATAGTACGTAAAGAGGAGTGCTGCTCACTGTGATACGCATGTCAGCCGGAACGGCAGCCTGCCTGGGCTTAAAAACTATAAAGATGGATGTTCATCCAACCACGGCTTACCTGCTTTTGGGAGACAGCTGTACCATGAAATGTTCTTTTTGTCCTCAGGGGAAAGAAAGCAGCGGAGCAGCAGGCCGGCTCGGCAGGGTCACGTGGCCGTCTTTTTCTTTGCCGGAGTTGGAACAGGGACTGGAAAAAGCAGAAGAGTCAGGGATAAAAAGAATATGCCTGCAGGGTGTAAGGAATGAATTGAGTACAGCTGCTTTCCCGGCACTGGTAAAAAAGCTCAAAGAAATCTCGTCGCTGCCTGTCTGCACTTCTGCCTGGATTAAAGATGAAAATGAAGCTGCCCACCTGTTTGAATCCGGCGCAGACCGTGTCAGTATTGCACTTGATGCTGCCAGTGAAGAGGCGTATAAACAGTTTAAGGGCGGCTCCCTTGCACAAAGAAAAGAACTTCTTATTTCCTGTGCCCGCCGCTGGCCCGGGCGTATCAGCACACACCTTATTTGCGGTCTGGGTGAAACAGAGCAGGAACTGCTGGCACTGACAGCAGAGCTCCTAATGGAGCAGGTAGCTGTGGCACTTTTTGCTTTTACTCCCCTTAAGGGGACTGCCCTGGCCGGCCAGCCTCCTCCAGAGGCGGGGAAATACAGGCGCATACAGGCGGCATCTTATTTGTTGCGTAAGAAACACCTTTCATTTTCTCAGCTTGTCTTTGGCGAAAATGGCAGTCTGGAATCACTTGGCGTTACACCTGAAATGCTGCTGAATTTACTAAAAGGGAAAGAAGCGTTTTGTACCAGCGGCTGCCCCGACTGCAACCGTCCTTATTATAACGAAAGGCCGGGGGGCTTTATCTACAACTTTCCAAGGCTCTTAACAGAGCCTGAGGAAAGAGAAGCCCTGGGGCTTATCACAGCAAGCCTGCAGGAGGTGAAAAGGAATGCGGGAAGTATGGCGGCTAATCTGTGACGAACAACTGCCGGGTGAAAAAAATATGTCACGGGATTTAGCCATTCTTGACGAAGTGGCAAAGGCTGCAGCGCCGCCAACTCTCCGTTTCTATACCTGGAGCCCTCCAGCCTTATCGCTGGGCTATTTTCAGCAAGCTGAGGACGTGGCTGATATAGAGGCTTGCAGGCGCCTTGGCATAGAAATTGTGAGGAGGCCAACCGGAGGCAGAGCGCTGCTTCACCACCGCGAACTAACTTATAGCGTGGCTGTGCCAGAAGGCCACCCGCTTATACCCACTGCAGTACTGCCTGCCTATAAGTTTCTCAGCAGTGCAATCATTAACGGTCTTTCCCTGTTAGGCGTAGAGGCTGACCTCTCAGCGGGTGAGAACAGGGGGAGGGGAAAGGCGCCGGGTTCGTGTTTTGATACTCCTTCAGCCTATGAAATACAAATTGGGGGCAAGAAAGTGGTAGGAAGCGCTCAGCTTCGCCGCAATGGAGCTCTTCTGCAGCACGGCTCTATTCTGCTTGAACTCTCACTGGACCTCTACCGCCATGTCCTGCGCCATGACTGCAGGGAGGATAATTATATTGATATTCTGGGCAAAAGGGCGGCAGGGCTTCATGATCTTGGTTACAATACACCCATAGAGGATCTTACGGGGGCAATGGTCAGTGGTTTTTCAGAGCTGCTGTCGACCGACTTCTTAAGGGAGGATTTATGATATGGAACACTACCAGCTGACTGTAATAGGAGGGGGTCCAGGCGGTTATGCAGCTGCCCTGCGCGCCGCTGCCCTGGGGCAGAAAACCCTCTTGATTGAGAAAGAAACACTGGGTGGCACATGCCTCAATCACGGGTGCATCCCAACCAAAACTTTGTTTCACAGCGCACAGCTCTATAATAAAATAAAAAAAGCAGGTGAATTCGGTTTTAGTACCGGTGAAGTTACTTTTTCTTATGGAAAAATACAGGACAGAAAAATTGCCGTTGTGGACAAACTTGTCACCGGTCTTTCAGGCTTGCTCAAAAGAGCCGGTGTTGAAACTTGTTTTGGCACGGCACAGCTTATTTCAGCCAACTTGGTTGAGATAGAAAAGGCAGATGGGAACAGGCTTAGGGCAGGTACAGACAAAATTATACTGGCGCCGGGCAGCGAGGAAATAATTCCCTCCGTCACCGGGATAGAACTGCCAGGAATTCTTACTTCAAGAGAGGCACTGGCGCTGAGGGAAGTTCCATCCAGCCTGGCAGTAATCGGCGGTGGTGTCATCGCTGTTGAGATGGCTTCAATCTTTGCATCTTTTGGCTGCTCTGTGACCATTGTGCAGAGAAGTATAATACTGCGCCGGGAAGACAGGGAAATGGTGCGCCGCCTGATTCCTTATCTGCGCAAACAAGGCATTAAGATCATGACAGACACTCAGCTGGAAAAAATCGAACAGTCTGCAAACGGCTATGCTCTCACTGTCAGTGCAAGGCAAAAAGAAGAAACCGTAAAGGCGGAAGCTGTGCTGGTGGCAGTTGGCCGCAAGGCTTCAAGCGGAGGCCTTGACCTTAACTCCCTGGGGATTAAGTGCAGTTCCAGGGGCATTGATGTAAGTGATACAATGGAAACAAGTGCTGCGGGAGTCTATGCCATCGGGGACGCAGCTGCCCCGGGTTACTTCCTGGCTCACGTAGCAACCCACCAGGGGATTGTGGCAGCAGAAAACGCCGCCGGCCTGCAATCTGTTTTTAAAGGAGAAGTTGTGCCTGTCTGCATCTTTACACAGCCGGAACTGGCGCGAGTCGGGCTCACTGAAGAAGAGGCCAGAGAAAAAGGTTATGACGTTAAAGTAGGCAAATTTCCTTTTTCCGCCAACGGCAAGGCCTTTTTGCAAGGAGAAGGGGAAGGCGCCGTTAAAATTGTCTGTGACGGCAAAGACGGCCCTGTGCTTGGCGTCCATATATTGGGTCCGCATGCTTCCGACCTGATACAGGAGGGAGCGCTGGCAGTTTCTGCCGGCATTAAAATAAGTGAACTGGCGGATTTAATCCATCCCCATCCAACATTAAGCGAAGCTGTCTGGGAGGCTGCCCTTACTGTGGGAAAATCGCCGCTGCATCTTGAACACTGGGGGTAATGATGATACTATAGATAAAATACCTTTTAGCCTGAGGGGGAAAAATATGAGGGTACTTGTCAGCGAGGAAATATCAGAACAAGGTTTGGACAAGCTTAGGGAAAAAGCGCTTGTGGACGTGTTAACAGGCCTTTCTCCCGACGAACTGATGGAAAAAATCCCTGCCTACGACGCTTTAATCGTACGCAGTTCTACCAAGGTAACACGCAGCGTGCTGGAAGCCGGGGTCAGGCTTAAAGTAGTGGGGCGTGCAGGCGTTGGTGTGGATAATATAGATGTGGAAGCAGCAACAGAGCGCGGCATAATCGTCATCAACGCCCCGGAAGGAAATATTATTTCTGCTGCTGAACATACCATCGCCATGATGACATCTCTGGCCAGGAATATCCCGTCGGCAGTTTCTTCTCTCAAAGCAGGACTGTGGAAGCGGTCGGAACACATGGGTGTTGAGCTGTTTAAAAAAACCCTTGGTGTGATTGGAATAGGGCGGGTCGGCAGCGAGGTCAGTAAAAGGGCCAGAGCTATGGGTATGGAGATCATCGCCTACGACCCCTATATTTCAGTAGAGCATGCCGCAAAAATAGGCGCAACAATGGCCAGTGTGGAAGAAGTCTGCCGCAGGGCCGATTTTATTACGCTGCATGCCCCGTTGACTCCCAAAACACGTTATATTATAGGTAAGAGCGAGTTGGCAGTAATGAAAGACGGTGTAAGGCTGATTAACTGCGCACGAGGTGGCCTCATTGACGAGCAGGCACTCTACGATGCACTCAAATCAGGTAAAGTTGCCGGCGCTGCTCTGGATGTTTTCGAGCAGGAGCCGGCCCTGAATAATCCGCTCTTTGAGTTTGACAATGTGCTCGCCACTCCGCATCTTGGCGCCTCCACTGCAGAGGCACAGGTGAATGTGGCCGTTCAGGTAGCGGAGCATGTGATAAGCGCCCTTTTGGGAGAACCGCTGCTGAGCGCAGTCAATGTGCCTGTCATTCCGCCTGAAACAATGGCCGGCGTGCTCCCGTTCATACCGCTCATGAAAACATTGGGCTCCTTTTATACCCAGGTCTTTAACGGCAAAGTGGAAGCAGTCGATATCATTTACAGCGGAGAGATAGCAGGTTATCCTGTCACTCCCCTGACCAACTCACTGCTGATTGGCCTGCTTTCTTCAATCCTTCATGAAACCGTGAACTATGTGAACGTGGCCGTGGTAACCAAGCAACGCGGCATCAGGGTGCGGGAAATAACCAGCAAAACAGTAGAAAATTTCGCAAACCTGATTACAGTCAACATTAAATCAAATGGAGGGACCAATACGATCGCGGGCACACTCTTCCACAAAAACGATCCCCGCATCGTGCAGATAGGAAAACACAGAATTGAAGTGTCCCCGTCGAGGTATATGCTTGTAACAACACATATCGATTTGCCCGGTGTCATCGGCAGTGTGGGGACTCTCCTGGGTAAAAATAACGTCAACATCGCAGGAATGCAGGTCGGGCGGGAATCAATCGGCGGCGAAGCCGTGATGGTGCTTCAGGTTGACGGCCCCGTCCCCGAAGAGATACTAAGTCAGGTTGAACAGCTCACTCCCATATCTTCAGTCTTCTTTGTCAGACTGGACTAAATGCAGCACAGGTAAGCTCAGAAAAATATCTCTATAAAGCAAAAAGTCGGCATCAGTTATTCGGGTGCCGACTTTTGTGACGATACCAGGATTTCCAGCCGGCATGATGTTGACTAAATTGGAAAGCCATGGTATTATTATGCAAATAGTAGACTCACGAGTCATAATATAGACCCATGAGTCATAAAGGAGAACGAACAGTCATGTCACGCAATGAAAAAGAGAGGTCTTTTCGCAGAAAACTGCTGGCAGAAACCGCAGCACGCCTTTTCAGGGAAAGGTCTTACCATACCATTAAAGTTGAGGAAATTACAAATGATGCTGAATTCAGCAAGGGGAGTTTCTACAAATACTTTTACAATAAAGACGAACTTGTATGTGAAATAGTTTACAGTGAGACGCAAAAACTCAGTGCACAACTGGCTGTCATATTGAATAAATCAGAACCTATCTACGATATTCTGATGTTTATGGCACAAGCGCTTCTTACTTATCACTGCAATACAATACATCTGACGTTTATATTGGATGAATTGCTGCCTGGGGACAATTCCAGACATAGCACGCCTGATCGTCAAAACTTTGTAGCGGAAAAATTAATGCAGTCCTGGAAATTGAAAATAGCCACAGCACTGGAGCAAAATTATTCTTTGCTGAATAAAATCTTTGCTGCTGCTGTGAGCAATAAACAATTAAGGGAAATTCCGGTTCCCTTACTCTCTTTGCTGTTAGATAATCTGGCAAAAGGAATGTCATACAGATGTCAGTCAGGCTCATCAAATAATTATAAAGACAACATTTTACCCCTCGCTGAAACTGTCAGGCTTTTGCTTGAGGGTATAAAAGCTTAAATAAAACGCAATCCCGGTAATTACTGTTTTCCGAGAATGCTGTATTTGCAACTTACCTGCGCACAACCAGCACTTCCTCCGGAGGCCCGCACACAAACTCGTTGCAGCCTATGATGAAAAGTGTGCCGCGTGTACCCGCCGGGACATCCCAGGTGAAACGAACTGAACGCTGCCTTGGCACTACTTCTTCAATGGCTATCAGGTGAGCAGGGTGGAAAATCCTTGTTCCTGCCGGGGCGAGGAAGAAAAAAACCTGGGTGACAGGGCTGGAAAAGATGACCCTGATGAAGGTGCGGGCAGCCAGCACAACAGAACCATTCTGTACCTGTAAGGGCTCACCGGATGGCCCCAGGAATTCAACAAACAGCACTTTGGGCGCAAAGGGTTGAAAAACCGGTAATACTCTGATCTCGGGTACGCAGATAATCTGCCTGACAAAGATATTTCGCGATCTGCTGCTGATTTGAGGGTTTGCTTCCAGTAACTTTGGTACAGAGCAGCCGAATTTCTTAGCAATGGTATGAAGGCTGTCTTTTGAGTGTACTGTGTGCAGGAAACCGTTACAGCTGGACGGGGGACCGGGAATTATATGAGAGTGTACCGCACGCGGGCTCCTATACACCCTCCTGCGTTTAGATTCCATTATATCCACCTCGCATTAATAACTTATATAGTTCAGTATATGGCGATATGGCAAGTTTGGTGAAATACAGTTGTGCCTATAAAATAGCACACCGTCTGCGGGATAAGCTGCAGAAAATAGTACATAAGTCCCAGAATAACCAGGAAAAATTTCCCGGGCAATATCCCATAATTATTATAGTTGTGATACTTTTTGTAAATTTCGGCAAGCAAAGCCAACGAATTATTGCGTTAACACTATCAGGCGGGTGCAAGCGCCCGCTTTGCTTTTTGGGAAAATTATATTACAATGGTAACAATACATAAAACCTGTGGGACAAACAGCTTGTCCTTTGTCTCTTGGAGGAAAATAAGACATGGAAAAAAATAAATATATTATGACTGTTTTTGGCTGTCAGATGAACGAGCGTGACGCGGAGACTTTGCGCGGCTTTTTGGATGAATTGGGATATGAAGAGGTAGAGAAAGTTAAGGATGCCGGCCTGGTGATAATGAATACCTGCGCTGTGCGGCAGAAGGCGGAAGAGAAGGTTTTCGGCCATATCGGCAGGCTGGGTAAGCTGAAACAGGAGAACCCCGACCTGACTATAGCTATTTGTGGCTGCATGGTGCAGCAGGAAGAAGTGGCCAAGAAAATAAAAAAGAGTTACCCCTACGTAGACCTCATTTTCGGTACTCATAATATAGCAACTTTTCCTGAGCTTTTGCAGAGAGCACAGGAGAGTGAAGAGACAATACTGGACCTCTGGGATGATGCCGGCCAGGTTGTGGAGGGCCTGCCGGTTACCCGCAAGGACGGTATTAAGGCTTGGGTGAATATCACCTATGGGTGCAATAATTTTTGTTCTTACTGTGTTGTACCTTATGTGCGCGGCAGGGAAAGAAGCCGCTTGCCCGGAGATATTGTTGCCGAGGTCAGCTCGCTTGCCGCTAAAGGTTTCAGGGAAGTGACACTGCTTGGCCAGAATGTAAATTCATACGGCAAGGATCTGGACGAGCTTGTGGATTTTGCCTCCCTGCTGCATCGGGTTGATACTGAAACGGAGATTGACCGTGTACGCTTTATGACCTCTCATCCCCGTGATTTTAACGAGAAGCTGGCAAAAGTGATAGCTGAGGGCAGGAGCGTCTGCGAACACGTGCACCTGCCTATACAGTCGGGCAGCAACAGGATACTTGAACTGATGAACAGGGGTTACACGCGCGAGCATTACCTGGCGCTTGCAGAGATGCTGAGGGGTTATGTACCGTCATGCGCTCTGACTACAGATATAATTGTGGGCTTCCCCGGAGAAACTGAAGAAGATTTTGCCATGACGCTTGAGATTGTGGAAATAGTGGGCTTTGACTCTGCATTTACTTTTCTTTACTCCCCCCGCAAAGGCACCCCTGCGGCAAAGATGCCGGGACAGGTGGACAACGGTGTTAAAAAAGAGCGCTTTTCCAGACTGTTGGAGGCGCAGAACCGCTGGAGCCTGGAGCGCAGCAAAGCACTTGTCGGCAGCGTGCACGAGTTGCTGGTGGAAGGCCCCAGCAAGACGGAAAAACATGTGCTCACAGGAAGGACGCGTCAGAACAAAACTGTTAACTTTACAGGAGAAAATGTGATGCCAGGCGAATTGGTTATGGTGGAGATTATTGAAGCCAGGACCTGGAGCCTGGCCGGGAGGCTGAAGACTTGAGCAGGGAAACACCGATGATTCGCCAGTACAGAGAGATAAAGGACCAAAACAGGGACAAAATACTTTTTTTCCGCGTCGGAGATTTCTACGAAATGTTCTATGAAGATGCCAAAATTGGCGCCAGGGAACTGGAAATTACCCTGACTTCCCGTGAGACCGGTAAAGACCACCATGTACCTTTGGCCGGATTTCCGTATCACGCCCTTGATTCATACCTGGGACGTTTGATTGAGCGTGGTTATAAGGTAGCTATCTGCGACCAGGTTGAAGATCCAAAACTGGCTAAAGGGCTGGTTAAAAGAGAAATCGTCCGTGTGATTACGCCGGGGACAGTGATAGAATCAGCCCTGCTCGATGAAAAGACAAATAATTACCTGGTTGCCGTCTATGGCAGCCACGGCAGTTTTGGCCTGGCTACTGTGGATGTATCTACCGGTGACTTTTTTCTGGCAGATATTAGGGGAAAAAGGGCGGGGCAGATGCTGTCCGACGAGTTGTTCCGTCTGTGCCCGGCAGAAATCATAGTGAATGAATCGGCTGCAGCCGGAAGTGCGCTGGCGGATGCCCTGAGCCGCCTCCCTGAAAGAGTTTCTGTCAATCCGATGGGGGAGAAGAATTTTGCTGCAGCGAAAGCTAAGGCAGTTACCCTGGCACAGTTTGGTGTGCAGAGCCTGGAGAGCCTTGGCTGCGCAGGGATGCCGGCGGCTGTGGCCGCGGCCGGCGCTGCACTCTGTTACCTGCAGGAAAACCAGCAGAGCAGCCTGAGCCACCTGCGCCGGCCCACTATTTACGCTGCGCAAGGATTTATGGCCCTTGACTCTGCCACAAGGCGCAACCTTGAACTGACCAGGACGATTCGCGGCGAAAGTAAGCAGGGTTCACTGCTGTGGGTGCTGGACAAGACACGCACAGCCATGGGGGGGAGGCTGCTGCGGCGCTGGCTTGAGCAGCCGCTGCTTAACATGGATGCTGTCAACCGGCGACTGGATGCTGTGGAAGAACTGGCAGGCACTGTTCAGCTGCTTGAAGATTTAAATTCTTTGTTGGAGCGTGCCTATGACCTGGAGCGCCTGATGGGCAGGATAAATTGCGGCAGTGCCAATGCCAGGGACCTGGTGGCTTTGCGCGGGACTCTTGATGTGCTGCCGGCCGTACGCCACATGCTTGAAGCCGGGGGAGGCGAACAGTTGAAATCCCTTGCCGGGCGGCTGCCGCAGCTTGAGAGCCTGGCATCTTTTCTGAAAGCTGCCATAGTGGATGAGCCTCCCTTGGGTATAAAAGAGGGGGGAGTTATAAACGCAGGCTTCCACCCTGAAGTCGACAGGCTGCGCCGGGATTGTGGCGACGGCAGAGAATATATCCTCGGCCTTGAGCAGCGCGAGAGGGAACGCACAGGCATTAAGTCGCTTAAAGTTGGCTACAACAGAGTATTTGGCTATTATATTGAAATTACAAGAGCCAATGATCACCTGGCGCCTGATGATTACCTGCGAAAACAGACACTGGCAAATGCCGAGCGCTACCTGACGCCGGAACTTAAGGAATACGAGGCTCTGGTGCTGGGAGCGGAAGAAAAGATATGCGCCCTGGAATATGACATATTTCTTGAAGTGAGGGGGAAAGCAGCAGCATACACACATGCTATTCAGGAAGCCGCCGATGTGATTGCCAACATAGACGTTTTTGCTTCACTGGCAAGGGTGGCCAGGGATAACCGTTATATAAGGCCCTTGGTAGATGACAGCGATGTGATTGAAATCAGGGACGGTCGGCACCCTGTGGTGGAAAAGGTTTTAAAAGAGCAGCTGTTTGTGGCGAACGACACCAATCTTGACGGAAGCAAGCGGCGGATACTGATCATTACCGGCCCCAATATGGCGGGAAAGTCTACTTACATGCGGCAGGTTGCCCTTATCGTCCTGCTTGCCCAAATCGGCAGTTTTGTGCCGGCCAAAAAAGCACGCATCGGCCTGGTGGACCGCATTTTTACACGCATCGGTGCTGCTGATGACCTTGTAGGAGGGCAGAGCACTTTTATGCTGGAGATGAGTGAAGTGGCCAATATTCTCCATGGCGCCACTTCAAGGAGCCTGGTACTGCTGGACGAGGTGGGGAGAGGTACAAGTACTTTCGACGGTATAAGCATTGCAAGGTCGGTGGTGGAATATTTGCAGCGCAGAGTAAAGGCTCGTACTCTTTTTGCCACCCATTACCACGAACTGACTTCGCTGGCTGACGAGCTGGACGGCGTCATCAACCTTGCCACAGCAGTGAAGGAAAGGGGAGAAGATATACTTTTCCTGCACAAAGTGGTGGCAGGCAGTGTCGACAGGAGTTATGGCATACAGGTGGCGCGCCTGGCAGGCCTGCCGCCACAGGTCATAGACAGGGCCCGGGAACTGCTGGCGGTCCTTGAGTGCACTCAGGCAGGGGTGATGGCGGAAACGGCTGCTGCCGCAGAACCGGGGCAGCTCCAGCTTTTTGTGCCTGACCCGGAACTGGCCTCAGTTCTTGATGTGCTGGAGAATACGGACATAATGACTACAACACCTCTGGAAGCCATGCAGTTCCTCTACAGGCTCCAGCAGGCCCTGAAAAAAGGAGAACGGCCTTAAAATGGGGAAAATTGTATTGCTTGACGATTCCACAGTGAATAAAATTGCGGCTGGCGAAGTGGTGGAAAGGCCGGCAGCAGTGGTGAAGGAACTGATAGAGAACGCCATAGATGCAGGTGCTGCAAAGATTGATATCGCAGTGGCAGGCGGCGGCCTGGCAAGCATCCGTGTGGCCGATGACGGCACCGGAATAGCTCCAGAAGATGTTCTCCTTGCATTGCAGCGGCACGCCACCAGTAAAATAAGCGAGGCCAGTGACCTTGCAACAGTACTGACTCTGGGGTTTCGCGGGGAGGCGCTGCCAAGTATTGCGTCGGTTTCGCGCCTGATACTTTCAACAAGGCAGGAGAGCGCCCTGGCTGGTACATTGGTAGAAATACACGGCGGCACCATTGTGCGGCACGGTGAGCACGGTTGCGCGGCGGGTACTGAAGTGCGTGTTGAGGACCTATTCTATAACACACCGGCACGCTTGAAATTTACTAAGAGCGAGGGAGCGGAGACAGCTCGCATCACCGATACAGTGCAGCGCCTGGCGTTGGCTTCGCCGCAGATTTCTTTTTCACTGTCGGTAAATGACAGAAATGTCCTGACAACAGCGGGCAACACACAGCTCTTTGATGTCATCCACCAGGTATACGGGCGGGCGAACAGCCGCCTCTTTTTG
Organism: Dethiobacter sp.; assembly: GCA_018335875.1. Lineage (GTDB taxonomy): Bacteria > Bacillota > Dethiobacteria > Dethiobacterales > Dethiobacteraceae > JAGXRN01. Next base: position 59,051 of record JAGXRN010000067.1, read on the forward strand.
CCGCTGAAGTGGCAGGGCCCGCTTCTTAGTGTAAGCGGCTATATTTCCCAACCGGCGCTGGCCAGGGCCAACAGGAATATGCAGTCTTTTTTCATTAACCGCAGGCATATACGTTCACCATTGTTAAGTGACGCGCTCCAGACAGCTTACCAGACACTCCTTCCCCGCAACCGTTTCCCGGCTGCTGTGCTTTTTATTGAGATTGATACAACTGAAGTAGACATCAACGTACACCCGTCTAAACGGGAAGTCCGCTTTTCCCGGGAGCGCGACGTCTACCGCCAGGTTCTGGCTGCAGCAAAGCAGTCGCTGCAGGCATCTTCGCTTGTAACTGAACTGTCTCCGGTGTACAGCGCATACCCTGCCCGGCGCCAAAGTGAAGCAGCACAATTTTTCCCCGCAAAACTTTTTGAGCACGAGCAGAAACAGCATGCTTACCATCCGGTTGGCGGACTGTCAGCAAGTCAGGAACAGCCAACACCTGAGCTCGAAAATTTTGATTTAAAGGAAAAGGATGCGTTTCCGCTCCTGCAGCCGGTGGGTCGTCTGAGTGATGGATATATCCTTGCCCAGTCTGAAAACAAGGATTTTTATATTATTGACCAGCATGCCGCCCACGAGCGAATACTGTTCGAAATGTTCAGGCAGGACGTGGAGGGGGGCAATCTTCCGGTGCAGTCGATAATCCCACTGAAGTTGGAGCTTGATGCGATTACTGCCGGCGCGTTGACTGCAAAACAAAAAATATTTGCCGACCTTGGATTAAATTTTGAAGTATTTGGCAATAATACCTTCATCCTGCGTACAGTACCATTATTTTACCGCGACTTCCTGAGCCAGGACAGTATCATGGAGCTTGTCAGTGCTGCCGGGAAAGAGCATGACAGGGCGTCAGTATTTGAAGAGACTCTTAAGATGATGGCCTGCAAGTCTGCGGCAAAGGCCAACGATACCCTGAGCGGGGAAGAGATGGCAAACCTGCTAAAAAACCTGCGCTCCACCCACCGTCCTTATACCTGCCCTCACGGGCGCCCCACGGTACTTGTCTTTACAAGAGCGGCAGTGGACAGCCACTTTCGGAGACGTTAATATGGGCGAGTTAGTTGTGATTGTCGGCCCTACCGCCGTGGGGAAATCAGATGCTGCAATACACGTGGCACAAAAGATGGGTGGGGAAATTGTATCCGCCGACTCTGTCCAGGTATTTCGCGGACTTGATATCGGCACGGCTAAGCCATCTTTGGCAGAACAGATGTCAGTGCCGCACCATATGATTGATGTTGCAGAACCGAATCAGGATTACACAGTAGCTGACTTTCAGCGTGACGCGCGTGCTGTCATTGCTGATATTCATAAGCGAAAACGCCTGCCCATTCTGGTAGGTGGTTCCGGACTTTATGTGAGGTCGGTTGTGCAGAACTACTCTTTTACTGCAAGCGGGCAGAATAATGATATCAGACGTAGTTTAAGCGAGTCGGCAAAGCAGTACGGCCTCTTGTGCCTCTATCAGAAACTGCAGGAAGTTGACCCGCTGACCGCAACTAAAGTCCACCCGCGTGACCAGCGCCGTATCATCAGAGCGCTTGAAGTGTATGAGCAAAACAGGCGGCCGCTGTCAGAGCAGATTGAGAAGACAAGAAGCAGCGCCTCCCGTTACAGGCTGTTTATGTATGGGCTCACGATGCCGCGTCAGCTTCTTTACCAAAAGATTGAGGAACGCACAGACAAAATGATTGCTGCAGGGCTTGTGGACGAGGTGAAGCGATTGTTGGCAGAGGGCTGTTCGCCGTCTGACAAGGCGCTGACAAGCATTGGTTACAGGCATATAGTTTCATTCCTGAGAGGAGAAAGCACTTTTGAGCAGGCAGTGCAACTCCTGAAGCGTGATACACGCCGCTTTGCCAAGAGACAGCTGACCTGGTTTGCCCGTGACAGTGAGATAACATGGTTTGACGTAAGCGCGGCAGGCGGCGCCGGGGCGGCAGCGGAAAATATTTGCAATTTATTGGCAGGATATTACCAATTAAAATAGAATAAATAAATAGTTAAACAATTCTGGAGGGATCGGCATGAACAAAGTAACTGTCAACTTACAGGACAACTTCTTAAACATTGCACGGAAAGAGGATATGATGTTAACCGTTTTTCTTGTCAACGGTTATCAGATTAAAGGGACCGTGCGCAGCTTCGACAACTTTACAATTTTACTTAACGTCGATAATAAACAGCAGTTGGTATATAAGCATGCCGTTTCGACGATTATCCCTTTTCGTAATTTCAATTTAAATCAGACAACTGAATAACAATTCCACGAATAAGTATACGGATAAATAGTCTAAAGAATAAAAAGGCAGCACGGGACTGAAGCTTTTGCTTCTGCCTCGTAACTGTCTTTTTTTTGTTCACTTTTTAGCGCAGAGCATATAATGGTCTTATGGGGGAGGGGAATCATGAAAAAGTCAGTACGGCAGAGCTTCATCTACAGTCCGGGAGATTTGGAGATGAAGCGCAGGCTCGAGGAAGGAAGCCTTTCAGTAAACGGCGCTATCTCGCTCCTTAGCAGGGTGGAGAGTGAAGCACAGCTGCCGGACACTCACAGCATCAGTGAACAGAACATACAGTCTATTATGCGTGAAGTGGACGGCCTTGTGGGTTTAAGTAAAGTCAAAGGGCTGATTAAGGAAATCAGGGCCTTCGTGGAAATTTCACAGCGCCGGCGTCAGCACCAGTTAAAGAGTGACGGACTAGTCCTGCACATGGTTTTTAAAGGGAACCCTGGCACGGGTAAGACAACCATGGCGAGAATATTGGGCAAACTGCTGTGCGAGCTTCATGTCCTCCCCAAGGGCCACCTGGTAGAAGTGGAAAGGGCGGACCTTGTCGGGGAGTATATCGGGCACACTGCGCAAAAAACCAGGGAACAAGTTAAGAAAGCTATGGGGGGCATTCTTTTTATTGATGAGGCATATTCATTAGCACGGGGGGGAGAAAAAGATTTCGGCAAAGAAGCCATAGACACACTGGTCAAAGCCATGGAAGATTACAAAAACCAGTTTATACTTATCCTTGCGGGATACCGCCTGGAGATGGAAATTTTTATGCGTTCAAACCCCGGCCTGCGCTCCCGCTTTCCTATCCAGATAAGTTTTCCTGATTACAGCAGTGAAGAACTGCTGGAAATAGCATTTTTAATGTTGCGTGAACGCCAGTACCGCCTATCCGGGCAGGCACGCGAGTACTTAGCAATTTATCTGCAGGAGAAGGCAGGAGAAAAGGGAGTAAATTTCAGCAACGCGAGACTTGTGAGAAACCTTTTAGAGCTAGCCATCAGGCGGCAGGCGTTGCGCCTTGTGGAAAACAAAGCCTGCAGCCGTGAGGAATTAATGCTGATTGACAGGGACGATCTGACACCTGAGGAAGGTGACGGTGGTGAAGAATGGATTAGTGCTTGGTAAACCCAATGCAGGCAAAACACTATTTATTATAAATTTTGCCGGCTTTCTTGGCTTGCGCGGCCTCCGGGCCGATGTGACAGGGGTTGACGGCTATACCCGCCGGGTAACCCTTTCACTGGAACAGGCAAAAAGAGAGTGGGTGTCGCAGCGGCCGCACAAAACACGACAGCTATACAGGGTACACCTGCTGCTGCCTAAAGGAAAAGGGAAAAAGCAGCTCACTCTGACGGACAGCACAGGTCTTTTGGAAGGAATACCTGGGGATCCGGAACTGCGCAGAGCAATCGGCCAGACTCTGCTCACAGTGCGCCAGGCAGACTTTATAATACATATAGTAGACGCTTCTCAAGCAGTGACAAATGACTGGGTGCTATCGCCGGGTGAGGTTGATATGCAACTGGCCCGGTATGGACGCTTCAGGCGTAATTATCTGATGTTGGCCAACAAAATGGACCTTCCCGCGGCTGCGCATGGTTTGGAGACGCTGCAAAAAACTTTTGCCGGGACTGCTATCCTTCCTGTAAGCGCTCTGCAAAAAACAGGATTTATCGAGGTGAGGGATTATATACGCAGCTATTTTTAAAGATGTGTGCGGTATCATTCTCTCCGGCTCGGCAATAAAACTGCTAGACAACCTGCTGGACGGCGACACTCTCTTGCCGCCGGAAAAAAGGCTGAATTTGACAGCTTATACCATCTTATTTCTGGCAATGGGCACAGCGCTTTCTCCTTCTTATGCCGCAGCCCTTTTTCTGGCAGCATACGCGGTAGGGATGGTGAAAGCCGGAGATGATATTTTCCCACTGGGTTTCGGCAGCATGGAGTCTGCTGCAATTTTATTGTTTTCCTTGTTGTTTATAGGCGGCAGGACTTTTCTTTTCTCTTTGGCTGTAATGATGGCAGTGCAGCTTGCCGATGACCTGGCAGATGTAAGGCGGGATAAATTGCATGGACAGGATAACCTGGCGGTGAGATTTGGCACGGTTGAAGCAGTGCTGGCGCTTTTGATAACATCCTTGTCGGCGCTGACACTTGATGCGGTGGGCACAGTACTTGTAATTGCGTCTGTGCCGGTTTCGCTTTGCATAGCCACTATGTTTGAAAGGAAAATGTTATGCTGACAAAACTTATATTCCTGTTATGCCTGCTGCTTGCAGGTTACTTCGCGGGAAGAAGGACAGGACTGGTTGAAGGCGCCAGGCATGGCCTTAAAGTCGCCCGCCTTGAACTGCTTGGAGAGTCGCTTGACTTGGGCGAGTGCCTTCTTTGCAGGCGTAAATTCAGCAGAGAAGAGGAGTACAGCATCAATACGCAGCAGGCAGCAGTGACAGACAGCAGTGGCAGTGACAATAATTGCTAAGCCTCCCGCTTTTTGATACAATAGAAGTGAGAGGCAGGGTCAACGATGGAAAAAGCAATCCTGGCAGGACTTGAAACACCCAAAATGGAATGGGATATCGACGAGACAATGCGTGAGTTGGTAAAGCTTGCGGAAACGGCAGGGGCACAGTCCGTGGCGGAAACGGTGCAGAAAAGGCCGTTATCGGACCGGGCTTTTTATATGGGCAGGGGAAAAGTCGATGAAATTAAAATATTAGTCTCGGAGCTGGAGGCAGACCTCGTCATATTCAACGACGAGCTTTCGCCCACACAGACTAGAAACCTGGAAAAGATGATTGGTGTCCGTGTCATTGACCGTACGGCACTGATTCTTGACATTTTTGCTCAGAGGGCACGCACCAGGGAAGGAAAACTGCAGGTGGAACTTGCGCAGCTCAGTTATATGCTGCCGAGATTGGCAGGTCGGGGAGAAGAGCTCTCACGGCTCGGTGGCGGCATAGGAACCCGGGGCCCCGGTGAAACAAAGCTGGAGACAGACAGAAGGACCATTCGCAAACGCATTGCCGACCTGAAAAAAGAAATTGAGGAAATCAGAAGACACAGAAGCCTTCACCGTAAGGCCAGGAAAGCCATACCTCTGCAGGTGGTAACACTTGTAGGCTATACCAACTCAGGCAAATCAACATTACTGAATGCGCTGACTGAGGCCGGTGTGTTTACAGAGGACAAGCTGTTTGCCACCCTTGACCCTACTACAAGAAAAGTTAAGCTGCCGGGCGGCAGAACCTTTCTGCTGACTGATACGGTGGGTTTTATTCAGAAGCTGCCTCATCACCTGGTGGCCGCTTTCAGAGCAACGCTGGAGGAAGTGCTGGAAGCAGATTTGCTTCTGCATGTGGTGGATGCTTCCCACCCTCTGACAGGGGAACAAATGGCGGTTGTGAGCACTATCTTAAATGACCTGGAGGCCTCATCTCGTCCAGTGCTCATGGTGTTTAATAAAATGGACCTTCCCGAAAGCAACAAAGCACTGCAGTTGCTTTCATCAGGGTGCAGGGGCATGGCCGCTGTATCAGCTCAAAACCGGCAGGGGCTTGATAAACTGTTGGCTCAGATAGACGCGATTCTGCGTGAGAACTACATTCACCTGGAACTGACCATTCCTTACGGCAGTGAATCGCTTCTGGCAACCATACGCAGGTATGGCAAAATTGAAAAAATTGAATACCTGCCCGAGGCGACGCAGGTTTTGGCTGTACTGCCCGCAGTCCGGGCCCATAGTATAAAGAAGATGCTGGCAAAAGAAATGGATGGTGTGGTTGGTGAATTATAGAGAATTGCTTAAACAGTGCAGTAAATTCAGAGCTGTGGAAAACAGCATTTCTCCGCAGCTGCGCCGGATTGAAAATATTGTACTAACAAACCAGGCCAGGGTTCTCACTGCATTTCAGGAGCAGCGCGTTGATGAAACATGCTTCTATGATTCCACGGGCTATGGTTATAACGACCTTGGCAGAGAGAAGCTCGATTCACTTTTTGCCCTTGTCTTTGGAGGTGAAGCGGGACTTGTAAGGCCTCAGTTCGTTTCAGGCACACATGCCATTGCATCCTGCCTGTTCGGGATTTTACGCCCGGGAGACAGGATTGTTTCAATGACCGGCAAACCTTATGATACACTGCAAAAAACTATCGGTCTCGCAGGGTCATCACCGGACAGCCTGCTTGGCCAGGGTATCCTTTACAGTGAGGCTGACTTGTGCGGCGGCATAAATGATGAAGTATTGGACAGGGTGTTGGATAAAAAAACAGGTGTTGTGTTTATCCAGCGTTCACGCGGTTATAGCGAACGCCGCTCACTGACAGTAGAAGACATTGCTGCCATGGTAAAAGCAGTAAAAAGCCGCATCCCCGAAACAGTGGTTCTTGTGGACAACTGTTATGGCGAGTTTGTACAAGAACTTGAACCATGCCATGTCGGCGCCGATTTGGTAGCTGGGTCGCTGATAAAAAATCCGGGAGCGGGGCTGGCACCCGGCGGCGGGTATGTAGTGGGACGTGCCGACCTGGTGGAGAGGGCTGCATGGCGATTAACAGCGCCCGGACTTGGCGCAGGTATTGGCTGCATGACAGGAGTGAAAAGGCAGCTCTTCCAGGGACTGTTTCTCGCGCCGCACCAGGTGGGCGAATCACTCAAAGGCATGACACTGGCCGCCGCTCTTTTTGCCCGCCTTGGCTTTACTGTAAGCCCCCACTGGCACGAAAAGAGAGGCGATACTGTGCAGTCTGTGCGCCTTGGGGACCCGCAGCTGCTTAAGAAGTTTTGCCAGGCTATCCAGGCTGCTTCACCTGTTGACAGCTATGTTGCCCCGCAGGCTGCGCCCATGGTGGGGTACAGCGACAATATAATCATGGCTGCCGGCACATTCGTGCAGGGCTCCAGCAGCGAATTCTCTGCCGATGCCCCGCTGCGCCCTCCTTTTACTGTCTTTATACAGGGAGGACTCACCTTTGAACACGTCAAACTGGCGCTTTCTGCAGTGATGGTTGAACTGGGGCTTGAAATCAGTTAGTGTTTCTTGACAGTATTCCTTATATAAGGATATAATTTTATTTGTTACATCTTAATCGGGATAAAAAGGGGAATATAGTATGGGTAATAACAGGGAGGACATAATTAATTTTGTCAGGGAGTTGAAAATTAAATTTATCAGGCTCCAATTCTCTGATGTGTTGGGAATCAGTAAGAATGTGGCTATCCCCGTACAGCAGCTGGAAAAAGCTTTAGACGGCGAGCTCATGTTTGACGGCTCAGCAATTGAAGGATTTGTGCGCATCGAAGAATCAGACATGTACCTGCGGCCTGACCCAAATACATTTGCAGTATTCCCCTGGAATAGCATGGAAGGCGCCACAGCACGCCTGATCTGTGACATCTATAACCCTGACGGCTCTCCGTTTGGAGGCTGCCCGCGCTACGCGCTGCGCAGGGCCATTGCTGATGCCGCGTCCATGGGTTATGAAATGAACGCCGGGCCGGAAGCAGAGTTTTTCCTGTTTCTAAAGGATGAAAACGGCGTGGCCACCACAGACACGCATGACCAGGGCAGCTATTTTGATTTAATGCCCGTGGACATGGGTGAAAACGCCAGGCGCGATATGGTCCTTACCCTGCAGGAGATGGGCTTTGAAGTAGAAGCATCTCATCACGAAGTTGCGCCCGGCCAGCATGAAATTGCCTTCAAATACGCCGATGCCCTTACCACGGCGGACAATATAGCTACCTTCAAACTGGTGGTACGCACAGTTGCCATGCAGCACAATCTCCATGCCACCTTCATGCCAAAGCCGATTTTTGGCATTGCCGGTTCAGGGATGCATACCCACCAATCTTTGTTCAAAGATGGAAAGAACGCATTCTACGATCCTCAGAACCCCACAGGGGTCTCAAATGTGGCCCGACATTACATTGCCGGGCTGATAGAACATGTCAAGGGATTTACAGCTGTGACCAACCCGCTTGTCAACTCTTACAAGCGCCTTGTACCCGGCTACGAGGCTCCTGTCTATATCGCCTGGAGTGAGCGCAATCGCAGCCCTCTTATCCGCATCCCCGCCCGGCGTGGGGTGGGCACACGCATCGAACTACGCAGCCCTGACCCATCCTGTAACCCTTATCTGGCGCTGGCAGTGACTCTGGCATGCGGCCTGGACGGCATACGCAGGAAGCTTGACCCCCCGGCTCCTGTCAATCCAAATATTTATGACATGACCGAGGCAGAAAGGCTGGCTCACGGCATTGATACACTGCCGCTTACATTGGGTGATGCCATAAAGGAAATGATAAATGACGATGTGGTGCGTAGAGCACTTGGCGAGCATATATTTGACCGTTTTCTGGCAGCAAAAAGAATTGAGTGGAGCCGCTACCGCACCCAGGTTCATAAATGGGAGCTTGATCAATACCTGACAGTATTTTAACCGGCAGCCCGCATTGTGCGGGCTGTGTTTCTGCGTACATATTGACAACGCCAGTAATAAGAAGGAAATTTATAAGCTTAAACAGGAGTAATATATGACAAAACGCAGCGAAAAGGCAGGGCGAATCCTGGCTTCCCTTGCCAAAGATAATCCTGACCCTCTTACTGAGTTGAAGTTTAAAACACCGTGGCAGCTGCTGGTGGCCACAATCCTATCTGCTCAATCCACCGACAGGCAGGTTAACAGGGTGACAGAACATCTCTTTAAAAAGTATCCCGGTCCGGCTGATATGGCTTTCCTGACGCCGGAGGAACTGGCCCTTGATATACAGGGTGTGGGGTTATTCAGAAATAAAAGCAGGCACCTGGTGGCTACGGCCAGGGATGTAATGGAAAAATACAGCGGTGAAGTACCAGGCACGCTGGATGAGCTGCTAACACTGCCTGGCGTAGGGCGCAAGACTGCCAATGTTGTTTTAAGCAATGCTTTCGGCATTCCCGCCCTGGGTGTAGATACCCATGTTTTTCGTGTAGCCAACAGGATAGGCCTGGCCAGGGCTAAAACGCCGGAGGAAACAGAAAAGCAACTGACAAGGGCCATACCGGTAAAATCATGGTCTCGTGCCCACCACTGGCTGATCCTGCACGGCCGCTATGTCTGCATTGCCCGCAAGCCAAAGTGCCACACCTGTATCATAAGCGGCGACTGCGCCTATTACATGAAGTTCCAGAAACAAAACGCTGATTCGGAGGCATATACATGAGAACAATTCGCAGAATTTTTATTACAGGACTGGTAATCTCGCTGCCGGCCCTGATTACCATTTACATACTTGGTTTTACTTTTAATACGGTGGATTCGCTGTTTGGCAATTATATTGAACTCTACTTCGGGCGTACACTGCCCGGCCTCGGGTTTCTGGTCACTGTGACGGCAATCTTCTTGGTTGGCCTGGTGGCCACCAATGTCTTTGGGCACAGACTGATAAGAATGCTGGAGACATCATTTGCCAGGCTGCCGGTAATCAAGCCGGTGTATTCCGCCGCCCGGCAGATCATAGAAGCATTTTCCGCGCAGCGCCGCAGTTTGTTTCAATCAGTTGTAATGCTGGAATACCCGAAAAAAGGAATTTATGCCCTGGCTTTTATCACTGTGGAGGGGTCTGCAGAAATTCAAAGCAAAACAAAAGCTGATGTTGTCACAGTCTTTTTACCTACCACTCCAAACCCTACCTCCGGGTTCCTTTTGATGGTGCCGCGCAGTGACCTGATATTCATGGACATGTCGGTTGAAGAGGCGTTAAAACTTATTATCTCAGGTGGGGTTGTTGCTCCCCACTGGCCTCCGCAAAAAAACAACTGCAATTCTTCTGATGCTGCCCCAAATTAAAAAGTTAAAAAACCGCATATGCGGGTTTTTTTTGATTCAGATAAGGAAATATTTTAAAGTGTGTTATTTTGCGGAGGATCCATATGAATCTAAAAAACTTGCTGGCGGGCTATCCGCTCCTGGGTGCAAAAGACGGCTTGCCGCGAAGAATTGAAGGATTTTCAGCAGATTCCAAGCTTGTTAAGCCCGGCTTCCTCTAAGTTTGCATAGAGGGATGAGGGAGGACAGGCACCGCTTTGCGCTTGAAGCCGTAAGTAAAGGCGCAGTGGCCGTCGTCTCCGAAAGACCGCTGCCGCTGTCTTTTCCTGTGCTCCTTGTTGCAGACTCACGTCATTTTTTATCCTTTTTAGCCCACAGGTACTATGGCGATCCCAGCCATCAGGTGAGTGTGACGGGGATTACCGGCACCAACGGCAAGACTACCACTGCCCACTTCCTTCACCGGATTTACTGCAGTGCAGGACAGAGGGGCGCACTGATGGGTACGGTGGGAGTATTGGTGGATGAGCACTACCTTAAGCAAAACCTCACCACTCCCGGCGCGGAAGAACTCATAGAACGTTATGGAGGTTAAAAGGAATGGGAGTCAGTACAGTAGCCATGGAAGTATCTTCTCATGCCCTCGTACAGAAAAGAGTTGAGCACTGCCGGTTTGCCACAGCTGTTTTTACCAACCTGACCAGGGAGCACCTTGATTACCACGGGAGCATGGAGCAATACATCTTTTTTGCCTGCTGGAGCAAAACGGCGGCAAAACAGCAATCATAAACACCGATGACAGGTATGCGGGAGCTCTCTTAAAAAAAACAGGCAGCAGCACTGTGCTGACATACGGGATAAAAAATGAAGCAGATGTAAGGGTGTTGGAACTGCTCATGCTGACAGAGGGGGGCACTTATGTGCGCCTGAGGCACCCAGGGGGGGAAATCTCTTTTACAGTGCGGCTGCATGGTCTTTACAATGTTTATAACTCCCTGGCAGCCGCAGCTTGGGCCGAAGGCATTGACGCAGACAAAATAGCCGCAGGGATAGAATCATTAAACAACGTACCCGGAAGGCAGGAATTGCTGCCATCTCCGCTGGGTATAGAAAATCGTCATTTTTTTATCAGAGACAGGCTACAGGCAATTCATTATGCAATTAACTGCGCTCAAGCGGGAGATATTGTGCTTATTACAGGCAAGGGGAGAGAAAATTATCAGCTTGTGGGCAACAGAGTCATTCAGTACTCAGACCCTCAGGCTGTAGAGACTTTTCTAAATTAATATCTTTCTTTTTACTGAAGCTGATTCCTCTGAATTCCGACAACAACATACCTGCCACAATTAAAGCTCCACCCAAGTAAACATTGGAAGTTAAAGTTTCCTGTAGCAGCCAGACTGCAAAAAATGCCGCAAAAACAGGCTCGGTGGTAAAGATTATTGCTGTATGGCTGGGCGAGGTGAAACGCTGCATGTAGTTTTGTGTAAAAAAAGCCAGGCATGTGGCCAGCAGCGCAGTAATAATAAGGGCAGGCCAAATACCTGGTACAAATTTACCGCTCCCTGGTTCAAAAATCAGCGAGGAAACGCCGCTCAGCACTGCCACCGCAGCGATTTGCAGTGTAACAAGCCAAACAGTGGAATGATGAGTGCAGTATTTTCCGACAAAGATTATATGCAAGGCAAAGGAGACTGCACAACATAAAACGAGTATATCTCCAAAATTGAATTGATATAACTCGCCTGCTGAAATAAAAACAAGCCCTGCAGTGGCGCATAATACACCCAGAATTACGCCTGCGCCGGGACGCTTTCCGGTTAAAAAAGTACTTATCAACGGTACGAAAACTACAGAAAGCCCGGTTATAAAGCCGGCATTGGAGGCGGTCGTGTAAAGCAGTCCGGCTGTCTGAAAAGAATAACCGGCAAAAAGAAAAACACCGAGCATTAAGCCGGCCCTCACTGTAACTCTATTCACCTTCCTCCAGCGTGGAACGGAGAAGAGAAACATGATGAGGGCCGCCAGGCTAAAGCGGTAAAAATTAAAACTAAAGGGGGGCAGCAAAATGATGGCATTTTTCACTGTAACAAAAGTAAGGCCCCAAACAGCCGCCACGCTAATAAGTGATCCGTCGGCAAGCAGTACTTTGCGCAATTCCCTGGACAATTGGCGTATCTCCTTTGTGCCTGTCAGTGCAAGTTGCGGAATACTCCGATAACTTTACCTATAACAGATACATCAGGCGAGCGCAGAGGTTCGTAGAAGTCATTTTCCGGCTGCAGCCTGATGTGGTCGCTTTCCCTGAAAATGCGCTTTACTGTAGCCTCTCCGTCGAGCATGGCCACAACTATTTCCCCGTTGTTAGCGGATGACTGCTGGCGGACAATTACATAATCTCCGTCGATGATGCCTGCGTTAACCATGCTGTCGCCCCTCACTCTGAGCATAAAGACTGTGTCCTGATGGACAATCTGCTTAGGCAGAGGGAAGTAGTCCTCAATATTCTGCTCTGCCAGGATAGGCTCGCCGGCTGTTACATGACCTACAACCGGCACACTTACTATGTCGTTGATAAAAGCCAAAGAAAGGTTATCATCCAATAATTCAAGTGCCCTTGGCTTTGACGGGTCTCTTCGTATGTAACCTTTACTTTCGAGTTTACTAAGGTGGGCATGCACAGTGGAGCTGGAAGAGAGGCCTACTGCTTCCCCGATTTCACGCACCGAGGGAGGATAGTTCTTTTCTCTCACTTCACGGCGTATAAATTCTAATATCTGTATTTGCCTTGGGGTTAAGTCATCCATTGTCAGCACCTCGCTTTGCCTTATTATAACAATTCAGAATTCAAAAGTCAAACACTTGTTCGTTTTTTTAAAATGGGCATTGACAGGAACATGTGTTCGTGTTAAATTAAAAGCAAACAAATGTTTGGGGGATTGTGTATGAGAACACGGCAGCCAACTAATAAAAAAAGATATAAATCAGGTAAGAACAGGATGGTATACCTGAAATTGCTCATTCCCGTACTGTTTTTTATATTCTTGATAAGCATGTCATTTCTCCATGTCCTGGCATCCGGTCAGGGCAGGGAACCGATGGAGGCAGTGGTTGCCTCCGGAGACACTCTCTGGTCGCTGGCCAAGACTTATTCTCCGGCAGGTGTCGACCTGCGGGCATATGTGGACAAAGTTATCACAGTTAACAGCCTGTCGGGTGCAGTCATTTACCCGGGCCAGGTTTTGCTCATGCCCCAGTAAATTTCCCGGTAATAAAAAATAAACCTCCGGCAATGCTAATAAGCAATCGGAGGTGTATAACATGACCAATGATGTGCCATGGCAGGTGTCTGATATCTATCATGACGATCCCGAATCATTCCCGCTGGAAGACTATTTTCCACTCCTGGCAGAATACAGTGATGCCGCTGACAGCAAAGCTGCAAGGTGGCAGGATGAGGCAGCAGACTATTATTTCAACGATGGCCAACACTAACTAGGGTTGGCCTTTTACTATATCTTTTTTGTAGTCTCCGTTTCCGTTTAAAGCTGAAATCATAATATATTTGTTTATCCCATGCAGGTAAGCTTTGACTGAAGCTTCGATGATGTCAGTGGAAGTACCGCGGCCTGTAATTGTTTTTTCACCGAAAGTGAGCTTGATGGATACCTCGCCCAGAGCTTTTCTGCCTTCAGTTACGCCGCGCAGGTTATAATTGTCCAGGCGCGGGTTAATACCGGTAATCTTATCAATGGCGTTGTAGGCAGCATCGATGGGACCTGCCCCACAGTCAGTGGAGATAAAAGTGCTGTCTTCTTTTTTAAGTTTTACCACAGCCGAGGGAATGCTTTTTGTGCCGCTTACAGTCTGCAGGTAATCCAGTGTATAAGTTGGCGCTGCATAAGCGAGGCGGTCCGCCATCAAAGCTTCCAGGTCTTCGCGGAAAACCTCTTTTTTCTTGTCGGCAAGATCGATGAAATCGTGGTAAAATTGCTCAAGCTCCTCATCGCCAAGTGTAAATCCCATCTCCTGCAGTTCATTCTTCACAGCATGGCGGCCTGAACGCGCTGTAAGCACCATGACGGCAGCCCGGCCCCCGATTAGCTCAGCGTCGATAATTTCGTACGTGGATTTATCTTTCAGTACGCCATCCTGGTGGATACCCGATGAATGAGCGAAGGCATTGATCCCAATCACAGCTTTGTTGACAGGAATCGGTATCCCTGTCAGGCTGCTTACAAGACGGCTGGTTTTGTAAATCTCACGCAGGTTTATATCAGTTCTATAATTGGCAAAATAGTCCTGCCTGATGAGAAGAGCAACCACTATCTCCTCCAGCGACGCATTGCCGGCGCGTTCCCCAATCCCATTGATATTGCACTCAACCTGACGGGCGCCGTTTTGGACTGCTATCAGCGAATTGGCCACGGCCATACCCAGGTCATTATGGCAGTGTACGCTCAGTGTAACTTTATCAATAAGTGGGACACGGTTAACAATATTTTTAATCAGCTGCCCGTACTGTTCCGGGACGGCGTATCCTACAGTATCAGGGATATTAACCACCGTAGCGCCGGCTTTGATAACAGCTTCGATTACACGACACATATAATCTTCGTCGCTGCGTGTAGCATCTTCAAGGGAGTACTGAATGTCTGAAGTTAATCTCTTGCCGTATTTAACAGCTTCCACAGCTAAGTCAAGAATGGTATCCCTGTCTTTGCCGAATTTCTTCTGGATGTGTATGTCCGAAGAACCGGCAAAGATATGGATACGGGGGCGTTCGGAATACTTTACAGCTTCCCAGGCATCATCTATATCCCCTTGGACGATACGCGCCAGGCCGGTAATAATCGGGCCTTTTACTTCTTTGGCTATATTCTGTACCGCCTTTAATTCCCCGGGTGATGAAACAGGAAACCCGGCTTCAATTATATCTACATTCAGCCTTGCCAGTTGTTTGGCTATTTTAAGCTTTTCTTCCTGGTTAAGCTTTGCACCAGGAGTTTGCTCCCCGTCACGCAGCGTAGAATCAAAAATCATCACCTTTTCAGTCATTGCAATAACCTCCTCGTTGTTTTTTAAAAACAAAAAACCCTTTTCACTCCATAGAGACGAAAAGGGTAATCCGCGGTACCACTCTAATTGGCATAGTATGCCCACTTAAGCCCGTAACGAGGGAATGCGGCCAGGTCTACTCGTTTCCTTTCGGCTGGCACTCCGGGGTGAGTTTCAGTCAGGATCTAGGGCCGCCTCACACCTACCCGGCGGCTCTCTGTTTCCTAATGCCGGACTTACTGTCCCCGTCATCGTTTTAAATATTAATTACTGTCTATCATACCAAATTTCAGGCAAATGTCAAATACTTTTTTCAGGATTTTTTTGCAACATTTGCCAACGAAGTCAATTATGGGTTAATATAGGGTAATAAGACCCAAAAGAGAGGCTGTATTGTGAAAAACAAACTCTACGCCGCAATAGATTTGGGAGGCACTAAAATTTATACTGTCCTCGCTGACAGCCAGGGCGCCATTTTAGCCGCCGCCAGACTGCCAAGCGCCGCTGCTCTGGGACCAGATGCTGTTATGCAGCAGATGGCAGTGTCAGTTGGCACGGTGCTTGACGAAGCTCAACTTAACAGAGAAGACGTCTTGGCTGTGGGTGTTTGTGCCGCCGGCTTTTTTGACTGGCAGGAAAAGGTGATGGTTAGTTCACCGAATCTGCCCGGATTTTCCGGAGTGGCCCTGGAGAAGCGCCTCAGCAGCCTTCTGGGGCTTAAAGTGCTGGCTGAGAATGACGCAAACGCTGCGGCTCTGGGCGAGGCGCGACTGGGCGCCGGCCGGGGTTGCAGTGAGGTGGTGTATGTTACAGTTAGTACCGGTATTGGTGCAGGACTGATCATTAATGGCCGCATTTATCGCGGCGGCAGAGGATTTGCCGGCGAATTGGGGCACATGGTTGTTAAACCGGATGGACCTGTGTGTGGCTGCGGCCGCCGCGGTTGCCTGGAGGCGGTCTCCTCCGGTACGGCCATTGCCAGGGCGGCAAAGGAAGCGGTGAACCAGGGAGCAGCAACAATATTAAAAACTGCAGCTGACGGCCAACTGACGGCGCCCGCTGTGTTTGCAGCGGCTTCACAGGGGGACGCGGTCGCCCTGTCTGTGTTGCAACACGCCGTCCATTACCTTGGTATGGGCCTGGTTAATGTCGTCAACATGTTTAATCCTGAAGTTATAGTAATCGGCGGGGGTGTGGCGGAGGCGGGCGAAACTTTTCTGTCGCCGCTCTCGGAAATTATTGCTGCCCGGGCTGTCCCACCGGCAGCTTCATCGGTTGCGCTGAAGAAAGCGCAACTTGGTGTAAAAGCAGGCGTTGCAGGTATGATATGCCTGTTGGCCGAGACGGATGGTTAATCTAAGATTAAAGCAAGAAAAAAGGGAAACTTCTGAGCTTCCCCCTGTATTTACAGCTATACAGCTGCTGTTGAATCTTCACGATAGTTTTGGGCCAAAAGCTTTATCCGCAAAAGACGGGTAGATATTGGCCACTTCCTGGCGCACAGCGCCCCGCAGGAGTTTCAATTCATCCTCAGTCGGCGCCTTTGTCTCAAAACATTGGCCGCGGTGGAATGACAGCTCAAAGCCGGTATTAGCCTGAACCTCTTCTGGTGTGTAGCCGGGGTGGACGGAGAGGAGTTCAAGGAAGCCTGTTTCACTGTTTCTTACCATCACAGCAAGGGGCGTAATCACAATATGCAGTCCTCCTGGGCGGTAGACGGAGGGAGGCGGGGAGGCGCTGCTGGTGATGAAATCAACTTTTTCCACAAAAGTCCTCACTGTATGATCGGTCTTAAAAAGGATAACTTTTTTTACCATGTAATACAGCATCGATGATCCGGCGCCGCCGGGCAGTCTGACACTGGGTTTTTTATAGTCTCCAATGGCATGCAGGTTGATGTTGCCGAGGCGGTCAATTTGAGCGCCGCTTAGAAAAAAGTAATCAAAACGGCCCCTCTGGGCAGCGTGAAAAAATTCGAAGCTCCCTTCTGAGAAAGGCCACCAGTCTTTGCTGCCAAGGATATAAACGTCGCTTTGTGGCGCGTGACTTGCTTTTGCCAGAATACCAGCGGTGGCGGGGATGGGTGAGAAGGTGCCTACGGCCACAACCTCACCGTTTTTTATTTCCCTGGAGATAATAGTTGCCATTAATTCTTCTGTTGTATAAGTACGCCCGGCGTCTGTCAAGAAAAGTCACCTCCGTTTTGCAAGCGGCGGCAGAATTCTTCCAGATAAGTGGAAAATGCTGAAGCATCCTTAGCCGCGCGCAGGTATGCCTGCATCTCTGCCATATTGAGCGGGTATATACTGCCGCAGGCGGTGGGGTAGGCGCCACCGGGCAAATGTACTACTGCATCCACATGGACGCGGCTGACAAAGTTGCCGCGCTGAGTGGCCTTTAGTTCTTTTGAGTCCACTATTTCTTCGGCTGACACTATTACTTTTTGTGAAGACTTTGCTAATAGTGCATCGTCGGTGCCGCTGTTTAGAATACAGTTGCCGAACTTATCCGCTCTGAACGCATGTATTATGGTAAAATCAGGGCTTAGCGCAGGCACTACCAAAATGTCATCGTCGCCAAAGGGATTGCGGATTATTTTAAAATCCGGCCTGACACGCGGGTAGTCGGTACCTATCACCCCGCGAACCGGCATAAAGGGAATTCCCATCGCTCCAGCCTGGAGCGCAGAAAGTAAGCCGGGTCAGGTATGGTCCAGTGTGGCAATACTGCCGTCCTGCGCCCTGCGCCTGAAATTAGGGGCCATACCAAGTTCCTCAAAACCGACCTGGGCAAATTCTATGATACGTGCAGCGCCGGCACCAATCAGCATGTCAGCCACAAATCCACCTGTGGGAGATACCACCAGGTGAAAATCTTTCTTCCCAAGTAAAATCAGATTGGCTGCCAGGGAAACCGCGTTCATGGACATGGGGTCTCCACCCAAGCCCAGTATCGATCCGTCCCGGACAAGGGAAATAGCTTCTTGTGGAGACATAATTTTTTCAGCAGGCAATCAGTACACCCCCTTGTTTTCATACTATTTTGACATAAAATTAAGAAGTCCTGCAAGTTAAAAAAAATAGCAATGTTGTATACATTGTCAAAATTTGCTGTAGTAAACAGGAATTGGGCTTAGTTCTGTAGAAAAGCTATTTGATTAGAATAATAGAAGCAGGTGAAAACTTTGATTAAAGCAATCCTGTTTGACCTGGACGGAACACTGCTTGCTGTCGATATGGATGAATTCCTGAGAAAATACTTTGTCAGTCTGTCGGCGCATTTTGCACACCTGGTGGAACCTCATGATTTTATCTCCACACTGCTGGCTTCCACGCAGGCAATGATGGTAAATGACGACCCGCATCTGACAAACCGCGAAGTTTTTATGGACGATTTTTTCAGGCGTCTTTCTCAACCACCTGAGGTGATAATGCCTATGATTGACAGCTTTTATGAAAATGTTTTCCCGGAACTGCGGCAATTTGTGTCTGTTTTTCCTGAGGCGCCCGAAATTGTGTCCGCGGCAAAAAGCCTGGATTGCAGGGTTGTGATTGCCACCAATCCGCTCTTTCCGTCTAGGGCTATCAGGCACCGCATGAACTGGGCCGGCATCTCCGGTTTCGATTTTGACCTTGTCACTACTTACGAAAACATGCACTATTGTAAACCAAACCCCAATTACTACCTGGAAATCTGCAGCCAGATCGGTCTTGATCCCAATCAGTGCCTTATGGTTGGCAACGATGTGGAAGATGATATAGCCGCTGCTGCCAATGTGGGGATGAAAACAGTTTTTGTAAATACCATGGCAGTTAACAAATCCGGCATTGAACCACTGGCGGACTATACAGTCTCAGTAGGAGAGCTAAAAGATCTTCTCGTGCAGATTGTACAGTCAGGCAACGGGAGGGTTTAAAGTGAGTGCCGTCTACTCAAATAAACTTTATGATGTTTCTGGGCGCCTGGTTGATGTGGCTATGGGAAGGGCCCCGGCAGACCTTGTTATACAGGGAGGAGCGCTGGTTAATGTTAACACCGCCGAAGTTCTTCAGGGGGTGGATGTGGCAATTGTCAGCGGCAGGATTGTCATTGTGGGCGATGCCTCTCATACCGTGGGTCCCTCCACAGAAATAATAGATGCAGCAGGCTGCTTTATGGCCCCTGGGTTTTTAGACGGGCATATACACGTGGAAAGCAGTATGGTTACTGTATCCGGCTTCGCCCGTGCAGTACTGCCTCACGGCACCACCGGCATTTTTATGGATCCTCACGAAATTGCAAATGTACTGGGACTTGAAGGGGTCCGCATGATGCACGAGGAGGGCAAAACCCTGCCGCTTCGTGTTTTTACCACAGTACCATCCTGTGTTCCTGCCGCTCCCGGCATGGAGGATGCAGGCGCCGTTATCGGCCCGGACGAGGTCAGGGAAGCCTTATCGTGGGACGGCGTAGTCGGATTGGGTGAGATGATGAACTTCCCCGGAGTACTGGCCAATGATTCGCAAATCCTGTCTTTGCTGAGAGAGGCTCTGGCGGCCGGCAAGGTGGCAACAGGGCATTATGCCATGCCCGAAAACGGCAATGGCCTGCAGGCATATACAGCCGCCGGCATTTCGTCGTGCCACGAGTCGGTGCGGAAGGAAGATGCACTGGCTAAAATGCGACTCGGCATGTACGCCATGCTGCGCGAGGGCTCAGCCTGGCACGATGTCAGAGAGACTATACGTGCCGTTACTGAGCATAGAATCGACAGCAGCCTTTGTTTACTCGTTTCAGATGACACTCATCCTGACACTTTACTCGCCAAAGGGCATCTCAACCATGTGATAAAAAGGGCCATCGAGGAGGGTGTTAACCCTGTGCGTGCTATCCAGATGGCAACAATAAACGTGGCGCGCTACTTTAACCAGGCACATGAACTGGGCAGCATTTCACCCGGCAAATATGCTGACATTGTCCTCTTGTCAAGTCTTGCCGGAGTGAGAGTTGAGCAGGTGCTCGTTGCCGGTAAAACGGTGGCGCAAAACGGCCGCCTGCTTGCCGACCTGCCGCAGGTCAAATACCCTGTTTCAGCTTACCACTCAATACGTATGGCAAAACTGCTGGAAGAAGATGATTTTACCGTTAAGGCGCCACAGCAAACAGGCACTGTAACCCTGAGGGCAATCAGGATAGAAGAGGCTCAGGTGGGCACAAAACAGGAGCTGGTGAGCGTTGCTGTAAAAGACGGGAAAGTCAGTGCAGACACTGAAATCGACCTGGCTAAAGCCGCAGTATTTGAACGTCACAGCGGTAACGGTAGTTACTCGCTGGGTTTTGTGCGAGGCTTCGGCTTCAGGCACGGCGCAGTCGCCTCCACAGTGGCACATGACAGCCACAATCTCCTTATTCTCGGCACCAATGATGCAGACATGGCTGTGGCCGGGAATATTCTGGCCGAGCACGGAGGAGGGATGGTGGCGGTTGCTGACGGCGAAGTGCTGGCTCTTGTTGAACTTCCCATAGCGGGCTTGCTCTCTGACAGGCCTGTGGCAGAAGTAGCCCGTGCAGTTTCAGAGCTTAGCTTTGCCTGGCGCAGGCTGGGGTGTCAGTTGGTTTCGCCTTTTATGACCATGGCCCTCTTATCACTCCCCGTAATCCCTGAACTGCGCCTGACCAATCGTGGCCTTGTTGACGTCACCAGTTTCTCCCTTGTAAGCCTTTTTGCCTCACAGAACAGTATAGAGTCAGCATCATTCGGTAATAACTAAAGAACAAATTTCTGCAGCAGGGGCGGCGACAATGAAGCAAAGGGTGGTAATAGGAAAATTCCGTTCACAGGATAATGCCAGGCTGGCAATTTGGGAATTGGGTGAACAGGGTTACTGCCAGGTCTTTTTCTATCAGATAGGAAAAGAGCCGGTGCAGGGGGTGGATCCAATGAACAACCCATACTCCGGCGAACTTCCGGCTTATGCCCGCGGTGTAATGGGCAGCGACATTGCTGTGGAGGGGCGCTCCAGCGCCAATCTCTACAGCGCTGAAGACGCAAAACGGATTATGGGCGGGCAGACGGGCGAACCGCCCGCTTATGCCGTGGCGGTCAATGTCACTGACAGCGAGAAACCCCACTTCGCTGAGGATATACTCAACAAACACGGTGCGGACTCCGAAACGCACGAGATTGAAACAGACAACTAAATACTGCGCCAAACGGCGCTTTTTTTATTGCATAGGAAATCATAAAGATTTCCTATGCAAGGGGGTTTGTAAGGGGGATTCCCCTTTACTCTTTGCGGGGTGCTCAGGGCCTCAGGCCCGCCGAAGGGGCGGCAGCCCCTAGCGGAATAAAAAAGACGTTCCTCTGAAAAACGCGAAGCGTCTTTTTTATTTAGCAGCAGGGTTTTCCCCCAAAAAGTAGAAATTTAATATTAAAGAGAGAGGGGGAGGCAGATGACTAAAATATTGGCCCTTGTGGCATCACGACGCAAATACGGCAACAGCCATGTCCTGGCTCTGGAAGCCATGGCAGGTGCAAAAAGTGCGGGGTCAGACGTAGAATTGCTCAATATATCAGACCTGCAAATAGATTTCTGCGAAGGATGCCTGCGTTGTGTTTTTACGGGGAAATGCTCAGGCAAAGATGATATGGGCCTGCTGCTCGCTAAAATCCTTGAGGCGGACGGGTTGATAGTAAGCGCCCCTGTCTATCTGCTCAGTCCGGCCTCAGTTATAAAAAAACTTTTAGACAGAGCTTTGGTTATTGCACTATATGCCGATGAATTAAGTGAGAGGCTTCGTGGTGCACTGACTATAAGTGTGGCAGGCAAAGAGGATTGGAGCCCCCTGGGCCCGGAAATACTAAACCAATTTGCCCTGGCTTACGGCTTCACCGTTTACAACTATCTTGAAGCCTTCGCGCCCGGACCCGGTGAAATCCTGCTGCAGGATGAGGTTGTCACACAGGCAAATACATTGGGCCATGGTTTAGTTGAATATGTTCTGGGGAAAGCGCAGCCTCGCACCCCTGATCCAGGCCAGTGTCCGGTCTGCTACAGCCGTTCTTTTCGTTTTCTGGGCGGCCGAAATGTCCAGTGCCCTATCTGCCTGATAAAAGGTGAGTTGGAGGAGTCCGGCATTATCAGGATAACTTCCGATCTAAAAAAAGACTCTTTCTGGGAGCCGGGACACCGCAAACGTCATTTGGAAGAATGGATTAAAGTGACCCGTGTAACTTATCTTAAAAACCGCGCTCTGATCAAAGATAAACAAAAAAAATATTTACCTGAAAATAACATTTATTAATAATGACACGAATTAATGCTTCCATGAAGAACTATTTCCATTGACAATATTTAAATGGAGGCTGCCAATGGCCCGCAACAAATCTTCTAATCTGCAGCAGAATAGAATAGAAAATCAGAAGTGGGAACAAAAACTCCGTGAAAGTGAGGAGAAGTTTCGCTCTCTTTTTGAGAATGCCCAGGAAGGAATCTACCAGAGCACTCCGGACGGGCGCATAATTCTTGCCAACCCGGCTTTTGTCATTCTGCTTGGCTATTCGTCACTCGATGAGGTAATGAAACTTAACATGAACAAAGATGTGTATCAGAGTGAAAAAATGCGCGAGTGGGTGATTGCAGAATTCGGTAAGCGCGACACGTTTGAGAATGTGGAACTTGGCTGGAAGAAAAAAGACGGCGGTCCCATTATCGTACGCGCCAATGGCAGGGTGATTGCCTGGAACAGGGCGATGGAACTCATCACCAAAGTTAAGTCGACTGAAATTCTCGGCAAAGGTGATTATGAGTACGCACTGCCCCTCTACGGAGTCAGAAGGCCGATTTTAATCGATTACGCTCTTACCAAAAACCCGCTGCCCACTGATCAGTACTCATATGTGCGCTGGGAAGGGGAGAGCCTGGTAGCAGAGAAGTTTGCTCCACTACTGCGTGGAGGCAAGGGTGCATTCATTTGGGGTTCAGCTACACAGCTTTGCGACTCCGACGGAGAAGTTATCGGTGCCATTAACACCATAAAAGACTTTACCGAATACAAAGAGGCCCAAAGACAACTTGAATACCTCACTATGCACGACACACTGACCGGTCTCTACAACCGTATTTATTTCGATGAAGAAATGAAGCGCCTCGATAATACGCGTTTTTTCCCGGTGACAGTGATTATCTGTGACGTGGACTGCCTGAAACTTATTAATGACACCATGGGCCACTTTAAAGGAGACCAGCTTCTCAAAGCAGCAGCTTCAGTAATAAAGGAACCATTCCGCGCCTCCGACGTGGTGGCCAGAATCGGCGGTGATGAATTTGCATTACTTATGCCCAATACAGACGACGACGCTGCACAGAATGCCTGCCGACGCATCAGGGAATCAATAAAAAAGTATAATCTCGGCAACCCCGAGTTCCCCCTCAGCCTTTCAGTCGGTTGGGCCTGTGGGAGCGGGCCGGTCCATGATGTTTTCATAGAAGCCGACAATAAAATGAACAAAGAAAAATTAAGGCAAAGTGCACTTACTAAAAAGCATTTCCTAGACACACTTACCGCGGTACTTTCTGATCGCGACTTTTTTAACCAGGGCCACCCGGAACGTATGAAGGTAATGGCAGAGCTCATGGCTAAAAAAGCCTATCTCTCACCAAGGGATACATCCGATCTTGTTTTGCTTGCCAGATATCATGATATTGGTAAAGTAGCAATTCCCACTAAAATATTATTCAAAAAGGGCAGTCTAAATGAAGAAGAAGCGGATGAAATAAAGAGGCACTGCGAGATTGGCTTTCGCATTGCGCAAGCATCACCAGACCTCACTCATATTGCAAAGTATATCCTTCATCATCACGAGTGGTGGAACGGAGAGGGCTACCCTCTAAAACTCAAGGGCGATGAAATTCCTTATCTTTCCCGCCTTATTTCAATTCTCGATACTTTTGACTCCATGATCAGCGACAGGCCTTACAGACAAGCACACAGCTGCTCCCAGACCATAGAAGAGATTATCGAAGGCAGTGGCACTAAATTTCAACCCGAGCTTGTACAGGTGTTTATAGAGCTATATAGGGAAAGCGATTACATGAAGGAACTATGCTCAACAGAGCAGGCATAATGTTGTCGGGCAACAGCCTGCCGTTAAAAGATACCAGAAAAGTCAAAAGTGGCAAAGTAATCAGACGGTGTTTCCGCGCGGCGTATCAGCTCGGTTGTGCCGTCTTCTTTTAACAGGACTTCGGCGGAGCGCAGTTTTCCATTGTAATTATAGCCCATGGCAAAACCGTGTGCACCGGTATCATGTATTACAACCAGATCACCCATATCAATTTTAGGCAGCATACGGTCAATAGCAAATTTGTCGTTATTCTCACACAATCCCCCTGTAATATCGTACTTATGATCACAGGGCTCATTTTCCCTGCCCATAACAGTAATATGATGATATGCGCGATACATTGCAGGG
Organism: Dethiobacter sp.; assembly: GCA_018335875.1. Lineage (GTDB taxonomy): Bacteria > Bacillota > Dethiobacteria > Dethiobacterales > Dethiobacteraceae > JAGXRN01. The sequence continues at coordinate 83,705 of JAGXRN010000067.1, forward strand.
CGCATGAGGTTTGCCGCACAAGCGTCCAGCCCTATATACTCCTTATATATATGCTTTTCCTGAATGGCGGTTGTTACAAGGCAGCCATAAGGCCCTAACATATATCTGCCAAGCTCGGCATATATGTCGACATCACCCATACCGGCAGGTATAAGAACTTCTTTAAAAGCCTTGTGAACCCCCTGGCCGATTGTATAGATATCAGCAGCCTGTTCCCCGGGGCGATAAGGGATGCCAATACCCCCGGAAAGATTTATAAAAGCGATATGTGAGCCGGTTTCACGGTTCAACTCTACCACAGTCTCAAAAAGAATTTGGGCCAGTAGAGGGTAGTATTCATTATCAGTTGTGTTGCTCACCAGGAATGCGTGCAGGCCAAAGTGTTTTACTCCCTTTTCTTGCAGTATTTGAAAACCTTCTTTTAACTGTGCCATCGTAAAACCATATTTTGCCTCAGCAGGTGTATCCATGATTGCATTATTAATTATAAAAGTACCTCCCGGATTATAACGACAGCTCACAGTTTCGGGAAGGCCGGCGATATTTTGCAAATAATCGATTTGAGTAATATCGTCAAGATTAATGGTGGCATCCAATTCTCTGGCAAGAAGGAAATCCTCTTTTGGAGTCATATTTGATGAGAACATTATCTCATTTCCTCTAAAGCCCACGGCATCAGCCATCATCAATTCGGTCAGTGACGAACAGTCCACGCCACAACCCTCTTCCATGAGAATTCTCAGTATTGTCGGGTTCGGCGTGGCTTTGACTGCAAAATATTCTTTAAAGCCTTTATTCCAAGAGAATGCTTCTTTTAGACGGCGCGCGTTTTCTCTGATACCTTTTTCATCGTAGAGGTGAAAGGGGGTAGGGTATTTCTTAGTAATCTCCCTTAACTGCTCCGATTCGACAAACAGCTTTTTCATTACCACAGCACCTTTCTTTTATCATCTGTATTTTTCTAGTACGAAAACGGCACGGCAGAAGCACGTATTATTTACAATTTCAAGTTAGTATAACAGATTTCAACAAATTTCTCAATTCAGAATTAAAAGCCGGTTGAGGCCTTAATATAACTCAACCGGCTTAGCGATTACGCATGCTGAAAGTAAACATGCATCTTTAGATTTAGACTACATGCGTTCTATGGCCAAAAACGATCATATTGCTACATCTGCTAAATTGACAGAATGGCTAAAAGAAGCAAAATGAGTAAACTAAATACTGGAAACATATAAAAGCGGGGTCAGCCAAGATCCGCTTTTATATGTTCTGAAAAACAAAAATTCTTGAATTACTAGTAACGCACAGGGACTAAGCTTAAAACAGGTTGGTTAGATTTTCAATGCATTGATTGATGTTTTGCTCGCGGGAAGATTTGGACCAAATGACCGTCCCTGTTCCACAGACCTTTGCCCCTTTAGTTTCACAGATTTGGTTCATCTTGGACAGGGCCTGGTTGCTGCACGCCCAGTAAAAGGACCTTTTTAGCCATGGACTGGCTGGCACGCCTGATCATCCATATTCCAAATAAGGAGCATTCCTGTAATGATTATTAATCGGGTTTGAAAAAGTTAGTACCTCACGATAGAATTGGAACTGTGCAACCCACAAAGCACAAATTTCAAATCTACGGAGGTACCTACCATGAAGTATAGCCAGAATGAGAAGATTATGCAAATAACGAGTGAGACATTAATTGTAGGTGTAGACATTGCCAGCGAGACGCACTACGCCAGAGCTTTCGATTTCAGAGGAATTGAACTTGGCAAGTTAATCAAAGTTAGCAATGATGCCAAAGGATTTCTGATGTTCAGAGCCTGGAT
>JAGXRN010000068.1 GCA_018335875.1 Dethiobacter sp.
TTATTGAATTAATTTAAAAACAGAAAAACATAGCAGAATCAGGCACATAACTTGACAGCATTAATGCGAATGTTTATAATCAAAGGAAAAACTGAAAACTGATAAAGACAATGAATGGGACGAGTAGACGGCGGCCTTAAGCGCAGCGAACCGGGGATGGTGGGAGCCCGGTGTGCGGTCGCTGTTAAAAATCACCCGGGAGTCGCAGGTGAAATTTAAGTAGCCTAGGCCGGTAATTTACCGTTATCGTCAGTCAAGCGGCCGCCGGTATCCGGCGGTTAGCGGGGTGGTACCGCGGGAATAAACTCCCGTCCTCAGGCAGGACGGGAGTTAATTTTTTTGGAGGTGTAAGAATGGAAGAAAAAGATTATGCAAAGACCCTTAATCTGCCGCAGACTGATTTTCCCATGCGCGCCAACTTGCCGCAGCGGGAGACTGAAATTCTGGCGCGCTGGCAGGAGTTGGACATTTACAAGAAGGTAAAAGAAAAAAGAAGCGGCAACCCTAAGTATATACTGCATGACGGGCCCCCCTACGCCAATGGTGATATTCATATGGGGACAGCTCTGAATAAAGTGCTCAAGGACATTATCGTCAAGCACAAGACAATGACAGGGTTTGACGCGCCTTATGTTCCCGGCTGGGACACCCATGGTCTGCCTATTGAACACCAGGTGGTAAAGACCGGTAAAGTTAAACGCCAGGATGTAACACCACTTGAATTCAGGCGGCACTGTCGTGATTACGCATTGCACTATATTGATGTGCAGCGTGGGCAGTTCAGGCGGCTTGGAGTGCGTGGCGACTGGGACAATCCCTACCTGACACTGAAGCCGGAATTTGAGGCCAGGCAGATTGAAGTTTTTGGCCAGATGGCGAACAAGGGCTATATTTATAAAGGCCTCAAACCTGTTTACTGGTGTGCCCAGTGTGAGACAGCGCTCGCCGAGGCAGAAATCGAGTATGGCGATCGTAAGTCCCCGTCAATTTATGTTAGCTTCCGTGTCAGCGATGATAAAGGGAAGCTGGGAGATTCAGATGCGGCTTTTGTCATCTGGACAACTACGCCTTGGACCATCCCTGCAAACCTTGCCATCTGCCTGCGTGCCGATTTTAGTTATGTGCGGGTGGGCACACCGCACGGAGACCTGATCCTGGCCGCCGAACTGCTGGAGAGCGTGATGAAGACGCTGAATATTGATGATTATACTGTCAAAGGCAGGTATAACGGCGCAGACCTGGAGGGTATTATCTGCCGCCATCCCCTCTATGAGCGTGATTCTCTGGTTATCCTGGGCGATCATGTAACATTGGAAGCCGGGACAGGATGTGTTCATACCGCACCGGGCCACGGGCAGGAAGACTTTGAAGTGGGCCAGCGCTACGGCCTGCCGGTTTTGGCTCCCATGGACGGCAGTGGACGTTTTACAGCAGAAGCAGGGCGTTTTGCCGGGTTGCACTATGAAGAGGGGAATAAAAAAGTGACAGAAGCGCTAAAAGATTGCGGCGCACTGCTTTCTTTTTCTTTTATCAGCCATCCCTACCCTCACTGCTGGCGCTGCAAAGACCCTGTTCTTTTCCGGGCTACTGAGCAGTGGTTTGCCTCTGTGCAGGGCTTCCGCAGGCAGGCTCTGCATGCCATCAAAGAGGTAAGATGGATACCATCATGGGGCCAGGAGCGGATACACAATATGATTGTAGACAGGCAGGATTGGTGCATTTCGCGCCAGCGTGTCTGGGGGGTGCCCATCCCCATCTTTTACTGTAATTCATGCGGTGATGCACTGATCAATGAAGAAACAGTGAAGGCTGTTGCAGAGCTGTTTTCCCGTGAAGGGTCAGATGCCTGGTTTGCACGGGAGGCCAAAGAAATACTGCCGCCGAAGACCGCCTGTGCCGGCTGTGGGCACGGTGAATTCCGTAAAGAGACCGATATCATGGATGTATGGTTCGACTCCGGTTCCACTCATGCCGCCGTCCTGGAGACGCATGAAGACCTGGTATCTCCGGCAGACCTCTACCTTGAAGGCTCGGACCAGTACCGCGGCTGGTTCCAATCATCTCTTCTGACATCGGTTGCCACACGCAACCGTGCTCCTTACCGCGCCACGCTTACCCACGGCTGGGTGGTGGACGGTGAGGGGAAAAAGATGTCCAAGTCACTGGGTAATGTGATTGCACCGGAGCAGATAATAAACCAGTATGGTGCTGATATCCTGCGCCTGTGGGTTTCTTCTTCAGATTTTAAAAGCGATGTCCGCGTCTCACAGGACATTCTCAGGCAGCTTGTGGAGGTATACCGTAAGGTCCGCAACACCATCCGTTACATGCTAGGCAACTGCCATGATTTTAACCATGCAGCTGATGCAGTGCCTTACAGTGATATGGACGAATTGGACCGCTATGTGTTGCACAGGCTGCAGGTGCTGGTGGAGAGAGTGGGCCGGGCTTACGAGGATTTCGAATATCATGTGGTCTTCCACGCCATCCACAACTTCTGCGTAGTGGAGATGTCAAATTTTTACCTCGACGTCTTAAAAGACCGACTCTACACATCTTTACCCGCCTCCTCCATGCGGCGTTCGGCCCAGACTGCCATGCATGAGATACTTGTGACGCTGGTTAAATTGATAGCGCCGGTACTCACTTTTACCGCCGAGGAAGTTTGGTCCTACCTGCCACAGCAAACAATTGAAACAGTACAGCTGGCAGAGATGCCAGTAAGCAGGGAAGATTTTAAAGACACAAAGCTGGCAGAGCGCTGGCAAAGGATGCTGGAGTACCGCGAAGTGGTGACGCGCCAACTGGAAGAGGCGCGCCGGCAAAAACAAATCAGGGCCTCACTTGGAGCAGCACTTGAGCTTTACGCCGGCAGTGAGGCACAGGCCGCCCTTCTGCCTTTTGCTCACCGTTTGGCTGAAATGTTTATCGTTTCTTCATGCACACTTTATGGTCCGGATCATCCTGACTCCCCTGAAACAGGTTTGTCTGTAGCTGTAAGTACAGCTGAAGGCGAAAAATGTGAACGCTGCTGGATGGTCCACCCGCATGTGGGCGGCGATGAAAATCACCCGACCCTCTGCCCGCGCTGCAGTGAAACAATGACATCTTTTAAGACATAATAAACAGGCACGCACTCTCAAAGGAGTGCGTGTCCGTTTATTGGTCAATTCTCTTTAGGTTATTTGTAATAAAAAAGGGGAAATTAAACTTTAGGAGGAGGAATTAAGATGGAAGGCCCCAACAACCACGAGGATTTTCTCTTAAATCGCCTCAATCACCGTGTGGCACGCCTGCTGCAGGAATTAGACAAATTTAATATTGCCGAATACATGGAGCTTTTAAATAATCCGCGACGTTTTTTCTGGGTTAATTTTCTCGGTGGAGTGGGAAGGGGCCTGGGCGCAGCGCTTGGCGCCACAGTCTTTGGTGCCTTTGTTATTTTTGTGCTGCAGCGCGTGGTTGTATTAAACCTGCCGTTAATCGGTGATTTCATTGCAGAAATTGTGCGGATCGTTCAAAGCAGAATGTAAGGTAAAGAATGGAGGGATGATATGACTAAGGATGTTTTTGCTGCCATTTTTGAGAGGCGCAGCGTGCGTTCCTTCACCCACCAGGAGGTGCCGCTGGCGACGGTGACAAGGCTGCTGGAGGCAGCTGCAGCAGCGCCCAGCGCCGGTAACGTACAGCCGTGGAAGTTCTTTGTAGTGGAGGACGCCGACACCAGAAAGGAACTGGCCCGCGCTGCTCTTAATCAAACCTGGATGGCGGATGCGCCGGTAGTGATCGTAGTCTGCGCCGATCTGGCACGGGCAGAAAAGACGTATGGTGAGCGGGGGAGGACACTTTACGCGCTTCAGGACACCGCTGCCGCTGCTCAGAATATACTGCTTGGTGCAACCGCACTCGGACTGGGTACGTGCTGGGTGGGAGCATTTAACGAGCGCATGGTGGCAGCTGTCTTTGACCTGGAAACACAGTTGCTGCGGCCGGTGGCAATGATCCCGCTCGGTCATCCGGCAAAAACGGCTAAAGCCCCTGCACGCAGGCCTGCTGAGGATATCATGTCCATAATTAAAGGAGGAAGCTGAATTGTATAAACTGGCCCGCCATAGGCTTCAGCTCGAAAAAATAAAGTCAGATTTGCTGGCGCAGACAGAGCCTGCAGAAGGGATACATAAGCATGAGTCGCTCCGTGAGGCAACGCAGGAGTTGTCCATGGTAGACAATCATCCTGCGGATACTGCCAGCGAAAATTATGAGCGCAGTAAAGACATTTCTCTGCATGAAAAAAACCTGTTGATTTTAAAAAGAGTACACGAAGCTCTGGAAAAGATAGAACAAGGCGAGTATGGAGTCTGTGAGAACTGCGGCCGGGTAATTCCCGAAGAAAGGCTCGATGCCGTACCTTATACAGAATTCTGTGTCGAGTGCAAGCGCGGCGCCGAGGGCATCGTTCACGATTACCCGCGTCCGGTGGAAGAACTGTCATTAATGTCTCCTTTTGCCCGTTCTTTTATGGATGAAAAAGATTATACCGGTTATGATGGTGAAGATGCCTAGCAGGATGTAGCCCTTTACAACAAATTGCCGCACGTTTATTACGAAGAAGTAGGGGAAGACGATGAAACAATCGGTTACGTGGAAGACACAGACAGAATATCAAACACTGATTATAAAAAACAACTTCCTGATTAGCGGCGAAGATGCTTTGGCTTAATCTCTCGCTGTAGTTGTGCCGCCACCGTTGCTATGGTAAAATGAAAAAGTAGCAACGTCGGGGAGGTTTATATGTATTTCTATCTACTAGCACTGACAGTGTTGGCAATTGACCAAATCTCCAAATATTTTGTTGTCCTGCTGATGAGCCCCAACCAGAGTATCCCGCTAATTGAAAACATATTTCATCTGACTTATGTCCAGAATTATGGCGCCGCTTTTGGTATTCTTGCTCACCGCAGAGGATTGTTTGTGATAGTATCTTTAGCTGTTGTAGTCTTAATCCTAATCTATCACCGTTCTTTACCAGACGGGCATCCCTATCTTCGTACGGCCCTGGCTCTGCAGCTTGGCGGCGCATTGGGCAACAACGTCTTTGACCGGTTACGCCTTGGTTATGTAATCGACTTTTTTGATTTTCAGGTCTGGCCTGTGTTCAATGTGGCTGATATGGCCATTGTTGTCGGTATCGGCCTATTAATTATTGAGGTGGCCCGGATGCCCAGGGAGAAAGGAAACTAAAATGTTCCCTGTTCTTTTTACCATAGGAAACTTTTCTGTCTATTCCTACGGCGTACTGTTGGCGGTTGCTTTTGGCGCCGGCGTGTTTACCCTGCTCCGCAGTGCCCGCAGGGAGGGACTGCCTGAGGAAAAACTGCTTGATATGTGTCTTTTGATAATAGTCGCGGCGCTTGTTGGCTCACGGCTTCTCTACATACTGATTGAATTGCCGGCATACATTGCCGACCCGTGGGCGGTGTTCAGTGTGCGCAGCGGCGGCCTTTCATTTCATGGCGGACTTGCTTTTGGCATTCTTACCGGGCTCTGGTATACACGCCGCCACAGGCTGCCGCAGGGAAAGATTGCAGACTTGGTTGCGCCGCCTTTGGCGCTGGGCTACGCCATTGTGCGCATAGGCTGCCTTTTTGCCGGTTGTTGTTTTGGCCGCCCGTCTGCTGTGCCCTGGGCACTTCCCTCCGCACTGCTTGACCCAACGCCACGCCATCCTACGCAAATATATGCTTTACTTTCGGCGCTTTTGATTTTTGCTGTCCTGTTGTACCGCAGGACAAGGGCACGCTTTCACGGCCAGCTTTTTCTGGAATTTATTATATACTACAGTGTCTACCGCTTTATTATTGAGTTTTATCGCGAAGTAAGCGCCTATGCCGGGTTTCTTACTCTGGGGCAGGCTGCAAGCCTTATTGCCGCGGTGGGGGCTTTTGTCGCTATCCGGCTGTGGCCGTTTGGGTTAAAAAAGTTATGAAGAAAGAATTATTTACAGTCTCAGAGGATCTGTCGGGGTTAAGGCTTGATCTTGCTGTTTCCAGATTGTCAGGGGAACTGACACGGGCAAGGGTTCAGAAGCTGCTTGCGGAGGGGCTTGTCCTTGTCAACGGTGCTGCCTGCAAGCCAAACTACCGTGTGCGCCCGGGCGACAGCATTGATATTGCAATCCCCTCTGTACGTGAGGCAAAAGCTGCTGCAGAAGAAATAGAGCTGGATATTCTGTACGAAGACAACCACATACTTGTGTTAAATAAGCAAAAAGGCCTTGTTGTGCACCCGGCAGCCGGACATAAAAGCGGCACACTGGTAAACGCCCTTCTTCACCACTGTACCGACCTTTCTGGGATAGGCGGGGAAGCAAGGCCCGGAATAGTCCACCGCCTCGATAAGGATACCTCAGGCGTACTGGTGGTGGCGAAGAATGACAGGGCTCACTTGTTACTTTCGCAGCAATTTAAAGAGCACAGTATAACCAGGGAATATGTGGCCATCGCACATGGCAGCGTGAGCAAGGCTGAGGGTGTTATCGAGGGCGCCATCGCCCGCCATCCCCGTGACAGAAAAAAAATGGCAGTGGTACCCCCTGCCAGAGGGCGTCACGCTGTGACACATTTTTTTGTTTTGGAAAGATTGGGCTCTTATACTTTCCTGCGACTGCGGCTGGAGACAGGACGCACTCACCAGATACGTGTCCACCTGGCGGCAGTGGGTCACCCGGTACTGGGAGACCCTGTCTACGGCCCCAAAAAGCCGCATATTAAGTATGCAGGACAGGCTCTTCACGCCTGTTTGCTTGGGTTTATACATCCTGCCAATGGCGAGTTCATGGAGTTTAGAAGTGAGCCCCCGCAAGATTTTCAAAATCTTTTAACTTTTCTGCGCGAAGGAGGCGGTAAAGTCAATGAGTATTAAAAAGCAGATAATGGATGCTGAAGCAATGCGGCGGGCACTGACACGCATAGCGCACGAGATTGCAGAAAAGAACAAGGGGACACAGCGATTGGTACTGGTGGGTATCAGGACAAGAGGCGTGCCTCTGGCGGAACGTATTGCCCGCAATATCAACCTGGTTGAAGGTACTGTGCCGCCTGTGGGCTTTATCGACATCACCCTCTACCGTGATGACCTTTCATTTCTGGAAGAGCAGCCCAAGGCAACAGAGACAAAAATCAATTTTCCGGTTACAGGGAGCAGGGTGATTTTGGTAGACGACGTACTCTTCACCGGCAGGACAATACGCGCGGCTATGGACGCACTGATGGACCTGGGCCGGCCTCAGTCAATACAGCTGGCTGTGCTCATTGACAGGGGCCACCGTGAGCTGCCCATCCGAGCTGACTATGTTGGTAAAAATGTGCCAACCAGCAGGCGGGAAACCATTGATGTAATTCTTGAAGAGATTGACGGTGAACCCGACCAGGTTTTGATCAAAGAAATTATGCACTAGCCTATTTGCAGTTTGCTTGAATCTCCAAAGGCAGCGCTTAAAAATTTACTGACCTTATCGACAATGCCTGTCGAAAGGCAGATATTTTTTTTGAATATTTAGAATTAACCTGCATAAAAAAACAGGAATATGTGATTTGAGAAAGAATAAGCAAAGTTATGGTTAAACCGACTGGAGGGAATATATTGCAGAAAGTAATTATTGATGAAGCGCGGTGTAAAGCATGCGGCTACTGTGTAAGTGCCTGTCCGAAAAGCCTGATTGAATTAGGGGACAGCATCAACCAGCTTGGCTATCAGCCGGCATTTTTCCTAAAAGAAAGAGAGGATGAATGTACAAGCTGTGCGCTCTGTGCACAGATGTGCCCCGATGTTTTAATTGAAGTATTTAAAGAAGAGAAAAACAAGTAGAGGAGAATCTATATGGAAGACAGAGTAATGCTTAAGGGGAGTGTAGCACTGGCCGAAGGCGCGCTGGCCGCGGGATGCCGCTATTATTTTGGCTACCCCATTACCCCTCAAAACGATATTCCTGAATACCTTTCTATGCACATGCGTGACAGGGGCGGGGTGTTTATCCAGGCTGAAAGCGAGATAGCTTCCATAAATATGCTGCTGGGAGCTGCCGCTGCAGGGGCACGTACCATGACATCCTCCTCAGGCCCAGGCATATCGCTGATGCAGGAAGGGTTGTCCTATATGGCAGGGTCGGAGCTGCCCTGTGTAGTTGTAAACATTACACGATCAGGGCCGGGCCTCGGCGGCATCAGTGCCACTCAGGGCGATTATAATCAGGCTACCTGTGGCGGAGGCCACGGTGATTATTCCCTGATAGTGCTGGCCCCATCGTCGGTTCAGGAAATGTATGACCTGGCAATTAAAGCGTTTGAACTTGCCGATAAGTACAGAAACCCGGCAATGATACTGGGAGATGCCATACTCGGCCAGATGAAGGAGCCTGTATTACTGGTAGAGCCAAAATCTTTAAGCTACGAGAAGCCTTGGGCGTTAACAGGCGCTAAGGGCAGAAAGCCACAACGGGTTAAGTCGCTATACCTGCAGGACGGTGACATGGAGGTCCACAACCTTAAGCTGGCTGCCAAATACAGGCGTCTGGCGGAGGAGGATACCATGGTGGAAGTTGATATGGACGACGGCGCCGAGATAGCAGTAGTTGCTTTTGGTTCCTGTGCCCGTATCGTAATTTCAGCTGTGGATGCTGCCAGGGAGGAAGGAATGCGTGTTGCGTATGTGAGGCCGATTACTCTTTTTCCTTTTCCGTCTGCAGCTATCCGTGATGTTTCCTCCCGGGTCGGGAAGGTCTTAACAGTAGAAATGAATACAGGACAAATGGTGAGGGACGTCCGGCTTGCAGCTGCTCCGGGCAGTGAGGTTCACCTGCTGGCCAAGCCAGGGGGCGCTCTGCCTACACCACAGCTGATCTTGGAAGAGATGAAAAAACTGCTGAGGCAAGGAGCGGAATCAAAATGAAGCAGGTATTTAAAAGGCCGGAAACACTTATCAAGACAACTAATCATTTTTGCCCGGGCTGTCATCACGGCACTGCTCACCGCCTGATTGCCGAGGCTATAGACCTTTTTCAGATTAGTGACAGCACAGTGGGTGTGGCAGGGGTGGGCTGCGGTGTTTTTCTTTATGACTATCTGGCGCTTGATGTGTGTGAGGCGCCGCATGGGCGTGCACCGGCGGTTGCCACGGGGTTAAAAAGAGTCCATCCTGAAAACATAGTATTTACTTACCAGGGTGATGGCGACCTGGCAGCCATAGGCATGTCTGAAATAATCCATACCGCCAACCGTGGCGAAAATATAACCGTAATTTTTATTAACAACTGCGTTTATGGCATGACAGGCGGGCAGATGGCGCCTACTACCCTGTCTGGACAGAAGACCACAACCTCACCGCAGGGGCGGGATTATGCTTATGACGGCTATCCAATCAGAATGACAGAAATGCTGGCTGCTCTGGATGGCGTCGCTTTTGCCGCCCGCGTTGCTGTAAACAAACCTGCCACTTTAAATAAGGCCGGACAGGCAGTAAACAAAGCGTTTGAGATGCAGATAAACAAGATGGGATTATCTTTTGTGGAAATACTCTCCGCGTGTCCGACCAACTGGGGGATGACACCATCCGAATCATTACGTCGGATAGAAGCAGAAATGATACCTTTTTACCCGCTTGGAATATTTAAGGAAAAAAAATAGCCTGACTACAGTAACGAGCCGTATGGAGGGATTAATATGTTGTATGATGTTATTATGTCCGGTTTTGGCGGACAGGGAGTACTTCTGATTGGAGATCTGCTTGCTTATGTGGCTATGCAAGAAGGAAAACAGGTAACCTGGATGCCTTCCTATGGGGTGGAGATGCGTGGAGGGGCAGCCAACTGTACAGTTGTGATTTCCGATAAAAAAGTCGGGGCGCCGCTCAGCGAGGCGCCGGCCGCGCTGGTTGCCATGTCCAATCCAGGACTGCTTAAGTTCCAGGATAGATTGCAGCCCGGCGGACTGCTGGTGGTTAACAGTTCACTGGCAGATCTGCAGCAGGTGGAACGGTCTGATGTGGATCTGCTTGGCATCCCGGCTAATGAAATAGCAGCCCGGGAGATGGGCGATCAGAAGAATGCTAATATGATTGTGCTTGGCGCATTTATTGCTAAAAGCAAGGCAGTTTCTTTTACCGAAACACTGGACTCGTTATCCGGATTTTTGCCGTCGGGACGGCAGCAGCTCGCAGGTGCGATTGCCGAAGCTCTTGAGCGCGGCAAGCTCTATGTGGAAGAAGGTTGTTGAAATACTAACAGCGCTTTTTTTGCCAAGCAGGATATCTAAAATATTATACGAATAAATATTAGTGATATCTGTTAGGGGGAGTGTGGGTTGAACGGGAGTATTACTTTTTCATGGTTGGAGAATTATCCGGACGATATAAGGCCCTGCCTGGAATACCCGGAGCAACCCCTTACTGCCTTTCTGGACAATGCGGCTGCCAGGTTTCCGAATCAGGTTGCCACAGTGTTTTTGGGCAGGAAAATGACTTATAGTATGCTGGCAGACAGTGTGGACCGCCTGGCTTCCGCCCTCGCTGTCCTGGGCGTTAAAAAGGGTGACAGGGTGGCACTGCTTCTGCCAAACTGCCCGCAGTTTATAATTTCATATTTTGCTGTCCTGCGCCTGGGCGCAGTAGTTGTACCTGTCAACCCTCTCAGCGTGGAGAGAGAGTTAAGTGAGCAACTACAGACTACAGACTGCCATGTAATTATTTGTCAGGACACCCGTTTTGAGAAAATCTCATCCATACGCAGCGAGGCCGGATTGGATACCTGCATAATCACCGGACTGCAGGACTACATGCCTTTTCTGTCTTCCTTTTATTTTAAGAAGGAGCAGCGTCGGAGAGGTAAGTTCCTTGGAATTCCGGCGGGGCGCGGAATCGTCAGTTTTATGGATCTGTTGTCTGCAAAGAATCCTGTTATACCCAAGGTGGAGATAAACCCAAAGGAAGATTTGGCTGTACTACAGTATACAGGAGGCGCCACAGGGACGCCCAAAGCTGCCATGCTCACTCATTACAATCTGATGGTCAACGCACTGCAGGTAAGAGAATGGTTTACAGGCTATGGGGAAGGCAAAGAAATTTTTTTGGGGACACTACCTTTTTCACATATATTCGGCCTTACTGTTGCCCTTAATTTTGCTGTTAATCTTGCTGCTACCATTGTTTTACTGCCCAAGTATGATGCGGAGAGTGCACTATTGTCAGTCCAGCAGTACGGGGTGACTTTTTTCCCCGGTGTTCCTTCTATGTTTGTGGCCATTAATTCATTCCGTTATGCAAGGCAGTATAATCTGTCGTCGCTTAGAGCCTGCATCAGTGGCGCGGCTGCACTGTCACCTGAAGTAGCCAAGGTTTTTGAGCAAATTACAGGCGCTTCGCTGGTGGAAGGGTACGGACTGACGGAGGCGTCTCCTGTGACACACTGCAACCTTCTTTTTGGCAGGCGAAAGCTAGGAAGCGTGGGCATTCCCCTGCCCGACACCGAATGCCGGATAGTGGACCTGGAAACAGGTGAAAGGGAGATGCCGGTGGGAATAGCCGGGGAACTTGTCATCAGGGGCCCGCAGGTAATGAAGGGGTATTTGAATATGCAGCAGGAAACTGAGGATACATTGCGCAATGGATGGCTGCATACCGGAGATATCGCCCGCCTGGATAAACTCGGCTTTACCTATATCGTAGACCGTAAGAAGGATATGATAATTGACGGCGGCTATAACATCTATCCTGATGAAATAGAGTCGGTTCTCCTGGAAATGCCGGCAGTCTCCGATGTGGCTGTAGTGGGGCTTCCCGACCGCTACCGTGGGGAAAAGATTAAAGCCTATATTGTTCTCCGTGAAGGTGAAATGCTGACAAAAGTAGAGGTTTCCACTTATTGCAAAGAGAGGCTGGCTGCCTATAAAATCCCGAAATTAATAGAGTTTCGACGTGAGCTGCCAAAGGATATGGCGGGTAAAACGCTGCGGCGTATGCTGATTGAGGAGGAGAAAAACCGCCCTGTCTTTTAGGGATTTCTATTAATTTATCCCGGAAAACCAGACATACTAACATGAGTGGGGAGGAAAGCAATGAGCCCTCGTTTTTCCACCAGCCATAGCAGTGCTCTCTATGAGCGCCTGGAAAAAGATTGTTATGAGACAGGACGTTTCCTGGAACGTATGGGGTTTAAGGCAGCGACACTGCCGCTGATGCTTCCTATTGAAATGACCAGGGACCGCAAAGGAATGTCAGGAGACCTTTCGCTAAAACATCTGGCTGTTGCCGCCGGGCTTGGTAAAATAGGCCGTAATGGACTCTTGCTGACAAAGCAGTTCGGTCCCCGGGTACGACTGGCTGCCGTTGTCACTGATGCCGAACTCATTCCCGATCACGAAATGAGCGATGAACACCCTGTGAGGGCTGTTTTGCCTGCGTGAAAGCCTGTCCGGTCAAGGCCATACGTAATGATGGTAAAGTTGAGGTATTTAAGTGCCTCCCACATGTTCAGCCATATGGGCTTGCAAACTTCAATGTCTGGCTGAATGAACTGGCACAAAAAAGTGCGGCTGAAATTCAGGCCTCGCTCTGGGATCCGCGTTGGTGGAATTTTTACCAGGCACCAGGCCTTGGTATGTACTATAATTGTTTCCGCTGCATCACAGCCTGCCCGGCATGGAATGGCAGCTAGATTGGGGGTATGGACGTGAACCTTAGGCACTGTCTCCCTGCGGGACAAGCAGAAGCTGTACTGCAAAACTTTGCCGAAGGGATAGTTATCACAAATCAAGGCGAGAGTATTCAATTCATAAATGAGCGGGCAGCGGGGATATTGGGTGTTGATATCTCCTGTGCCATGGGGCTTGTCATCGGGGATGTAGTAAGCCACGAATCTCTTCTGAAAAAAATCCGCCAGATTGTACGGGCACCTGAAACCTGGTGTCCCGGGGATATCCCTGAGACCTTTAATGTAACTGTAAACGGACAGGAACAATACTTTAAAGTTGATGTCGCACCCGTATTCAGCAAAGAAGAATTTACAGGAACCGTAACTCTCTTTACTGATATTACCCATTATAAGCGTGTGGACAGGCTGAAAGCCCAGTTTGTGGCTACCATATCGCATGAATTTCGCAATCCACTGACATCAATTATAATGGCTGTTGAACTTCTGTTGGATGAGAAGCAGACGGATTCTCCCCGGGACGCTAAGCTGCTGCTGCAGGCCATCAGGGAGGACGGTCAGCGGCTGAAGCGTCTGGTAGACAATCTGCTGGCACTGTCAAAAATTGAAGAAGGCAGAATTGCCATGGAGCTTGAAAACGTTGAAGTATCAGGAATGGTGGAGACAGCGATTGGCCCATTGCGAATGCAGCTTAAGGAAAAGGAGATTACACTGCGGCAGGAAATACCTGAAACACTGCCCGAGGTCTATGTGGATGCCACTAAGGCTACGTGGATACTGACCAATTTGGTGGGGAACGCTATTCGTTATACTCCGTATAACGGCACCATTACTGTCTCCGCCTTGCATAAGTACAACAAAGTTTATATATCAGTTAAAGACTCCGGTATCGGGATTCCCAGCAATTGTCACGAAAAAATATTTGAAAAATATGCCCAGGTCAGGAGCAATACCAATGCCGGTGGCGCCGGACTGGGGCTTGCCATTGCCAAAGAAATTGTGGAGGCGCACGGCGGCCGCATCTGGGTGGAAAGCAGATTAAACGAGGGAGCCCGCTTTACTTTTACCCTGCCTGTTAAGACAAAGGAGGAAAGACAAAATGAAACGGATACTATTGGTTGAGGATGAAAAAAATATTGTCCTGGGCGTCACTATTTGCCTGCGCAGTGCCGGTATGGAGGTGGATGTGGCCGAGGATGGAGTCGAAGCTCTGGGGAAGGTTCAGTCAAACAAGCCTGACCTGGTCCTGCTGGACCTGGTTATGCCAAGGCTTAATGGACTGGATGCTTTAAGGAGCATGAAAGAAAACGACCAAACCAAAGATATTCCGGTTATCGTGCTAAGCGCCAGAGCACAGGAAGAAGATATTCGCCTTGCCATGGATCTTGGCGCCGCCGATTATATGGCCAAACCTTTTCGCCCTGAGGAACTGCTTGCGGTTATTGAAAATGTGCTGTCCAAACAAAGCAGGTGACAGCGAAATGTGCTGCATTGGCATTGTTGGCCTGGGGCATATCGGTTCTTTACTTGCCTCTAAAATTGGCAGACATCAGCTTATAATTGTAAGCCGCAATATTGATAAATCGTGGGTGCTGGCAGGAAAAGCGGGGGCCACACTAACCAGTGATTTAAATTTATTGCGTTTTACTGACGTTGTTTTCCTTACCCTGCCGTCTGATGTGACTGCTGATATGGCTAAAAAGCTTGATTCTATTCTTAACGAGGATGCTGTGATTGTAAATCTGGCAACATCTGTGTCTTTGGATGATCTGAAAAAGGCTGTAGCACCCACCCGCCAACTTGTATCAGCGACTATTGTCGGTTCAGCACCGGGGATTGCTAAAGGCGAAAATACAGTGGTAATACTTTCTCCGTTAACGGAGCAGGCGCTGTTTAAGGTGATGCCGCTGTTTGCCGGATTTGCATCTGTGTCAGTTGGTGATGAAAACCTGGGAAAAGCTATAAACACCATTGCCGCCAGAGAGGCTATCAGGACATACGCAAAAGTGAAAGAAGAGCTGGAGCGAATTGGAGTTTGTGAAGAATTAATTCAGGTAGCACTCTCAAATGTTTGCGCCGGCACTTTACAAGCCGTAAGTAAAGGCAATCTGGGAGCTTTCGGCCAGGCAGTGCTTGAAGATATACAGCGGGAGTCAAAGTAACGCCTAAGCTCAGGCAGGATACGGATAAAGAATTGTTCCCCGGCAAAAGATAAAGCTACACGCCTATTAAACGGGGAGTGCAGCCTTTTGTATTTTGCTCTTTTTTACAGGACCGTTTTTCTCTATCTTGCCGTTTTGCTTGCTGTCCGCATCATGGGCAAACGCGAAGTTGGGGAGCTGTCCGCGTTTGACCTTGTGGTAGCTATTATGATTGCAGAGTTGGCGGCCATTGCTATGGACAAGATTGAAATGCCCCTCTACCAGGGTATTATCCCTATTTTTACCCTGGTTGGAATGGAAATCCTTCTTTCCTGGCTGAGCCTTAAAAGCCATACCATCCGCGGAATTGTAGACGGCAGTCCCAGCATAGTCATCAACAACGGTAAAATAGTGGAAAGAGAGTTGCGGAAGCTGCGCTATAACGTATCCGACCTGTTAGGACAGCTAAGACAGAATAACGTGGTCAACATTGCAGACGTACAGTTTGCGGTATTGGAGACATCGGGTGAGCTTACGGTTTTGCTGAAACCTGACAAAAGGCCGTTAACTCCTGGTGACCTGGGATTATCCATGGACTACGAAGGCCTGCCTGTACCGCTTATTTTTGACGGAAAAGTGCACAAAAAAAACCTGGATAAACTCAACTTAAACGAAGAGTGGCTGGTTGCGGAAGTGAAAAAAAAAGGCTTGGAAAAAGTGGAAGATATACTTTATGCCAGCCTGGACAGCAAAGGCCAGCTGTATATCAGTGAAAAGGACAAAAAATAAGCAGGCTGTTGAAAAACTTCGTATTACTTTGTCGCTGCGGATTCCCGACATCCGATGGCGGATGCTACAAAATCTGCATCCCCAATCTTTGTACAAAAAGTTTAACTACTGTCCTGTCCAAGTCAGCTACTTTAACTCCGCTGCGCTGGGTAGGCCTGACGTATAAAAGAATACGCCTGCGGTGTCGGAAACCCTTGCTTCGCGTCCTACTCGTTTTTGAACAGCCTGCCTATTGAGCCGAAGAAAAGTTAAGGCTAAAAAGACATACGGGGGAAGCAAAGTGAAAAAGCCGCTCTTATTTGCCAGGGAGTTGGTTGCCGGTGTGCTAAAGCCCGGCACGTTGGCTGTGGATGCCACATGCGGCAATGGCCATGACACAGTATTTATGGCGGGGCTTGTGGGTGAGACAGGAAGGGTGCTGGCAATGGATATTCAGGAAGAAGCTATCATAAAAACAGGGGAAAGGCTGGCAGCAGCCGGCCTTAGTGAGAGGGTTACCCTTATTAAAGCAAATCATGCCGGTATGTCTCAGTTCATGCAAGGAAATGTGAAGGCAGTGATGTTTAATCTTGGCTATCTGCCCGGCGGGGACCACAGCATTGTTACAAGGCCGCAAACTTCATTGGCGGCTCTTAAGGCGGCACTAAACGCATTGGAAAGCGGTGGTATGGTAACACTGGCAATCTATCGGGGCCATGCCGGAGGCAATGATGAATATACAGTGCTGAGTGAATATGCGGCTTTGCTGCCGCAGCAGGAGTTCTCAGTATTGGAATACCGCTTTATCAATCAAAGAAATGATCCGCCTTTACTGCTGGCTATCAACCGGGTTTGAGCGTGGCTTGCCGAAAGGGCAGGCAGCCAGGCGTAGGCCGCATACTCTTTTGGCCGTACTAATTCCTCTTTTAAGCACTCATTGTCCATCTATTACACTCCTGTTCATGCAAAGAATACCATTTTTAAACTGCAAAGCAAGAATTCACATATCTGGCCTTAAGAAAAATGTGACTGTAAAGAGGAAATTAGGGAAAGATGTTGAAAAATAAAGCTTACGACAAGATTAGACTGGCGGTGACGTAAGAGTGGAAGAGGTTTATGGACACATTCACCTGCCACTGCAGGAACTTGAGCGGGAACTTAAGTCGGTTCTTTGTTCAGATGAGGCTACGGTGGAAGCTGTAACGAAACATCTGCTTCTCAACGCCGGCAAGAGGGTCCGGCCAGCGCTTTTCTTCCTGTGCCTGCGCCTGTGGCGGCAGGACATAGTTTTTTTTATGCCAATCGCAGTTGCAATAGAGCTTATTCATTCAGCAACACTTGTTCACGACGATGTAGTGGATAATTCCTTGCTTCGCCGCGGACAGTCAACTATTAATGCGGGCTGGGGCAACCAGATCGCAGTACTTACCGGTGATTACCTCTTTGCCAAGGCGTTTAGTCTCCTGACAGAGTTTGGCCAGATTCGAATTATCAGTGAGATGGCGAGAGTAGTAAGCGAAATGTCAAAGGGAGAAATTCAGCAGCAGTCTGAAAGATTTTCACTAT
Source organism: Dethiobacter sp. (assembly GCA_018335875.1). GTDB lineage: Bacteria > Bacillota > Dethiobacteria > Dethiobacterales > Dethiobacteraceae > JAGXRN01. The sequence continues at coordinate 17,173 of JAGXRN010000068.1, forward strand.
ACCTTGATGAAGAAGCTTATTTAAACAGAATCTCCCAAAAGACTTCATATTTCATTACTGCCTGCTGCAGCAGTGCCGGTACTGCTGTCGGTGCGCCCGCAGAGGCCGTTGCAGCACTGCGTGGGTATGGCTACCGCATAGGCATGGCATTTCAAATTGTGGACGACCTGCTTGACTTTTCCGGCGATGAAGCTGTGACAGGCAAACCAACTGCCAGCGACCTCCGCCAGGGTGTTTTTACACTACCGGTAATCCACATGCTTAACACTTCCCCGCGTGGTGAAGAATTCAGAATCGAGCTTGGCAAAGGTGAGCCAACTGATGATTTGGTTGCAGAAATACGCCGGGAAATGGTATTATCCCAATCACTGGAATATACCAGGGACAAAGCGGTAAACTATATTAATGAGGCAGTGCAAATATTAAGATGCCTTCCCCATCGACAGGAAAGAGACGCTCTTGAACGCCTGGCATATTTTATTCTGGAGCGCAGGTATTGAAAAAATTTATTAAAAATGCTAAAAACTGAAGATAACAGTATTCATATTAGAATACATGTGTTACAATAGTAACAATATTCTCACAAGTTTAAGGAGGAGTAATGCTATGAGACGGAACGCTCCAAAGTCTGTAATCAAGCGTCTGCCTGTTTACCTTCGTATTTTGGATAATCTAATCAGGCGCGACGTAGAAATAATTTCCTCGCGCATCTTAAGCGAAGAGACCGGTTTTACGGCGGAGCAGATCCGCAAAGACCTGGCTTTTTTCGGAGCTTTCGGCACCAGGGGTACAGGCTATAACACCAGTTATCTACGGGAGAAACTGCTGAGGATTATCGGGCTTGACAAGCAAACAAACCTGATTGTTGTCGGTGCGGGACACCTTGGCAAAGCATTGACACGTTACAATATTACAAAAAACCCATATGTAAAAGTAGTAGGTATTTTTGACAATAATCCAAATGAATTAGACGCAGAAATAGAGGGCGTCAAAGTTCGTGTTATGGAAGAGTTGCCTGCTGTGGTTAAAGAACATGATGTGAAAGTTGCCATGATAACTGTACCTGCTGATGTGGCCCAGGCCGTAGTTTCGACCCTGGTGGATAATGGTATTACAGCAATCCTAAACTTTGCGCCAACAAAACTTAAAGCCCCTGATAATGTGTATGTGCACAACGCTGATCTGACTATAGAGCTGCAGAGCCTGATTTATTACTCTCTGGAGGAAGAGAAGCATAACCTTGGTTAAAAATAATCCCCTAACTCGCCGTGTTTCCCATTAACTGCAACATTGACTTTATGTTTTTATTTGTGTATACTATTAAAGTGTCAACATTGCGGAGCTGTGGTGTAGTGGCCTAACATGCCTGCCTGTCACGCAGGAGAACGCGGGTTCGACTCCCGTCAGCTCCGCCATTTTGCCGAGATAGCTCAGTAGGTAGAGCAGCGGACTGAAAATCCGCGTGTCCCCAGTTCAACTCTGGGTCTCGGCACCACGCGGAAGTAGCTCAGTGGTAGAGCATCGCCTTGCCAAGGCGAGGGTCGCGGGTTCGAATCCCGTCTTCCGCTCCATTATCAAACCTTTAAAGGCGCACCCTGTGCGCCTTAATTTATCAGTCTCCGGCTTGACTCACAGCCGCCTGATATGCTAATATGAATGTGCAAATTAATAACAAACGGGGCGACATAGCCAAGTGGTAAGGCAGAGGACTGCAAATCCTTTACCCCCGGTTCAAATCCGGGTGTCGCCTCCATTTTTATTTTACACCATACTGCCGGAGTGGCGGAACAGGCAGACGCAAGGGACTTAAAATCCCTCGGCCCGCAAGGCCGTACCGGTTCGATTCCGGTCTCCGGCACCATTCGAAATCATAACTTTGTTTTCGGAAGAGGGCGAAGTGCCTTCTTCTTTGTTTTTCAAAACTTTTAGCTTATCTGTGTTATCTGCCGGGTTTGGCCAAAAATATATTTTAATCTCCCCTGTATCTGAGTAGAAGTGCAGTTGGCGGATAAAATACCTAACGACGGCTATGCGCCGCTCTTTATTAGTTACACATGGATCTTTAAGAAGCTGTCTAGAGAGTTCACCCTATCTATGATATCATTCTCACTAATCCGCGGGACAACGCCGTGCTCTTTTTTTATATCGGTTAGTTCTATATGCAGCTCAGTCTTTTCTTTTTGTAGGCTTTCAATCCGTTGCAACAACGCGGCTACCGCTTCACGTGCACCGCCCTGTTCAATGGCGGACATGATATTATTAATAGATTTATCCAGAGTTTGGATGGATTTTAAAATATGTTTTTCCGCTTTAGCTTCATCTCGAATGATCTTCATAATAAAACCGTTTGCTTCTTCTGCCATGGCTTTGATATTAGCCAGTGAAAACGTTTTTTCAATGCTTTTAGTACACTGGATTCCAGTTTATCTTTTTCAATATATAATCCTTTGTCACAACCGGCTTTCCCCTTGTTTTTATATGCAGAGCACACGTAATAGTATCTGGTAGCAACTTGGTTACCGTTAATCGGACCGCCACAATGCATGCAGACAAACATCGGCTCCCCGAGACTGTTCTCTCCAGAAAAAAGATAATGGCTGTTTTCCGCCCGGACGTTATGTTTTTTCTTTTTTTTGTTCCTCAGCAATATTCGGGAGGCACGGATGGCCACATTCCCGGCTCGACTCGCTGCCAGCGCGATAGGTCACATAACCTTTGATGAGAAGTTAACAGGAAAGCGTAGTGCGGGAAATCCGCATGCTGCGTTTGACGAGGCGGGGGCTGGAAACGGGCTGCACAGTACCGCGCCAGACCTCGACCCTACCTGAGATAGCCTCGAAGTGAAATTCCTCGGTGCGACTCACCTCTTAAATTCCTTATCTTATAGGTTCACTATGCTATATTAAATTTTTATGATAAAATAATTTAAGATTATTCTAATAACTCTCCTGTTATAGAATTTAAATAAATTCAAAAAGAATAGGACAAGACTATGGACATTTTTTCGGTCAGAATGATAGTAATTTATTTTCTTTATGGTTTGTCTTTTTTTACAATGGCCTTTGCAATTATTTTCCAGGCTCGAAAAAACAGCAGCTTTATCCTGGCTAAATCGGTCTGGTTTTTGTCCGGATTTGGTTTGTTTCAGGCATTTGCAGAATGGGCTAAAGTCGCTAAAATACTCCAATTATATGGAATCAATTTGCTGAGTATTCCCCTTCTACACTTCATTGATTCAGTAACAATAGTCATCTCTTTTATTTTCCTGTTTTTATTCGGCATTCACCTGCTGGTGGATTCCACTGGAACACATAAACATTATAAATTCATCCCCTTGGTGTTGGCAGTAATCTGGAGTATCAAGTTTATAATTACAGACCTGATCATTTTCCCAACGGAAAATTTTCAGGCCTGGACTGCCAACAGCATTGCACTGGCAAGATATTTAATCGCCTTTCCGGGAGCTTTGTTGGTAAGTGTCGGGTTATTGCTCCAGGTTCCCCAACTTAAAAGATTGGAATTAAAGTCCGCATATTATAATTGCCGGGCTGCCGCTGTTGTATTTGCCGCTTACGGTTTTTTCTCCGGGTTATTGCCCTTTCCAACGCGCTTCTGGCCGGGAAATGTTTTAAATACAGCAACTTTTCTACAGGTAACCGGCTTGCCGGTACAGGTTTTCAGGGTAGTTCTCGGAATTCTAATGGCCTATACGATCATCAAGACAATTAATATTTTTCATGTAGAACAGCAAAAACGTATTGAGGATGCCGATAGGATCCGGACAGTAATGGAAGAGCGGGAACGCTTCTCCAGGGACTTGCACGACGGTATTATCCAGTCGGTTTACGGAGCAAGGATGTTGTTAAATCTAAGTCAAAGCATGTTTAGAAAGAATGAAAAAATGCAAGCCAGCGAAAGGCTCGATGAGGTTAAGGAAATGCTTGACAACACAGTTGATGAACTTAGAGTTTTTATGAAAGATTTGCACAGAGACACAGATAAAGAGGAAAGTTTGCAACAAACACTAACAAAACTAATCAGTGATTTGCGCCGTTTATCGGTAATATCTATTAACCTAAAAAATAACATTGAAGGTGATGTTTATTTAAGCCAAAAACAACAAACCTATGTATTTTATATAGTCAAAGAGGCATTGTTTAATGTTATAAAACATGCTCATGCCAATAAATGCTCAATAACACTGGAAAGAAAAGATAATAGTATAATCATAAAAGTAACAGATGATGGAATAGGCTATAACTTACAGCATTACCTTAACAGCGGATGTACAGAAAACAAAGGCCTGTTAAACATGAAATTCAGAGCCCAGCAGTTAGGATGCACGCTAACGATAAACACCGGAGAGGGAAAGGGAACAGAGGTTGTCCTGCACATCCCCACAGACGTTATGCAATCCAGTGCATGACCCAACGTACTCATTAGGCTAATAATGCGAATGCGACGAGAAGCGGCTTCTTCTCGAAAGATTAGTGCAGACTTACGTCTGATGTCTCAGTAGTAGAGACATTCCCATCCGCATCAACACGGAATAAAACGAAAAGCAAGGTTTCAAAAGAGAGGTAACAGATGCGAAATACTTCAAATTATAGGAAGTCCGGCGGTTACACTGCAAAGTTGGTGTTCCCATTAATGTATACAGGTTGGCCATTCAGGTGCCTGTGATCCTTGGGGCCATCCCCCTAATTTGGGGGCTAGTGACGGGAAACATGTTAGTTTATGTGTTTGGCATACTTACATCTGTTAGCGGTTATGGGGATATTTTGGTTTTATGGGTATTGAAGGATACATCAGCGGATTTAGTTGTGAAGGTCACTCGGAGAAGCTGGGATGTGTTGTGGTTAGGAGTGAATAGGTATAGAAGGCATGTTTGATCATACAGGAACCTCGTTTAGGAGTTAATCCCCTTACCCTATTTACGACAATTCTAGGGATTAAATTCAATAGTTTCTGCAAGTTCATCTACAGGGGGTTAAAAGAAAGAATTAAAGAGGAATTTAGAGGAGGGCAGGGGACCGGATCATTAGCAATAAAACACACAGTTGTAAGCGATTTTTCTAAATGGCGTTATTCTTACGTAATTGTAAAAAATCGTAGTAATCCCGACCAAGTAGATTTGAATTTAGATTATCATGAACTAGGTCGTTGTCTTGAAAGAGCCTGGAGATTAGATTATGGGTGGCCCATCCTTTGTAGGTCTTAACTTAGGGAGCCGGTGAAAGTCAATTTGCCTGCAAAACAATAGGTAATTGATAGATATAAATCATACCAAATGTCAAACAGGTTACTAACCCAAACAAACCTTACAACACCCCCACCCCGCTGGCCCCCTCAGACCAGTCGCTTTGTTCATAAGCTCCTCCAGGTTATCAGAGCAGATTTTCTCTACATTAGTCCTGACGCCTTCATCGGCAGGCCTGTGAAGGTGTCTGCAGGAAGCATTATGTATTATATTATATTTGGGATCCCTGCCACCAAGGTGATTAAAAACAAAGCCTTCCGGGTTTTCTTCGAGCCAGGACTGATAGCCTGGTTCATCATGCTTGAATATTCTTATCACTATGTTCGCCTCCTTACAGCCCGTGACACGTGTGACATGTCATGTCAGCAATATTGATAATGTTGGTGTTGTTTTTCTTTATAACCTGAATTCCGCTAACTTTTAGCGTAGACACAGTTTATTTAACACTATCCACGATATCACTAACTGCGTTAAACGCCGACAGAATCTGTTTTTGCTTCTTGGTCAGGGCCTTTATGAAGCGGTATCCCCCCTGACTTGAAAGGATGGTGATGTTGGATAACTGGCTAAATACCTTCTTCATGGACGTTGAGTTATCTGTCAGATAGTTTGAGAGCCTATTCAATAAATAGGAACGTATTACACAGGCAATGAATGTCACAAACGTTTTGCCTTCGGTTGTCTCCTCAGTATGTGTTCGGACGCGGCG
>JAGXRN010000069.1 GCA_018335875.1 Dethiobacter sp.
AGCTATTGCTCAGAAGTATGTTTGGAGGGATACTGATGAGCAATGGCTTATATCAAGGAAAATTTTTCGATCATTTTGGGGGCATAAAGGATACAAGGCAAGAAGGAAAAGTATGGCATAGATTGACCGATATTCTCTTCATCGTGGTTTGTGGAATCATTTGCGGATACGATGAATGGGACCTGATCCATGAATGGGCAAGTGCCCCGATGAGTCAAAAGTGGTTAAATAAGTATATCGCTTTAGCTAATGGGTTACCATCCTTATCCACAATTAAAAGAGGATTTGGTATTCTTGATTCAAATGAATTTTCAACTTGTTTTATCGAGTGGATGAAGGACTCTCTTGAGCTGCCGGATAAAGATGTGGTATCGTTGGACGGAAAAACATTAAGAGGCTCAAAGGATTCAGCCAAGGAAACTAAGGCGCTACATATGGTTAGTGCCTTATGCCATTCACACGGGTTAGTAATCGGACAAACAAAAACGGATGAAAAAAGTAATGAAATTACGGCGATCCCGGAACTCCTGGATCAGTTGTTTATCGAAGGTTGCATCGTCACGATTGATGCAATGGGCCTTCAAAAAAAGATTGTTAAAAAAATTGTGCATGAAAATAAGGCAGACTATGTGATCAACCTAAAAGGGAATCAGGAAACGCTCCGGCAAGAAGTAGAAGAGTATTTCAAGGAACTCGAGCAAACGGGAGAGTTAGAAAACATCCAGAGGCAGTCTGCTCATAAAAATGCAAATATATTCGGTGGGAACAAGGGAATCCAGGTTCATAGCACATTAGACAAAGGACATGGTCGCATCGAAAAACGAACCTATTTCTATGCAACAGATCTTACTTGGATGGTAGATGCCAAACGTGATTGGGAAAAGCTAACAGGGATCGGGATGGTCGTTCGGGAAGTGGAGTATACGGCGAATCTAGACAAAAAAACAAAGGAAACCGCTTACTATGTCGGTAGCGTCAACAACGTTACTGATTTTGCCAAGGCTGCACGTACTCATTGGGGTATAGAAAGCATGCATTGGAGCATGGATGTTGTCTTTGGAGATGACCGCAACCAAACTCGAGCAGGAGTGGCTGCGCAAAATTTAGCGACTGTTAAGCGAATGGTGTTCAACACACTCAAAAACGAAACCAGTATTCATCCCAAGAAAAGTAAAAACAAGAAGCGGATTGTGGCGGCTACAGATACTTCCTATCGGGATGTTCTGATTAATTTAAATCTCAAAGAGCGTTAATCAATTGAACACTATACTAAAAATAGGTGTACGATAGAGGCAAAGAAGACTATCCGTTTTCGTTATGGAACGGCTGGTTTCCTGTGACCAAGTATTGATGAATAAGAGTAGCCACCTCAAAAACATATAGCCAGCTATATCAAGAACTGATTTATCTTATATATATATATTCTTAAAAACGTTTTTCCTTAAATATGGAATTATATGGGTTCATGAATTCGCCGTGCCCGGCTGCTCCGGGTGTGTTGACAAGGACATTCAATTGTGTTAAAATGTCCTGTTATTTGACATAACTGGCGGTATGTGATAAAATAAAGCAGTACGGTTGGTCTAGGGAGGGCTGCGGATGTTCAATATAGGTGATAAAGTAGTATACCCAATGCACGGCGCTGGTGTCATAGAAGCCATTGAAGAACAGGAGATACTCGGCGCACGAAAAAAATACTACATTATGAATATCCCCATCGGTGAGATGAAAGTTATGATTCCCCTTGACAATGTGGGGCAGATTGGCTTGCGGGAAGTTATTGACAATGATGGGGTGGAAAGAGTATTTGGCATTCTGCGGGAGCATCACAGCAAATTGTCAACTAACTGGAACAGGCGTTACAGGATGAATATGGAAAAAATAAAAAGCGGTGATATTTACAAAGTAGCTGAGGTTGTACGCAGCCTGATGATCCGGGAAAGGCAAAAGGGGCTTTCCACAGGCGAGCGAAAAATGCTTGAAAGTGCACGGCAGATTCTTATCTCAGAACTTGTCCTGGCTCAGAATAGCTGTGAAAATGAAATTGACGAAATAATTAAGCAGTTTACTCTTGAAGAACATGAAGTGCTTGAAGAACTGGAAGAACTCGAGGAACATGAATTTCTTGAAGTGCATAATAAACATGAAGAACATCACGAATAGTGATGTTTTTCTACTTTTGCTAACATTTTAAAAATTTAACTTAAAGTAGTACATATTCTGCCTTGTAATAGGAAAAAAATATACGTTATAATGGGAAGGTAGGAGGTGAAATTGTTTGCTGCAAAAAATACTGCGAATTTTTACTTTTGCTATCGGTTTTGCTATCGGCTATCAGCTAGTAAATGCCAGCCTTACCAACATTCCAGCGTTTGCCGAATTTAATGCGACATTGTCCACAAGTATCGGTTTTCCTGTTCTGGGAGGTACTATTTTTGGTCTTATATCTTATTTTATTACTCCCTGGTTGATCAAAATGACCTCACTTGTTAACGGCTGGACGCAAACAGCGCTCAAAGCAATCCCCACACAGGACATAGCAGTGGGCGTAGTAGGACTTATACTGGGTCTTTTGATCGGGTCGCTGATTAGTATCGCCTTGCATCGCATCCCCCTGGTCGGAGGTTACCTGTCCCCGGCAGTTACACTGCTTTTAGGGTACCTGGGAATGAGCCTGATGCTGAGCCGCAAAGAGGAGATGACTTTTTTAACAGGTTTATTTACCCGTCAATCGCGGGCGGAACGGGGCAATTTCCGCAGTGCTAAAATCCTTGACACCAGTGTTATCATTGACGGGCGGATTATCGATATCTGCACAGCCGGTTTTGTGGAGGGTGTTATCGTCATCCCGGGGTTTGTGCTGGAGGAATTGAGGCATATTGCTGATTCCTCGGACGCACTGAAAAGAAACCGCGGGCGGCGCGGGCTTGATATCCTCAATAAGATGCAAAAAGAAGCACATGTTCCCGTGCAAATTATGGAGCAGGATTTTGAGGAAATCGCCGAGGTAGACAGCAAGCTGGTTAAACTGGCTAAGACCATCAAAGGCAAAATAGTTACCAATGATTTTAACCTGAACAAAATCTGCGAACTGCAGGGTGTGCCTGTACTGAACATCAATGAACTTGCCAATGCTGTTAAGCCTATAGTCCTGCCCGGTGAAGAGCTGCTCGCGCAAATTGTCAAGGATGGTAAGGAAACGGGTCAGGGGGTTGCCTATCTTGATGACGGCACCATGGTGGTGGTGGAGGGCGGCAGGCGTCATATTGGTGATACCATTGAAGTTGTGGTAACCAGTGTCCTGCAGACCGCCGCAGGGCGCATGATATTTGCCAAGCCTAAATTTGTTGAGAAGGTATCCGGTGTCCGCTGATGGATGCCACAGTAATCATTGCCGCTGCCGGCCGCGGTCTGCGCATGGGAGGGCACATCAATAAACAGTACCTGACACTAAATGACAGGCCCGTACTTTATTATGCGCTGGCAGCGAGTCTTGAGGCAGGTTGTTTTAAGCAATTAATAGTTGTAGTTACTCCCGGCGAAGAAGAACTTTTTCGCCGGGAGGTTCTTTTGCCCTACTTTAAAGATTTTAATCCTGATATAATTACAGGCGGCAGCCAGAGGCAGGACTCGGTGCACAACGGTTTGCTGGCAGTTGCATCATCTTGTGAAATTGTGTGTGTTCATGACGGTGCCCGCCCGCTTACTTCACCGCTACTTTTTTCAAGCCTGGTGCAGGCAGCCATTGCAAAGGGTGCTGCCATCAGCGCCGTCCCGGTTAAAGACACCATCAAGCAAGTAGATGACACTAAAAGAGTAATTGAAACGCCTGCCAGAAGCTGCCTGTGGTCTGTGCAGACCCCGCAGGCTTTTCGCAGACAGTGGCTGCTGGATGCTTACCGGCAGGCTGCACAGGAAGGCTTTTATGCCACTGATGACGCCGCGCTGCTTGAGCGTTGCGGCTACCCGGTGCATGTGGTTGAAGGTGATTATAACAATCTTAAAATAACTACGCCGGAAGACCTGATTTTGGCGGAAGTATTTCTTAGGAGGCGGGAAGATGCGAATCGGGATCGGTTATGATGTACACAGGCTGATTGCCGGGCGGCCTCTTATCCTGGGTGGGGTTGACATTCCTTATGACCGGGGCTTAGACGGGCACTCCGACGCCGATGTGCTCATTCATGCCATCATGGATGCCGTGCTTGGCGCGCTCTGTCTTGGTGATATCGGCAAACATTTTCCTGACAGTGATTCGGCTTATCTTGGTATCTCCAGCCTGAAACTATTGGAGCGTGTCAACGGCCTTATTAGCAATCATGGGTATGCAGTATCAAACCTTGACACAGTAATAATCGCAGAAGAGCCAAAACTGGCCCCCTACATACAACAGATGCAGACTAATATCTCAAGCGTGCTTGGCATGGCAAAAGACGATGTGAGCATTAAAGCCACCACCACGGAAAAACTGGGTTTTTGCGGCCAGGGCGAAGGCATCGCCGCCCAAGCCATCGTGTTGATTGCAAGGGGTCAGGTTTGAACTATTGAACTTATTTATATTACCTTAAGAGGGGAAAAGCTAGTTTTCTTGCCATCATTTTTGTAAAGTTGCTGCTGCTTAACAATCAAGAGCCCTTGGATTCCAAGGGCTCTTGATTATTAAGTTAGTTCAATAGTTCAAACCTGACCCCGGGATTTGGTCGACTTCGTTGAGCCAGGGTGCTGCTTCGCTGTCGCTTGGGGCGCGCCAGTCACCGCGTGGAGAAAGGGAACCTCCGGAGCCTACCTTTGGCCCGTTTGGCATCACTGAACGTTTAAACTGGGTTGTAGCGAAGAAGCGCTTTACAAACACGTGCAGCCAGTGTTTAATTTCGCCGATGGTATACTCGTTCTTTTTGTCTTCAGGTATGTCGGGCCAGTCACCGCGAGTTTTGTCACGCCACGCGCAGTAGGCAAGGAAAGCTACTTTTTGCGGGCGGTAGCCAAAACGTGTCAGATAGTAGATATTGAAATCCTGCAGTTCATAGGGGCCTATTACTTCTTCGGTGCGTTGGGCCGGCTGGGTGCTGTGGCAGCTGCCCGGCACCAGTTCGGGGCTGATTTCAGTATTCAGTATGTCCAGCAGCACTGAGCGTGTTTCAGCACCCACTCCCTCCAGCGAAGCTTGCCAGCGCAGCAGGTACTGGATAAGCGTCTTGGGGACGCTGGCGTTAACATTATAATGGGACATGTGGTCGCCGACGCCGAATGTGCACCAGCCCAGCGCCAGTTCGCTCAGGTCGCCCGTCCCCAGTACTATGCCGTTGTGAAGATTGGCCAGACGGAACAGGTGAGAAGTCCTTTCCCCGGCCTGGACATTTTCGTATGTTACGTCGTACTCCCCTTCTCCCCGCGCCTGCGAGTGGCCGATATTTTTCAGCATGAGGCGGGAGCTTTCCCTGATATCAAGTTCTTCACCGTGGACGCCCAGTGCCCTAATCAGGCGCCAGGCGTTTTCCCTGGTGCGGGAGGAAGTGGCAAAACCGGGCATGGTATAGGCACGCACTCTCTCGCGCGGCCACCCCAGCAAGTCGGCCGCTTTTACTGCTACCAGCAGTGCTTGTGTGGAGTCAAGCCCCCCGGAGACACCGATAATTATATTTTCTACGCGCGAAGCAGAGAGCCGTTTTACAAGCCCGTGGACCTGGATGTTGTAGGCCTCAAAACAGCGCTTGTCCCTTGACTCTTCACCGGCAGGGACGTAGGGGAAACGCGGGTAAACCCGCTCGGGCAAAAGAGTTCCTGTGGGAACTGCCACATTGCATTCCACTGTCCGGTAGCCTGTTAACCTGTCTCTGTGGCTGCGGGCGTTTTCGGCAAACGTGTTCTGGCGCATCCGCTCCTGTGCCAGCCTGTCCAGGTCAATTTCAGCTGTGGTCAGGCTGGGGTTAAAGTCAAAGCGCGAGGACTCTGATAAGAGCCGGCCGTTTTCAAAAATTAGTGCATGGCCATCCCATGCCAGGTCAGTGGTGGATTCACCGGGGCCTGCCGCGGAGTAAAGATACCCCGCCAGGCAGCGCGCCGACTGGTTGGCTATGAGGGCATGCCTGTATTCAGCCTTGCCCACGGTGATATTTGATGCTGACAGATTGGCAATGATGGTGGCGCCTGCCATGGCAGCAAAGCTGGAAGGAGGCACCGGCACCCACAGGTCTTCACAGATTTCCACAGACAGGGTGAAGTTGGGGATGCTTTTCAGGTCAAAAAGCAGATCTGTGCCAAAGGGTATGGACTTCTGTCCGCAATAGTCGGTTTGCTTTCTTATGGCTGCTGCTGCCGGCCTGAACTGGCGGGCCTCGTAGAACTCACGGTAATTGGGCAGGTAGGATTTGGGGACGATGCCGAGGATCTTGCCATGGCAGAGTACAAGGCCGCAGTTGTAGAGAAGGTTGTCTACCACATGCGGCACACCCACCACCAGGATCGACTCCAGTGTTGAAGTGGCTTCAAGCAACCGGGACAGCTCTTTCTCCACGGCACAAAGGAGTGCCTGTTGGTGGAAGAGGTCTTCATTGCTGTAAGCTGAAATGCCCAGTTCAGGAAATAGGGTAAGGACGGACTGTTTTTCTGCTGCCTGCCGCGCCAACTCAATGGTGCGCGATGTGTTAAATTCAGGGTCAGCGACACGCACCTCGGGGATGGCCACAGCGACCCTGGCCAGCCCGTGATTATAAAAATTAAAAAACTCTTTCATAGTCAGACCCTCTTTATCCGAAATTTTAAAGTATTTTATTTGCTTGCTAACTTTAAATATTTCATAATAGTGCCCTAAAGTCAATAGTTGCAGTCTGTGCAGCTTTTTACTTTACGCCGTGTTGTTTCCGGATTTTTTTAGTGATATAATGAGTAAAGTCCGATGGACATGCAGTGTTTCTTTTATAACAAGTAATTGGAGGGATTTTGATGGGGCAGGTTAGAGTCCGTTTCGCCCCCAGCCCAACCGGGCCTTTACATATCGGCGGCGCAAGATCCGCCCTCTTTAACTGGCTTTTTGCCCGCCATTACGGCGGTACTATGATTATTCGAGTTGAAGACACCGACCTTGATCGCTCCACAGTTGAATATGAGAGTATGATTCTGGATTCCCTGCGCTGGCTGGGCCTTGATTGGGATGAGGGCATTGAAGTGGGCGGTCCCCATGGCCCTTACAGACAGCGGGAAAGGCTGGAAGCATACAGGCCATATATAGAAAAGCTGGTGGATGAGGGTAAGGCCTACCTTTGTTATTGCAGTGAAGAGGAACTGGAAGAGGAAAGAGCGGCACTTATGGCTAAGGGCGAAATGCCGCGCTATCTTGGCAGATGCAGCAAACTGACAGAGAAGGAAAGAAATGAGCTGTGCGCCGCCGGCAGAAAACCGGCGCTGCGCTTTCGTGTCCCTGCAGGAAAGCTGCTGGTTGTGGATGACCTTGTCCGCGGCAGAGTGGAATTTGAAAGTGATGGTATCGGAGACTATATTATTGTCAAGTCCGATGGTATCCCCACTTATAATTTTGCGGTGGTCCTTGATGATGCGCTGATGGGCATCACCCATATCCTGCGCGGGGAAGAGCATCTTTCAAACACGCCGCGCCAGCTTTTGCTTTACGAAGCTCTTGGTTTTAGTGTCCCCCTCTTTGGCCATATCTCGCTGATTCTTGGCGAGGACCGTTCCAAGATGAGTAAACGCCACGGCGCTACCTCGGTGGTGCAGTATCGCGAACAGGGTTATCTGCCGGAGGCACTTGTTAATTTCCTTGCACTGCTTGGCTGGTCGCCGGAAGGAGAAGAGGAGATTTTTAACAGTGACGAACTGGCCAGACAGTTTTCACTGGAGCGTGTATCAAAAAGCCCTGCTGTTTTTAACTTTGAAAAACTTAAATGGATGAATGCCTATTATATCAGGCAGGCTTCGCTTGATAGAATAACAGGCCTCTGCCTGCCGCATCTGCAGCAGGCCGGCCTGGTGGAAGAGAGAGTGCCCAAGGAGCGCTTGGCCTGGTTGACGCGTGTGGTGGCCACAGCTCAGGAAAAGCTTGAGTATGCGGAGCAGATTACCGGGTTGGTAAAAGTATTTTTTGGCGAGACAGTGGAGTTGTGTGATACAGACGAGGAGGCAGCACAGGTATTGGCCCTTGAGACGACTCCCGCGGTAATTAAGGCTCTTATGGCCGAAGCACGGTCCTTTACGGAGTGGGATGAAGATACTGTACGAAAAGCGCTGAAGGAAGTGGGTAAAAAGCTTAATATTAAAGGTAAAGCTCTGTTTATGGCGGTGAGAGTGGCTGTGTCTGGCCAGTCACACGGGCCTGACCTCAACGCGCTGCTGGCATTGCTGGGACCTGATTTGGCAGCGAAGCGCCTCAGCTACACTCTGTCCAAGCTGTAAGGAATAATTTACTTACATGGTTGACACCAAAACGCCCTGCACCTATAATATATAATTAATTGAAGATGTTTGACTGTGAAGGGAAAGAGTAGGGTTTGTACTGCCGCCAGAGAAGAGCCCCCACCGGCTGCAAGGGGCTCCCGGCCAAGCTGCCCAAAAGTGCGTCCCGGAGTTTAGCCTCTGAAGTAACAGTAGGGGGCTGCGGTTCACACCGTTATCAGTCCGAGTGGGGCAGATTTTGCCCAAACAGGGTGGAACCGCGGTTTAGCCGTCTCTGAGAGGCGGTTTTTTTGTTTATATTAAAATTGCAGCGGGGAGTGACAGCGTAGAGATGCGCAGAATTAAAGAAGATGTGAGGGCTATTTTTGAACGGGATCCCGCAGCCAAGACTTTACTTGAGGTGCTGATATGCTACCCAGGACTCCATGCACTCCTTTTTCACCGTCTGGCACATGCGCTGCACAGGCGGGGCCTGGTGCTTTTGCCGCGTCTGATTTCACATTTCAGCCGTATGATAACAGGTATTGAAATTCATCCCGGGGCTAAAATAGGGGAAGGCTTCTTCATAGACCACGGGATGGGGGTTGTTATTGGTGAGACGGCTGAAATCGGGGATAATGTGACCATCTACCATGGGGTGTCCCTGGGAGGTACAGGCAAGGAGAAAGGTAAACGCCATCCCACTGTTGGGAACAATGTGGTTGTTGGCACAGGAGCCAAGCTGCTTGGTCCCATTGAAATCGGTGATTTTGCCAGGATAGGGGCGGGTTCAGTGGTGCTGAACAATGTGCCATCACACACCACCGTGGTAGGCGTACCGGGACGCGTTGTCATCTATGACGGCGCGCGCGTGCCGTCCATTGACTTAAACCACGAGAACCTGCCTGACCCGGTGGCGGAAATGCTTTACTGCCTGCAGCAGCAGATTGACGACATCCGCTTCCAACAGGAACGGTGCCTTAAGGAGGGAAGAATACATGACAATTCAGGTGTATAATACACTTACACGCAAAAAGGAAGATTTTGTGCCTGTAAGAGAGAAGAAAGTGGGGCTTTATGCCTGCGGCCCCACAGTGTATGACTACTTTCATATCGGCAATGCCAGAATCTTTATCGTGTTTGATGTTATCAGGCGTTACCTGCAATACCGCGGCTATGACGTCACTTTTGTCCAGAACTTTACCGATATTGACGACAAGATGATTAATCGTGCCAATGAATTAAACATCACTGTGGCACAGCTTGCGGAACGCTTTATTGAGGCTTATTTTGAAGACGTGAAGGCGCTTGGTGTCCGCGAGGCAGATGTGCATCCAAAGGCTACTGAGCATATTCCGGAGATGATTGAGCTGATTGAACGTTTGGCAGCCGGGGGGATGGCTTACAACGTGGATGGCGATGTTTATTTCCATACGCCGGCTTTTGCCGGGTATGGTGAATTGTCCGGCCAGCCGCTTGAAGATTTGCTGTCCGGTGCAAGGGTGGAGGTGGATGAACGCAAGCGCCACCCGCTTGATTTTGCCCTCTGGAAGAAACAGAAACCGGGCGAACCCGCCTGGGACAGCCCATGGGGGCTGGGGCGACCGGGCTGGCATATTGAATGTTCAGTGATGTCAATGAAGTACCTTGGAGATACCCTTGATATTCACGCAGGCGGGCCCGACCTTGTCTTTCCGCACCACGAGAACGAGAAAGCGCAGAGCGAGGGCGCCACGGGCAAACCTTTTGCCAAGTACTGGGTTCATGCCGGTTACCTGAATATTAACCAGGAGAAAATGTCAAAGTCTCTTGGCAATTTTATGACTGTACGTGAGATAAGAAAAGCTTTTAACCCTGAAGCTGTGCGTTTCTTTATGCTTTCCGCGCATTACCGCAACCCGATCAACTTTTCATCCGATCTCTTAAAGCAGGCGGAGAGCGGCCTTGAGCGACTCAACAATGCTGTCTACAACCTGCGCGACGTGCTTGGCAAACTGCCTGTTGCAGACAGCGCGGAAGATGCTTTGGCAGCAGGCCTTGGTGCCTATCGTGAACGGTTTATCGCCGCCATGGACGATGATTTCAATACGGCTGACGCGCTGGCGGTTTTGTTTGAACTGGCGCGTGAAGCAAACACTTATTTGAAAAATGAACACCCGTCCCGGCAGGTGGCCTCAATAATGCTGTCCCTCTTTGAGGAATTGGGGGAGATACTGGGCTTTTTTAAACTCCATGAGGACAGTCTTGATGCCAGAGTTGAGGAGTTGATGGCAAAGAGGGAAGAAGCCCGGCAGGTAAAAGACTGGGCAACGGCGGACTCCATCCGCCATGAGCTGCAGTCCATGGGCATTATCCTTGAAGATACGCCGCAAGGGCTGCGCTGGCGCAGAAAATAATGGGTGGATATACTTCGCTGCCGCCGGTACTATTGGCCTATGTGGGCGATGCTGTGTTTGAGTTGTTGATACGACTAAGCCTGCTTGAGCATGGTACTGTGCCTGTCAGGCAGCTGCACAGGCTTGCCACCCGCTACACCAGGGCCTCCGGGCAGTCCGAGGCGCTGCGCAGGCTGAAGCCCTTTCTTACTGAAGAAGAAGCTGATATCGTGCGCCGTGGCCGCAATACCAAGACACGCGTGCCAAAAAGCGCCGAGATGGGCGACTATAGGCGGGCCACAGGCCTTGAAGCGTTGTTTGGCTATCTCTATCTCAAAGAGGACCACGCACGCCTGGGGGAATTATTAGACATAATTGAAGTACGGGAGGAAGAGAACTTATGAAAGTGACGCTAATTGCCCATACGCCGGAGCCGGAAAAAATTGTAGCTGCTGCTGCACGACTCTGTTATTCTCCGGATGGCGCCGACATTTTGCTCGAGGGCTTAAGCGAGGATAAAGCCGCCCGCTTCCTGGCCAGGCTGGTGGAGCTTGGGCATTTTTCACCCATTGAGCATGTTTCCTTTACTTTTGCGGTGGAAGGTGTAAGCCGGGTGCTTTCCCACCAGGTTGTACGCCACCGTATTGCTTCTTATTCACAGAAATCACAGCGTTATGTGCGTGAGGACAATTTTGAATATATTATCCCTCCTTCCATAGCAGAGGATGATGGCGCCAGGCAGCTCTTTGCGGAGCAGATGGAGAAAATCCGGGAGGCCTACCGATCACTGCGCGGTCTTGTCCACCATGAAGATGCCCGCTATGTGCTGCCCAATGCCTGTGAGACAAAGTTTGTCATGACAATGAATGCCAGGAGCCTGCTCAACTTCTTCCGCCTGCGCTGCTGCAACCGTGCTCAGTGGGAGATTCACCAACTGGCCGATGCTATTTATAAGGAAGTAAAAAAAGTGGCTCCCACGCTTTTTGCCGGCGCAGGTCCCGCCTGTGTCTCCGATGGCGCCTGTCCCGAGGGTGACATGACCTGCGGACAAATAAAAGAAGTCAGGAAAAAATACTCTTCCTGAGGTGAAAAATGGACACTAAACGGATGATTGAAGGACGCCGGCCGGTGCTTGAGGCTCTGTTGGCCGGGACAGCTATCTCCCGGATTATCTGCCAGCAGGGCACCACGGGCACTCCCCTGGCGGAAATAGAAAAATTGGCGAAGCAGCAAAATATTCCTCTTGTTTTCATGGAAAAGGCTGCGCTTGACCGTCTGTCGGTTACGCGCAATCACCAGGGGGTGCTGGCTGAGGCTGTACCTTTTGTTTATACACCTTTGGCTGAACTGCTAAACGGCAGGGACGGTGAGCCACCTTTTTTGCTGGTGCTTGATCACCTGCAGGATCCCCACAACCTGGGCGCCCTGCTGCGCAGCGCCTACGCGGCAGGCTGCCACGGCATCATCATCCCGGAGCGCCGCGCTGCACAGGTGACACCAGCCGCGGTAAAAACAGCAGCCGGAGCAGCTGAGCACCTGCCGGTGGCCCGTGTTGTCAACGTGGCGCGCTGCTTAGAAGAGTGCAAGCAAGCCGGCCTTTGGGTTTATGGCGCTGAAATGGCCGGGGACAGGCTTTATACTGAGGGTGATTACCGGGGCGGCACGGTGCTGGTGGTCGGTGCCGAAGGCAGCGGCCTCAGCCGACTGGTCAGTGAAAAATGCGATTTTCTTGTTCAACTGCCGATGAAGGGCAAACTGGCGTCTTTAAATGCTTCAGTAGCCGGGGCGCTACTGCTTTATGAGGTTTACAGGCAGCGGTTGGGACTCTAGCTGTCGAAAGTTCTTGACGCTCCTTTTCTGGTAAGTTATAATAGCACTGTAAGTTTCCGTGTTCCGCCGTAAAGATTATCTTGGAGGCGATGCTTGTGAGTGTTACGGCCCAAGACGTTCGTGATCTTGGCGAGGTCTATGGGAACTACGACGTCAAAACTGACGAAGAGATCGCCATAGAAGCAAAAGATGGCTGCGAAATTGCGCTTGAGTACTTAATAAATAAGTACCGCAACTTCGTAAAGGCCAAAGCCAGGTCCTACTTCCTCATTGGTGCAGACCGGGAAGACATTATTCAAGAGGGAATGATTGGGCTGTATAAGGCCATCCGCGATTTTAAAGAGGACAAACTTTCCTCCTTCCGGGCTTTTGCCGAACTGTGCATTACCAGACAGATTATCACAGCGATTAAAACGGCTACCAGGCAGAAGCATATTCCGCTCAATTCCTATGTCTCACTGAATAAGCCTATTTATGATGAAGACTCGGACAGGACACTGCTGGATATACTCTCCGGCGCCAAAATTACCGACCCTGAAGAACTGATGATCAACCGGGAAGAGTATGACAGTATTGAAGTCAAGATGGGTGAGATTTTAAGCGACCTTGAATGGAAGGTCCTCATGTTTTACCTGGAAGGTAAATCATACCAGGAGATTGCGGTTGAACTCAGGCGCCATGTCAAATCAATAGACAATGCTCTGCAGAGAGTGAAGCGTAAACTGGAAAGATACCTGGAAGTAAGGGAAATCTGAAATAAGCGGGGAGATTCTTCTCCCCGCTTTTAATTTGGTAAGCTGCTCATCATTTGTTATCAATATCCTTAAATAGATTTTTTTTTTGCAAAAAAAAAAGGAATTATCATTTAAAGGTCTAATATTACACTACAGGTAAATTTAATCTAAGAAAGTATTTACATAAAAGCAGCTAATCTTAATCCACAGGGAGGGATGCCATCGAAAAAAGTGGTAGTTTGCTTTTTCCCTGGTGAATTCTAAAAAAATATAAGGGGGAAACACAATGCGTAAAAAAAGGTTTATCCTGTTCATGGCATTTACTTTGATATTTGTGCTCCTGGCAGGGTGTGCGCAAACAACACCAACACCGGGGCCTGCTCCCAAGGAAGAAAGCCAGCTGATTTTTGCTCTCTGGAGCGCTCCCACAGGTATCTTTAACTACAATCTTTATGAAAGCCGCTACGACGCTGACAGCATGGGGCCAATCTTTGACGGCATGCTTCGGTCAGAGCCCGACTTAAGCCTGCATCCAAACCTGGCTGAGGTTGCCGAAATCAGGAACAACGGCCTTGTCTTCTACTACAAGCTGAGAGACGATATCAAGTGGCATGACGGCCAGCCCATAACTACTGCCGACGTGAAGTTCACTTTTGAGTGGATGATTCACCCCGATTATACAGGTGTCCGGGCCAGCCTGTGGAATAAACTGGAAGGCTATGAAGCTTACAACACCGGGAAAGCCACCTTTGTTTCAGGTATCAGAGTGCTAAATGACAGGGAGATTGAATTCCACTTTACACAAATTGATGCTCCTGCTTACTTAAATGTAAGCACCTGGAGAATTTCGCCCAAGCATATTTTTGAAGGCACCCCAATCAAGGATCTGGAAAAGCACGAAGCTATCCGCAAGCCTGTGGGCAGCGGGCCCTTCAAGTATGAAGATTATGTGGAAGGCCAGTATTTCTCCATGGTTAAGAATGAGAACTACCATGGCGGCGTTCCCAAAATCGACAGAATAATTGTTAAAGTTGCCAACCCCGACGCGGCCCTGGCAGAACTTTTAACAGGCTCTGTAGACGCGGCCTGGATGATGCCAAACGCCAAGGACTGGAAAAACTTTAACGCCTCGGGCTTTTTATCCATCATTGAATACCCGCAAAACGGATTCCAGTATATGGGCTTAGCCAACCAGCATGTATTATTCAATGACGCCAAAGTGCGCCAGGCACTGACATATGCCATTAACCGTCCCAGTGTTGTAAAGGACCTGCTTGACGGCATGGGCATTGTCCAGGTCGGACATATGTCCTCAGTAAGCTGGGCTTACAACGACTCACTGAAAGCTTACCCCTTTGACCCGGCTAAAGCTAAGACGCTGCTGGCAGAAGCGGGCTGGACGCCCGGCGCTGACGGTATCTTACAGAAAGACGGTAAAAAATTCTCCTTTAAGCTGAGCTACCCGACCGGGAACGTGGTACGTATGAACACCGCCCTTGTCATCCAGCAAAACCTTAAAGAAGTTGGCATCGAGGTACAGTTAGACATCATGGAGTTCTCGGCGTTGTCAGACAAGGTCTATAAGGATGGCGATTTCGAAGCTTACCTCATGGGCTGGGGCCTTGCCGCCGACCCGGATGCCACCAGCATCTGGGCTTCTGATTCAAGCTGGAACGCTGTCAAATTCCTGCATCCGAAAAACGATGAACTCTTAAAGGCAGGACGCGCTGTGGTGGACGTAGCCGCCCGTAAGAAAATCTACGACGAGTGGCAGCAGCTTCTTTATAATGAAGCCCCCTATGTCTTCCTTTACGCGGCAAATGAAGCATATGTCTACAACGGTGCTCTAAAGGAGTTTAAGCCTAACCCCTTTGGCATCTGGTGGGATGTAGAAAAGTGGCATTGGGATAAGTAAGTCTGAC
>JAGXRN010000070.1 GCA_018335875.1 Dethiobacter sp.
CTCGTCCAGTCCGGCAGTTAAAACTACCGCTTTGACGAAGCGTTTTTACATCTTTCGATGTTACTTCGCATGGCGTTCCTGTTCAGTTTTCAAAGAGCGGTAAACTCTTACATCCTTGTTGCTCTCGCAATTCGGACCTTTATCTTATCACATCTCAGGTTCACAGTCAAGGACCTTAATCTGGATAAAATGGCGGCTACTTTCCGCTTCAGTCCGTATTGGAGACTCCAACAAGTATGTATCTCCGTTTTTCTTACCCTTTATTTTCCGCCGCTTTCTGCGGCACGAGACTTATCTTAACACGCATTGAGAAACTTGTCAAGCTGTGAAGTTATGGTTTTAAAGGAAACTAGTAAAACTATTTTTGAACCCAAGATGTTCATGTAAAATGCGCATAAAGTCCGGCCAATTCTGCGGGTAACCGTTTGTGCCGCAACTTTCAACCTGTCTGCTTCCCGACCGGATAACCACTGACCAACTGGTGCCGTCTAAAATGCAGCAGTCAAGGTAATGGTGTCCCCAGGCAAAGACCCCGGCGTCTGCCAGCTGCTTTTCCAAAAGCGAAACAGTGCGGCGGTTAAGCTCACAGACGACCTTTTCAGTGCTTATTCCATCCGCTGATTTGAGGATTGTCACATCTCCTTCGCTGATTTCCAGCTGCCAGGATGGGCCAAAATAGGAGTTGACTGAGACAGTAAGCAAAAACCCTTTCATTGGCACTCCCCGTTTAAATTATACTACAAGTGTTTTACAGATGATAGCTGTGATCTTATCTTATGCTGTGATCTTATCTTATATTGTAATCATTTTTTTGCCTTAGGCTTCTTTCGCCAGGGGTGTCACTGAAACCTGACCTCTTCACCATTGATAAACAAGCGCGATAAGCCGGAATTACCCCACCTGTCGACACTGACCTCAGCATCCAGCGTTGCACGGGAATCTTCAATCGAGCGGCCCTGGTGCTGGGGAACAAAATAGCTTTCAATGCCGTAAATCACGTGAAGTGTATTACTATATTCATTGTAATATCTCACTGTACCACTGATGGCAAGACTGCCGTCGTCAGGCCGTCGTTTTGAAACCGAGCGGGCAACCCAGTATTTGCCCTGCTCTTCCAAAGTGACATATACCTTGTCGTTACGATTGTAAATATCACTGCCGGATGTGACAGTTTTTAAATCCAACTCTGATATTTCGTAGCGAAGAATTACGTAGTCGCCCCGAAAGAGATCCCAGGGGTCAACAGGCAGGGTTTTGAGATATATTTTTGTGCCGTATGCAAGTGTGTAACCCTTTGCACCCATCATTACAAAAAGAACTGCTATCTGCAGCGCCACTGCCAGCGTAAACCAATACCTACGCTTCATAGATCTTCACCTTCATTTCACTGATAATTTTTCTGCGGTTCCTCTCAAGGAGAAATCCTCCTGCCAGGAGCAGCAGTCCACCCCCCATAAAAAAGAGAGATTTATCAAGCATATCCCAAAAGAAGTCGAAATAGCGGGCTATTATATCAAGGACAAAGAACACAAGGCCGATATTGATTAAGGCAGCCTCCCTGCCGAGGTAACCGCTGATAATCACAGTAACTATGGCAAAGAATAGCAGAATGTTGGTGGTTAAGAGAAGCGTCGTTCTGCCGGCAGCAGGCCCAAGCAGCGCAAGAATCACTAAAACAACAGCCACAGTTAAAACCAAAGCTGCTTCAACTGAAAGTCCTTTTTGCTCCCTCAAATCATTTTTTGCTTTTGTCAGGATTAAACCGCCGGACATAACTGCAAAGGCTGTTATTATACCGAAAGCAACCATAAAAAAGACGGAGTCCGCAGCACTGCTGTTGTAACGGAAAACACGCATAAGTCCTGAAAAAGTGAGCAGGTAAAGTGAAAGAAAAAACACTAAAAGGCCCACTATGCGGTATGGAGTTTTCATCATGGGCAGCCGGCTCCAGGAAACCTGCAGGCGGCCAAGAGCAAAAATGAGCAGCCCTGATATCGCGGTTAACAGAAAAATATAGAGAATGGCTTCTTCACCCCTGAAAGAAACACCGGTTGCAATAGCAACCCATATTACCAGGCCAAGCAGGCTAAAGCCCGCTGCCGTGCGTGATTTCAACCTGTATGAAAGTGCCAGTACCACTGCCGAAAGTGGTAGATAAATAAGATTTGTACTGCCAAACTGTCCCTGTTCAAAAATGGTCCACAGTGTCAGCAAAAGTGAAGATCCCACAAGAATTGGTATGGAACCGGCGGCAACTGCCACAGGTATTATACCAAGGGACCAGAACAGGATTCCGTTTGGGTAGTGCGCGTTGATATGGAAAATCTGGGCGATCAGCCAAATACCTGAGCCGTACAGAATCGCCCCCAATAAGATAAGAGCCTGCCCCACCCTGGGGTAAGTCTTTCTTTCAAATGCCAGCCAATAACCTGTGGCATAGGCAGCAATAATACTGCTTATTATCAGTGCTACTTTGAACCACTTGGGGAGAACCTGCCAGTTGGAGGCAAAGAAAATAATTACCCCGATGCCTAAAAGCAAAGACCCGAGCACAGCTATGGTAGCTATCAGCCTGCCACCGCGGTCAGGCTCTTCACCATGGGCACTCTCCTCATAGCGTGAGAGTATTGCTCCAGCCTGGTTGTCATCAATTATCCCCGCACTTTTCCAATCGGCCACTTCATCACCAAGCCATTTAAACCACCTGCGGGGAACCTTTTTTTGTGGTTCCGCCATTTTGTTCACCTCTTTTGTTAAGTTGACTCAAGCTTCCGCATTGCTGCAATCACTTCAATTATAAACTACAATCAAAATCCAATCCTTATAAATTTTTTAAATTTTCATTAAACTTACTTAACCAATGGCAAATAAAAACGACACGTTGAGCGGGCAAGCGTTTTGTGGCATTAAAGTTTTGCGCCATACTGGTGATCACTTTTATCATGACATAAGTGAAGCCAGCGCGCCGTGCAGGTTGATGCCGTTTGGGCAGGAACACAGCATGCAGCCAGCGCAGCGTTTTATCCCCCACTCCACAGCCTGTGCCCTGCGGTCCGCTGTGTCCCGGGTGTCCAGATGAAGCTGTGCCAGTTTAATATAGAGATACGGGCCCGCGAAACTGCTGTCTTTAAAATCATGCTCAGGGCAGGATGATACACAGCAGAGACATTCGAGGCAGGACATCAGGTTCCTGTGCAGCGGGTCTTCCCGCAGCGTGCCCAGCATGTTATCCAATGCTCCCACCGGGTATAGTGAAAGGCCGCTCAGCTTTTTAAAATAGCTGCCACGGTCAACGGCCAAATCCCGCAGCAGCGGGAGCCCTGCCAGGGGCGCTACCTCATCCACCCTGTCCAGTTTTGTTTTACAGGCGAGGCGCGGCCTGCCGTCCACACTGACACCGCACAGTCCACAGCGGTTGTAGCGGCAGCTGTACCTGAACGCCAGTGTGGAATCCTGCCTGTCATATATATCTATTAAAGCCTGCAGGACAGTGTCTCCCGGCTGCATTGCCACTGTAAATACCTCTTCTCTGCAATTAGCCGCTGACGGGTCAAATCTCAAGATTCTAAGCTTTTTATGAGTCATGAGGTACACGCTCCGTCCGGTGCAGCAGGCTGCCGTCTTCTCCCCGCCACAGGACTATGTTTTTACGCCAGTACTCACCGCCGCTGGCGGGGAAGTCAGAGCGCAGGTGGGCGCCGCGTGACTCTTCCCGCAATAAGGCGGCTGTGACAGCAAGGCGCGCCGTCACGAGCATAGAACCCAGTTCTATGAAGTCAAGCAGTTCAGTGTTGTAAACATGCTCTGCGCAGATACGCGTATCAAGGGAAAGAGTTTCCAGTTCGTCAATAGCCTGAAGGGTTAGAAGCAGCTTATCTTTTTCCCTTACTAACCCCATATTCTCCCACAGCAGAGACTGCAGACGCCTGCTCAGTTCCACGGGCCTACAATTGCCCTGTCTGCCAATAAGACCGGCAGTTGCCCGGGCAGGCTGCTGCCCTATAAATCTGCTTAACCCGCCTGCATACGCTGCGGCGGCTTTGCCCGCCCGCAGGCCAAAGACAAATATTTCGGTAAGAGCCACTGACCCGAGACGGTTGCCGCCGTGTACCCCTCCCTGAGCTTCGCCTGCGGTAAACAGGCCAGGCACATTGCTTCGACCGTCTGCATCTGCGCGTATCCCGCCCATAAAAAAGTGCACTGTGGGCAGCACCTCCCATGGCTCCTCCCAGTCATAAGCACGCCTGCCATATGCCGGCAGGATGATATCAGAAATACCGGTGGAGCGAAGGCGGTGACGGATTTTCTCACCGTCTTCAAGCAAAAGATTGGGGCTCATGTCAAGATAGAGGCCGCCATGTTCAGCAACATCCCCGCGCTTGATATACTCAGCCATGCGCCTTACTACCTGCGCCCTGTTCATAACATTGATACCACCATCAAGCACAGCAGAGCCGCTGCCGCTCACAATCTTCCCCGCCGGGCCCGCTGTGCCAGGTTCACCGCAGATAGTGCCGCGGTAGGCGAAAGGGTGGGTAACACCAAATGGTATTGACTGTATCATTTCCATGTCCACCAGCTCTGCTCCGGCATGAAAAGCCAATGCATACCCATCGCCGGTTGCAGTACGGGAATTGCTGGTCTGGGGATAAAAAAGCCAGCCGCCGCCCCCTGTACAGAGCACAACAGCGCCGGCCCACAAGACAAACTCTTTCCCTTTAGCCAAATCATGTACCTGCATACCGCAAATTTTGCCGTCTACCTGCAATAGATTAAGCACCAGTGAATCTTCGTAAAGATCTACCCCGTATTTCTCCACAGCTGCACGCAGCGATTGGCCAAGCCCTACACCGCCGCCGGAACTCTGCAACGTCCGGGCTTTTGTGTGGCCGCCTGCCCGCGTTATAACGCTTCCTGTCAGTTCGCCGTCCTGGTCACGTATGAATGTATGTCCGAAACTTTCCAATCTGCCAAGTGCTTCTCTGGCATCGTATACCAGCGCCTCCACCAGAGTCCGGTTATTTATTCTCTCTCCTCCGCTCAGTACATCGCTGATAAACTCTTCCCTGCTGTCACCGGGCAGGTCTGTACAGGCTGCCGGACCCACGGCCATTCTGGTATTGCCATAGCCAACCGGATCTTTTGATACCAGTGCCACGCGGGCTCCTTCGCCGGCAGCTGCCGCCGCGGCCATCACACCTGCACCCCCGCCTCCGACACAAATCACGTCATAGTAAGACATATCCCAAACCTCACTAGTATAAAGTAATAGATATATTCAACCCACAGGTGCCTTTTCCTTTTCACTGCTATTTTTTAACTGCTGCTGCAAACAAAGGCTAGTCCCTGACATGCAAATAAACCTGAAAACAGACAAAAGCGGAGAGAACCTTGACACTCGGGTCAAGGTTCTCTTTAGGTGAATATCATTCATTAGGCTTAACAGCTGACAGGCGGATGCTTGAAACCCTGAGGCCCTGCTCCTTTGCCGGCGCCAGGAGGCTTTCACTGCGGCCCGGGAAGTATTCTTCCAGCAGGGGCTTAAACCCTGAGAGGTCGTAATCCATCCTGTCTATCACACTGATCTGTTCCAGGCCCGCTGCTGCAACGGCCGCCAGATAGTCTTTTTCAGGTATGGCTCCGGCAATACATCCCGTCCAGGCGCTCAGGCTCTCCAGAAGCTGATCAGGAAGGTTGTCAACAACCATGTCGGAAATCAGGATTTGCCCGCCGGGCTTGAGAATACGGCTGATTTCTCTGAAAACCTGTTCCTTGTCGGGAGAAAGGTTAATGACACAGTTGCTGACCACCCAATCAGCAATCCCATCGTCAATGGGAATGTTTTCTGCTTCTCCGAGTACAAAAAGCACATTGAAAAGTCCCGCTTTACCCACATTTTCCTGCCCCTGCTTAATCATCTCAGGCGTCATATCAAGGCCGATGACAGTTCCCTCAGGCCCCACCGCCCTGGAAGCAATGATTACGTCAAGGCCGGCGCCCGAACCTATATCTACCACTGTCTGGCCTTCTTTAACACCGGCAAAAGCCAGGGGATTGCCACAACCAAAAGAATACGCGGCAGCCTCACCCGGAACATCTTCCAGGAAATTGCTTGTGTAATTGGACTGGCCAAATCCTACTATCCCGGTTACAGTTGGGCTGCAGCAGCCGCAGCTTTTTCCCGACACCAGGCCGGCATAGTGGTCTTTTACGGCCTGCTTAATTGCCCTGTCGTTATCGTGCTCTTTTTTCACAGTTATCTCTCCTTGCTAAATATTTACTTCTACAGAAATTATACACAATATATTTGTATAATACAAGTGTTTTTCAAAAAATATTTGCCCGTGTTGCTATGGCTGTGGTAGCGGTATGGGAAGCGGCTGAGAGTAACCCCCGGGAAACTGCAGATTTATAACGGTATCAGGAACTTTGCCGGGGTAGATGGCGTCTACAATAGGGACAGTGGTGGTGACTTTTGTCACAGCCGAGACAAAGGGTATTACCACCTGGACTTCGGCGTGGATGTCAAAGTAAATTTTATGGCGGACCTGGTTAATCCCGGCTTCATCAAA
Source organism: Dethiobacter sp. (assembly GCA_018335875.1). Taxonomy (GTDB): domain Bacteria; phylum Bacillota; class Dethiobacteria; order Dethiobacterales; family Dethiobacteraceae; genus JAGXRN01. The sequence continues at coordinate 6,573 of JAGXRN010000070.1, forward strand.
ATTATCTTTAATTTCGGTATTGACAGTCCCTATAGGTACCAGAGTAATGGGAATACGCGGGCCATAGTTTGCAAGCAGGTAGCTGCCCAGCGCCTGACCGAGAGGAATATAAATAACTTCTCCTTTTAGAGATGTTAAAGCATTCTGTGCACTCATGGTAGTTTCGGCCATCAGATTGTTCACCTGACTGATATTTATCTGGGCAAGCAGTATTTGTCCTTCCCTGTCCCTCTGAATTAGAATAAGGTCCTGATAGAGAATGTTGTTGGAGATTTTTGCGGTTACAGCGTTATTGATGGCTTCAGTCGCTATGATATCAGCACGCGCCGCGGCTACCGATAAAATTGTGGGGCGAAGGTTGCGGTCAAATATTATAAAAAGGCGTAAAATTACAAATAAAAAAAGAGCCAGGACAATAAACCAGAATGCCTCCCGTGTAAATCGCGACCTGCGGCGTCCGAGCATTGCACACACCCCCGTACATAATATGCCAGGAGCGGCAAACCGGTGACAAATTTAATAAATATTTAAATAAAAATAAAAGCGCGGGATCAGCCGCGCTGTAATATTTTAGAATAATACTTACAATATGCGAATGTATTTACGTTTGCCGGCCTGGATGATCATACCCGAGGCGGCGGGAATCAGGGCTTCAATGTCGTCGGCTTTCACACCGTTCACTTTTACCCCTCCCTGCTGGATAAGGCGCCTGGCTTCACTGTTGCTCGCCACCATGTTGGCAAAAGTCAGAAGCTTCAGCAGGCTCACTGTACCCTGTTCAATAAGAGAGGACACATCTATGTCGGGAATATCGCTTGGCAAGTCTCCCTGCTGAAAGACATTTTTGAATTCAGCCTCAGCCTTGTCTGCCGCGTCCTGCCCGTGGTAAATAGCGACTATGGAGTGTGCAAGCTGCATCTTGGCATCCCTGGGATGGAGTGTGCCTTTTGCAAGCGCTTCTTCTATTTCAGCTACCTGTTCCATACTGTAGTCTGTGGCGAGGTTATAGTATTCAGTCATCAATTCGTCAGCCATGGACATCACTTTACCGTAAATCTGGCCGGGCTCCTCTGTGATGCCAATATAGTTGCCAAGGGATTTACTCATTTTCTGTACACCATCCAGCCCTACCAGTATGGGCATCATAATGCAAATTTGGGGGTCCTGCCCGTATTCACGCTGCAGATGACGTCCCATCAGGAGGTTGAATTTTTGTTCTGTGGCGCCAAATTCAACATCTGCGTGCAGAGCAATGGAGTCGTACCCCTGCATAAGCGGATAAAAAAATTCATGGATGCTGATAGGCTGCTGCTCGCGGTACCGCCGGGCAAAATCGTCTCTTTCGAGCATTCTGGCCACAGTATACCTTGACGCCAGGCTGATTACATCGGCAAAATTCAGCTTTGCCAGCCACTGGCTGTTAAAAACTACCTCAGTTTTATCAGGATCAAGGATTTTAAACACCTGTTCACGGTAAGTAGCAGCGTTTGCCAGCACTTCTGCGTCGGAGAGCTGTTTGCGTGTCTCCGAACGGCCGGTAGGGTCACCAATTCTGCCTGTAAAATCACCGAGGATAATAATGACATGGTGGCCAAGGTCCTGAAACTCCCGCAACTTGTGGAGCACCACGGCATGACCCAGGTGCAGGTCCGGGGCGGAAGGATCAAGCCCAAGTTTAATCCGCAGGGGTGTTTTTGTTGCCACGGAGCGCTCCAGTTTTTTCAGGAGCTCATCCTCGCTTATGATTTCAATCGTATTATTTTTGATAATTTCCAGCTGCTTTCGTGCATCCATGATTTAAAAACCTCCATTTCAGCCTAAATACACTGTCCTGCCTGAATTCTCATTCATTTTACCACAAAGATTGCCCGTTTGCAAAGGATTTCAATAGTTCTTGGAGCAGTCGCACACTTACCGCCGGCAAAAGATTGTGATATAATTTCAAGGAGATGTGTTGTTTGAAAGGGGAACAAAAATGTCCAACAGTATAGGCCCCGGCAAGAAAACTGCACGGAAAAAAAATAGCAGCAAGAAGACAGGAGTAAAAATAAAAAAATTGCTCCTCGCTATTTTAATTGTGTTTATGGTGATGGGGCTTGCCGCCACAGCAGTTACATACAAGGTGGTGTCGGCTTACCTGGCAGATGTGCCGGACTTTGACCCACGTGTCCTTGTCCCGTCAGTCACTTCCTTTGTATTTGACAAAAACGGCGCGGAAGTGACACCTCTCATGGGTGAAATAACGCGCATCGTTGTTCCGCTGGAACAGATACCGAAACATATGGTCGATGCTGTTCTCGCCATCGAAGATGACCGTTTTTATGATCATCCCGGCTTTGACCTGCGCGGGATTATGCGTGCAGCCTGGAAACAGTTCCGCAATCAATCTTTTGGCGCACAGGGAGGCAGCACTATTACCCAGCAGCTGGTAAAGCTTGCCTTTCTTACCCCTGAGAAGCAAATGAAAAGAAAAGTACAGGAGCTTTATCTTGCCATTAAAATGGAGAGAGAATACACCAAAGATGAAATCCTGGAATTCTATCTCAACCGGATAGAATATGACTATAACGCTGCCGGCGTTGAAGCAGCAGCCCACACTTTTTTTGGGAAGAGCATAAGAGAGGTAACACTTGCAGAGGCGGCAATGCTTGCCGGTATTCCTAACCTGCCGGCCAAGTATTCACCTTTCCGTAATCTGCAGGAGTCTATGAAAAGGCGAAACATTATTTTAAACCGCATGCTGGAACTTGGCATGATTTCAGGCCAAGAAGCAGAAGAAGCAAAAAATGAAGAACCTGTGCTTCTGGACCTGCCAAGCCGCGCCTATCCCTTTCCTCATTTTATCGATTATGTAATTCATGATGAAATGCTCAGAATCCTTAAAGAAATACCCCAGTATAAAGACACAACTGTTGCCGAACGCTACGACATCATCTACAAGGGCGGGCTTAAAATCTATACCACCCTTGACCAAAGGCTCCAGCAGGTTGCCGAGGACACAATCAACAACGCTTCTCTTTATCCCAAAACATTTACACAGGATGGTAAGCCCCTTCAGCCTCAGGCGGCCGTGATAGTGGCCGACCATAAGACAGGCCAGATCAAAGCCATGGTCGGAGGGAGAGAATACAGTAAAGATAACGTGCTTAACCGCGCTGTCAAGGGTAAGTCACAGGCAGGTTCAGTCTTAAAACCCATCGTAGCGTACGCACCGGCCTTTAATGAAGGTATCGCTGTACCCAGTACTGTCATTGATGATTCACCCTGGGTCTGGAGCATTAAAGGAAGCGAACCCTGGTACCCGAACAACTATGACCGTACCTTCGTGGGCCTTGTTACAGCGCGTGAAGCCCTGGCACGTTCATTCAACATTCCAGCCGCGCGCCTTGTAATGGAGCTTGGTGTGGAAAAAAGTAAAGAATATGCGCAGAAAATGGGTATTACAACTATTGAGAAGGACCGCGGCCCAAGCCTTGTGCTGGGCGGCCTGACCGAGGGGTTAAAAGTTATCGATGCTGCCCAGGCTTTCGCGGTACTGGCGAATCAGGGTGTGCGCACCGACTTTGTTACCATACTAAAAATACAGGACCGTTTTGGCAAAGTTATATACGAACACACTCCACGCTCCAGTGTGGTGCTTAGTGCCGAGGCCGCTTTTCTCACCACCAGCGTGCTGCAGGACGCAGTCAGGATTGGGACTGTAAGAGGCCTGCAAATAGGCAGGCCGGTGGCTGCCAAGACCGGCACCAGTGACAGAAGCCGTGATGCCTGGCTGGCCGCGTATACTCCTGAGCTTGTCGCTGCGTTCTGGATCGGCAGGGATTCCTATGCCGCCAACGAAGACGGACAATATAGCGCATGGATAGTTACTCCGCCTTTTATGAACCCTATTTTAAAAGCAGCCCACGAAGGACTTCCTGTCACCGAATTTGTCCGTCCCGAAACCATCAGCCCGCCTATCCCTGTCTGCAAAAAATCGGGGAAAAGGCCCAGCCCCCTTTGCCCCCCGGAGGATATTATCTATGACTATTTTCCTCACGCCATGATTCCTTTTGAAATATGCGATATTCATATAGAAGTAGAAATTTGCAGCGAGTCGGGTCTTCTACCCACAGAATTCTGCCCACCGGGCACAATTATTAAAAAAGTTTTCCTCAATCGCCCTCCATACATTGTAACCGATGAAAACTGGGTGGGAGATATCGGACGTGGGCCAAAGGATGCCGGCCTGATGCCGCCCACCGAGTTTTGCAACATTCACACTGAACAGCCTCAACCACCCCGTGACCTCTCAGCAGAGTATCGGGATGACGGCTCAGTCTTACTACAGTGGCAGCCTCCTGACGGCCAAACTGCCGGCTACCTGGTCTACAGAAAAGCTCCCGGAGAGGATAGTTACAGAGTCCTTACGGTGTGGCCCATAACAGTAAGATCCTTCACGGACAGCAATATTAGTGAGGGTCTATACAGCTACAGGGTATACAATGTAAATGCAGAGGGTGTTAGGTCACTGCCTGTCACAGTCTCCCTCTCAGTGGATTTGCAGCAGGAGTTGCAGCCTCCTGGTCAAACCGGCAACAGCAACCGCGGCAGAGGGAATAATAGCGGGAATAACAACTAATACAGCTGATAGTTTAATGGCGAAGCCCCGGTGTTCCGGGGCTTTTTATTTTTTGGCATTACTATTTTAATGTAAGGACAGTAACCCCCATGCCACCTTCCGCTTGGTGGGCATTTCGCATGGATGCCACGTAGTGGTGATTTTTAAGATATTCCCGCAGTCCTAACCGGAGCCTGCCGGTTCCTTTTCCGTGAATTAAGCGCACTTCTTTTATACCAGCGGCAACAGCTTCGTCAAGGTAGTTCTCAACGCTCTGGATTGCTTCATCAAGTGTCTGTCCGCGCACACTAACTTCAGGCAGTATGTCCCTTTTGGCAAAAAGCGCAAGCCCTGTTATAGCAGGCTTTTGTTTTTTCCCAGGCTCAAGCGCTGAGAGGTCAGAGGCGTCCACTGCAATGCGCATGGAGCCTACCTGCACCTGAATGGAGCTGTCCGTGGCCTGTGTGATAATTCCCTGCTGGCCGAGGCTGTGTATATAAACTTCTTGGCCCGGCAGTGCAGCTGCGGCGCTGAGCGGTCTGTCCTGTACCGGAGGGGCAAGGTTTTCCCGCAGCTCTTCATCCAGTTTGTCAAGTAAGGCGCTTTTATCATCCAGGCTGTTTATAGGTACCGACACAGCAGCAGCAGCCAGTTTGCGCAACTCCTTCAACAAACGCTGTGATTCCCGCCTGGCCCCGGCTACTATTTCCAGTGCTTCACCCCTTGCCTTGCTCAGTATCTCGTCGCGCTTGCGGCGCAGTTCATCTTCGTCACGGCGCAGTCGTTTCAGCACAATATCTGCTTCGAGCCTGTCTGTTTCCACCTGCTGTGAATTTAATTCCATCCGCCGCCGGCTGGCAACCAGACCGGCTACCACTTCCTCAAGCCTGGTCTCCTCTTCAGAAAGAAAGGACCTGCCGCGTAAGATTATTTCTTCCGGCAGCCCCAGGCGGGCGGCAATGGCAAAGGCATTGCTTTGTCCAGGCACGCCTACCAACAGCTGATAGGTGGGACTGAGTGAAGCCACATCAAATTCAACCGAGGCGTTTTCCACTCCCTCGGTCATATAGGCAAAGGCCTTTAGTTCGCTGTAGTGGGTGGTTGCTACTGTGACTGCGCCTTGTGCGTGCATATACTCAAGCAGAGACATGGCAAGGCCTGCACCCTCAGTGGGGTCGGTCCCTGCTCCTACCTCGTCCAGAAGCACAAGCGAACCGGGCTGCAGGTTATTTATGATACTGATAATGTTTTTAAGGTGGCCTGAAAAAGTAGATAGTGACTGTTCAATATTCTGCTCATCGCCTATATCGGCGAAAATGCGGGGGAACACAGAGAGCTTTGTCCCCTCCGCAGCGGGCACATGCAGTCCAGACTGCGCAAGCAGCGATAACAGTCCCACTGTTTTGAGAGTTACGGTCTTCCCGCCGGTATTAGGGCCGGTAATGACAAGTGTCCTGTATTCGCGCCCCATTTCCAGGCTGATAGGCACTACCTCGCCGCTAAGCAGGGGATGGCGTCCGGAGATGATTTTTAGATATCCGGTGTCGTTAAGTTCCGGCTCAACGCCGTGCCAGTCCAGGCTCAGGCGGCCTTTGGCCAGAATGAAATCAAACTCGGCATAAAGGTTAAGTGTATCAGTAAGCGCCTCTTGCTCAGCGCCCACCCACTGTGAAATTACAGCCAGGATGCGTTCTCTTTCCCGCTCTGCGCTGCTTTTCAGCACTGCCAGTTTGTTATGGGCCTCCACCGCCCACAGTGGTTCAATAAAAAGGGTGGCACCGCTGCCGGATTGGTCGTGGATTACACCGGGTACCTGGGAACGATACTCCTGTCTGACAGGGACAACCATACGGTCCCCGCGCAGTGTGACCAAATTCTCCTGGAGAATTTTTTGCTTGGCCGGGTTGCGTATAAAACTGTCGAAACGTTCACGCAGGTCTCGCTCGGCATTGGCTGCTGCCCGCCTCAGGCGTGCCAGCTCCGGGCTTGCTTCATCGCGCATGTGGCCATCATCGTCAACAACCTGCCGCAGTCGTTCACGCAGCTCCGGCAGGGCAGCAAGCTGGTCAACCATACCGCGCAGCAGCGGAAAACTATCTTCCTTTTTAAAGAATGTTTTAAGCCTGGTTGCAGAGGCCAAAAGCTTTAAAATTCCAAGCAGGCTTTCTTCTGCCAGCTGTGCGCCGAGGGCTGCCAGCTCCAGGGTTTGCCGCAGGTCAGGCACCTTTTCCAGGTTCAGGCTGTGACGTATGAGCAGTGACGCCGCCTCTGTAGTTTCAGACTGCCAGCGGACAGCAAGGGACAGCCCTGGGGCCGGTATTAAATCCTCTGCCAGCTCCCGGCCCATGGGAGTCACTGTGAGCATGGCAAGTTTTGCCAGTATTTTATCAAATTCAAGCAGCTTCAGTTCTTTTTCCACTGTCTCTCACTTCCTTGAAACAAAAGGATTTCCTTTCAGGTAGAAGCGCAGCGGCAGGTCTGCCGCAGTTGTTATGCCGATACGCGTTGTAACAGCAATATCTCCTGCGCAAAAGTAGTCATCAGCCAGGTAAAGGCTGCCTGTTGTCAGGTCGGCGCCGTTTTGCGCGCTACCGATGGACATTGCCCGGCAGAGCATGCCGGGTCCGCTTGTCAGCATTTTAATATTGTCTGTGTCGCGGCGCCGGCACATCAGTTCAAGCCCGGCGAGAGGCTCAAGCGCCCGCACTAAAACGGCCTCTCCTACTCCCTCGCTATGGGTGACTACATTAAAACAGTGATAAATGCCATAAATCAGGTAGACATAAGCAGTGCCGGGCGGCCCGAACATAGCCGCGTTGCGGGCTGTCCTGCCGCGCGCAGCATGGCAGGCCGGGTCGTCCCTGCTAAGATATGCCTCTACCTCAACCACCCGGCCGCTGCAGGTCCCATCCTCTGTGGCATGAACCAGAATCTTGCCAAGCAGCTCCTTTGCCACATGTGTAGTTGAAGGCAGGTAAAAATCTGTGGTTAATCTGCGCATCTGTGCACCTTTTCAAAAAATATTATAAAAAACAGCCTGTTTTGGGTACAATAGATGTTAGCATATACATAAAAGAGGTGACCGAATTTGAGCGACCGTGAACGGGATAAGCAGGCACTGGAAGAAATGGACCGCGCACTTGGTGAAAACATGGCTAAGGCCGGCGCTGGAATCGATCAGGCCGTGGTAGCAAACCCGCAACCCACGCCCCACGAACAGTTTAAACAGCTTGTCACAGACCTGCAGTCCACCGCGAGGCAGCAGCAGTTGAAGACAGAGCAGTCTATCCAGCAGACACTGCAGCAGGCCGCCACCGCACTGGCTGACGCGCAAAAAATTGACCTTGTAGCGGGACAGCTGCAGACGATGCAGCAGGCGCTGGCACAGCAACAGGGACAGTCGGGCAATCTGCAGTATTTTCAGCAAATGCTGCAGCAGTTGACGACCTCCGTCCATGAACAGTTACACCAGTCAACCCAGCAGGCTGCACAGTCACTGCAGCAGACAGTGTCATCCATGGCGCAATCGCAGGCAGCCATGTTCGACAGCCAATCCTATATGAAAATTTCAGAGATGCTGAAACAGTGTGACAAGACATTACAACTATGGCAGAACCCACCTCAGCAAACCGTTCACTAAAATGATTACTCTCTTAAAGGAAGCACTCGTCCTGGGCGGTCGTGCTGTAGTAATTTACTTTCTCGTTCTGGTAATGGTTAAACTCATGGGCAAAAGGGAGGTGGGTCAGCTTACACCTCTTGACTTTGTGGTCGGCATAATGATTGGTTCAGTGGCGGCGCTGCCCATGGAAGACGCACAAATACCATTTCTACCCGCCATGGTACCGATTGTTGTCTTGGCCGGATTGGAAATTATCTTTTCTGTCCTGGCTTTAAACAGCAAAAAGATACGTCTCTTTGTAGAGGACAAACCCACAATAATTATCAGTGACGGGCGTCTGATTAAGGAAAACATGGCTAAAACCAGGATGAATATCGATGATTTAAAGCAGGAACTGCGCAAACAAGGCGTGGCAGACATCAATGAAGTAGAGGAAGGCACACTGGAAACCGGCGGAACTTTTTCTGTTATAAAAAAGAAGGAATACCAGCCACTTACACTTGCGGACCTGCAGGCCACTTCCATGCACAACCTGGACCAGGTGATTGGTGTTTTTGCCTCAAAAGCACGCAGAGATTTGCAGGCATTGCTTGACCGGTAGCATTATGCTCCAGCCTTTTTTCTTTTCAAAAAAGTATGTAGAGCATCCAGTCCCAGTGTATTTATTACATCACCGCTGCCAAGCCAACCGCGCCTGGCCACTGTGATGCCAAGAGCTACGTTGGCCAGTTCCAGCCTGCTGTGGGCATCGGTATTGATTGAGACAGGCACTCCGGCAGTTCTGGCCTGTCCGGCCATCAGGTCATTGATATCCAGCCTGTCCGGTGATGAGTTAATTTCAAGCGCAGTGCCTGTATTTGCCGCACAGCGGATAACTTCATCCATGTCAACAGCGTAAGCGTTGCGCTTTCCAAGCAGCCTGCCCGTGGCATGGGCCACTATCATTACATGGGGGTTCTGCATTGCCCTGCAGATACGCCCTGTTAGTTTTTCCGAGCTTTGGCGAAAACCGCTGTGAATCGACGCTATTACCACATCAAGGCCTGCCAGAACTTCATCAGGCGCATCCACTGTACCGTCGTCAAGAATATCCGCCTCAATGCCTGTAAGGATAGTAAGAGTCGGGAATTTTTCCTGCACCTTTCTGATCAGTTTTACCTGTTCAGCCAGCCTGTCCAGTGACAGGCCTTTTGCTATTTTCAGGGAACGCGAATGGTCAGTAACAGCCATATATTCATATCCAAGCTCCACTGCCGCCTCGGCCATTTTTTCAATGCTTGCCATACCATCGCTCCAGTCGGTGTGCACATGCAGGTCGCCCTTGTAATCGCCAGCCTCTATAAGCACAGGCAGCTCACCGGATAACCCGGCCGCTGACTCGCCCCTGCCTTCACGCAGTTCAGGTTCAATAAAAGGCAGTCCGGCAAGGCGGTAGATATCCGCTTCACTGCTGATGGCATGTTTTTTTCCGTTTTGATAAACCAAATTGCCACCTGTGTTTCCCCTAACCAACGCGGACACTTCACTCACGTGCTTTTCCGAGCCGGTGGTAAGCCACATTGTCCGTACATAGTCGTCCTCGCTGACTAAGTAAAGAGAAAGTGGAAGGCCGAAGCTGTGAACAGCCAGGCATAAATTACCTTCAAAGCGCTGGTTGTGGAGGCGCCTGGCCCGCGCCAGCGCCTCTCTGGCATGGGACATATCGTTGACGGCCATGACCAGCTCTATTCTCTCCACAGTTTCCCGGCAGCGCCTTACCTCTCCTGTGGGAGAAACGCTGGAGACTCCGGCAATTTCCTCCAGTTCTGGTATTAGTTCGGTACATAGTGTCAAAGCCGAGGCCAGAAGAATTATGCTATCCCCTGCCTCAGGCAGCACACCGCTCTCCAGGCGTTCTACCAGTGACAGCTGCCCGGTGTGCAGTATTTCTTTGATCTTAGCAGCAAGGCCGGCGCCGACACCGTCTAATGTCTGCAGTTTGTTTTGTCTGAATAATATCTCTATGTCTCTGTATTCTGCAGCTATTGCCCGTGCCGCCCGCCTGTATGCGCGGACACGGTAACGGTTTTCTCCCCGCAGTGCCAGGATACGTGCCGCCCGCTCCAGCATTTCTGCAACATCGCCGTTCTTCAAACAGTTCACTCCGTTCAAATATCACTGTTATATCTTTTCCGCGGGGGAAAAAAAGTAACCGTGTTTTCACACGGCCGGCGGCAGGTCTGTGAGCAAAATGTTTTGCATCTGTTCATAAACAGCGGGCAGCAGCCAGTCCAGGATAGAGGTCGCTACCACGGAATTTTCCAGAGCAGTACGCCAGAATGCGGTCCCGACCAGTTTGAGCACGGCAACTAAGATGATTGCGAGCAGTATGCCTTTAAGACTTCCCACGGCAAGGCCGCCAAGGCCGTTCACCGTACCAAGCAGCGGCAGCGAAAAGATACCGTGTACGATCTCGGAAAATACCTTTATCAGCGCGCGGACGATGAAAAAAAGCAGTACAAATCCAAGCAGCCTCACCAATACATCCCCGAGAATAAAACCGATAGGCAGCTGAGTAGTAAACCATGCGGGCAGCCAGTTTTGGAAGGGTAGATATTGCGAAAGCCAATCCATAAAGGCAACGCTGTAGCGCAGAGCCACAAAGTAAGCGATAAATATTCCCGCGATATCAAAAAGCTGGCGCACCAGCCCGCGCCGCCAGCCGCTCACAGCTGAGTAAAAAATCAAAACCAACAGAACGATGTCAAGCCAGTTAATCATAGCGTCGACTTCTTGTCCAGGAGCATCTCCATCTCATGCAGTTCCTGGCGCACCCTGAATAATTCGTCCGCCATGTTTACGGCTGTAAGTACAGCCACTTTGTTAACACCAAGCCGTCTGTTAACTTTGCTGATCTGACGCATTTGTTCATCGACGTATTGAGCCAGTCGTTTCATGTATTCGGGTGAAGCGGCGCCCTTCATGGTGTATTCTTCACCATAAATTTTAACACTTATCCGATTTTTTTGATCTCCCTGCAACACGGTTACCGGCCTCCCCTACTCTTTACAGCAACTTATTCGCGCCTGATTGACAAATTTCCTGCTAGGACCTTAAACTGGCGCCCAACCTTTCTGACAGTGTTTTCTCTATCTTTTGGAGCAGGAGAGCAACATCTTCATCGCTTAATGTCCTTGCCGGGTCCCTGAAGGTTACAGCAAAAGCCAGGCTGCGGCTTCCGGCCGCAATTTGGGGCCCGCGGTAAAGGTCAAACAGTTCGACCCGCTCTGCCAGCACACCCGCTGCTTCGCTTATCATTGCCTGCACCTCTTCGGCTGTAACCTCATCAGGGACTACCACAGCCAGGTCTCTTAGCAGTGCGGGGAAACGGGGAAGAGGCACATAATTTGTAACAAGTCCTGCGATATTAAGCAGGCGTTCCATATCCAGCTCAGCAACAAACACTTCTTTGTCGAGGCCAAAAGATTCCAGAACGCCGGGGTGAATACCTCCAATCCAGCCTACATTGACGTCACCTGCCAGAATGGCTGCAGCCACGCCAGGTTGACAAAAAGTTTTTTCTGTTTCCCTGAATACAGCTCCGTTTATGCCAAGCCTGTTAAAAAGTATTTCAACAGCGCCCTTGAGGTCAAAAAAGTCCACCGAATGAGCTTTATGACGCCAGTGTTCAGGGGAAGAGACGCCGGTGACAGCCATGCCCAGCACCGTTTTTTCTTCCGGCAGCCTCTCCAGGGGCAGTTCATACGGCAGGTATACCGCACCAAGCTCAAACAGGCGCAGATCCTGCTGGTTGCGGTTGTGGTTGTATGCCACGGTGTCAAGAAGGCCCGCGGTAAGTCCTGTACGCATCACGCTTTGTTCCTCTGACAGGGGGTTGGCAATGGTAATCGTGCGGCGGGTGGCATCATCCTCTGCAATGCGCAGCTTGTCTATATGCTGCGGGCTTATAAATGAATAGTTTATCACCTCGCTGTAACCGCAGGCTACAAGTATGTCACAGGCCTTTTTGAGAATGTGCTGGCGCCTGGTACGGCGGCCCTGGGTCATTTCTCCGGCGGGCAGTGTGGTGCCAATCTTATCGTAGCCGTAAATGCGGGCGATCTCTTCAATTAGGTCTACTTCTTCCTGCAGGTCAGCGCGCCTGCTTGGAACTGTCACATGGAGATGGCTGCCTTCTTCCACCAGAAATCCCTGACGCCGGAAAATAGCCGCCATTTCCTTCTGCGAGATGTCCAGGCCTATTAATTTACGCGCACGGTCAGTCCTCAGTGTAATCTTGCGCGGATAAGACGGCGCCACATATTGGTCAATCAATTCTCCTTCAACCTGACCCGCCTCCAGCAGTTCAATCAAACGGGCAGCACGGCGGCTGGCCTGTGCGCAGCCGTTCACATCCACACCCCTCTCAAAACGCTGCTGAGCTTCTGAATAAAGACCAAGAGCCCGCCCTGTACGGCGTATGGAGACAGGATTGAAACAAGCCGACTCCAGAAGCACAGTACTTGTTTTTTCTGTGATTTCGGTCTCCAGTCCGCCCATTACGCCGGCCAGTCCCACGGGTTTGACGCTATCGGCGATAACAAGCATCTGTGGTGTCAGGCTGCGCTCTGACTTGTCAAGGGTAACAAGCTTTTCACCATAGCGGGCAGGCCGCACTACCACCGTCCTGTCAGCCAGGGTATCATAGTCAAAGGCATGAAGCGGCTGGCCCCATTCCCACATTACATAGTTGGTAACATCAACAATATTGCTGATGGGGCGTATTCCCGCCTGCAGGAGGCGTATTTGCATCCAAAGCGGGGATGGCCTTACTGCCGCACCTGTAATTACCAGCCCCGTATACCGTGCGCACAGCCCGCTGTCCTCGATTTCAATCCTGGGGACATCGTTGACCGGACGACGTACAGCAAGAGTTGTATCAGGCGCCTGTACACTGCCGCCTGTCAATGCCGCCACCTCATGGGCTACCCCGAGCAGGCCGAGGCAGTCGGCGCGGTTTGGTGTAAGCCCCAATAGTAAGATTGGGTCGTCAAGCCTCAGGGCCTGTGAGATCTCCATGCCGACCGGCGCATCATCGTCAAGGATAAGTATACCGTCAAGAGCAGGGTCAAGCTGCAGCCCAAGCTCCGATGCAGAACAAAGCATACCGTCTGATTCCACACCACGCAGCTTGGTACGCTTAATGGTAATCCCGCCGGGAAGCTGTGCCCCGACTGCAGCCAGCGGCACCCTGTTGCCCGGCTGCATATTATCTATCCCCGCCACTATCGTCAGTTTTTCCTTTCCGTCACTGACATCCACAACAAAGAGCTTGTCAGCCGCAGGGTGGCTGGCAACGTTAAGAACTTCAACCACAGTTACTCCGTTAAATTCCACAGGTAAAGAAAAAACTTCATCCACCTCTATACCCGAGCGGGTCAAAAGCTCTGCCAGTTCAACAGCTGAGATATCCAAATCTATGAAATCCTTCAACCATGTATATGGAACACGCATCTATAGTTACCTCCTTAGCGAAACTGCCGCAGCATCCTGAAATCGTTGGTAAAGAACTGGCGCAGGTCGTCTATGCCGTATTTCAGCATAGCTATCCTTTCCACGCCCATGCCAAAGGCATATCCTGTAAACTCTTCGGGATCATAGCCGGACATAGCAAGCACGTTGGGGTGAACCATGCCTGAACCCAGGATTTCAATCCAACCTGAATCTTTGCAGACACGACAGCCGCCTCCCCCGCACATAACACATGACATGTCCACTTCGGCACTTGGCTCAGTGAAGGGGAAAAAGCTGGGGCGAAGCCTCACCTGCTGCTTTGCGCCAAACATCTGCTGTGCAAATAACAGCAGTGTCCCTTTTAAATCGGAAAGCGAAATATTCCTGTCAATAACAAGTCCCTCCACCTGGTGAAACATTGGTGAATGGGTGGCATCATCGTCACGTCGGTACACCTTGCCCGGGGCAATAATACGTACTGGCGCCTGTGGCGCTGTTTTCTCCATCGTCCTCACCTGGACGGGTGAAGTATGTGTGCGCAGCAGGATATCAGGCCTTATGTAGAAAGAATCCTGCATCTCCCTGGCCGGGTGATCCTGTGGTAAATTCAGTGCCTCAAAATTATAATAGTCTGACTCAATCTCAGGCCCTTCGGCGATGGTGAAACCCAGGCCAAGAAAGATTTCGGCAATCTGTTCCATGATAATGGACAGAGGGTGACGGTACCCAATATTCACCGGCCGGCCGGGAAGAGTCACATCCACTCTTTGTTCTGCCATCCGCTGCCTGCGCAGCACCTCTTTTAACTCCTCCGTACGTGAATCTATCATTTCTGAGAGTTCATCACGGACACGGTTAGCCAAGCTGCCAACCAGTGGACGCTGCTCCGGGGCGAGTTGCCCCATTCCCCTCAGTATGGTGGTTATCTCACCCTTCTTGCCAAGGTAGCGTACTTGGATCTGTCTCAGTTCTTCCTGCGTAGCGGCGGTGATAATTTCACGGCCGGCCTGTAGAGAAATTTCATTTAATTTTTGCTCCATAATGCTGCTCCTTTCACACATTAACACTATATAAAAAAATAACGCCCCTCCAGATAAGGGACGAAAGCTGTTACTCCCGCGGTACCACCCATATTAGCAGTAAACTGCCCGCCTTCAATCTCGTTAACGGGAGACCCGTACCTGGCCTACACAGTAATACCCTTCAGCCGGCGGCTCAGGGCCGAATTTCCGCTCAATAGTCCCAGGGCGCTCTCAGCCTCGGCGTCCTTCTCTGTAGGCACGGAATAAGCGTACTCTTCCCATCATTGCCTTTAGCAGTATACCATTAAGAAAGCATCATCTGCCTGTACAGGAGATAAGCTGTAACAGAACCCGTCCTCTCAAAAATCAACCATAAAAAGTCAGCGCTTAACATCTAAAAGACCACTCCCCTGTCCTGGAATGGGACTGACTTTATTATAGCACATCACCAGATGGCAAGCAACTATCTCTGGCTGCGGCGCTGCCTGGCAGCTTCGAAAAATATGACCGACATGGCGATTGCTGCATTGAGCGACTCAACCCCTCCGGCCATGGGCACAGACACTGTGCTGTCTACCACGGATAAAACATCCTCTGATACTCCCGCACCCTCGTTGCCTATAACGACTGCTGTGGGCACGCGCCAATCCACGCGGTCATAAGTGAGGTCACCGCCTGCGCATGACGCCATCAGGCGTAAACCATGCCGCCGGATGCCGGCAAGCAGTTCGTCCAGTGCGACTTCGACCACCGGCAGCCTGAATAATGCTCCCATGGTGGCGCGCAAAGCCTTGGGGTTGCTGATGTCCACCGTCCCCGGCAGCAGCACCGCGCCGCTTGCTCCGCAGGCAGCGGCTGAGCGGACCATAGTGCCCAAATTCCCCGGGTCCTGCAGGCGGTCAGCCACCAGCAGCAGGGAGGGGGATTGCAAAAAAACATCCTGCAGGCAATGGGCAGGATGTTGTGCAACAGCCAGTATCCCCTGCGGAGAATCGGTATGCGCGATTTGTGCAAACAGGCCGGCGGCCACCCGCTGTACGGGCACTTTTTGCTCTAACTTTTCAAGCACAGCAAAATTGCCAGGGTCATATCCCTCATGCAGCAGGACAACTTTCAGCCCAAGGCCGCTCCCGACTGCCTCCGTCACAAGGCGAGAGCCTTCCAGGGGCAGTAAGCCCTGATCTTTCCGCGCTTTTCGTTTATCAAGGCTGCGGTAAAGCCTGACATACCTGTTGGCTGAACTGCTGATCACTGTCACTCTCTAATCCCTGCCTAAATTTTGGATCTTTTCATTTTCTCCCACCACAATCAGCACATCTCCCTCTTTGAAACGGTCGGTTGCCGCGGGGGAAACATTAATTTGCCTGTCGCTTGAGCGAATTGCAAGTACCGTAACGTCATATTTGGCTCGCAGGTCAAGTTCCCGCAGCGACTTGCCGACCATGTCGTCCGGCGCAATAATCTCAACGATGCTGTATTCAGGTGAAAGCTCAATAAAATCAAGGACATTTGTTGCCACCAGGTTGTGCGCAACACGCACACCCATGTCCCGCTCCGGAAAAACAATACGGTCAGCCCCGATCTTTTGCAGTACTTTGCCATGGAGGGCGGTACGGGCTTTGGCTACAATGTAGTTGACATTTAACTCTTTAAGGACCAGGGTTGTAAGAATACTGGCCTGGATGTCCTTGCCGATGCTGACGATTACTACGTCAAAATTAGTGATGCCCAGGGATTTCAGAGCTGCTTCGCTGGTGGAGTCAGCCGTCACGGCGTGGGTTACCCTGTCTACAATGGCCTCGACCCTCTCCTCGCTGTTATCGATGGCCAGCACGTCATGCCCCATGTCATAGAGCGTGGTAGCCACACTGGCCCCGAAACGTC
This sequence comes from Dethiobacter sp., assembly GCA_018335875.1. Taxonomy (GTDB): domain Bacteria; phylum Bacillota; class Dethiobacteria; order Dethiobacterales; family Dethiobacteraceae; genus JAGXRN01. The sequence goes on from JAGXRN010000070.1 coordinate 23,194, forward strand.
CGATACCAATCACGGCAAATTGTTTTGCTTTCAATACTCTCATCTCCTTAACCGATCAGGATGCGCTCTGATGTATAGCGGACAGCGCTCTTGCGCCTGTGGCGGGCAAAGGCGAAGACAAGTGTCAGCGGGCCGACACGGCCGGCGAACATGGTGATAATTATCAAAACCCGGCCAAGCGGAGACAATGTGGGTGTAACTCCTGTGGAAAGCCCCACAGTGCCAAATGCCGACATTGCCTCAAATAACATATCCGGCAGGGGTTTTTGCTCTGTTATAGTAAGTCCGAGGGTTACGGCAAATACCAGGATAAAGGCCAGTACAGCTATGGTCAGTGCTCTCATCAGTATTTCATGTGGAATTCTTTTTTTGAAAAGAAGCACTTCCTCGTCCCCACGCAGTGTCGATACAATAGCAGACATGATTGTGCCAAATGATGTAGTCTTGATGCCGCCTCCGGTAGAAGTGGGAGAAGCGCCGATATACATCAGTGAAATTATGAAAAAAAGTGTTGTCTGTGTCAATCCGTCTGTGGGGACAGTGTTAAACCCTGCAGTACGCGGTGTTGCCGCTGTAAAGAAGGCGTTTACCAGCTTGCCGAAAAAACCAAACTGACCCAGTGTTAGCGGATTGTTATATTCAAGAACCAGTACCGTCAGTGTGCCGACTGTCAGCAGTGAAAGTGTGACTCCAAGCACCATCTTGGCATGCAGTGTCAGCCGTGCAAAGCGACGGCGCTGGTGAGCCTCAAGCAGAACAGTGAACCCGAGGCCGCCAAGGATAAAAAGCAAAGCCACTGTTAAGGGTATTAGCGGGTCCGCAGCAAAGGGGGTGAGGCTGCGAAAGCCGCCTATGAGGTCAAAGCCGGCGTTGCAAAAGGCGGAGACAGCATGAAAAAGGGCGTAAAAAAGCCCTGTGGAAAAGCCGTAAATGGGAATAAACCTGATGCTGAGCAGAATCATGCCCACAGCCTCCAGAGCCAGTGTCATCAGCACAATGGAATACGCCAGCCTGACCAGGCCCTGCATGCTGATCTGGTTTAGGGCCTCCTGGATGACAAGGCGCTCTCTGAGGGTTATTTTTTTACCCAGCAGGATAAATACAGTGGTGGCAGCTGTCATGATGCCTAAACCGCCGATCTGTATCAGGAGCATAATCACTGTCTGGCCGAAACGGGTGAAGTATGTACCGGTATCTACCACCACCAGCCCCGTGACGCACACTGCCGATGTGGCTGTGAAAAGAGCGTCAAGAAAGGGCAGTCGCCCGCTGTGGGAAGAGATGGGCAGCGTAAGCAGTACCGCCCCTATAAAGATGAGCGACGCAAAACCTCCCACCAGTATCTTTGCCGGCGAAACCTTGGGCATGGTAAAAGGGTTCAGGCGGACGATGGTAACCACCTCCACAGGGTAAAAAGAGGAGAAGTCAGAAGTATTAAACTTCTGACTTATAAACCTATTTTAAAGATTCTCTTTGGCTACTCCAACCAGTTGGCTGAAACTTTCAGCATCGTTTACTGCCAGTTCGGCCAGCATTTTACGGTTTATATCGACGCCGGCGCGCTTGAGCCCATTGATCAGCCTGCTGTAGGACATCCCGTTTGTGCGGGCGGCAGCGTTGATGCGGGCGATCCAAAGTTTGCGGTAGTCCCGTTTTAAATTGCGCCTGTCGCGGTAGGCATTGGCCAGCGACTTCATTACAGCCTGATTTGCAGTACGAAATAGTTTGCTCTTGGCTCCAAAATAACCTTTGGCCAGTTTTATGACTTTCTTATGGCGTGCCTTTACAGTCACGCCCCGTTTAACCCTGGGCATGGGTAATACCTCCTTTGAGTGGTTAAGGATATTGTTGTTTAGTATTGCTTAATAGGGAAGCATTCTCGCTACGCGTTTGACATCTGTCTTATCGATAAGGGCGCCCTGGCCTAAGCGGCGCTTCCTTTTAGGCGCCTTTTTCTCCAGAATATGTTGGCCGTAAGCACGGCTGCGCTTATATTCCCCTGTGCCTGTTTTTTTGAAACGCTTGGCAGCGCCGCGGTGTGTCTTCATTTTGGGCATAGATGTTACCTCCTGTGTGTGCTTTTAATTAACTAGTCTGCTTGGGCGTGAGGATCATTACCATATTGCGCCCTTCCACCTTGGGTTCTCTTTCTACATTGGCCAGTTCTTCCAGATCTTTGGCAAGACGCTGCAGCAATCTCTGTCCAAGCTCGGGGTGAGTAATTTCCCTGCCACGGAACATGACAGTAGCCTTTACCTTGTCCCCGCTTTCCAGAAAACGTTTGGCGTTTTTCAGTTTGACCTGAAAGTCATGATCTTCAATATTAGGTCTCACTTTAACTTCTTTCACAATAACCAGCTTTTGGTTTTTTCTTGACTCTTTCTCCCGTTTGCTCTGCTCGTACTTAAACTTGCCAAAATCCATAATCCGGCAAACAGGCGGTTTGGCATTGGGAGCCACAGCAACCAGATCCAGGTTTTTCTCCATGGCTTTACTGAGGGCTTCACGAAGAGGCATTACCCCAAGCTGGCTGCCGTCATTGTCAACGACCCGCACTTCACGGGCCCGGATCTGTTCATTCACCATATGGTCCTTACTAATAGTTTATCCCCTCCAGTTTTTTTGTTAAAAAATAAAAAAAGCAGGTGAACCCACCCGCTTTCCTACACAGTTAAACTTTTTGCGCAACCCCTTTGGCTGTGCCTTGGGGTGAGAAGCGGTGGCTTCTTCTTGACGGGATTTACTATATCATATTTTTTCCTGGGAGTCAATTACACCCTTTGCGGTAAGGGTAATTGTCTTTTTGCGGCAATTTCCGACAAGATGGAGTTGATAAACTCATCGAGCTTAATTAAACCTTTATCCCCTGCTGCCCTTTCCCTGACAGCAACTTCGCCTGACGCTTCTTCTTTATCTCCCACCACTAGCATATAAGGAACTTTTAACAGCTGCGCCTCACGGATTTTAAAACCAACCTTTTCGTTACGTGCATCGCTTTCAGCGCGGATTCCGGCGTTGCGAAGCTCTGCCAGCACTCGCAACGCATACTGGTGCTGCCTGTCAGTGATGGGCAGGACCATCACCTGGAGCGGCGCAAGCCAGAGAGGGAATGCGCCGGCAAAATGCTCTATCAGCACTGCAAAGAAACGCTCCATGGAGCCATATACAACACGGTGGATTACTGCAGGCCGATGCTTCTGCCCGTCCTCACCCACATAAAAAAGGTCAAATTTCTCAGGCATCTGAAAATCAAGCTGGATTGTGCCGCACTGCCAGGTACGCCCGATTGAATCCCGCAGGTGGAAGTCAATCTTTGGCCCGTAAAAGGCGCCGTCTCCTTCATTGATAACATAGGTCATGCTGCGTTCATCCAACACATCCTTCAGTGCCGAGGTGGCTATCTCCCACATTTCTGCAGATCCCATGGCCTTCTCGGGGCGGGTGGAAAGCTCCACGTGGTAATCAAAGCCAAACATACTGTATATACGGTCAGTAAGCTCAATAACGCGAGCCACTTCTACTTTAATCTGAGAAGGGACCATAAAGATATGAGCATCGTCCTGAGTAAAGGCGCGCACACGCATCATGCCGTGCAGCGTACCCGACATTTCATGCCTGTGGACAAGGCCCAGTTCCCCCAATCTCACAGGCAGGTCGCGGTAGGAATGAACTTTAGTCTTGTAAATGAGCATTGAACCGGGACAGTTCATCGGCTTTACAGCAAAATCCTGCTCATCTATCTTGGTGAAATACATGTTTTCCTTGTAGTGGTCCCAGTGGCCTGAACGCTCCCAGAGAACGCGGTTGAGAATAATAGGAGTCCTGATTTCCTCATAGCCCGCCTGCTGATGCTCCTCACGCCAAAACTTTTCCAGTTCATTGCGGATAACCATGCCGCGCGGGTGATAGAAGGGAAAACCCGGCCCCTCGTCGTGCACGCTAAAGAGGTCCAGCTCACGTCCGAGCTTGCGGTGGTCTCTCTTTTTTGCTTCTTCCAGCCTGTGCAGGTGCTCGTCCAGCGCAGATTTTTTTGAAAATGAAGTGCCGTATATGCGCTGCAGCATGGGGTTCTTTTCGCTCCCACGCCAGTAAGCCCCGGCCAGGTTCAATAGTTTAAAGGCTTTAACCCTGCTTGTGGAGGGCAGGTGCGGCCCTGCGCAGAGGTCAACAAACTCACCTGCACGGTAGCAGCTGATTGTCACATCCTCAGGCAAGTCGCAAATCAACTCCACCTTGTAGTCCTCTCCAAGCTTCCCAAAGAAGTTGACAGCTTCCTCCCGCCCCAGTTCAAACCGTTCCAGCGGCAGGTCTTCTTTGATTATCTTGGCCATCTCCGCTTCGATTTTTTCCAGATCAGCAGGCACAAATGACTCTTTGTAATCAAAATCGTAGTAATACCCGTCCCTGATTGCAGGCCCGATACCAAGCTTTACTCCGGGAAAAAGCCTTTTAACCGCCTGTGCTAAAACATGGCTTGATGTATGGCGGTATACTTCGGCGCCTTCGCCGTCTTCAAAAGTTAAAAGCCTGAGCTGTACGTCCTCCTTAAGCTCAGAAGACAAATCCCTGACAACACCGTTAACCAGGGCAGCCACGGCTTCCTTTTTCCACCTGCCGCCAAGCTCGTCCACTATATTATCAACACGGGTGCCGCATTCATATGTACGCTCTGAACCATCTACAAGCTTAATCCTCACCAGGGAAACCCCCTTCAAAAATGCCTATAACCCATAATAAAACTTGCTTCACTCACTGTCAAGTAAACTTGAGCAAATAGAAAATAAGTGACTGCACAAGGCCTATGACAAATCCCAAAACGGCGCCCAGCCTTTCAATCTGTTTAAGCTCCCTGCGGGCCACATCCAAAACCAGCTGTTCCACTTCATCCAGTGCCAGATTGTTTATTTTTTCGGCCACAACCTTCTTTACATCAACCTGCTCCTGCATCCTGGAAAGAAGTGACGTGGCCATGTGCGGAAAATGTGCAGCTAACTCAGCAGCCACAGTATCACACATATAACTGCTGCAGTACTGCCGGAGGGCCCCGGGCAGCAAGCCCATCTTACCCTCGCACCATCGCCCCACCACTTCACGTGCCAGCCTGTCCACTTCTTTCTGCAGCATCGGCATATCCAATCTATCTGCGATCTCATCCATGGAAAAAAGCTGCTCGTCCACAACCTGTGCCACTTTGTCCGCAATCTGACTGCGCCTTTTAGGGATCAGTCCCTGGAAAGCTATTTTCAGCAAAGGTAATTTTACAGGCTGAAGCGGACGAAACAACAGGCGGATGGCAATATAATTAGTGATCCAGCCAATCAAAGCCCCAACCAGCGGTAAAGCGATAAAAATCATGCTGCAACTCCCTTCCTTCTACATCTTACCACTTTAATCCAGAAAAAAAAACGTCTTTCGACGTTTTGTGGCTCACGTTATGATTTTCCTTTTAAATTCAGGTTGTCGCTTAAGTCGTGGCATAGCTTACATCGCTTGCACAGCATTACTCGTTTTTCAAAAACATGTTTTAAGGTATCCGTGGCCTTAGGATACTGGACATAGACCTGCTTGTGCAGCACAATCCTCTGTGGCGCTACGGTAATTAGAGTGCTGACAAGCATATCCTCTTTGTCACCCGGATTTTCCCACTGCACCCCGTTCCCGGAGTCGTCAATGATATTATGATTCTGGTCAAAAAGCAGCAGGTTTCCCTGTTCGTCAATTGTTACATGAATCTGGTACACTTTTGGTTCCTGCAGCTGCACAAAATACTTCAGCAGCTTGATAAATTCCTGATATTCCTTTTCCATGAGGAATTCATCCACTGCCAGGTCAAGGCAGTTGCGCAGGTATGTGAGCCACTTTCCCAGGCGAAATACAATCAGGCCGTGTATATTCAGGTAGTCGTGCTCCAAAAGACAGCTTTCAAGCTGAACTGATATCTCATTTTTAATTTCCTGCTCTTTTGGGCCGTCATTCTCTTTTTCCATGATTTTTTCGGCAAAATTAATGATTTGCTGCCGTTCATGACGAGGAAAATAAAAATAATTATGTCTTAAAATATCATTCAGATACGGCCCTGCCTGGCTGCCTGCGATAAATGAAGTCAGCAAGTCAACTAACTTTGTTTTGTACAGCTGCTCGGAAGGAGACCCCGGCGTACCGTTTTGCCCGTACAGGCTACAGATAAGGTGCGGCCAGCCATCGATATCTTTTTCCTTGATTTCTGCTGCAAAACCTTCCCCATGAAAAAAAGGCATACTCTCCTCCAGCCTCTTCTGCAAGTCAGAAAAACCATGTTTAACTGCAAAAACAACCTGGGCCAAGGCTGTCATCTCCCTTCACTAGTATTATATGTATGTTTGAAATTTTGTATACTTTTCACCATCTTCTACCAAATCAGGCCAACAAGAAAAACGCTTCGGGCTTTTTGACTTAGGTCGCGTTTTTCTTGTCCGCTAGGGGGCGCGCCCCCTTCGGCGGGTCTGCGGACCCTGAGCACCCCGCAAAGAGTAAGGGGGACTCCCCCTTACAAACCCCCTTGCATAGGAAATCTTAAAGATTTCCTATGCAACAAAAAAATCCTGCCATCAAAGACAGGATTTGTTTCCTATGGTGGGTCGTACTGGATTTGAACCAGTGGCCCCTACCGTGTCAAGGTAGTGCTCTCCCCCTGAGCTAACGACCCGTTTAATTTTAAAATGCAATAGTAATTCTAACAGATTTAGCTTTAAAAAGCAAGTCCGGAGCTTTAGAAGGGTGCACTTGCAAACTATGTACCAAATATTGGCATATAGACTTTGCGCCTCACGCGACTTTGAGGATGCGTTCCACATCAACCCACCGATTGCTGGCGTTTTTAGCTCGTAGCGAGGCAATGGATTGACCTGTAGGAACGTTCCACCGCATACCGGATTGCTTCATTCGCTGCTGAATAACCTTTTTATTGCCGCTTTCTACCGCTCCGCTTCCAATCTTGATGCCCTTTTCTTGTAATTCATTATAATTGAGCCGATTGCGATTGTTTAGCAAGTAACCAGTTAAGTTGGGTGTTCCAGC
>JAGXRN010000071.1 GCA_018335875.1 Dethiobacter sp.
GGGGCAGCATGAAACCTAAGTACTCTTCATGAGTCCGGACGCGGACCAACAACTCAACCACCTCCTGGAAATAATGGTAATTAATACCTCTATTTCGATTTTGGGGGTGTGGCGAAAATGTCAAGCATCATTTTATGGCGATAGACAGCGTTATCGTATAAAATGCTTTGTTATCGCGGTATTTCTCGCTATATCACTAAATTACGGCACAATAAAAAACACCCCGACACGGGGGTGAAAAATATTTATCCACTATGCCTAAAGCAGCGTGGATAAAGGGTTACAGACTTTCTGAAAAGATTCAACTATAAATAGAGGTGGTCTTTTATGACAAAAGAAGAGCGTAAACTTTCTACTTACTCCTACCTTGTAGAGCTATAACGGGGTGGGTGCCGAACCGGTTTCTGAAAAATTTAACAACACGTTTTGTAAATCCGACTAAACCAGGTGATATTATTACAGTAATAATATTGCAAATTAACTGAATACGAGACCCAGGGATGTTTACTTAAAATAATCAAATCAAGAGGAGGAACTTGAATGACCGAAACTGTAAACTATATATCTGGCAAAAAGCCTTTGTTTCATTATGTACAAGACTATGCAATAAAGACCCCGGAAAAAGTTGCTTTTGTATTTTACGGGCGTGAGATTGCATGGAAAGAGCTTGATGAGCTGGCGAACAGATTTGCCAATTTTCTAATTGCAAAAGGAGTTAAAAAAGGAGACAGCGTTGCCGTTTATGTTCCAAACTGCCCGCAGTATATATTAGCATATATTGGTGCAAATAAAATAGGAGCCGCCATAGTATCATTAAATCCTACTTATAAGGAATTTGAGCTAGAGTATATGCTAAAACAGGTAGAAGCAGAGACTATTGTAACTCTAGACCACCAATACCCTGTAATTGCTAATATAAAAGATAAAACAAAACTGAAAAATGTTGTGGTGACCAGCTTTGCCGACTTTTTGCCGCCGGAACCAACAATACCGTTTGGGCTGCCTGCGAAGTCGGAGATAGAGGATTTTGGTAACAGCTATTTTTTGTGTGATATCTTGGAGCAGTATGATGCGGATCCTGTTGCAGTGGATGTAGATATAGATGATACTTATCTTTATATTTTTACTTCAGGTACAACGGGTATGCCCAAAGGCGCCATGTTATCTTACCGCAATGCCATATATAAATCAGCTTCAACCTCACAGTCCATGTTTTTTCCTATCGAGGAATCGGACGTTAACTTAATATCTTTACCTATAATGCATATCGCGGGACTGCTGGGTCTAAATGCATCGATTTATTTAGGGATTACAAGTGTTTTACTTGTACGTTTTGATCCTGTGGAAACGCTTACAGCTATAGAGAAATATAAATGTACTCACTGGGTAACTATTACTTTGGCAATAAAATACTTACTTGGATTCCCGGGGATAGATAACCTTTCCCTGAAATCGCTCAAAAAAACATTGGTTTCCAGCCTGGCTATGGTACTTACGGAGCAAATAGCAGATTCATGGTCTAAGTTAACGGAATCAATAGTTTGCGAGGCGAGTTACGGATTAACGGAAGATCATACTGGAGATACATACATGCCTACCGATAAAATAAAGTTTGGCAAGATTTGTTGCGGCCTGCCAATACCAGAAAATAAAATAAAAATTATTGACTATGAAACAAAGAAAGAAGCAGCACAGGGAGAACCTGGAGAAATTGTTGTTAAAAACGAAGGTGTTTTTAAAGGTTATTGGAAAAACCCTGAGGCAACCAATGAGGTTTTAAGAGATGGTTGGCTGTTTACCGGGGATATTGGAAAATTAGATGAAGATGGTTACCTGTGGTTTCTTGGACGTAAAAAAGAAATGATTAAAAGCTCTGGGTTTAGTGTGTTCCCCGAAGAGGTGGAGGGAATATTGCTCAATCACCCTGCTGTGGCCGAGATAGGTGTAATAGGTATACCTGATGATGAAATAGGTGAGGCGGTAAAGGCAGTAATTGTGCTTACAGGAGAGCAAAAGGAAACAATCAGGGGCGAAGATATAATCAATTGGGCCAAAGACAAAATGGCGGGTTATAAAAGACCCAAATTTATAGAATTTAGGGATGAGCTGCCAAAAGGGGGCACAGGTAAGGTACTCAGAAGGATACTATTGGAAGAAGAACTTAAGAATCAAGGAAAGAATTAGTAATTCTCCAGTTTGATCGGACCATTTTTGCAGGCCGGGTCAAACTGGAGTTTAAAGTTGAACACTCGTTCTGATTTCTATTAAGAATATGCCTCTAAAAAAGAATAGTCAAGATATGTTGGGTAATGCTGGCAGTCTTTGAATTTAAGGAAAAAATATTAGCTATGCGCGTCTAAGAGAAAAGGGTGGTGCCTATGAGTTGGCAGGAAAATTTGGATGAACTGAAAGCAAAAAAAGCAAAAGCGATGGAAATGGGAGGAATAGATAAAGTTAGTCGTCAGCACCAGCAGGGCAAACTAACTGCCCGCGAAAGAATTGCCCTGTTATTTGATGAGGGAACTTTTACCGAGTATGGTGTCCTGGCTAAAAGTCAGAGCCACAGGCCCGAGATGGCAAATAAGCTAACTCCGGCTGACGCTGTCATTACCGGTTACGGTAAGATAAATGGGCGGAATACCCTGGCAGTGGCAGAGGACTTTACTGTAATGGGTGGATCGGTGGGTCAGACCCACATGCTAAAGAACTTAAGGGTTGTACAGCTGGCACAGGACATGAAGGTGCCGATTGTCTGGCTGATGGACGGAGCAGGCGCAAGAGCAGAGGAAGCGATTAATGCAGGTCTTCCCCAGGTAAATCATTTCCTTGAAATTGCTCGAGTTTCAGGGTTTTCTCCCCAGGTAGCCATCGCTATGGGGCCTTGCTCAGGTGACTCATCCCTGGTTTGCAGCCTGGCAGAATTTATTATCCAGGTTAGGGGGCACGGCCAGCTTTTTGCAGGAGGTCCACCGGTAGTTTTTTCAGCAATAGGAGAGAAAATTTCCAAAGAGGAACTGGGAGGCACAGAAATCCATTGCCGAATATCTGGATTATCGGATAACGAGGCTGAGACGGACGAACATGCTATCGCCCTGGCTAGGGAATACTTAACCTATTTTCCCAACAATGCTTATGAGTACCCTCCTTATCAGGATACAGGGGACAGCCCTGACCGTATGGATGAGGAGCTTTTAAGTATTGTGCCCGCCCATAGCCGGAGTAGTTATGATATGAAGAGAATAATTGAATGTATCGCTGATGAGCGGCGTTTCTTTGAAATCAAACCAGAATATGGTACAAGTCTGATTACAGCTTTGGCTCGGATGAACGGGCATTCCGTAGGCATCATTGCCAACCAGCCCGCCACACTCTCAGGTGCCATTGATGTCAGAGCCGGTAAAAAAATGAGACACTTTATTGACCTCTGTAGTTCTTACCATATACCCCTGATTTTTCTGGTTGATGTGCCTGGGGTAATGACTGGAAGTATAGCTGAACAGGAGGGTACCCTTAGAGAAGGTTTAGCTGTTGCTTTCTCCCTGGCACAGGCTGATGTGCCTAAAGTAACAATAATAATCAGAAAGGCTTTTGGCTTTGGAGGGTCAGCAATGTGCGGCGCTAACGCCAGGCAGGTGGCGGTGTATGCGTGGCCTTCAGCAGATTTTGGTGCACTCCCCGGGGCAGGAGGAGTATTAGCGATTTTTAAAAAAGAAATTGAATCTGCACCGGATCCCCAAGCTAAAATGAAAGAGATGGAAGCTATGTTTGAAGGCTATGGAGGTCCTTACCCAGCCGCAGAGATTTTTAATGTAGATGATGTAATTGACCCACGGGAAACCCGTCCACGGATTATCCGAGCTTTGGACTTGGCAATTGGTGGTCGGAGTGAGCCTGCCCGCCCTTTGGCACGATACGGCGTAATGCCCTGAGAGATCAGTAAATATAATTGAGTATAGTGTAAGCAGGTTCATTATTGAACCTGCTTACATTATTTTTACGGATGCAGTTTAATTTAATTTTAATATTTATTTCTGCTTTCTTTAGTCCAGGAATTTCGTCTGGGCGCCTCTTAGTGCCTCTTCAGCTTCTTTAGCAATTTTTTGTACTAAATCGTTTACTTTTGGCATATCGTTGACTCGCTGTGCTGATTCTCCCGCGGCAAGCATTGCCTTCTCCTTGTCACCCTTGAAGACGGCATTAATAGATTCAATCTCATAATCAATCAACGACATGTCCATGGTAGTATAGTCATCAGGGATGCCCAGATATACACCTGGCGACTTCTCCAGGGTGTTCTTTGCGTGCTCCTGGCTCCTGGGTGACTTCAACCACCGGGCCGGGCCAACAAAGCCACGCGCGACAAGGGTTCCCCGGTCCCCAGCTTCCATGATGCCTTCTTTCCAGATTTGATGGAAGTCGCTTTCCTCGGTACATAAGAACCGTGTTCCCATTTGAGCTCCATCAGCACCTAAAATAAGGGCTGCAGCCAGTGTTTTGCCGTCGCAGTATCCGCCGGCTCCTACTACCAGCGTGTTTTCATCGGAAACAGCGTCTACCACGTCGGGGAGCAGGATCATGGAGTGGACCGGTTCCCAGGATGTATGGAAGCCACCCTCATGGCCTGAGGCAACAATCACGTCAACCCCTGCCTTCTTACAGCGCAGTGCAGCTTTAACAGATGGCATGACGTGCATCCATACCAGATCAGTATTTTTAATAACTCTCGACCAAGGCAGCGGATCGCCGGCAGAGGTTACGAGGACCTTAAACCTTTTTTTCATTTCAGGGTCCTCTTCACGGGCTTTTAGCATTGTTTTAACGACTAACTCAGCTACCTCTTTCATCTCAGCTGATACCATGACGTTGACGCCAAAGATACCCTGTGATTCCCTGGTCTGATCTAAGGTTTGCTGAAAAATTGTCCTCAGTATAGTTTCTTTATCGTCTTTTGGATCGGCGCCACCGCTCCGACAGAAATACTCATAGATTTCCTGCTGGAAATCATCTGAGGCGATACCACTTGAACTAATCAGGCCTAATGCGCCGGCATTTGAAGCCGCCACACACAGATTATTGGTTCCGAAAGGTCCCATTCCTGCCTGAATGATAGGATATTTGATACCGACCAGGTCACAAAGTCTTGATTTAATCATAGATAAATCCTCCTTTTTCTTACTAGTAGTATGAGTGTCCATTTGTTCCAGTCTTTGCAAGTTTAGTTGCCCAATTCCTTTAAGAGATTTTGACGAAGCTTGTACTTTTCTATTTTGTTTGTTGGGGTCCTTGGCAAGTCTTCCATAAATCTAATGTGTCTGGGCTGCATAAATTTGGGGAGTTCATTTTTGATCCACTCCATAATTTCTTCTTCTTGAATGTTCTCTTTCTGTTTTAGAACTAAGCATAAAACTATATCATCTTCATCACCTTCTTTTGCAGGAATGGGGAAGACTGCACTCATTTCAATAAATGGATGGCTATTGACTATGTCTTCTATCTGATAAGAAGAAATGTTTTCTCCTCTAGACCTGATAAATCCACCCATTCTGTCAATAAAATAAAAATTATCATCCTCACCCCTTATACAAGCATCTCCTGTATGAAACCATTGGTTGCGAAAAGCCTCTAAAGTAGCTTCTGGTTTGCCAAAATAACCGTTAAGGATTGAATATGAAAAAACTGATCTAAAGGCAAGTTGACCAAATTCTCCTGGAGCACATTCTTCATCATGCTCATTTAAAATGGTGGCTTGAAGTAATGTTGGAGATTTGCCCATAAATCCCTTACGGAGTTTCGCTTTTCCAGAATGAACAGGAAATCCGTATTTTTCTGCAACAGCTTTCATCTCTTCCCTGGAGTAGCCCTTGAACATTTCCGGGGGAGTCCCTTCACCTTCTTCAAGTTCATCAAAAATTCCAACAAAGCCATTTCCAGCTTCTGTTTGTCCATATCCACAAGTAACAAAGTCAATGCCAAATCTTTTGGCAACATCATGATGATATTGAGGAAGAGGCTGCATATGGACTTTATTTAAGGTGTTAAGCCGGTCTTCCGGTGTTTCCGGAGCATTCATCAGCCAGGGAATCATAACATCCAACAACACTGCTTTGCTGGCTCCGCTGACTTTGATCCTATCCCAAAAATTGGTTGGGCTAAACTTGTCCCACAACGCTATTGTACACCCAACCCAAGCTCCTTTAACCACATTGGCAAATGCCCCGCCAACATGATAAAGGGGGAGGTCATTGTATATTACGTCTTCCTGTTTCATTAGCTTCCTTGCATTAAATGTATATTGGTTCAGCCAGCGATGAGAGTGGATAACACCTTTTGCCGGACCAGTAGTTCCAGATGTATATATGATGTTAGCAGTATCATAAAATTGAATGTCAAGGTCCAGGTTAGTCATCTTTCCCTTTAAAAGCTCCTCGAACTTAACCTGTGGGAATCTACTGTTTAATTCAATGAGCGCTGTTTCAGGATTATAATCATGGTCATCCTTTTTTGGAGTATGCAAAAAAGTTTTTATTATGGGGATATCATCAGCAACTTCATTAATTCTCGGAATCATATCGGATTCCAAAATTAACAATTTGGGGCTGCTGTCGTTTATTTGGTATGATAACAACCGCCCTTTGTAATTAAAATTTATAGGGCAAAAAACAGCTCCGGCTTTCCAAATGCCAAACATAGCCAGAGTTGTAATTAAAGGGTTCTTTAAAAACAAGGATACCGTGTCACCTTTTTTAACACCCATCGTCACTAAATTGTGAGCGATCGCATTTGTTGTCTTATTAAATTCATTGTATGTAATATATAAATCTTCTTCTCCATAGTATAGGAATGTTTTGTTGCCAATTTTGTGTGCTAACTCTTCTAGTTTTTTTGTAATAATCTCAGTATCCTGCTTAAATTCCTTCTCCAGATCTTTTATATTTATCACGAGAATACACTCCTCTCCGCAGCTATTCAGATCTTAAGGCTAATTAAGACAGCTTTTTTCTAACTATATCAGGAGCTTCTACAGGCTTTCTTGTCTTGGTATTTATAAAAACATAAACCATTTTACCAACAGCTACTAATTCACCTGTCTTGTGCTTATATAAACTTCCCTCTAGTGTTATGCTTTTGTTCCCCAGTTTTACACTATCCACAGTAATGTCTATTAAGTCATCAAGACGAATAGGTGTCTTGTATTCGAAAGAAACGCTTGCTACGGCACAATCTATATGATTCTTTATTAGCTCTTTCCAATCAATTTCTAATGACTCTAAATAATCCATGATGGCTATGCTGTCAAACCAAGCTATATGATTAGCAAAAAAAACGGCCGCAGAAAGATCAGTATCAAAAAAACGGACCTTATGCTGACTGATATACAAAGGTACAGGATTATAATTGTTCTTATCCACGTGTTTGCCTCCTTGTTGTTTTATTCAATTAAACAAGTGTTTGTGCTAAAGTATTTTTGCTGGGAGCATTGTTTGCTTCCCAAGATATCGGTCTATTGTATGCCCTGTATTAAAGTGATAATTTATTTACTACCTCCTTTCCAAATTGAGCTGGACACTTAATACCACACCTCTCTTTCATCTTCAATTATTCACACTTGGCGAAAGCACAGAACAAAAGCAACGGTATATATTCCCATAAAGGAAAACCCCTGGCTGTCTGGAAATAGATAAATAGTGAGTCAATTATAGTAAGGAGCAATAATTATGCCAAGATTCAATTTTAATAAACATTGGATTTATTAAAAATTTTTCAGATATCTGTATAGAAAATATACTGTATTTAAGTTCAAATTATAGACAGTATTCAGAGTATTTAGCTTTTAATGTCTTGGTTTAGGCGTTCACTCTTTAAATGACTGTGCCATATTTGCAAAATATTCGGAATTGGCATACTTATTGCACTTCGTAAATGTAGACGAAACGTTAACCAAATTGGAAAAATTGGAGGGAGGATATTAAAAATGCAAAAGAAGCATAGGCTTTCTGCAATTTTAATGGTTATTGCTATGTTACTGGCCATATCAATTGGCGGGTGCGGGAAAGCAAAAGATCCGGCTCCAACACCGGTTGGGGGAAAAACAGAGGTCTTAAAATTTGGTATTATAAGTTATTTAACCGGGCCTGCTGCTCCATGGGGTATTCCCAACTATCGCTCTATTTCTATGGGTGCTTGGAAGGTTAACGAAAAAGGCGGCTTTAAAGTGGGAGACACTACTTATACCTGGGATGTCGTTGTTTATGACTCCAAGTATATCCCTGCTGAAGGCGTGAGTGCCCTCAACAGGTTCATCTACGATGATAAGGGACAATTTATAGCCATTGGAGGGGGAGCTGTAGTTGCAGCAGGGCTGCCGCTTCTCAAAGAAAATGAAATACTTTCGCTGAATTTTGCCGGCGGTGGAAGCATGATTACCAACCCGGGTAATCCACTTGTGTTTAGATACAATCCAAGTATCGAGGTGATGTATGCTTCTTTCCTCTCCTATCTGCAAAAGAACGAAAATGTAAAAACGTTCGCAGTTATTAACCCTGATGATGAAACAGGGCAAAGCGGTGCTGAAGCGGCCAGGCTGATAGCTGGCCAGTTAGGAATGACCATTGTTGCTGAGGAGTACTTTGAGCGGGGTACTGCGGAACTCAGTCCACTGCTCACCAGGGTGATCGCTTCCAATCCGGATCTTATTGAAACAAGCTATACCGACCCCGCCACTTCCGCCCTCATATTAAAGCAGGCCAGGGAGCTTGGATACAAAGGAACCATCCTTCTTAGCTGGGGGCCTGATCCGCGGCAGGTTATCCAAATAGCAGGTGTACATGCTAACGGTGCTTACTTGGCGATAGCCGGGCCGGAAGAACCGCAGAATTCTGCCCAGCAGGAAATTTATACCAGGTTTATTGAAAGGTGGCCTGCAAAAGAATTTGATCCCAACATCTGGCCTCATACAGAGCTGGTGCCTGCTCTAACCGCTGCCATAGAAAAAGCTCAAAGCTTTGACCCTTATAAAATTGCCGAAGTCCTGGAAAGTCAGGAATGGGATTCTCCCGCCGGCACACTGGCTTTTGGTGGAAGCAAAGTATTTGGTATTAAGCGGCAGTTGTTATGGCCGATGACTGCGTACCAGGTTAAAGACGGCAAACCGGTTTTTATTGAAACATTTGAGGTTCCAAGAGAAATTCTAGATTAAGTAATCAAAGGGTAAATAAGCAGATAGTGTCCTGTCAGGTAAGTTGTAAGGCAATGATTACCAGCGAGACATTTAAACTGACAGGCACTATCTTTGCTAAACGGTAAGCCTGGTAACAGCGGCTGTCAGATAGGGTCTGACCTGCCAGCTGAATAAGTGGTAATAATCTTTTTAATTAATTTAATAAGGATGGGATATATGTCATTAGGACAAATAATTCTGCAGACCTTCGTTAACGGCGTTATGTCGTCGATGGTGCTAATCCTGATTGCTTCCGGGCTATGCCTTATTTTTGGAATTATGCGCGTTGTGAATTTTGCCCATGGTGAATTCTATATGCTGGGCGGCTTTGGTGCCTGGCTGCTGTTTGGACAGCAGCTTCTTCCCATTGAGTCAAGTGTGCTCCGCTATGTCGTAGCCGTAATGATCACCATGATGGTAGTGGCCTTAATGGGTATTTTAGTGGAGAGGTATCTTTTCCGGCCCTTTCGTGGAGATATCCGAGCCACCATCATTGTCGGCACCGGCGTAATGTACATTCTCCAGGCAACCACACTGGTAGGGTTTGGGATTAGGGACAAAGCCTTTGGTTCACCTTTCAGTGGCGCGGTAAGAATCAGTGGTGTCTCTATCTCCCAGGAGAGGTTGGCTGTGGTTATATTTGGCGCCATTTTCACCACAATTATGTATTTTTTTATTCAGAAGACAAAACTGGGGTTATCCATGAGAGCGGTAGCTCAGGATGAGGAAGCAGCTTCCCTCCAGGGCATAAATATCAGCAAAACCTTCTCTCTGGCCATGGGTATAGGTATTGCCATGGCAGCAGCGGGAGGGGCCCTGATGGCTCCAATATATTATGTGAACCCGTATATGGGAGTAGAGCCAATCATGAAAGCCTTTGTTGTAATTATCCTGGGAGGGATGGGCAGCCTCCCGGGAACGGTGATTGGTGGATTCATCGTAGGATTTATAGAAAGTTTTGCTTCAACATTTATAAGTCCTCACGTTGCGTTGATGATAGTGTTTCTATTATTGATCGTAGTATTAATTGTAAGGCCGGGGGGGATATTTGGCCGTGAATAAGCTTAACAATAAAGGTTTTGTTTTATTTCTATTTCTTGTGGTCATCGCTTTTCTCGCGCCGCTGGTAATAACAAACTCCTACACACTCCATATACTTATTACGATTTTTATTTGGAGCATGCTCACACTGGGGATACGCCTTATCATGCTGGTGGGACATCTAAACGCAGCGCAAGCCGGTATTTTTGGGATGGGAGCCTATGCATCTGCTTTGCTGGCAATTAGACTGGACTTGAGTTTCTGGCTGGCTTTACCGCTGGCAGGTATCTTCTGCGCTTTGCTGGCCATACCAATCGGCTACCCCACACTCAGAATTAAGGGAACCTACTTTGTTATGGCAACATTTGCCCTGACTGAGGTATTCCGTATGATCTGGATGAGGTGGTCAGGCTTGTTTGGCGGGCCCAGAGGGATATCCGGCATTCCAAGACCTGATGCTATAAATTTTTTATGGCTTAACATTCGATTTGTGGGCAAGGTACCATTTTATTACCTGGGCCTTATCCTGATGCTTATTACAATCATTTTCATGTACCGTATAGATAACTCCAGGATAGGCAAGACCTTTCGCTGCATCCCCCAGGCTGAACTGCTGGCTGAATGTATCGGCATTAATATTTTAAAGCATAAAGTTATTGCACTGGTCATAGGCTCTTTTTTTGCCGGTATGGCCGGGTCCTTCTATGCCCATTACTCTACCTATATCAGTCCTTGGGACTACACATGGATGAAATCAACTCAAATGCTGATGTATGCGGTTGTGGGAGGTACGTCTGCCGTTGCAGGTCCGGTGCTTGGAAGTTTTGTTCTAATTGGCCTTGAAGAATGGCTAAGGCCGCTACAGGAGTATGTACCCATATTCACGGGGGTCATCTTGATTCTTGTTTTGCGCTTCCTCCCTGGAGGATTGCTATCTATTCCTGAAAAAGTCAGCGGCTTGACTAAAAAAGAAGGATTTATAACCATTCCCAAACGTATTCGCGCTTTTACAAAGAGGTGAACAAAATGCAAAATAATAACAAAGTTATCTTGGAACTTAAAAATTTAACTAAAATATTTGGGGGCCTGAGCGCGGTTGAAGATGTAAGCCTAAGAGTAAACAGTGGGGAAATTATGGGCCTGATCGGGCCAAATGGCGCCGGCAAGACTACGCTATTCAACCTGGTTAGCGGAGTTATGAAAGAAACCAGGGGAAATGTTTTCTTTCAAAATGAAGATGTAACAGAATTTAGCCCGAATCAATTGGTAAAAAAGGGCCTGATACGGACTTTTCAGGGGAACGTTCACTTTAAGAACTCCACAGTTATTGATAATGTACTGATGGGATGCCATGTCCAGACCAAGGTCAGTTTCTTTGGTTCGCTGTTTAATACTCGTTATACTTGCAGCAGGGAGAGTGAACTGTTAAAGAGTGCCATAGATATAATAGATTTCCTGGGGCTGACAGAATATCGTAATGAATTGGCAAAAAACCTGCCCCATGGTTATCAGAGAGCGCTGGGGATTGCCATAGCCCTGGCTTCGGACCCCAAGTTTCTTATGCTTGATGAACCGGCAGCCGGGATGAATGCAGAAGAAACCGAGACCTTAATGGATATGCTCCGGCAGATTAGAAAGGAAAAAGGGATTACAATATTACTGGTGGAGCATGACATGAAGATGGTTATGGGAATATGTGACCGCATAGCAGTACTCAACTTCGGCAAAAAAATTGCCGAGGGAATACCGGAGCAGATTAGAGCAAACCAAGATGTGATCGAAGCCTACTTAGGGGTGGAGGATGATGAAATTGCTTGAAGTCAAAAATATTGTCGTTCACTATGAGAAGGCCGAGGCAGTAAAAGGGATATCTTTTCAGGTAGAAGAGGGCACAGTAGTTTCTTTAATCGGTTCCAACGGGGCGGGTAAGACAACTGTACTCAGGACCATCTCCGGTTTAAAAAAGAGTACCGCAGGAGAGATCTGGTTTAACGGGAAGAGGATAGATAAACTCCCACCGCAGGAAATCGTCAAGGCAGGTATCGCTCACTGCCCTGAGGGAAGAAGGCTTTTCCCCCAAATGTCGGTGCTTGACAACCTCCGGACTGCTGCCTTCCTGCGCAATGATAAAGAAGAAATTAAAAAGGACATAGATGAGGTTTTTCAGCGTTTTCCCATCTTGGGGAAACGCCAGCAACAGTATGCTGGAACTCTAAGCGGCGGGGAGCAGCAAATGCTGGCTATTGCCCGGGCCCTTATCAGCAGGCCTGCGCTGCTTATAATGGATGAACCCTCACTGGGACTGGCTCCGTTGATAGTTAAAGAAATCGGCGTCATCATAAGAGATATCCATAAACGGGGTGTGACAATTCTTCTTGTTGAGCAAAATGCCCAGTTAGCGCTCAAGCTGGCTGACAGAGGTTATGTAATGGAAGTAGGTAAAATTACACTGGAAGGTAATAATAAGGAATTGCTGAGTAACGGCTACGTTAAAAAAGCTTATCTTGGTGGGTAAAAGATATCATTAAAATGTGCTTCAAGATAAAATGACGATTATGGTTCTCATACGGAAGGAGGGCGATGGCACTAAAAAAAGAAGGAAAGGCAGGAGGGTACTTATAAAGAGAGTCCAGAGGGAATTTTATAGGTTATTCTAGATGGTAGTATGCGAAGGTTAAAAAATCTCTTACAAAAACTGTTACCAGCTTTATTTAGGAGGAGGAAAAAATATGAAAAGACAACTAAGGCTTGTTGTAACTTTAATTATTGTTGTGATGTTAGTGGCTGTATCAATTAGTGGCTGCGGGAGAGCAAAAGATCCGGTTCCAACGCCGGGAGAGGGGAAAGTCGAGACTCTTAAATTTGGTATTATCAGCTTCCTGACCGGACCCGCTGCGCCGTGGGGTATTCCCAACTCCCGCTCTATTAACCTGGGGGCCTGGAAGGTTAATGACCAAGGCGGCTTTAAAGTGGGAGACACTACTTATAAGTGGGATGTTGTAGTTTATGACTCCAAGTATGTTCCTGCTGAAGGCGTGAGCGCCCTCAACAGGTTTATCTACGACGATAAAGGAAAATTTGTAGCCATTGGAGGCGGTTCTGTGGTTGCAGCCAGCCTTCAGCTTCTCAAAGAAAACGAAATACTTTCCCTGAACTTTGCCGGTGGTGGAAAGATGATTACCAACCCTGGTAATCCACTTGTCTTTAGATACAACCCAAGCATCGAAATAATGTATGCTACTTTCATCCCCTACCTGCAAAAGAACGAAAATATAAAAACGATGGCAGTTATTAACCCTGATGATGAAACCGGGCAAAGCGGCGCTGAGGCAGCCAGGCTGGTAGCTGACCAGTTTGGAGTAACCATTGTTGCTGAGGAGTATTTTGAGCGGGGAACTGCGGAGCTAAGTCCACTGCTTACCAAGGTGATGGCTGCCAATCCGGACCTTATTGAGACAAGCTATACCGATCCAGCCACTTCCGCCCTCATATTGAAGCAGGCCAGGGAGCTTGGATATAAAGGGACCATCCTGCTTAGCTGGGGACCTGATCCAAAACAGGTTATCCAAATAGCAGGTGCGCACGCTGAGGGGGCTTATATGGCTTTAGCAGGACCGCAAGAACCACAGAATTCTGCTCAGCAGGAAATCTATACAAGGTTTGTTGCAAGGTGGCCTGTAGGCGAATTTGATCCCAACATCTGGCACCTTACAGAAGTAATACCTGCTTTAACCAAAGCAATAGTAGAAACACAAAGCTTTGACCCCAATGTGCTTGCTCAAAAATTGGAAAATATGGAGTGGGACTCTCCTGCCGGCACACTGGCTTTTGGTGGAAGCAAAGTATTTGGTATTAAGCGGCAGTTGTTATGGCCGATGACTGCGTATCAGGTTAGAGGCGGAAAGCCGGTTTTTGTCGGAACATGGCAAGTCCCGGCTGGGATTTTGGATTAACATTACAGAAGTAAAAAAAAAACAGCTAGTGCTCTGTCAGGTAAGTTGTAAAGTAAAATTACTACTTGCGGAATATTTAAACTGGCAGGGCACTAGCTTTGCTTAACCGTAAGCCTGGGAATAACGGCGGGCAGGTAGCTCTGACATGCCCGCCGATAAGTGGTAATAATCTTGACTGAGGTATTCCGTTCATAGGCTCTTTTTTTGCCGGTATGGCCGGGTCCTTCTATGCCCATTACTCTACCTATATCAGTCCTTGGGACTACACATGGATGAAATCAACTCAAATGCTGATGTATGCGGTTGTGGGAGGTACGTCTGCCGTTGCAGGTCCGGTGCTTGGAAGTTTTGTTCTAATTGGCCTTGAAGAATGGCTAAGGCCGCTACAGGAGTATGTACCCATATTCACGGGGGTCATAGATGCATGGACAAAACTAACAGATTCTTTAACATGCGAAGCAAGCTATGATTAACGGACCATACCGGGTATTCCTGTATGTCTCCTGAGAAAATAAAGTTCGGTAAGATCTGCGATGGATTGACGGGCCCGGAAACGTTGGAGAAATGAGGCACTTGAAAGGAGGCTCGATGTGGATAGTGCAAACTTAAACTATATGCCTGTTAAAGGTTATTTTTCTATTGTAATTGCTGCTATATTAATGGGTTCAGGTGGAATCGTTGGTACTGTGTTATTTAATTTGGGCTTAGAACCCCTTGATGTGGTAACCTTAAGATTCTCTACAGCAGCGCTGGTTTTAGCTATAATTTTGGCCTGTGTAAAAAAGGAGTCTTTTAGGATAGAAAAAAAAGACATTTTACTTTTAATGCTAGCCGCTTTTTTGGGTATTACTTCACTGTTTAGCCTGTTTTTCTATGCAGTACAGCAGACTAATGTGGCTTCGGCTTCTATTCTTGTTTATACTGCGCCGGCATTTATTGTCATTATTTCTTATTACAAGTTAAAAGAGCCATTGTCATTAGTAAAAGTTATAAGCTTGTTTCTTACTTTTCTTGGTTGCTTTTTGATTTCAGGGGGATATAATTTTAAAATTCTGCAATTTAACTTACTCGGGTATGCCGCGGGCGTAGGAGCAGGTTTAAGTTATGCTATTTATGTAGTGATAACAAAATTATTGCTTACAAAATACTCGCAATGGACTCTTTTGCTCTACAGCCTTCTTTTTGGCAGCAGCTTTTTGTTAGTGTTAAAGCCACCATGGAGATTGCTTAACAGAGGGTTTCCCACTGAAGTTTGGGTTATTACAGTATATATGGCCCTGGTTATAACATTACTGGCGTTTTCTCTAATATGGCAGGGCTAAGGCAGATAGAGGCCGGTAAGGTGGGAATTATTGCAACAGTTGAACCATTGTCTGCAGCACTACTCTCTTTTTTATTCCTGCAGCAGTCTTTAAATAACTGGCAATTATTTGGCTTTGCCCTGATATTGATTTCTGTCATTCTGTTATCTATGCCTGGTGCAGTTACAGGAAGGCGTGTCATCTTAAAGAATGTAGCTCCCTGATTCTTAATTGGATTTATTTACTATAAGAAGGAGGAGGTAGGCAAACTTAAGTTTAGATGGTTTATGCCAGCTGGACAGAATTTGTTAAACAAAATCAAAATGAGAAAGGGATGGTAACATGACAGTACAAGCGTACGAAAAATTAGCAGAAAAGATGGGTTTTTCCGACTCCAAAAGGCTGATTGCCGTATTGGAACACTCAATGAGCTCTGAGCAGGCTGTAATAGCTGATGCACTGCCGGGTTCTCCCGCAGAGGTCGCAGAAAAAACCGGGGTTGCTGTAGAAACTGTAAAGGCAGAACTGGAAGATTTATTTTTTAAAGGGGTAGTTTTCCCCAGGGGCAGCCTTGATAAAAGAGAGAATTACCGTTTTGCCCGTGAGATTATACAACTACATGATGCTGTGCAGGCTTCGGGGCAGTTAGACCCAAAGAAAGATAAGCGCTTATTTGAGTTATGGCATGATTTTTGTATCAATGAGATGTACCCACATCTTGTCCATTTTTCAAAAGCTCTTCCACAGGCTCCTGCCAGGGTAATTCCAGCCTATGAAGCGATAAAAGGTTTACCCGATGTACAACCATGGGAAAATTTTAAAGAAATACTGAAAGCTCAGTCTCTGATAGCTGTGACTCCCTGCTCCTGCCGCTTTCGTACCACTGCGATCGAAGAGCATTGTGACTATTGTGATGAAGTTGGGGAATGGAAATGCATTCAGTTTGGTAAGGGGGCACAGTATGTAATTGAAAGGGGCTCCGGTAGGCAGATTAGCCTGGATGAAGCCCTGAAACTGGCTGATAAAGCAGAAGAGGAAGCACTTGTCCATATTGGTGCCTATGACAATAATATGCACTTTAACACCTCTTGCCAGTGCTGTAAGGATTGCTGCGAAATGTTTGTTGCCATGAATGAGAATGATGGTGACCTTAGTAGGATTTACGCTAAAAGCAGGTTTGCGGCCTTTGTGGCTGAAGAAGATTGCAATGGTTGTCAGAATTGCCTGGAAAGATGCCAGTTTGATGCTATTGATATGGTTCGCTCCGGCAAAAAGTACAAGGCTGTTGTTGATCTGGAAAAGTGTTATGGCTGCGGGGTTTGTGTCCTAAAATGCGATACAGGCGCTTTGACATTTAAAGCCATTCACCCACCTGAATATATCCCTGCTAAAAAGGGTTGAGAGTATTAAAAAAAGCTGTTCTTAGGCGCTTACCCTAGGGGCAAAGGAGGTACTTAAATGATTTCTTTTCAACTTACTGATGAGCAGAAAGCAATGCAGACAGTAGCAAGGGAATTTACAGAAAAGGAAATTATCCCGATTGCAGCCGAATATGACGAAAGAGAAGAGATTCCCTGGCATGTGGTGAAAAAAGCCCATGAGATAGGCTTAATGAATATGTCGGTACCGGAAGAGTATGGCGGTCAGGGGATTGATGCTTTGACTGCAGCCATTGTTTCAGAGGAAATGGCATACGGGTGCCTTGGTATCAATGGTACTTATGGCGCCAATGAACTGGCTCTTGCCCCAATTCTGATTGCAGCTACGGAAGAGCAAAAAATGCGTTTCCTTCCTGATTTTTGTGCCACACCGAAACTAGCTGCTTTTGGCCTAACCGAACCGGATGCCGGGTCAGACGTTGCTAACATACAGACGACCGCTGTGCTTGACGGTGATCATTATGTCCTAAACGGTAACAAGTGCTTTATCACAAACGGTGGTGTTGCCGGGATTTATACAATTTTTGCCTCTGTTGACAGGAGCAAGGGATTCAAAGGTCTCACCGCTTTTGTTGTCCCAGCAGATACTCCCGGCCTTTCCGGAGGCAAAAAGGAGAAAAAGCTTGGCGACCGGGCTTCTCATGTGGGTGAGGTAATTCTGCAGGATGTACGTGTTCCGGTAGAAAACCGTCTCGGCAAAGAAGGTGACGGTTTTAAGATTGCCATGCAGACTCTTGATACAACCCGTCCCGGCGTAGGTGCTGCTGCAGTTGGCGTGGCCAGAAGGGCATTTGAGGAAGCCAGGAAGTATTCTATGCAGCGCGTCCAGTTTGGCAAGCCCATTGCTGCCAACCAGGCCATCCAATTCATGCTTGCTGACATGGCCATGAAAATTGATGCAGCCCGTTTGCTGGTATGGCGTTCTGCACAGTATCTCACCTTAGATAAGCAGGTTTCAATGGAAGGTGCCATGGCCAAGTGTTTTGCAGGTGACGTAGCCATGTCGGTTACCGTTGATGCTGTCCAGATCATGGGTGGTTCCGGCTACATGAGAGATTATCCTGTTGAAAAGCTGATGCGCGATGCAAAGATTCTTCAGATTTATGAGGGCACAAACCAAGTTCAGCGGATGGTAATAGCAAGGCACATACTCAAACCCTAGTTTTTATAAATTGAAAGGAGTCTTATAGATGAAAGAAGCTGTTATAGTAAGCGGAGTAAGAACACCTATAGCAAAAGAAAATGGCGCTCTGAGGGACGTTCCTCCTGAAAAATATGCTGCGCTTGTTTTGCGTGAGGCTGTTAAAAGAGCAGGTATTAATGCTGAGGATGTGGACCAGGTAATAATGGGGCACTGCCTGGGTGCCGTTGGCTGCATGGCGCGTATGGCCTGGCTTGAGGCTGGTTTCCCCTTCTCAGTGCCTGGTCTGACGATTGACCGTCAGTGCGGTTCCGGTTCTGAGGCTGTGAATCTGGCGGCGGCTCTAATCATGGCGGGCCAGGCAGAAATTATTGTTGCGGGCGGAGTGGAAAGTATGACCAGGATGCCCTACATGCTGGAAAAAGCTGCAACACCCTATCAGAGAGCAGCCCCCAATTTCATACAGCCCCGTCCCCTGTCTCCTCAGAACATAGGAGATCCGCCAATGGGTATAACCGCAGAAAATGTGGCAGAGCAGTACAGTATATCCCGTGAAGATCAGGATGCGTTCGGACTTGCAAGCCAGCAAAAAGCGGAGAAAGCTATTAAAGAAGGCCGCTTTATCGATCAGATTGTACCAGTAGTGATTCCACAAAAAAAAGGCGATCCTGTAGTATTTGACACCGATGAACACCCGCGTTTTGGTTCAACAATGGAAGCGCTGGCTAAGCTCCCCCCTGCTTTTAAAAAGGGCGGTACAGTAACCGCGGGTACCTCTTCCGGGATAAATGATGGCGCAGGCGCTTTAGTTGTAATGGAGCGCGTCAAAGCTGAAGCATTGGGATTGAAGCCATCGCCGGGTCACTGGCCATATTAACCATTAAGCTTATTTACGAGCTCAAGCGCCAGAATGCACGCTACGGGCTGGTTACTGCCTGCTGTGGCGGGGGGCAGGGCGTTGCTACAATAATCGAGAGAGTATAGCCACAACCAGCCTTAGGAGGGATAATTATGAAAATTGACGGTATTAAGAAAATCTGTGTCGCCGGTGCTGGTAATATGGGGCACCAAATATCTATACAGGCAGCTCTTTGCGGATATAAGGTAAGCTGTGTTGATATAAATGAAGAGACATTGGCAAAGGCCAAAAAGTTTGCTGAGACCTGGGTTCCCGGACGTGTCACCAAAGGCAAGCTTGCCGGGGATCGCGCCGAGCAGACATTGGCCAACCTTAGTTTTACCATGGATATTAAAGAAGCGGCTGCTGATGCTGATTTTGTGATTGAAGCTGTCACAGAGAAGCTGGATCTGAAAAGGAAGCTTTTTAAAATGCTGGATGAAATCTGTCATCCTCATACTATTCTCGCTACCAACAGTTCCACCTTAGTCAGTTCTCTGATGGCCGATGCCACGAGCAGGCCTGACAAGGTCTGCAATATGCACTTCTTTAACCCGGCACTGGTTATGAAGTGTGTTGAAGTAGTCAAGGGGCCGCATACCTCAGAGGAAACGGCACAGCTCACCATGGAACTATCCCGGCGGATAGAAAAAATACCTGTTTTACTGCATAAGGAAATCTATGGATTCCTTGTAAACAGGATTATAGGCGCTATCGCCAAAGAAGCGTATTTCCTGTATGATATGGGAATTGCATCCTTTGAGGATATCGACAGTGCTGTAGTCAACGCACTGGGTCATCCCATGGGCCCGTTCCGTTTAAACGACCTCACCGGTATTGACCTTACCTACCACATCGGAATGGAAACTTATAAGGCCACCGGCAACCGTGAAGACATACCGTCACCGACTATAGTTGAGAAATACGTTAAAGGCGAATGGGGAGAGAAGACCGGCAAAGGATTCTATGACTATACTAAAAAATAGGAAAGGATGGTCATAAATTATGAATAGAAAAGTGGCATGGGAGCAGGAGGGAGACATAGCAGTTGTTATAATTAATAACCCTCCCGCCAATGCCCTGAGCGATGTGGTAGCAAAGCAGATTTATGAGTGCTTCAAAGAAATAGAGGCGGTTGAAGACATCAGGGCAGTAGTGCTGGCCGGCGCCGGTGAAAAATTCTTCATGGCCGGCGCTGATATCTCGCAATTTCCAGATCTGGTTAAAAGCAGATCTGGTTTTGTGGCCGAAAATACAAATTTAGGACACGCTATTTTTAACTATCTTGATTATTTCCCCAAACCTATCGTGGTCGCTGTACAGGGAATGGCCCTTGGGGGAGGTTGTGAACTGATGATGTGCGGAGACCTCTGTGTGGCGGCTGAAACCGCCCAGTTTGGCCTGCCGGAGATAAAACTGGGGTTATTCCCCGGCGGCGGTGGTACTCAGCGCCTGCCCAGACGGGTGGGAGAAATCAAAGCTAAGGAACTGATGTTTTTTGGAGACTTTATCCCGGCAGGAGAGGCATTACGAATCGGGCTAATCAATGCTGTTGTTCCCGTGGGCCAGGCGTTGGTTGAGTCGAAAAAGCTTGCCGCCAGGATTGCCGGGCAACCCGCTGTTTCTATCAGGCTGATTAAGGAATGCGTAGACCGTGGGCTTGAAGTTTCCCTGGAAGAAGGTTTAAAGATCGAGGCCGACTTGTTTGAACGTGTTTTCCGAACGGAAGATGTCCAGGAAGGCGTTGCTGCATTTCTGGAAAAGCGCAAAGCCGATTTTAAGCATAAATAACAATTTGGATACTAAATAACAGGTGCCCTGTCAACTGGTTTATTTTTTGGCAGGGTACCGGTTTATCAAAGTAACGTAGGAATACGCCAAGGAGGTAGGCTATGGTGAAAAGACAAAAAGTAAGTATCGTAAAATATCAGGATAACCGAGAAAATATTAAGAAGGCACTAGAAATGAGCGGGTGCCTTGATAAGATAGCGAAGCTTAATCCTTCAGACAAGGTGCTAATTAAACCCAACCTTGTTATCTGGGATAATGTTTACCCTTTTCCCAAGTTTGGCGTTATTACCACAGCTGTCATAGTAGAGGAGATGACTAAAATACTGGTGGAAGCCGGACTTAAGAACATTAGTATTGCTGAGGGTGTTGTGGACCTCAGCTCCTACACCAGGTACCGAAACTCTATTGCAAATAGATACAAGGATAAACCTGAGTTTGATAACAGCCATTTTATAACTACCCCTGTTAAAAGTAATGGGAATTTATAGTAAATAGACCTGAAAGGAGATTGAAGAAATGATTAGAACGGTTGAACAATACCTTGAAAGTCTGGATGACGGCAGGCAAATCTGGTGCATGGGAGAGAAGGTTTCTGATGTACGCACTCACCCCACACTAAGCGGTATCATCAGGACTGCCAGCATGGATTATGTGCTGCCCAATCGTCCTGAGTTCAGGGACTTGTTTGTAACGCAGGACGAAGAGGGAGAAGACATTAATTTCCTGCTCACGTCTCCGAAGACCCCGGAAGATCTTTTAAGAAGGAGAGAGTGCTTCATAACAGGCGTCCGGGCCGGTGCCGGAGGTATACTTGTTCACTGCATGGGGTCCGATGCACTCGCCGCTCTTACCGTTTCAGCCCAGGTTATGGATAAGGAGCTGGGGACCGATTACTCTGAGCGTGTGGAAAACTATCGTAAATTATTGCAAAAACAGGATCTTGCCATTACAGGCGCCATAACAGATGTAAAAGGCGACCGGAGCCTTCGCCCTTCAAAACAGAAACAGCACAAGGACTATTATCTGCGGGTCGTGGATAAGCAGAAAGACGGAATTGTGGTTAGAGGGGCAAAGGTACACATCAGTGCTTCCCCCTGCGCAAATGAGGCTCTCTGTCTGCCCTGCCGGACCCATGGCGAAGAAGATAAGGAGTATGCCCTTGCTTTTGCCACTCCTCTTAATGCGCCGGGGATTAAGCTTTTGGCAGTAGAGCCGGTATCGCGGACCTATGGCGAGGAAGGCGAATTTGATTACCCCAGGACGAGTACACTTCAGCCCACAGAGTGCCTGATTGTGTTCGATGATGTCTTTGTCCCCTGGGAGCGGGTATTCATGTGTGAAGAGTGGCAGTTTTCCCGTGTTCTTGCTTACGCCTTCGCCAGTTATCACCGGTTGTTTGGTACCTGTAAAATGATTGGCAAGCTTGAAACAATAACAGGTGCAGCAGCTCTGGTAGCGGATTACAACGGTGTTGACAAAGCTCCCCATGTCCAGAAAAAACTGGCATGGATGGCTATGATCACCGAATCGGTGGCACTGCTTGGCAAGTCGGCCTGCCTTGACCCTACTACTGACTTTGGGCAGGATGTGGTAATGCCAAACCGGATGGCCATTAATGCCTCCAAGTACACCTTTGCCAGCAACTTTCACCAGATGTGTCAGCACCTGCAGGATATCGCCGGAGGGCTTGCAACAACAGTACCGACGTTCCGAGACTGGAATAATGCCGAGATACAGCCTTATATAGAAAAATACCTCAGTGCAAAAGACGGTATTCCAACAGAACACAGGGTTCGCTTGATGCGCCTTGTAAAAGATATGACGGGTAATTTTTATCAAATAGATACCATTCATGGAGAGGGGTCTATGGCAGCACAGGAAATGTTTTTATATGGCAGCGCAGACTGGTACAAATACAAGTCGGCGGCCAAGCGGGCGGCCAATATTGCGGGCTGGCAGGAACATCCCATATACGGCAAACTGTTATCAGAAATAGAAGAGGTAAAAATGCCTGCTGTTGATGAATCTTACAAAAGCATACCGATAACTTTCAAAAAATAATCACTGGTTATCACTCCTTAAAATATTACGAAAATATTGGAGGGAGAAACATTGAGATTGTCAGACGATATGACATTATCAAACCTTTTTAAGAAACATCTAAAGTTATTCCCACAAAAAACAGTCCAGGTATTTGAAGATGGCCACAGACAAACATATGAGGAACTGGATAAAAGGTCAAACAGACTGGCCAATGGCCTTCTAAAGCTTGGACTTAAAAAAGGCGATCACGTTGCTATGATGGCCATGAATTGCTTGGAATATATGGAGTACCAGTTAGCAACAGCAAAGGTAGGGATAGTATCAGTTTTAATTAACCATTTCATGCCCAAGGAAAGAATTGCCTACATGCTTGATCACTCTGACAGTAAGGCTGTAATATTTGAAAATCAGTACCTTGACACAATTGATTACAGCTGTGAAAAGGCAAAACAGTTGCAACATTTTATAATGATAGAAAGAGATAGTACAAAGCAAGTCAAAGGCTTTCTCAAATACGAAGATATAATTAGCCAGGCACCTGATACGCAACCGGGTGTAGATGTAAAAATCACAGATCCAAACACCATACTTTATACAACAGGCACTACCGGGTACCCTAAAGCAGTTTTGAAGAGTATGGCTGCTGATATGTATCACCCGATATGCGGTAATATTTATTATCCTGTATCTGATGCCACACCTAAAATGGGCTTCCCGCTTTTTTCCCATCTTGTATCTTTGGTAATGCCTCCTCAATTTCATTTGGGAGGCCAGTCTTTTACGTTTATGCCCTTTATATTTCCTGCAACTATTATAGTAATGAGAACATTTGAACCTGAAAAATTTCTGAGTCTCATAGACCGGGAAAAAGTAAATTCAACATGGGTTCTGCCTGCAATGCTTTATAAAATTCAGAGGCTTCCAAGTGAGATATTAAGGAAATATGATGTAAGTTCTGTGATTTCTATAGTTTGTGGTTCAACTACTCTTAAAGAACAGGAACGAAAGGATTTAGAGTCCTTTTTCCATAATGCCAGGCTTGGTTCCAATTATGCATCAACTGAGTTTGCCATGGTAAGTTATATATCCGGTGAAGAACTATCCGTAACCAGACCTGATAACTTGGGCTTTCCTGTATTTAGCGCTGAAATGAAAATAGCCGATAATGAGGGAAATGAATTGGCGCCCAATGAAGTCGGCCAAATTTGGGCAAGATCACCTGGCTTGCCTATTAGCTGTGAATATTACAAAAATAATGATGCAACCCAAAAAGGTTTTAAAGATGGTTGGGCGATAGTGGGTGATATGGGCTGGAGAGATGAAAAAGGCTACTTTTATTACCACGGGCGTTCTGATGACATAATTATGAGCGGTGGAGAAAAAATATCGCCCCTGCCTATTGAAGAAGTAATCCAACAGCATCCAAAAGTGAATGCTGCTGTTGTAATTGGCACCACAGATGAAAAATGGCAGGAAGCTGTTACAGCTATTGTGGTCCCCATTAAATCAGAGAATCTGACTGAAGAAGAAATCATTAATTTTTGCAGGAGCAAATTGGCAGCGTATGAACTGCCGAAGAAAGTATACTTTGTTAATGAACTGCCTTTAGGTTCAACTGGTAAGGTAGATAGAAGAAGTTTGAAGGAAAACATAGGTAAGAATCTTCAATAATAAAGAAAGGATGGCAGGCAATGGAATGTAAGGACTCTAACAGCAAAGAACAGACTATTCGCACTATTTGCAATAGTCATTGCGGCGGTACATGTGAAGTGAAAGTACATGTTAAGAATAATAAAATTGTACGAATTGAAACTGCCGGTTCAGAAGAAACAAAGCATCGGATGTGTTTAAGAGGACGTTCTTACCGGATGCAAAAATGCAACTTATGCGTTGACAGATTGAATGAAGGGGAAAAACCGGTATGTGTGGATGGCTGTCCAATGAGTGCATTGGATGCGGGTCGTATTACCGATTTTAAATCAAATTATTGTAATGCCAGGGATGCAGAGGGATTTGAATACAATGACGACGTTACCCCTTCAGTTATCTTCAAACCAAAGCACGACAAGAACAATCTTACTGTTAATAAGGTATTCATTGTACCTTTTTATAGAAACATGAAATAATGTAGGCAGCTGACTTAGAAATCAGCACAGGGATATTGAAAGGAGATGGAGAACCCTTTGGTTGGAAACGATTGGCATCTGAACGTAGCCAGAGTCATGCGTTTGCGTTGGATAATTTGGTCCTTATTAAGTATCGCATTTTTTATATCTATTTTTCACAGGGTAGCGTTAACTGTGGTTTCAGAGCAAATCACCGGTGAATTTCAGATTTCCGGTGCTGTATTCGGGACACTGGTATCTGTTTATTTCTACATGTATACCATTATGCAGATTCCTTCGGGAATATTGGCTGATTCGCTTGGACCAAAGCTGACGGCCGGCCTGGGGATAGCTTTAGCCGGAATTGGTTCATTTGTTTTTGGCCTCGCCCCCACCCTGGGGTTAGTCTTTTTTGGGCGATTTCTCATTGGGCTTGGCGTTTCAGTAGTTTTTATTGCTATCCTGAAGATTCAGGCGGAGTGGTTTAGGACTACTGAATTTGCCACTGTTTCAGGGTTAACTGCTGTGATAGGTGGTAGTGGGTCACTGGTAGCTATGGTTAATGCATACCTACGGATTTGATAGTACTAAAGCGTCTTCTTATATTTTTTTGGCAACACTGGGGATGGTGATTGGCTGCCCTTTGATAGGTTATCTTTCAGATAAAGTAATCAGAAAAAGAAGGTTGCCTTATTTAATAGCCAGTTTATGTTTCCTGGGGCTTTGGCTCATGGTGCCACTATGGAATCAAAGCAAACCACCCGAAATTTTGCTATACCCCCTGATGTTCCTGTTAGGTATCTTTTATTCAGGCTTTATCCTTACCTTTGCATCTGTTAAGGAGGTGAATCCACAGTCACTGGCGGGCATAGCCACAGGGACGGCAAATACAGGGGGATTCCTCAGTGCAGCTATTTTACAACCACTCCTTGGTTATCTTCTTGACCTTAAATGGACGGGAGTTATTGTAAACGGAGCCAGAGTATATCCTGCGGGTGCTTACCAACTGGTGTTTTTGGTTTCCGGCTTGTTTGTTGCTGTAGGAATTCTGGGAATATTTCTAAGCAAAGAGACAAATTGTTTAAATATTTACCATGACCTTGTTCCATCACCAATAAAAGTCCAGCAATGGCACCTGTTGGGTCAGGCTGGTTAATATGAAGAAACTTGAAGGTTATTTGAAGTTACCGGAATATTACCGCTTTGTCAGCATGTTGCTGGTGGGATACCCGGATCAGGATCCTCCACAAAGACCGCGCAAGAAGTTATATGACATCGTAATCAAAAATTAAGTTTAAAAGGAGTTGAAACAAGTGGGTCACATTAAACACAATCAATTAGAGGTAATATTCCAGGCAGGGGTGATAAAGTGATAACAAACAGATTTCAGGATAAGGTTGCTTTGGTTACAGGCGGCAACTCAGGTATTGGTCGGGCCACAGCAATTGCGTTTGCAAGGGAAGGGGCAAAGGTGGTAATTGCGGCCCGCAGAGAAAACCTGGGCAACAAAGTAGTAGATGAAATTAAAAGTGAGGGTGGCGAAGCGGTTTTTATTAAGACGGATGTTTTGCAGCCGCACGACGTAGAAAATCTGATCCAAACCATTATCAGCCACTATGGACGGCTGGACTGTGCTTTTAATAACGCCGGGGTGTCGGCTCCTATGAAGCGTCTTTTAAACACAACTATAGAAGAATGGGACCTTATGGTAAACACAAACCTTAAAGGTGTTTGGCTCTGTATGAAATATGAGCTTTTAGAGATGATTAAACACGGCGGTGGTGTAATTGTTAATAATTCATCCATGGCAGGCCTTGGCAGTGCGGAGGGAATTTCTATCTACAGCGCCAGCAAACACGGTGTAATGGGTTTGACCAGGGCAGCGGCCCTGGAGAATGCTCGTAAGAATATCCGCATAAATGCAGTGTGTCCAGGTTTTATACATACCCCTATGCTTGAAGAGCCGTGGGCGTATAACACAAAAATCAAAGATTCAACGTTGTCTATGGTGCCTATGAAGCGGTTCGGAAAGCCGGAAGAAATAGCCGGCGCGGTTTTATGGATGTGCTCGGATGAAGCATCATTTATGACTGGGAAAGAAATGGTAATCAGTGGGGGACAGACTGTTTAAAAATAAAAAAATTATTTAAGGAAGTGATTTCATGGCTATTGTTCGCAAGGCTACCCTGGATGACAGAGAAAAGACTATCGCTCTTTTAAAAAGCTTTCCGCCGGATCCCGAGTTGCCGGATGTTGATTGGAATAAGGCAGCCGATTCATTTGCTCCTTTAGTTGAAGGTAACGGCGGGTGTATCTTTATTGCTGAAGAGGATAATGAGATAGTCGGTGTAATTACCCTTGGCTTTTCTTATGTGCTTCGCTTTGGAGGAAGATATGCCATGATTGAAGAGTTTATTGTCAGTGAAAAAATGCGCGGCAGGGGAATTGCTAATCCACTCATCCAGGCAGCTATTGAAGAAGCTCGCTCCAATGGGTGTCCGGAAATTCAAGTGAACGGCCCAAGTCCCCTGGGTCATCCTGTGTATATCCGAAACGGCTTCCATGATGCCGGAATTCATATGAAATTAAGGTTTTAAGTGTGAGGTTCACATGAGCATTAAATTTGTCCATACGAACATTGCTGCAAAAGCAGTAAAAGAGATAGAAGGCGTTGGGGTCCTCACAGTTGTTTACGCCAAGGATCCCGAAGGAAACATAGTTGAGATTCAAAGCTGGAAATAAAAAGACTTACTACTTTAATGGTCTTTAACGCTCGTAGAAACTGTCCTTGAAAGGAGACGGCGACATGAATAGCATGAAGGCAGTAGTGAAACGTGATTTAAAAGGAGCAGTATTGGAGGAAGTTGCTGTCCCGGCATGCGGTGATTTTGATGTGCTGGTGGAAGTGCTGGCTGCATCCATCTGCGGTTCCGACATTAACCGTTATAATTGGGAGTCCGGCAAGGGTCCGTACAAATTTAAAACTCCTATGATCCTCGGGCATGAACTCTGCGGCAGGATCGTACAGACAGGAGCCTGTGTGACACACTGGGAGCCAGGCCAATTGGTTGTGGCTGAAACCCACATCCCATGCGGCCGCTGTTACCAGTGCGAAACAGGCAACAGCCATATTTGTGCCGGCGTTCAGGTATTTGGCTTTCATACAGACGGCTGTTTTGCAAATTACTTTTCTTTTCCGTCTATTTGTGCGCGTCCGCTTCCCAAGGGCGTTTCCATTGAAGAGGGCCCGCTGATGGAGCCGCTTGGAGTTGCCTACCATGCGCTGAGCAAATCTAATATTAACGGGGATACTGTGGCCATAATCGGTTGCGGACCCATAGGCCTCCTCGCTGTCCAGGTTGCGAGCAGCATGGGGGCAGCTCACATTATCGCCATGAGCCGTAGTGAATTTAAACTTGATTTAGCTAAAAAATTCGGGGCAGGGCACATACTGGATGTTGCCCGGGAAAACCCTGTGGAAGAAGTATTAAGTATCACCGGCGGCCAAGGTGTAGGTACGGTGATCGAATGTTCAGGTGACGCCGCCGCTTTTACCCAGGGTCTGAAAATGGCCCGCAAGGGGGGCACATTTGTGGCGGTTGGAATCCCCAAGCGGCCGCTGGAAGTAGATGTGGCGGGTGACATAGTGCGCAAGGAATTGACCATTCACGGTATGCACGGCAGGCATATGTTTAAAACATGGTATAGCATTACAGCTCTGGTTGAACAGGGGGTAATTGAATTTGGGCCTCTGCTCACAGCCAAGCTGCCCCTGGAGGAGTTTGAGGAGGCCTTTTCTCTTGCTCAGTCAAAAGAGCATCTAAAGGTGCTTCTTATCCCTTGATTTTTCTACAAAAACGGAGAAAGAGCATTAAAAGTCTGGTAATAATAAAAACCGTGATTGACACGGTTTTTATTATAGGCTTAATTCATAAATACCGGGAGAAAAATATGAGAGTCACTGCGGCTATTATATTCCATGACCACAAGCTGCTTATTGTCATAGAGCTGCTTGCTTATTTAGCGGAGTGGGTTGATGGCGAGATTAGGGCCTTAGAGCACGACGACGTGAAATGGGTCACTGTTGCCGAGCTTGATGATTATGAATTCTTGCCTGCGGATTTACGATTGTGGGCAGATTGAAAGAAAGGCATCTTGTATGAAAAGCGTAAAGCAGTAGCCCCGCGTTATTCTTTGCCCAGTGAGCGCAGATCTGCCTGCAGGCGTTCGATTCTGTCCAGGAGGTCAAGGATAATGGCGGCGCCGGCGTCGTTGACGCCAAGGTTGCCTCGCAGCCTGAAAAATTTATGAAGCCTGATGACATGATTGACGTGGATATGGTCGCCGTGCAGTTCAATCACACCTAGTTCGGCGAGGCTCCCCAGGAGGTCTTCCTGGTAATCCAGGGAGCGGATGCTTACCCATTCGTCTCTGAAGCTGATTTCAAGCCAGTGTTTATCCATATGGCTCACTAACCTTTCCGGAGCTCTGACAATTTTTGATAGAGCTCTTTTTCTTCGGGTCTTGTGTCCTGAGGTATGTCGATGCTTATTTTTAGATAGTGATCGCCGCGGCTTCCATCTTTGGCCACAAGCCCCCTGCCGCGCAGGCGCAGACGCCGGCCGCTGCGGGTGCCGGGGGGGACTGTAATCGTAGCCTTGCCGTCAATGGTGGCGGCATCTACTTTATCGCCCAGTACTGCCTGCCAGGGGGAGACAGTCAGTTCAGATTCAAGGTCGCCGTCTTTAATTGCGAAAAAGGGGTGAGGAAGCAGGCGCACCCGCAGGTAGAGGTCGCCTTTTTGTCCGCCCGGGCTGTCGCCTCCCTGCCCGCGCAGGCGAATCCTGGTGCCTTCGCGAGTCCCGGGTGGAATTTTAACAGACAGAGTCTTGTGTGCAGGCTGCTCGCCTGTTCCTGCGCAGGCCGCGCAGAAGCCCTGTCCTTTCAGGCCGCTGCCGCCGCAGCCGGCGCAGATGTCACGAACATTGAGCTGCAGGCTTTTTGTGCCGCCGCGGTAGGCTTCTTCCAGCGTGAGTTCGAGTTCCGCTTCAATGTCACTCCCGCGCTGCGGCGTTTCACGGTACTGACGTCCGCGGAAAGATGAAAAGTCGCCTCGTGCGCCGCCAAAGAGAGTTTCGAAGAAATCGGAGAAGCCGCTTTGGCCGGTATTAGTGTAATATTGCGCTCCCTCGGCTGTGGGCTGGTGGTGGAAGTCTTCTCCGGCCTGCCAGTTTTCCCCGAGGCGGTCGTACTTCTCCCGTTTATCCGGGTCGTTGAGTACCTCATACGCTTCGTTGATTCGCTTGAATTTTTCTTCGGCAGCTGTTTTTTCGCTGCCGGGGTGAAGGTCAGGGTGGTGCTTGCGGGCGAGCCTGCGGTAGGCGGATTTTATTTCTTTTTGTGTGGCATCCCTTTTGAGTCCCAGCACTTCGTAGTAATCCTGAAATTTAATTCCCATTTTTATCACGCCATTTTCTTTTTATTTTTCCTCAAAAGTTGCTTTAAAAACAATATCTATAAAATTTGCGGTAAGACTTCCTTACCGCTCTGGGTTTTAGCACTCTCGACCGGCGAGTGCTAATCCTAGTTTAAATAAAAACTTTGTTTTAGGCAAGCGTAAAGATGACAAATTATTCCCGAATAAGGACAAAGAGGTATGAATAAATGTAAATATTGCCTTGTCTTTCATTATTTCTCACTATTTTATGTAGACTCGCCTGTTTTCATGTTACGTTGACGTTAACGTAAATCTGCGCTAGAATATTCTTACAAGAGGTGATAACAGGTGAACAAGCAGAGAATATATACTATTTCTGAACTTGCCGCCGAACTTGGCATTACTCCCCGTACCATACGCTACTATGAGGAGGTGGAGCTGCTCAGTTCAGAAAGGGAGAGCGTGAACCATCAAAGGCTCTATGATGCCAGGGCGAGGGCAAGGCTGAAGCTGATTCTGCGCGGAAAGAGGTTTGGCTTTCCCTTAAGTGAGATTAAAGAAATGATTAACCTCTATGATGTGGACCGGACACAGAAGGAACAGCTGCGCAGGACAATTACCCTGGGAGACAAAAAAATAGCCGAGCTTGAAGAGATGGTTACAGATCTGCAGGCAATTAGGGAAGAAATGCTGGAGTTCCGCCGGCACTTTATGTCCCTGCTGCAAGAGCTGGAGAGAAAAAATGAAAGGGAGGAAGGCTGATGTTTGATTTTCTGTTGGATGAGAGGCAAAGAAAGCTAAAGGAAGAGGTGCGGTCTTTTGTCAGGGGTGTCGACAGGCAGTTGATTCTGGACATGGATGCTGAAAAGGTGACTT
The DNA here is from genome assembly GCA_018335875.1 of Dethiobacter sp. Lineage (GTDB taxonomy): Bacteria > Bacillota > Dethiobacteria > Dethiobacterales > Dethiobacteraceae > JAGXRN01. Next base: position 31,243 of record JAGXRN010000071.1, read on the forward strand.
ACCCTGCAGATTATGTGCGTTCCCTTGCCGCTGCCAAACTGCTTGGGCTGCGTTTCCCGGAAAAGCTGGGAGGACGGGGACTGGGCTGGAGTGAAGAGGTAGTAGCGCTGGCAGAGATTGGCCGCCTCGGCACTTCGCTGGCCTGCCTCTATTCCCTGCCTACAATTGTGGGGGAGGCCATCGAGGTTTTCGGCACACCGGAGCAGCAGGAAAAATACCTGAAAGCTACGCTGGCAGGCCAAAAATTTACAGCTGAGGCTTTGACAGAGCCAAGGGGAGGGTCGGATTTCTTCGGCGCCACCACCAGGGCGGATAAGGTGGACGGGGGCTACATACTTAACGGGCAGAAGCGTTTTATCGTGGGTGCGGAAGGCGCCGACTACTTCTTTGTCTACGCGCGCACAGACGCGGACGCTCCCGCTCACAAAGGTATCAGCGCCTTCCTGGTGGACCGCGGGCCGGGCGTGGAAGTTAAGCATGTCTACGGGTTGATGGGAACACGGGGCGGTGGCGCCGGCAGGCTGTTCTTCAAAGATGCCTTTGTTCCGGCTGAGAACCTTGTGGGAGAGGAACACGGGGCAGCTACTATTTTCTACCGTATGATGATACCCGAGCGACTTACCAGCGCGGCCGGCGCTCTGGGAGGCGCCCAGGCGGCGCTGGACGTGGCAGCCGGTTACAGCACCAAGCGCAAGGCTTTCGGGCAGCACATCAAGAACTTCCAGGCAGTCAGCTTCAAGGTGGCGGAAAGCATCACACAGCTTGACGCGGCGCGGGCCCTGGTCTATGCTACTGCACGTTGTGTGGACGGCGGTGCTCCGCCGGCGCTGCAGCGCCGTATGGTGTCGGAGGCCAAAAAGTTTGCCACCGAGACGGCTTGGGCTGTGGTTAACCATGCCATGCAGATCTTGGGCGGCATCGGTTACACCAATGTTTACCCGGTAGAGCGCATGCTGCGTGATACCCGCCTGATTATGATTTGGACCGGCACCAATGAAATCATGGATCTCATTATCCAGCACGAGTACTATAAAGAGATTATGCAGGACGCCGGCAGCAGGAATGTAGAGTATGACGCTGCCGAGGCTTACAATGAAGATGAGAAGATTTATGAGTAACGAGGGAGAGGATAGAATGTGTTATGAGACATTTAAGCGCCCGGCGACTGATTAAATGTTGTATATCTTCCCTGCTTTATGATTATCTGATATAATCAGGGAAAGTATTAATTTAAAAGAGCTTTCTTTTTGCTGCTAATAGATAGAATATTTAAAATATTTAGAAAGGAGGGAATGCAGGTGAAAAAGGCCTGTGATACCACAAGGCTGCGTGATATTATGACCAGGGATTTTGTGGTACTAAACCCCACTGATACGATTGAAAAAGCAATCCGTTCTTTTAGGGCCACGAGGCTGGAGGGGCTGCCGGTTACTGACAAGAATGGCGATCTGCTTGGCATTTTTACCAAGGCCAACCTTTATGATACTTTGCTTTTGGGGACAGGTATACATGAGTGTATTGAACCTTTTTATAATTTGCGGGCTGTTAAGGTCAATGAGAATCTTACCGTTGAAGAGCTGACACAGCTTATCAAGCACAGTCCGGTGGGTC
>JAGXRN010000072.1 GCA_018335875.1 Dethiobacter sp.
ATGGCGGTTAACACTGCGGACTGGATAATCTCACGTGTCTCTGAAGTAATCGGGTGGGCAATATCTTTAAATTCGCCGTCAGGCGTCCGCTTGCTCGGCATGGCGACGAACAGCCCGTTGTTGCCTTCAATTACACGCACGTCATGAACGACAAACTGCTCATTAAGGGTAATAGAGACAATTGCTTTCATTTTGCCGTCATTATTCATTTTTCTGATTCTGACGTCGGTAACTCTCATAATCTCACCGCCTTTCCAGTATGTTTGCACATGTGAATATTCAACACAAACTGGAAGATTCCTGCTCCCCGGTGAAACAAAGAAAAAATTATGGCAGGGAAAGTTCCCTACGAACAAGCTCTAAATCACTAATTTTATCTACATCAGTACCTATTTCCGGATAGCCGCAAATAACGGCTTTACCCGAAATACCTAGTAATCGCGGGACATTCCTTTCCAGCTCTGCAATAGTCAGGGTCTTTCTTATAAATTTTAGAACAAAGCCGAATCCCAGAGCGTTTGCCAGTCTGAACGGGCTTTTCCGCAGCTCAATAAATCTGTTCAGTCGAGGCAGCCACTCGTCCACTTTATGCGGATTTACCAAAAACAGGTTGCCTCCGGTGAAAACGCCGTCCTTCAGACGGGCATAAGTGCGCTCTATACCGGGGAACCGCTTTTCATTTTCTTCTTTGCTTACTATGGGATAATAAAAATCCGCCTCATATGGTGCGCATTGCTCAAGAAAGTCTTCTGCCGCCCTGGCGGTAAGCAGCGGAATATCTCCCGCCACAATTAAAAAATGCTTCCGGGGCCTGAGTGCCGAAACTGCGGCCTGTATGTTGTCTGTAATCTCTCCTTTTTCGCTTACAACCAGTAGATTATACTGTTCAATCAGCGCAGACAGCTGGTCAACCGGCCCCACTGCCGCTATCCTGTCAATGATTTTTACAGCGCGCAGGGCTTCCAGTGTAAAGGACAGCAGTGTCCTGCCGTTAATTTCAATAAAAGCTTTATTATCAACGCCCTCCTGTTCAGTAAGAGGTGTCTTCTTCCCGGTTCCTGCCAGTACTACAACATCAAACATATTGGCACCCCAGTTCTCTTCGTGTTGACGTTTCCGTCAGCCAGGCAGATATCCCTTCATTTTTAAGGTTGCAAGTCAATTCATATGCTTTTTCCCAGTCATCAAACAAAGAAAAAACTGTGGGACCGCTGCCGCACATAAGGGAAGCACCGGCACGGCTCATCCTTTGTTTTAACTGCGCAATCTGCGGGTAAAGTTTAAAAGCTGCACACTCAAGGCTGTTGCCAAGGTTGGCGATAATTTTATTACTGTCTCCACGCGCTATGGCGTCGCGAACAGCAGCCAGATCCGGGCGTAAGGCCACATCACTCCCCCTGTAATGACTGTAGACCAGAGCTGTGGACAAAGCAAACCCGGGATTTGCCAGGACTACTGAAAATTGAGGCAGCGGCTGCAGTCGTTCGATAATCTCTCCCCTGCCCGTGCCATAGGACGTTCCTCCTTCGAGGCAAAATGGCACGTCTGACCCCAACCCGGCCGCCAGTCTGTACAAAACATCCCTTTCCACAGGCAGCTGCCAAAAACGGAGCAACCCCCGCAGTGCGGCTGCTGCGTCGCTGCTGCCGCCACCGAGCCCCGCAGCAGCCGGAACCTTTTTTTCCAGTGTTATCTTTACTCCGGCTGATACGCGGTAGTGCTCCTTTAACAGCACAGCAGCCCGCCAGACCAGGTTTTCCGGACCGGCGGGCAGGGTTGCATCGCTACATGATAAAGCAACCCCCGAGCCGCCATTTTTGCTGAAACTAAGATTGTCATGCAGCATCAGGGACTGAAAGACTGTATTGATTTCATGATAGCCATCCGGCCTTTTGCCAACCACATCAAGCACGATGTTAATCTTGGCATAAGCCTGTTCATATATAACCATCTGTTTCCCCGTTTTCCTGTACAAAAAGCGCGCCTTTCTTGACACTGCAAAACTATTCGCCCACAGTCCCCGGAATTCCTGCTGCGATAGGTACAGGACCGGGAAAATTTAATACCATTTAAACATGAGCTTTTGTCTCAGCCGTTAAAGCCGGCCGAAACTGAACTAATTCACTCATCAGAGGCTCCAGCTTTTCATAAAAGATGACAATCAAATCACCTCTTGAGGCGCTTCCTAATGCCGCTCTGACAGCAGCCTGCTCATTTTCTGCCATCACAATTTTTTGCCTGTCAAAGCCGACACAGGCCGCTCCCTGTGCAAGAAGTGACGCCGTTTCTCCCGGGATTCTCCCGCGCAGGTCACTGTCCTCCTTTATATACAGATAGTCAAAATAAAGGCCTGCAGCCTTGCCGGCCTCGATAACAAGTTCATCACTGCGGTCGCCGGGAACTCCCACTACGGCAATACTCCTTTGCGGCCTAAGCTTTCTTGCCAGTTCTCCCGTTTTGCCGATGCCGTCGGCATTGTGGCCATAGTCCACTAAAACCCTGCAGTAGCCCAGGTCAAACAGGTTTGCCCTGCCCGGGTTATCCTCGGGGTTAACTGCAAATTTTCGCAGGTAAAATCCCGCTTGGCGCGGCGTAATGCCATAGCCCCAACATGCAGCCAGAGCCGAGAGCAGGTTTTCCACCTGATGCGTGGCTTTGCCGCCAATGGTCACGGCAAAGTCGCGCACACGCCCGACTATAACTGCGCGGTATCCCTGGGCTGCAATGATTGTGCCGCGCCGGATAAAGACAGCCCGCCCGTCTTTGCCAAGGTGGCGCCTGACTATTATATTTTCATTTTGTGTACTGGTATAGATTATATCCGACCAAGCCCGCGCGGTCAGGTCACAGACATAAGGGTCATCAGCATTTAGCACCACTGTGCCGCTTGCGTATACAGCTTCAGCCACCAGGCTTTTAACATGGAAAAGATCATCCATGGTCTCAATGTCATCCTGCCCCAGATGGTCAGCCCTGATATTTGTTATTACAGCCACGTCAGCCTTGTCATACCCCAAGCCACGGCGCACAATTCCTCCCCGCGCCGTCTCCAGCACCGCAACTTCAACCTGCGGGTGTCCCAAAACATTACCTGCGCCCGTCGGGCCGGTCAGGTCGCCCTGGCGTACTTTTGTGCCGTTAATATAGATCCCGTCAGTGCAGCACATCCCGGTAAAGAAGCCGTTTTTACGCAGAACATATTCCAGCATGCGTGTGGTCGTTGTTTTCCCGTTTGTCCCTGTCACGCTGAACAGCGGTATACGGCAAGGCTTTCCCGCAGGGAAGAGCATGTCTACAATCTTTTGTCCTACATCTCTTTTTTTACCCTCTGTGGGAAACAGATGCATGCGCAGGCCGGGAGCAGCGTTTATTTCAATTATACCCCCGCACTGTATCATCGGAGGGGTGCTGATATCGTCCATAACAAGATCTACACCGCTTATATCAAGGCCTATAATTTGAGCAGCCCTGACGGCCAGTTCCGCCTGCAGCGGGTGGACTTTGTCAGTAACATCATATGCGATGCCGCCTGTGGAGAGGTTGGCACTTTCCCTCAGCCATACAAGCCTGCTACGCAACGGCACGCTGCCAAGTGATAAGCCCTGCTTTGCCAGTACTGTCCCGGTTATCTCGTCTACTGTAACACGGGTCAGCGGCTTCTCATGCCCTTCCCCGCGCAGGGGATTACTGTTTGCCTGGGCAATTAACTCCAGAATCGTACTTTGGCCATCGCCGATAACATGGGCAGGTATTCTTTCTGATGCCGCTACAAGTGTATTATCTACGATGAGCAGCCGGTAATTGCGCCCGGGCAGAAATTTTTCAACCATGACTCCTGAACTGTACTGTGCAGCCCTGGCAAAAGCAGTTTCCACCTCAGCTTCGCTGTTAATGTTAAGGGATACACCTTTACCCTGGTTTCCGTTATCAGGCTTCATTACAACCGGGTATCCCAATTCCTGAGCGGCTGCCAGAGCTTTGTCAAGGCTGTATACCACTTCGCCGCACGGTACCGGCAGCCCGTGTTCCCGCAGCAATTTTTTTGTCAACTGCTTATTGCCCGCAATGTCGACAGCGATGCACGCGGTTGTATCGCTGATACTGGCGGATATCCTCCGCTGGTAGATACCGCTGCCCAGCCTGTAAAGACTGGCGCCCTCGGCTAGATGCTGCACAGGTATCCCCCGCTTGTGTGCCGCAGCCAAAATGGCAGCTGTGCTTGGGCCCGGCAAATGTTCAGCCGCCAGCCGTTTTGCCAAACTTACCGCTTCTTTAAAATCCGGCTCCGACCCTGCCAGCAGTGAATTTACCACCGCCACAGCAGTCCGTCCCAGCAAATCAGCAGCCTGCCGGCAGCGGTATTCACATATAATATCAACAAGGCCGCCTTTTGCGCTCATTGTTTTGCCGTAATCAGTACCTACTCCTGCCTGCTGCTGTAGATCGAGGCAGACATGCTCTATAACATGTCCCAGGTATGTGCCCTCAATCAGACGCTCAAGAAAACCGCCGGGACGTCCACGTGAACAATAATGGTCTGACAACCCGGGCAGCAGTTCAACTAACTTTTCCACAAAGAACGGATGTTCATTTGTACGGAAAGACCGCCATTGCTCCGGATCAAGCCGCAACCTCATTACGGGGCGATGACTGTAAATATTTCTTCCCGTAAAGAAACAAATATCCTTAATCTTCATTTACCGAGGGTCCTCCTTATTTATATGCATCAAAACCTGTCTTTGTCCCAGATGATACCCGTATCCCCGAGGCAGAATGTGCAGGCGGACATCAGTCAGGGCTAAAGGGTTATTCATGCCCGATTCAGAAACATTTGAGTGGGAGACTCCTTTGCCGTCAAGGACAGTCACTGTACCGGAACCAATAACTTTAAATATTTCGTCAGGCGAAACAGAAATCGCCGTGTCCTCATCTATGCCTACACCAAGAATATAAGGGTTATGTGCCATGACTGCCAGCAAGCGCCCGATTCTGCCCCGCTGCGCAAAGTGTTGATCAACCACTACCTCTTTTAGAAATCCAAGTCCCGGCGCCATGCGGATAATCTCCTTGTTTGGCGTGGCATCATCACTGCCCCCAACCAGCATCGTCTCACTCATGGCTGAAGCACCGGCACTGGTGCCGGCAATTACTGCGCCTCCATGATAAGACTCAAGCAACGCACGGCTCAGCTTGCTGCCACCAAGCACCCCGGTGATTCTGAGCTGGTCGCCACCTGTAAAAAAAATGCCGCTGCTCTCCCTGGAGACTGAAACATATTGCTGCTGATTGGCCTCCGCTCTGTGCCGGACAGCGAGCACGCTCACCTCTGCTGCGCCCAGCTCAACAAACAGACTGCGATACACTTCCCCTGACCGGGGATCCTCACTTGCGGTTGACAGCACAGTTAAACGGCTGTCGCGCCCTCCTGCCAGCTTGATAAATTCCCGCAGAATGGCACAATCACCGCTTTTATCCTCAGCGCCTCCTATTATAACCATATGGCCACGGGCCTTTTCGCCCAAGGACAACACCTCCGTGTTTAACAGCATTAGTTAGAATTTCCATGCAGATAAAATATATTCAACTCAGGCCGTCAAGAAAAACGCTTCGCGCCTTTAACAGAGGACGCGTTTTTCTTGTCCGCTAGGGGGCGCGCCCCCTTCGGCGGGTCTGCGGACCCTGAGCACCCCGCAAGATTAAGGGGAAGTCCCCCTTAACAACCCCCATCGTCAAGGAAAGAAAGTTAAAAGGTATGATATAATTTCCTTGACGACAAAAAAGGCGCATCTTTCGATGCGCCCCAGATTGTTGAGAAACACAGGCTGTTCAAAAACGAGCAGGACGCGAAGCAAGGAACCCCGGCACCGCAGGCGTATATGTAATACGTTGAGGATGCCGGGGTTTCGCAGCGACAAAGTAATGCGAAGTTTTTCAACAGCCTGAGGCGTTTTTAGTTATAAGTGCGGGCAGTTCCACTGTAAAAGTGGAACCCTGACCCGGCACACTCTCCACAAAGAGGTGGCCTCCGTGGGCCTCCATGATACGATAGGAAATTGCCAGGCCAAGGCCCGTGCCATTTTCCTTGGTTGTAAAAAAAGGATCAAATATCTTTTTTGTAATGGCTTCATCAATCCCACAGCCTGTATCTTTAAATTTTACAAAAGCCTTTCCGCCACAGGCTGAAGCTGAGATTGTAAGCCTGCCTCCGCCGGGCATGGCCTGGATGGCATTGGCAGCCAGATTTAGTAAAACCTGTTTAATTTGAGCCGAGTCAATTCTGACAGGCGGCAGGTTGTCGCAAAAATCCTTTTCCAGGCTGACGTTCTCAAGCAGCGACTTACTTTCTATGAGCAGGAAAATATCATCGAGTATAAGATATAAATCCATGTCCTCAAGATTTGGCGCCGCCGGCTTGGTCAGGAGCAGGAATTCTTTGATAATATTATTTGCCCTGTCTATTTCGTCAATCATCAGCATGCAGTATTCGCTGCCCCTGGACCCGGATTTAAACTCTTTTGAAAGAATCTGCAAAAATCCCCGTATTGTCGTCATCGGATTGCGTATTTCATGGGCTGTACCTGCAGCCAGTTCAGCCACCAGTGAAAACTTCTCCATCTGCAGCATCTCTTTTTCCAGGTGCTTTTTCTCGCTGACATCCTGAAAGACGCCCACTGCACCGCTGACACTGCCTCCATCATTAACAAAGGGCGCCGTGTTAAAAGAATAGTACCTGGCGCCATCGGTAAAAGGCATAACCAGTTCGTACTGGTTAAAACGTGCGCCCTCCCGGAGAGTCGATTCGAGCAGTCCTTTAAAATTGTGCGGGATTGAGATGTTCTGGCCGCTGTTTAATTCCAGTAAGTTACGTGCAGCATTATTGATATAAGCAATTTCCACCTGTTCGTTTATAGTGAGTATGCCAAGCCGAAGATCAGAAAAAATCTCATCCCTCAGCTGGTTATACTGGGCCTCCAGCTCACGGTGAGTTGATTCTAAATTTTTAAAATCTTCTTTATATTTTACCTCTCCGTAACGTTTAAGCTCCCGTGGCGTCAGGAGATATGATGAGGGGTCCTCCGTAAATACAATGCCGCTTGCTGATGAGGCATCGTCTGTTTCTTTCAGGTAGAAAATCATCTTGCAGACAGGAGCTGTCCCAGACCCGTACTTCTCAGATGATATTTTACAGTAGTGAAAATTGCGGGCAGCTATACCGCCAAGGATTGCCTGCATAATGCGGCACAACCCAGGAGCTTTTAACGACAGCAGTCCAAAAATGCATTCATGACATGCAAACACCAGCCTGTTATGGTCGCAAAATTCCAGAACATACTGTCCGCCAAGGCTTGAAGTAAAGTTTATTGCCAAATCGGCAAACTGGGCAGGCTTCAGTTTTTCTGCTAATTTTTGGATAGACCGGTAGCTGTCCTCAAGACGAAGCCCAGATTTGAGCCCGACTTTATCCAGAAGGTGCTCGTTTAACCCCCCTGCCGAAATCTCATTCAGCAATATATAGTCTGTTAAGAGCTGCAAAAAAAGCTCATCTCTTTCAATGTTAAACCTCAGCATGGCACCAACCCGTCTTAGATATATTTTTCCAGGCGGGGGTTTTCTGTGATCCCAGGAATACGCCCCCTTTTGGCAACTGGCTTATTCTCAATTTCTTTAATATCCATCGTCATATCAATTGCCGGCGCTCTTGAAATAAAACTTCCCACACCAAAAGCATCTATACCTGCCTCGATTAAGGCCGGCATTCTCGTGCTGCTGATACCTCCTGAAGCAAAAAGCCTGACGTCGGTAAAACCTGCCTGGTCCAGCCTGGCCCTCACCTCCCGCACCAGCCCCGGCGTCACTCCGCCGCGCTCCCCCGGAGTGTCAAGCCTGACCCCTGTGAGGCGTCCGCGCAGCGCTTCTGCCACACGCAGCGTCTCCTCGGCTTCATCTTTAAATGTATCAACAAGGATGATGCGGGGGGCATCCTCGGGCATTACTTTGTCATAGGCCAGAGCCACTTCCACTGTATCGCCCACAATTAGCATTACAGCATGCGGTACAGTTCCCACAGGGTTTCTTCCTGCCAGTTTGGCACCCAGGATACAGCTGCAGCCGTCGACTCCTCCTATAATTGCCGCTCTTTCCATAACAGGGGCAACTGCGGGGTGAACATGGCGCGCTCCAAAACAAAACACTCTCCTGCTGCCGGCGATCTCTTTGCACTCACGCGCCGCGGTTGCCCAACCGCTGGCACTGGCCAGCATGCCAAGTATCGCTGTCTCATAAATGCCAAACTCGCTGTAGCGGCCGCGAATTCGCATAACCACTTCTTTTTGAGAGAAAACACTGCCCTCCGGCAGAGCCCAAACATCAACATCCTTTTTACTTAAAAGTTTTACAGCTTCCTCAATTCCGCACATTACGCCGTCTTTGCTCGTAAAAATCTCCGCGGTTACCACCGTATTCTCTCTGGCTGTAGCGCGCAGAATTTCCAGAGTACGGATAAAATAAATATCTGTGGTAGCTCCCGCCAGGATTTCTTCATGTGTTGCTGAGTGAATCATCCTGCTTTCTTCAATTGTATAGCTCTCTACATCTTTTAAGTTTTTAATTTCTTTCATCCTTACGCCTCCGGCAAGCAGCATTGTTTTTTAGTTTTCCCTGCTTTTAGAAAATATTTTCCGCAGCAACCTGATTGTTTTATAATTCCACACAATCCTTAAAATTCCTTCATACATCAAATTAAAAGGTATGCCGCTGTGGCATACCTTTAGCTTACTGTCCATTCATTAATTGCTTCTCAGCACGCTCAATGGCCAGTTTTACCAGGTTTCCGCAATCCCGGGAAGAAACGCTGCCCCAGCCTTCCTGGCGAACGACATTGGCGACTCCAAGTTCTTCGGCTAATTCCTCTCTTAGCGATTCAGACATAATCTTATTGCGCCTGGGACTCATTAGCCTCAACTCCTCTTTTAATTTTGGACAGTAAAGCACATTTTAGCTTTCCCTTTATCAGAGAGGATATGGCTGACAAAATATTTACTTTCTGTCGAAATTGACCTTTGAGCATTTTTGTTGTAGTGCTAACAAATTTAAACTGCTATTCATAAAATAAACCAAACAACAATTAGGAGGGGAAAAATGACAAAAATAGAGGTCAACAGAGCCACAAAAACCTTGACGCTATACCAGCAGGGGCAGCTTTTTAAAACATACCCCATCGCCATCGGGAAAGCGGAGACACCGACACCGCTTGGGCAATTCAGCGTTTACGAAAAAAACCCCAAACCTCACCCGGGGCTGGGGACGCGCTGGATGGCTTTTACTTATCAGCGCCACGGCATTCACGGTACCTTTAATCCCTGGACGATTGGAACTGCCGCCACGGCGGGATGCGTGCGCATGTATAATGAAGATGTGGAAGAAATATTCCCGCTTACGCCCATGGGCACGCCTGTAATCATCTTTGAAAAAGAAGAGGAAATAAAAGTTCCCCAGCATTATGACAAAGAAGTTTATTTTGTCCGTCCCGGTGATACTGTTGCCAGCATCGCCAAGCGCTTCAATCTAACGCCAAAGCAGCTTATAGATTTTAATAAAATCAAGTACCCCCGTTACCTTCATCCCGGCAAAATGCTCATCATACCTAAATTTCAAAAGTGAGGCTGTTAAGCCCACTTTTTTTTCAAGAAAGGCGCCCTAATTCGGTTCCCTCAACGCGCCTTTCAGTGCCGGTCTCCGCTGTAGCTTTGCAAGCTGCAAAGCGTTATAATTTACCGGTATAAATTAAAGACACACCTTCCAATTATGGGATGGTGTGTCTTTAATAGAAATATTTTTACCTGCCTACAAACAGTTGTGTAAACATCATCCCGTAGGGGCCTCCGGTGATAGCGCCGATGCCGATGTGCGTGTAGTTGGCGTTTAAGATATTGGCTCTATGGCCGGATGAGTTCATCAGTGCCGTATGGGCACGTTCCACCGAGCCTGCGCCTGCCAGGTTTTCGCCGGCAGTCCGGTATGTTACACCCGCCGCCCGCATCATATCAAACGGTGAGCCGTAAGTTGGAGACTGATGAGCAAAATATTTCAGGTTTATCATGTCCTGGCTTTTCAGCCTTGCCAGTCTGGTTAACTCCAGATCGGCCTGCAGAGCGCGCAGCCCTCTGCTTGTCCTTTCCTGGTTGACGAGGTTGAGCATCTGCTGCTCCGCCTGTGTCAGCCCGCTGACAGCCTGTGCGGGTGCGGGTGCGGGAGTAGGTGCGGGAGTAGGTGCGGGAGTAGGTGCTGGTGCTGGTGCAGGTGCAGGTGCAGGTGCAGGTGCCGGTGCCGGTGCAGGTGCCGGTGCAGGTGCCGGTGCCGGTGCCGGTGCAGGTGCCGGTGCTGGAGTAGGCTGGGAAGAACGAATAGGCACAACCAGCAGCTGACCTACCAGGATCAAATCGCCTGACAACCTGTTTAGCTGTTTAAGTTGACTGACTGTGGTGTTAAAGCGCTGGCTGATGTGAAAGAGTGTGTCCCCGGCCTGTATCCGGTAATAAGAGTATGTAATGCTGGTGACCGGTTGGGTTTGTTGAGACGACAAAAGCTGCCAGCCGTTTGCGGTATAAACATAAGTATAACGTATGGTAAAGGCCTGTACTGTGGCAAGAGGTGAGAGCAAAAATATGAGAATCATTACTACAGAGAGGAGACTTGTCCTTCTTTTACGCAAAATATGAACACTCCTTTGCAAATTGTTAACATAACTTAACATCTTTATTATAGTGCATTGCCTCAGCCCTTTCAAAACGCAGGATGCCGGCTGAGCCGACATCCTGTGCAACCATAAAGGTCATAGGGAGAGCAGGGGAAGATTCCCCACAATTTCAACCCTGTGGTTTTACTTGCCAATCACCTGCCGGGAATAATCAGTTGTTGTCCGGGGAAAATCAGGTTTGGATTTTGCAGATTGTTGGCGGCAATGATTGATTCCATACTCACCCCGAACATTTGGGCAATTTTCCAGACAGAATCTCCCGACCGTACCACGTAGATGGTGCCGGTGGGTTTGGGAAACGGCCCGGGGCCAGGCAGAGGGGAGGCTATGGGAGGAAAAATGGGAGAGACAATTTCTTTTTTAATAAACCTTGTTACTTTGACTATAATTTCAATTATTGTCACCTGACGGGCAGTCTCCCCGCCCGGTCGAATCTCAATGCTGACAAATTCCACCCTGGCTCTCACATGGGCGCGCATGCCCGGTGCCGCCCCGGGGACATCGACAAAGTGGACAAAAGCCTCTTTTACATCCTGGGCAAAAACGGCCCCTGTGGCGGCATCAACGGCATAAATTTGTTTGATTAAAACTCCGCGCACAATTACTTTGTTGCCTATTATCTCATGTTGGAGATTCCTGACCACGGCATCCACAGGCTCCCGCACTTTCCTGGCGGGACGGGAGAAAATAATTTCCCTCTGAATCAGTGTTTGCGATGAGCCGACAGCTATTACCTCTTCAAGCAGAAGAGGATTTGTTTTATGGCCGTGGTGGCCATGATGCCCGGGATAACCGGCAGGCACGGGAAATACATGGCCTCTATGCAGGTCGGCGCCTACTTCAAGTGCTTCAAGCTTAGACAGTCGCACCTCTGCGTGGAGCAGCCCCCTGATCTCGCCTTTTCTGCTTTCAGGATTGCGGCGGCAGGTAAAAATTTCAACGCTGCTTGAGGCCGCCGCCAGCATGCCGTCAACTGCTTCCGGAAACTCCAGGTATCTCCGAAATGGCAGCACAAAAGACTCTTCCCGGCTGTTTCCTTCTATGTCATTATAATACACAGCAACGGCCACATCACCTTCAACCCTGACCCAACCAGGCATGGCGGTGGCTTTAACATTGACAAAGTGGCCGTGCATCTCTCCCGTTGTTTTGGGTATGGCGCCAAATTCAACGGGGAGAGATATGTCATAGCTGGCCTCTGTTTTCCCGCAAAAGCATTCCACTTCCATCGTTTCTGAAAGCACAGTCGCGTCAGTGTCCCCGGCAGGCTTATAAAAAGCGAGGGGCTGATGCTCAGATACCACATATTTTACTTTAATCCGGCACTCCCCTGCCAGGGTGGTCGCCTCCCCGGCGCCTTCTTCAGAAACGGCGCTCCAGTTTCCCTGAGGCACAGCCTCAGCACTGACTTCTACAATGTTGCCCGGGCCAATCTCAGGGACATTAAACAACTGCGACATGCGGTGCAGACTCACATCTTTATCCACCAAGCCAGTCTCTGCCACCACATAATAAGACTCCTGCTGCACCACAAGCTCAACATACAGTTCTCCGGATAGAGCCCATGCTTTAACTTCACTGACCGACAGTGACGGTTCATCATACTCTTCTGTCCTCACTGCCAGTGTGTTGCGCAGCGGAAGAGTAATGTCAACTTCCCCGCGTGCCAGAACTAAGGGGAGGATACGGTTTGTAGTTTCGAGTCCGTTATTATCCAAGGTATCTCCTCCTGGTTTTCCTGCTTTAAGCAGTATTCTACTCTTTATGTTATGTATAGACAGGCCAAAATGGTTACAGAAAGTTTAAACATTGACAAGCTTTGGTTAGCGGCGAAGTTAAATATTTGCCCGGCGGAAAAAGCAAAAAAAATGTAGCATCAGTGATGCTACACGGATTAATTTACCCTTTTGGAGGCGCGGGAATCAATATTTTCTGGCCGGGGAAGATCAGATTTGGATCTTTAATCTCCGGATTTGCTCTGAGGATGGCATCTACCGTGGTCCCGAAACGCTGCGCAATCTTGAACAGTGTGTCACCCTTCTGGACTACATACACTGTTACCGCCGGAAGCGGCTCTACTACATCGAGCAGCAGCTGAACAACAACCTCCAGCTGGACAAACTCTGTGACCTTGACAAAGACTTCAATTACCACGATCTGACGAATCCGGGTGGGATCGATGGGATCGATCTCGAAATCGACAAATTCCACACGGGGGTAAACCTGGACAACGTGGCCCGGACGGGCGCCCGGAATATCGATAAAGAGAGTGAAGCGCTCCCGGACCTCAAATTCGTGCACATCGTCGAAGTCAAGCCTGACAAAGAAAATCTGCTTGACCAGTTCGCCTTCGATAATAACCTTGTTTTCTATAACTCTTGTTTTGATATTTTCAAAGCGAGTCATGGGCGGCCCGGCTATCTTGCGCGCAGCAGCCGGTGCAACCAGGTCAGCCACAATTTTATGCTGCTTGGCGCCTTCTCCAATGACCTGAGAAACTTTGAGCAGTTCTTTGGTTACTTTGACATCTTTGACATCAGTAACGACATCGACCTGAACAGTCTCTGTTACCTTGACAAAAATGTCGATGACAGCGGTCTGGCGGCCTTTTAACCTGTCATAAGGGTCAATCACTATATCAACAAACTCGACTCTGGGGTGGACCTGCACGTTGGCACCTGGGAACGCACCGGGTACGTCGACAAAGTGCGTAAATTTCTCGTCTACCGAAACCTCGTAGACCACATCGTTCTCCTGCGCCACAAAGAATATTTGCTTGTGCAGCACAGCTTCCACGATCACTTTGTTTTCAATTACTCTGGCCACAATATTACGGATCTGGGTGTCGATGTTTTTAATTTTCCGTGCCGGATGGGGGAATTGTATATCGGCCAGGACAGTGACCTGGGAGGCGTTCTCCCCGATAACACTTTCCACTTTGAGCAGTTCCCTGGTGACTCTGCTTGGATCAATGCCCCTGACGTCTACAACAACTTCCAACTGCAGCGTCTCTGTTACTTTTGCAAAAATTTCCAGCACCACTGTCTGCCGGAAGACAGTAAACCATTGATCGTTTTGTTGAAATTCACGGAGCATGTCATGCCCGATAAATTCTATTCTTGTATGGACCTGCACATTCATACCGGGCATTGCGCCGGGAATGTCTACAAAGTGAATAAATTTTTCATCGGTAACTGTAAATTCTTTCAGTTGGTCTGTGTCATCATCAACGAAGAAAATCTGCTTGTGTATTATACCTTCCACAATAACTTTGTTTTCAATTACCCTTGATGTGACATTGCGGACGGTAGCATCAACATCAGCAATTTTTCTTACCCTGCCGGGCAGCGTGATTTCTCTGATTACTGACGTCTGGGCAGCATTTTCACCTACTACTTGTTCCACTTTCAGCAGTTCGGTGATAAATTCCACCTTAACTTTTTCGTCTTTACCCATTTTTCAGCCTCCTTTCATCTAATATTTACTACACTATATGCATGCTGATGCAAAAAGTGTCGCCCGCCCCCTTTCTAAACACTCATCCGATTAATTATATGCCGCTGCACTTTGGAATGTGCACACGCGCAAGTATTACGCCTTTATCATATATATTTACTTTAACTGAAAAAAATGTCTTTTCACAAAAGACAACCTGTTTTTTCTGCAATAAAAAAACAGCCCCCGCGGGACTGCTATGTCTGTATTCCAGTTCTCCTCTACTTAGCGACGGGCATCAATTTAGCACTACCGTCTTTTAGCAGGGCCAGCTCCACCGTTTCTGTCAATACATCAGCATATGAGAATGACAGGCGTTGATTATAGTTCGGTTCGTCAATCCTAACTACAAAGATGGACGGATAGGTATTTTCAAGGACACCGATTTTTTCCAATGTCTTACGCCGCCCCCGGTGAGCGCGCAGGCGAATTTTTT
>JAGXRN010000073.1 GCA_018335875.1 Dethiobacter sp.
TATCCTTTATGCCCCCAAAATGATCGAAAAATTTTCCTTGATATAAGCCATTGCTCATCAGTATCCCTCCAAACATACTTCTGAGCAATAGCTTATTTCATGACCATTTGGTTGTCCAGCACCATTATTGTTAATTACATGCCAAATACTTCATTTTATGCTTATATACTCACTAATGATTCCTCTTACGTAATTCTTTGTTTTTTACATTTCCTAGTTCAAACAAAATACCATTTTTTAGTTTAAACTCCTAATATATTTCTTCATGAATTCGCCGTGGGTGAAACCATCTAATAAGTACAATTAGTTTAAATTACCGGATTGTCGCTTGTGAACTTACAATCGTTATCTACAACACAAAAGCGAGGGCTGGACGACGAAGCAAGAAACCCCGGCATCACAATACGTATTTGAAATACGTTAAGGATGCAGGGGTTTTGTAGTATTCTCTTAACTATTCCTGGTAAAACAGAGTTGCTAAATCCATATTTTTGCCATAGAATTTACACGGTTGTTTGCGGGAAACCTAATTTATGCAGAATTCCTGGATCCTGCCGTAACCACCTGGGTAAAGCCGGAATCAGCCAGACTTTGTGGGGGTACAAAAAACTAAGAAAGGGATGAGTGAAATGGCAGTTGCAAGCCCGCCCGTAATGGAAAAAGTTGTCCTGCAAGTGGAAGATATGGAATGCGCCTCCTGTATCAAAGTGATTGACAAAGCGCTAAACGGTCTTGACGGTGTGCTGGAAGTAAAGATTAACTTTGCAGTGGGCAAGGTTTTTGTGGAATATGATGAAAAGAAGGTTAAAGTTAATGACTTGATCCGTGCTTTAGACGATGCCAGCTACAAAGCACGGGAAGCAGGGAAAGAAGACACCGCGCAAAAGACGGCCCAGCGCTTGGAAAAGCTGACTTTCCGTGTTGAGGGAATGGACTGTGCCTCCTGTGCCGGGCGGGTAGAAAAAGCTCTTGCTGGTTTAAAAGGAGTAAAAGAAGCCCATGTCAACTTTGCCGCAGAAAAAGCTTCCGTAGTCTACAATCCGGCATGGGTCGGGCTTGACGACTTTATATCCGCCGTCAGTGAGGCCGGGTATAAACTGGTTGAGGAAGAAGCCGAAGGCACATACAAAAGCGAAGGCAACTTAGACGTCGAGGAAGAGAAACTGCATTCAGTCAGAAAACGTTTCCTTTATGCGGCGATACCGGCGGGGCTTATCATGTCGTTGATGTTTGTCCACTTGCTGATTGTACCTGTCCCCGGATATCTCGTGATTGTTGCCGCGCTGGGCTTCCCGGTAGTATTTCTGGCCGGTTGGGAAACACACGTCGGCAGTTGGAAAGCGGTAAAACACGGCACCGCCAATATGGATGTCCTAGTAACCCTCGGGTCTATCCCTCCTTACATCATGGGTTTGGCAGGTTTTTTCATCCCTTTGCAGTCTTTTATTGAAATGGCCACAACAATTATGACCTTTCACCTGCTGGGGCGCTACCTGGAGCGGCGCGCGCGGGGACGAGCCTCTCAGGCCATCAAAAAGCTGCTTGAACTGGGAGCGAAGACGGCACGCCTTTTGGTTGACGGGCAAGAAAAAGAGATACCCATCGAACAGATCCAAGAAGGCGATATTATGCTTGTTCGTCCAGGAGAGAAGATTCCCACCGACGGGACGGTGATTGCGGGAAACAGCGCCGTTGACGAGTCCATGGCCACAGGAGAGTCTTTGCCGGTAGATAAAAAGGAAGGCGATACGGTCATCGGCGCGACCATCAATAAACTGGGTGCCCTGCAGGTCAAGGCTACACGTATTGGTAAGGACACCTTCCTCTCACAGGTGGTAAAAATGGTTGAAGAGTGCCAGGGGTCGCGCGTGCCGATCCAGGAGTTTGCCGACCGGGTAACCGGCTACTTCGTGCCGACAGTAATTGGTATTTCTGCCCTCACCTTTATTGCCTGGCTTACCTTTCCCTCCTTTTTCCGCGCAATTATTGAAAGGGGTGCACTTTTGCTGCCCTGGGTTAACCCTGACCTGGCCACCCTGACCCTGGCATTTTTTGCCGCCATTGCAGTACTGGTAATTTCGTGTCCATGTGCCCTGGGTCTGGCTACGCCCACAGCGCTGATGGTCGGCAGCGGCATCGGTGCGGAAAAGGGTGTCCTCATCCGCAACGGGGAAGCCATCCAGACTCTCAAAGATGTGGAATTGATTGTTTTTGACAAAACAGGCACTATTACAAGGGGACAGCCGGAGGTCACTAACGTCCTGGCAGTTGGAGGTTTTAATGAGGAAGATATCCTCCTTTACGCCGCCGGCGTGGAGGCAGTTTCCGAGCATCCACTGGGCTATGCCATAGTGGAGCGTGTCCGCGGCGAAGGGAAAAAATTGCCGGAAGTGAAGGATTTTCTTTCCATTACCGGGCGTGGAGTCAGCGGGAGTATACAGGGGAGAGAAGTCCTTGTCGGAAATCGGAAGCTGATGCAGGAATATAAGCTTGATTTCAGCGGGTTGGAAAAAGATGTTGAAACCTTGGAAAATGAAGCAAAGACAGCTATGTTAATAGCAGTGGATAACATGCCTGCAGGTGTAATAGCCGTGGCTGACACCCTAAAAACTGACTCTGTGGACGCCATCCGGGAACTTGAAGAACTGGGTCTGAAAACGGCCATGATTACCGGAGATAACCAGCGTACCGCGGAAGCCATAGCCCGTAAAGTAGGAATTGACCTTGTGCTGGCTGATGTGCTGCCTGAAGGCAAGGTACAGGCGGTTAAAGAGCTTCAGAAAGAATATGCAATTATTGCCATGGTTGGTGACGGGATTAACGATGCCCCTGCTTTAAAACAAGCCAACATAGGTATCGCTATCGGTACAGGGACAGATATCGCTATTGAAGCAGCCGATGTTACACTGATTCGTGGTGACCTGAGTTCAGTTATAACTGCCATCAAGCTTTCCCGCGCTACTTTTATCAAGATAAAACAGAATTATTTCTGGTCATGGTTTTATAATGCCATTGCCATCCCTTTGGCCGCGTTTGGCTTATTACACCCGATGATTGGTGTGGCTGCTATGTCCTTCAGTTCAGTCAATGTTGTCTGGAACTCCCTACGGCTGCGCCGCTATAATGTCGAACCCACTTATAGCGCCGCCGCCGAACAGTAGTGAAAAACTGCGAAATGTCTATATGTCCCCTTTTTAGTGTCCGCCGACTGGGTGGACCGGCTGAAGGCAATCAATCCTTTTGCATCTTATTCAATGTCCTCCCATTATTCGTACTCGTTATAAACAAACAACTCTTCTACGTTGACTCCGAAAAAGAGCGCCATTCCCTCGTTGCATGCCTGGGCAGTTGTTGAAATGCTCTTATCATACGCGACCACCCTGCTTCTTTGCATTTCGGTGTCAAGGTATATCGCTGCCATTAATGGTTATATGTGGTATTTTAGCAAGGATAGCTAACAAAAAATTACAATATTAACATCATGTAGCAATATGCTCCTTGATAAGCTTAATAATGGCAGGCTAAAGCAAGCACTCCTTCCTTTAAAGCGCCAGCTACGCATGGATTTAATAATAAGGGGGCCGCTTTTCGGGGCCGGCAACTGATTTAAGCACAGGCAACAGCTGTCTCGGTACCCAGAAAATGCAACAACAATGCCTTTTTATCCAGCCCCGTCTGCTGTATCTCCTGTTTCACCCAGGCAGCGAGATGCATATTGATTGCCGCCAGGTGAGCGAGATGATACCAGTAGCAATTGTCCCTGACGCGGGCGGTATCCAGGGCAAAATCATTGTAGCGCTTGTTTACCCTTTCCGAAGCGGATCTTTTCTTGTACAGCTGTTTCCATAAAATCGATCCTCTGGGGATTTTGGTGAAGATACGCCGTATACCGGCAATTCAGATTCCCCGTTAACACAGGAAAGAGTGTACAAATTTCTGCCCCAGAAATATACACCACGCGAACTATCATATCCCCAGTTCGCATAGACATCGCTGTACCTGCGGGGATAAGGTGTATAAAAACTAACATCAGCTTTTTTCTTATATATAGTACAGATTAAAGGATATCATGGTCACCAACCGCGAGTAGCAATATGATAGTTTTGTCTTTTTGATTATACTCCCACAGGATTCTATATTGCATATTGATGCTCGATTCAAGCACCCCAGGGATGGATTTATATTTTTTTGTCCTGAGCGATGGATGACTCGGGTTCTCTTGGAGTCGACGCAGAGTATCTTTGAGTTGCTTTCTAATTTCTTGCGGCAGCTTTTTTCTAAGCCTATTAAACCGGCTGGTCGGTTGTATCTTGTACATTATTGCCCTCCATAGGCCCTTCTTCCTCGTCGTCCCATCCTGCAAACATTTCATCTAAAGATTCATACGCCTTGAGCTTTCCGGTACGCGCTTCCTTTTGGCCTTCAATAATAGCCTCGCGGATTTCAGGCTTCCATGCCCACAGTTCTTCCTTTGGAATCACAGCAATCGGAGTAATTACTACACGTCCTGATTTAACTTCAACTTTTAAATCATCGCCGATTTTCAAGTTCAATGCTTTTACCACTTCTTTAGGCAAGGTCACCTGTGAACGGTTGCGTAATTTTGTTAGTGCTGACATATTTCTGCTTCCTCCCGTTGTACGAATTTCGTACTTGTTTTAATATTATATCACGAAAGTAAACTAAATATAAGGGGCAAATAAGATGTTTAAAATATCATATCGATATATGAAAATTAACTAGTGGTGTCGGGGACCGGAGCCGTCCGGGAATCATAAAACTGTAATATTTAGGAAATTCATTCAAGCACAAGCACAAGCAGTCCGTAAAAGACCTAAATTGCTTGAATGTCCTTCCAATTTGCCGGGAAGCCCATTTCCTTTTGCACATCATCAACGGTATGAGATAATCTTTTCTCCTAATATGGGTTGCCTCATGTTTTAGAATATAATCGAGTTCCTCTTTTGCCAGCCCTATTGGTATGTATATTTTTGGTTTAATAAATCCCAAGACAAAAGGGCTTTGAATCCGATCAGATTCAAATATATTTTCCCTGACAAGGGTTGCAAAAGAAAGCCGGCGCTTAAACCTTAAATATGACACTATACGATTAGATATATCACTGGCACTGTACAAAACGTTTGTTATAATAACGCGCTCTTCTTTGATATGGAAGAATACAGAAAAGTTATCAACAAGCATCTGACGGAGTCCCAGTGCACATAATTCTTCAGATTCAATTAACTTCACACGTTCCGGAATGTATCAAGGGTTTCGATTGCATCAGCTATTCTGTTATATTGTCCCATGGCTGCTTCCGGTGCCTGTAACTGCCCTGCGACATAATTATAAATCTCCTCCATATCGGAAAGTGCCTTGTCCGTGATCTGAACCCTATACTGCTTCATTGGTGTGTCACCCGAAATTTCTTAAAGGCAACAGATGCATCCTGCACATTACCTTTTTCAATATCGTTGTATCCTTCCTTTAACTTCGCATGAATTTCGTCAGTTGTCATCAAATCAGCGTTTACGGAAACCGGTGCTTTCGGCAGTGTTATAGCAAAAGGTATTCCACCAGTCATTGAAATCTGCTTCAGGTAAATATCTATCGCTGTGGACATCGGGATGCCTAATTGTGAAAGAATTTCCTCTGCTCTTCTTTTTACGTCAGGATTAACTCTTAAATTTAAAGTCGTAGTTTTTTCCATGTTTATCATCTCCTCTGATTATATTGTAACGCTATTGACGTTACATTTCAATAGAGATTATGACCATTGCTCGGAAATTCTTAAAAACTTGAACAGGTGTTAACGACTTCAGCAGTTGGTCATCCTTGTACTTTGCAAATTGCTGGTAAATCACCAGCTCATCATCTGTTAAATCAAAAGACTCATATTTGCTGACAAATGAACAACTACTAAGGAAAAGTAGCTATTAAAGGTGCTAAGTAGTAAATCCTTATTTTCAACAAAAACTTATTGGATATTATTCCGTTTCATCTTTAGGTGCACTTTCCGGGTTTAGCTGTTGCCCCAGGTAATTGGGCAGCTTTAAACCGGCCGTTTTAAACAATTCATCCAAAGGTGGTATTGATTTGAGCATTCCAGCCATATCGGCAATCATTAATAAAACAGCTTGGTTGGCCTCACCACCGGCAGCCTTTACGATTTGCTCAAACCCCTGTGCCTGTTTGGAAAGGATTTCGTAGGTGCCTTTTGCCTGGGCTTCCATGCTCAGGAGGACCGCGTCGGATTCTCTATTAAGTAAGACATTCTTTAGTGGTCCAAAAGTTTCCTTTCCTTCATAATTATTTAAATTCAGCTTGATAGATTAAAAAAAACCGTTACTACCTTAAGTAACGGGCGAGGGCTCTGCTGAGTACTATTAAACCGACACTTATAATCACAGTAGAAGTAATAAAGTTTGCCCATATAATTTTCGTAGGGTGTTCCCATGGATTCATAATTGTCATCCTGTTCGGGAACCATTTCTCTGGAGGTTCCAGCAAAATTTCCTGTTGGATAAAAGGCAGCGGAGCACCAAATTGCAGATTATTAAGCTGGTTAGGTTCTGTTGCTGTTACAGGAATAATCAAAGGAGTTATTACCACCAATAGCATACTAACAAATACAAATACTATAAATTTTTTTATGTTGATAGTACTCCCCCCTATACTAAAGCCGTATCTATTAGGTGCAAACCTCGGTAAAATCCGTACCAGTATGGCACTCCAAATATTCCATCAACATCGACATGTTGCTTTAATAATAATAGTTGTCATATTAGATATTGCTTCGAGCAATTGAATCCCAAATATCTTCAACAAGTATCAATTTTTCAGATAGACTTAATTTATCTATTGCTTTTATAATCTCATGCGGTCTCATATCAATACCTCCACAGTCGAATAGTGGTTATAATTATTGTATATCATTTTTCCCGATTACGTCAATGAATAAGCAAAAACCACCCACGTGTAAAGTGGATGGTCGTGGTCACGAAATGGTCACCGAAGCATGATAACTTGCTGTTTTCAGCGAAACTAACAAACGTTCTGACTATTCCCCTCTCCGAAGCGATTGCTGCGAAACTTACAGGTCTTAACACAGAGGAAGTAAGGCCTCATATCCTTCATAATAAAACACACCAGGCATATATAAATCTTATTAACAGAAACGCTGATATAATCTTTGTAACAAGCCCCTCATCAGAAGAAAC
Source organism: Dethiobacter sp. (assembly GCA_018335875.1). Taxonomy (GTDB): domain Bacteria; phylum Bacillota; class Dethiobacteria; order Dethiobacterales; family Dethiobacteraceae; genus JAGXRN01. Next base: position 7,221 of record JAGXRN010000073.1, read on the forward strand.
CGCCCTTGCAAAAGAAAAAGGAGTGGCTCTGGAAGTCACACCCATCGTCAGCGAAGCTTTTGTCTTTCTCACCCATATTGATAACCCTGTCACTGGTCTTACGTTTGAAGGAGATAAGAAGTATTTATGCCGGTAGAATCACCAACTGGTCTGAAGTAGGCGGGTTTGATACCCCCATCGTTGCCTATCAGCGTCCTGTAAATTCCGGCAGCCAAACAGGGTTTCTTGACCTGGTGATGAAAGACCTCAAGCCGGTGTATCCGCCCACAGAAAAAGTATTGGCGGGGATGGGTGAACTTATTGATGCCGCTCTTTAGCTCACCAAATTGTCAAACCGTAGGGAGCATATAAATGTGGGGGAGATAGCTTCTTCAGAGTTCTCTTTTGTCTGGACGGATTAGCTGCCATTGGTTTTCGGAAATGGGCGGGGATAAGCAGCCAAGCAATAATCCCAGGAACGCAAAAACCAAACCGGCAATAACCGGTGCCAGCAGATCTGGAACAGTATATAAATTTTAAAAAAGGCCCGCTATGCCAACGCAATATCGGACATGCGCCGTAGGGTAAAATTATAAATGTTATTATTTCAAAGCATACAAAAACTGCTTTCACGCTGAAAGCAGTTTTGTAGTATCAACTAATTTATTTTGGATACAGTTTCAAGTATGATTCTCTCAAAAATTTCCTCGATTTTGGGGAAGTCATCCTGGCGTGCTACTACTACCAGAAGGTAGGAGTATCCCTCTTTTGTAAAAACGGCTGCTTTGGAATTGATTATGCTGTTTTCCCCTGCCTCAGCAGCCATGAATAAGACCGGCCTGTCTTCCACCATCCGCTCTTCTCCCTGTGAAATCTCGCGAGTCAGGTAGAGGCTTTTCTCCAGAAGAGTATGGGCATCTTTGAGCAGTTCTTCATTTTTCGGTTGGCCGGAACGTACCAAGACGATCAGGGAAGAGCTGTGGTCGCTTTTATCCCTCAGCCGCAGGGTAATAGCATTGGCCTGCTCTGATTCCGAGATAACTTCCCATTGAGCCGGGTACGAAAAGCCCAGGTTGAATTTAGCTGCTTCATAGACTTGTTGGAACTCATATTCTACTTTTTGTGACGGCGCCGGTGCAGGGCTTTCGCTTGCAGGCTTCCCGCAGCCGGGCATTAGTAAAAATGAAGCCATGACCGCTAGAATAACTAATTGTTTTAATTGTTTTTTCATAATTTTATCGCCAATTAGGGCCGGCCACCAGCTTGACCGGGTAAAGTAACATTTCCAGGAATTTGGCCAGGTCCGTCTTGATCCTCTTCTTCTTCCTGCTCTGTTACACCCTGAGCCGCTTGCACGGGTAAACCGGGACGGTTTGCCGCCGCTGCATTTCTTCTTTCCAAGGCATAGGTAAAGCCATTTTGTGCTTTGGTTAAAGCTGCCTGCATCTTTCCAAATGCTGCCTGCTGGTTTGCCAGGGCACGCTGCATGCCGGCAATGGCTTCACTCGGAAGTCCTGCTTCTTCTTTTTCTGTAATAAATGTCTCAAACGCCTCCAGCCGGGCGAGTCTGTTTGCAAGGGCTGTACCTACCCTCTCAAGTATGCTTTCAAAAGCAGGGCCTTCCAGACCGGCCAGCAGTTGTCCAAGCTCTCCTTCATGTCCTTCATACTCGGCAGTTAGGCCGGGAATATGCTCTGTATTTCCTCTTTCTATTAGTCGTTTAATAACCTGCAGTTTCCTGTCCGCAGATTGATTATGTATGAGAACCTGATCTAATCCTCGTGCCATTTCAAGCTGGGCGGTTTCTAAACCTCTTCCGGCTTCGTACAAATCGTTCTCCGGGAGAAGCGGAAGTGTTGGATTCGCCTGGGCCAGGACTGCCCCTGCCAACAACAGTAAAATCACCGACAGTATCACCGTAATTTTCTTAAACATTGTCTTTACCCCCCTTGATAATTGCTGCTTACCAATTTATTCGAAATGAAAACTGGTTTTAGGTGGTCGAAATAAAAATTTTATCGATTCTCTTCAGGTGCAACACCTTCTTTCTGCTGTGGAGGAGTAAAACCGGGGACTGAAAGAGGCGGGCTTTCTTTGTCGGATTCCTCGTTAGACTCCTCTTCTGCAGACTCTCCTATAGAAGAATCCGCATTCTGTTCCTGGTGCAGCTCTGATTGTATAGGTGGACGTGGCAGCCCTATTGACGGTAATCTTCCGGGCACAGCTCTGCCGGGCTCTTCACCGGCCGGGGACGGGCCAGGCAGCCCGGGCGGTTTTTGTGACTGTACAGGGAGCATACGCTCATGAACCGGAGGTCCAGCCCTTTCCACCATCTCCTGAAGGCTGTACTCAGTGGCAGGTGGGGTCTTTTCCGGGATAACCGCAGCCTTCTCAAGGAAATACCTGTTAAGTGAGTTTCCCTGTTTATGCGCTTCGTTAAGTTCTGTTTCCCCTGCTTCAAATACCCCCACATGACCGTCAATTCCCAGCATAATGAGCCTGTCATGAACTGCGATTTCCAAATGTGCCACAGTCACTTCAGCCGGCACATTTCCGGCCAGTGTCAGAAGTACCAGATTATCATCCGCCTCACCCTTGAGAAATGACAGTGCTGCAGCCCTTTCAAGCACATCATTAATCGCATCAAACAGCAGAGCACCCATGGGAAGTCCTTCCAATACTTTTTCCCCGTCAGAGTTTAAAGCCCTGTACTCAAGCACGTGGAGATCAAAATCAACAACGAGCTCCACACTGGGATTGATATCGAGGGCAAGATAGAATTGCCTGCTATCCGCATTATTATCGGAAAATAAATACGGTAGAACCATAAGGAACAACAAAACAGCAGCCACAGCAGAAAGAGAAGGAATGGATATAAACCGTCTCCTACTTCTTGCCGGCTGGACGAACAACTCTATCTCCTCACCTAAACGGATTTTTCCGGGAGGTGTGGGCAGTTTTAAATAGCGGCCATCGGTAGAGAGTAAAACGATATGCTTATTGTTTAATTCCAGGACCCGGCCACGTACGGTCTCCATTAACTTTCACCGCCCTTCCCAATGATATTTTCCACGAAGCCCTTTAAGTAAGGGAATTCATCCCCTGCAAGCAAGATTGCCAGCGCTATTACATACACTCTCCCGCGTTCAAGAACACGGCCGCTTTTTCCGGTTAGACGGCAAAGTTCATTTTTCGGCAGCTTGCCGGTCCGAAACAGTTGGTGCATTAAATCCGTCCTCGAGGCTAAGGCCATGGCTACTGCCTGCAGATCTTTTCTGGTAATCATATGTGTTGGCTGTGCACCGGCCACTGACATTAAATCCAGATTAAAAAACCTAAGAACGTTCTGATAACGTATAACTTCCTGCTCCCTTTCCCCCTGCTCCCAATCTTCTTCTACAGAAACATTTTCGGTCAATTCGCCTGTGGGGACAGTACTTTTGCTTTTTCGGAAGAAGTCGATAAGGCGTCGGCGTATGACAACACGTGCCAGAGGCTCAAACCGCCCTTTATTGCAGCAGTATGCGTCAATAGCTTCGTTAAAAGCTAATATCGCTACACTAAGCTCTTCATCCTTACCCCACTCCAGAAATCTGCGGGTCACCCGACTGGCCTCTTTTAGGATAAAAGGGCGATAGTGTTCAATCAGGGACTCACGCGCGTCTGAGTTTCCATTAACTACTTGTTCAAGTAGGTTTTTAACATTATCTTCATTCAAAGGCGGCACTCCTTTTCCCCGTAGCAGTAGTGCAATCATAACGCCTTCACTCATTAATTCGCAACAACAAGCCGTTTTCGGTGGTCAGGCGCAAATTATTTATCATAATTGTACCAACCACTTTCAATACCGATTATTTACACAGTAACACAAGATACTATCGGTATTCAATTGATTTTCTCAAAATGCACGTTGATACTGCCCTATTGGGATCATTCCTCGCTCCCAGTAATGATTATGGGGCAGTACGTGTTAAGCATATGAAGTAAAATTTAAACTCTAAGACAAAAACCACCCACTTAATAGGTGGATGGTCGTGGTTACAAAATAGCCACGGAAGCATGATAACTTACTGTTTTTTGACGAACTACAAATGTTCTCCCACGTGTATTTACGGGCATTTCAGCCCTTGGTAACAATTCGCGAACTTAGTTAAAACTGCCTAGAAGGGATTAGAAGTCTTTTTCCAGTTCGAAGCGACTATAACTTGTCTGTCACAGCAGCTATAAAATAACCGTATTGCCAACTACCTCAAAAATGTCCAAGGTCAATCCGAGGGGCGCACCTGTGCTAAAACCAATTGGATAATTAGGATCTACAGTAAATCCAGCAGACCCCCATGGTTGAGCAACATTAAACGAATTAAACATCACTTTTATTTGTTCAAAATTGGGCTCAGCACTTCCCCCAAAACGATAATCCAGGAGAACGGCCAAACGTTCAGTATTCTGATTAACAAAAGTGTTATTTTCTATAAATATAGAGTCAAATTGATTAAAGTCCGCGATCGGCAGAAAGATAACCGAACTTCCACCGCGATCATCATGATCAATTTGGTTGCCTTGAACGAGCAGTTGGTCAATATCTCCCCAAAGTGCTGTATTAAACAGCACAAACTGCGAATGCCGGTTCGAAACATTATCTCGGATAATAATCGTCCCGCTTGTAATTTCATTACCGCCTGTTTCATAAGTGATAGAAGCTAAACTTGCGGCACCACCCTGAAAATTATTACGGGCAATCAGGGTGTATCCTTGTGTGGCAACGATATTTAATGAATTCCGATTACCGGTGTGAATAAAGTTACATCCCACAATAGAAAGGTTTGAGGCATATATAAAGCCGTTTCTGCGCCCGCCTTCAATAATACAGCCACTAATCGTAATGTTGTCATAAAAATCAGAAGGAAATGCTTTTAAGGCAATTTGAAAAAGCCAGTTGTCCCCTGATGCCATGGTAGGGCCGATCAAATGGAGATTTTCGATGGTCACATCATCGGAGGCAATTAAGAGGCTGACAATGAGAGTAGAGTCAAATTCTATGATGGTATTATCGGCAGAAAAACCCTTCAAGGTTAATGGTTGAGTAATTTGTATCTGTGTCGCCTGCATATATGTTTCGGGAAATAGAATAATTTCATCAAATGGAGCCGCCGCAGATAAGGCATCATCAATAGTTGTAAAAAACTGTTGCTGTGTGGAGTTATAGATGATATTTACTGTAAGAGTAACATTGTTTCCTATGGTGATATACGTTAAATCCTGATCATCGGCAAAGTAAATTTCCGCGCCGGGAGATATTGACTGAAGAAGGACAGCTGTTGTTCTCACCACAGCAGGATCACCACTCAAATTATAGGAGCCCGGTTCTAGATTGATTATACTGCTGTCCGGATCTTGAAGTGCTGTTAAAAACTCTAAAGACGTGGACACATTTTCACTGATTCTTTCATTTAATCTTTGTATATAGATAGAAGCGGTCACATTGGCCTGATTCCCTCCCTGTGCCGACTGCAGCGCAACCCTTGTCTCCGATGTATGATTGCGAACATTCAATACATGAGTGTTGGAATTGAAAATAGATATTATAGCCTGAGCGGTATTTTGCTGGTCAGTATTTCCTGAGCCATAAATAGTACCAGGGATAAGAGTATCGTCTAAAAAAAGAGCAAATTGATTAACGTCTGCACCTGTAACTGAAAAGGTAACCAGATAGTCTCCCGGCATTGAAAGAATAATATCTTCTGATCCAACAATGTGGCCAATGTTCCCAAGGATAATCCCATTAGAATCAAAGCTTACATTATAATTTACCTCAACCACCTGATCTGTTTGATTATAAATATAGGCATAATCTGTAGCCACCGACGGTCCTGGCAGTCCCTGTGGTCCCTGTGGTCCCTGTGGTCCCTGTGGCCCCTGTGGCCCTTCCGGTCCGGGAGGCCCTGGAGGACAAATGCATTTACCCATATTTTCAGCTCCTATTATTAAGATTAAATTATAATATTCAGGCTTGAAAAAATATGTGATTGAAAATCAATACCAGACTAATATACTAATAGATGCAAGCAGATCCATATGCAGATGTACAGTAAATTTATAACCTCATGTCAATATCATATATTAGGCATAAGATAATGAGAGGGTTCCAAAACCAGGAAGTGATAAGATTGGACGACTGCCCGTTAATTGGCATTTTAGTATCTAATAAGAACAACAGAAAAAGAATTTTGAAGCTTTATCAACGTCATCACAATCTGCCTCTGCAGCTTTTTACCTTTACTTTGGCAGATATTCTTTGGGAGAGGCAGCAAATTGTTGGTCTGTGCCAGATTGAGGGTAAATGGAGAGAAAGTGCGTTTCCTTTTCCTCATGCCGTTTACAACCGGTGTTACAATAAAAAAACAGCAACTATCCAGCTGCTGGAAGGTATAATTGGCCGGGACAAGTGTTTTAACACTATAAATTGGCTTAATAAATGGGAAGTCTATAACCTATTAAGTCAGTCGAACCTTAAAAAACATATACCAGATACTTTTTTATTTAATGAGGTGAATGTAGCAGAACTATTAAAGATATATAAACTGGTATACATTAAGCCTTCTTATGGGAATCAGGGAAAGGGCGTGTACAGGGTAGAGCTAAAGGAAAACGGAGACATTCATATTTCTCAACACAGCTTAGCCCCTAGTTTTATTTGCAGAAAAAATGAAGATTTACAGCAAAAACTGGGCAAACTCCTGGGCAAAAAAAGTTATATAGTGCAGAAAGGCGTTCAATCTAGTCAGATAGATCATCGATATTATGATATTCGGGTCATTGTTCAAAAAAATATCCGAGGGAAATGGACGGTTTCCACCATAGTCTGCAGAGTGGCTAATAAACTTTACTTTAACTCTAGTGTATATGAATCAATTTTTGATGCTGAAGAAATTTTTGCTCGCATCTTCCCTTCTGAAAAAAAGCAAAAAATTGCTCTCCAATCAATTAATAAGATAAGTATAAACGCTGCACAAGTCTTAGAAATTCGTATGGGTTTGCTGGGAGAATTAAGTGTGGATTTAGTATTAGACAAAGAAATGAAGTTATGGATTATCGAACTTAACGGGAAACCCCAAAAAAGCATATACAAAGATATTAAAAACTTTAAGTATGAAAGACTTATCTATCGCAGGCCGATGGAATATGCTTATTATCTTTCTCAATCCTTAAGATAGATACCACGATCCTGCGGCCCATCATTGCAATAAATAGATTAACTTTCTTGATACAATCAATTCTGTAGCAGAAGATAAAAATGCCAACCGCCTAAAAATGGATGGTCATTTTTTCAACCAAGGGTTTTTAAGTATTTCCTGGCTTCCATTTATTTGTACAACGCCAATTTAATGATGTGTGTGAACATTGGGATGACCTCCTGGCGATATTCGGTGAAGGGAAACGCCTTTACGGTCTTGGGAGAATCGTGGCACGTCTCCGGGAAACCAGTGAGACTATAATTGCCATGCAATTATTGGTTATGAATCTGTAACGGCATAGCCTAGCATTTTTTATAGAGTTCAATGATACGCAGCGTATGCTCTTCGTTGTTAAATTCTTTCTTTACCAGTTCACGGCCAAACTTCTGAAGTTGGCGGAGATAATTCTTATTTTGCATCAGCTTTGTCAGGTCATAAAAAATGTCCCGAAAGCACGGATCATTGCCCGCAAGGCCGCTTAGATCCAAAAAATGCTGTCTGGCAGCCTTCTCAGACGTAAGAATCCCCTGATATGTCCGCCCAAGAATCACAGCAGCATTACCGGCAGCCATACCCTCAAGGATAGCACGTCCCGTACCTACGACAATATCTGTTTGCGCCAGCAGTTGGGCAATTTCATTGGTCCACCCCAAATATTCCGCTGATTTACTAATGGGGTTCTTGTTCGATGCAATATATACTTCCGTACCCTCTAACAGATCAACCGCTTTGCAGAATTGATTGTATCCCTTTTGTTTTGTATGATCCACCCGGGCAATAAATGCAATTTTTACGGGGTCCTTTTTCACACCTGGCTGGAACTCATTAAGATCAATCCCGTTGGGAATTATACAGCTCTTATAGGCAAACTCCCGGATCGTATCGGCTACCCTTGGTGAAATACAGATAATAGAGCGGGCCTTTTGAAAGAACAGCCTGTATTCCTGCTTGTTTAATGCTAATCCGTGACAGGTTACTACGTAAGGAATACGCAGCGTATCCGCCAAACTAGCTGTCATTGGATATGTGAGGGAGGAATGTGCATGAATCAAATGAATCTGCTTGCCCTGGTTCAGGCGCATAATTGACAACATGTCCCCCGGTTTAATGATGGCTGCACCTAACTCATTGACCGTACTCTTATACATGGCCACGGCTTGGTGCGAGGGGTACCCATCCATAATCAACAATGCGGATACGCCTTGCCTTTGCTGCTCACGGACAAGTGAAAACACATGGGTGGTTTGGCCGGAATAAAAAAAACGGCTTAAATGCAGAACGTTCACAGCTTCACCTCTCTCTTCCACACTGTATGAAAAACAGGTGAAAGAAGTGAAAAAGCGGAACTAAGATAATCTTGTTATCTTATCTTGTCTGTGGAGAAAATGGAGGCCAAGGCGAAATCAAGGCATGCACCTATTATTTCTCCACAGTCCGGCGGTACGGGGGAAGAACCGTACGAAGGAATTAGTAACTGGACCTGCGCTTTTAACTTAATTAAAAGATATTTTCCTATACAACAAACAATGGTTGTTTTAACATAATCATAATCTGGTTCTTCTTTTTTAACAAAGCAGTCCAGGCACTCGATGAAGGGTACAGAGCACTGAACAATCAGGAACTCTTCTCCAGCACGAGGCATTTTAAATGTTTTTGAATTCGTGAAATCTCTGTAAATAAGTACTTTTTGCCCGTCATCGAGACTAATGCGGATGCTGACTCGGTAAGTAAACGATACACGAACCTTGCCTGGCCTGACTACGATACAGTGTGGTCCATCCAAAACCTCGACATCCTTACACTCCACATCTGTTACTGCGTTATCAGGGTCTGCTTCAAAGATATATGTATCTTCGTTTACGTGAATTTTCTTGCACTCATCATAGACTTTCTCTGTTAAGATACAAACTACTTCTGTAGGGGGGGGGCAGCCGTATACAGGATCACACTGCCCCGGTACGACACCGTTTTCTGCCTGCCGGATCACAATTTCACCTCTTTTGCTGCCGCATGCACTCATTACCGGTAACCTTCCTTTCAGATAAATCTGCCATGGAAACACGCAAGTATTGAAATAATCTCTATTCAATATATTCCCCGCTGTTTGAAGTGTTACAGTATGTAGACAACCGGGGGCAAACAAGATAAAAAAGGCACGCTCACGCGTGCTTATTTTTTCGGTGACATGATACCTTCACATTTTTCGCATGTAAACCGATGAGGCTCACTAAATGGCGTGGGTGGGTTGATTTCATCAAAGTAATCAAGTACATCTTGTGGCATCAACTCTTCATGCTGACATTGAGGGCATGTATATATCGCCCCAGCTTTGGACACTTTCGCAGTCTTCCTGAATCTGCGCTTCTTCTTTTCCATAGGCTTTCCCATCCTCTTCCTCATTTGGTCTAAATGACTGGCGCACTTAGGCTAAACTATATCATAGAAATCTTACCTGCTTATTTACAAAGTCCTCCCATTGGTCACCGATCCTGGGGTGGAAATGGAGGCCAGGGTGGGTCAAAATCAGAACCTTCATCAAGGACTTCATCGCAGTCCGGCGGCTCCGGGGAATAGCCATAGGCGGGGATCAGCAACTGGACGGTTGCTGTGAGCTTTATTACAATGAGATTTGCCACACAGCAGACAAGAGTCGTTTTGATTTTGCCGTACTCTGCCTCTTCTTCACTTTCTACAGAGCATCTCAGGCACTCAATAAAGGGGATGACGCAATGAACGCCTAATCCTTCCTCGCCGGCACGGGAGACATTAAAATTCTTGATCACGGTAACATCCCGGGAAAGCGTGGTAGATGTATCATTTTCAAAAAAGACTTTTATTTTAACTCCATAAGTAAAAGTTACTCGAACCCTGCCCGGCTGGCTATCATCACAAACGGGATCTTTTAAAAGTTTAACCTTCTTACATTCTGCTCTGACAACCGGATTATCGGCTTTGGCCATAACAATAAACTCTTCTTCATTAACCTGGGTGCTTTTGCACTCATCGTAAACTTTTTCAGTCACAATGCAAACAATTTCTGTCGGAGGGGGGCAACCATTCACAGGATCACACGGTCCGGGCTGTATGTCAGCTAACTGATAAGTAACAAATGTACGCGTTTCTTTATCGCATCCATTCATTTATCAAAATTACCTCCTTTCATAGGAATGTATTATTTTTGAAGTAAACTTCTGTAAAACAGCTATATTTACTTCATTGTCAATATATGCACTCAACTCCGGGTGTGTGAAATAATTAGGCAGACTATTTTACAGTCATGTTGAAAGTAGAAAAGATATATATATTACTATATGTGGAGAGGGGTTGACAGGGTGAATATGAGTATAGTGCGGCCATATTTTTATCAGGCGGTACAACGTTCATACTTTTTAAATCTGAATGAACAACAAGATCTTACTCTTAGCAGAAGCAGTGTGCAGGGTGAATGGGGGCATGAAGAAATTTTGCAGCAAAATTGCAACCGTTTTGTTGCGGCACCTGACGAAAATGACTGTCTGCATATTATTGCTAACAGTAACAGTAAGCTGTACCATATTATTGTTAAAAAAGATCAGGTGCAAACAAAGCCGTTTATTACACAAGAAAACAGCGGTCCGTTTTTGCTCTCTTTTTCAGTAAGCGGGATGGGATATTTTTTCTATATCGAAGATATTAAATCCGGTAAACTGAAGGCGGCAAAATATTCTCCTGCATTCGGTTGGGAAGATGAGCTTTCACCCGAACAAAGCTATTCGGTGCCGGTGTCACTGGCGATTGACAATAGTGGTGGCATTCATTTATTGCTGTATGACTTGAAAAATGACAGCCTAAACTATCATTTTCGCAATCTGAGAATGAAAGGATGGGCAGATCCATTTTGCCTCGACAGTGCACTGCAATTGTCATTGTTGCCGGCACTGTGGGTTACCGCAGGGTATAACATACATATTGCCTGGTTTCTGTCACATAAAAATGCGGTTTGCTACCGCATGAAGAGAGCGGGCGGTTGGCCTGTCGGTGGTTGGCAACCTGAGCAGTATCTGCCAGTGAGTACTGCGCCCAGCCTCATTTCATTTCATGAAGAGTCGGAGAGTGTAAAAGTATGGTGCCCCGGAACTGAAAGTAAAATAGATGTTTTTTATCAGCAAAATGGTAACTGGGAACAAGTGGGAGAGGAAACAGCTGACTGTTTGCCTGTACGCCATGGCAAACTCGGAGGCGAACTACACAATTTAGCCGACGCTTTTCCGCCTACAAACCTGTTTTTTACAAACGATCCCAGCAAAACAACCATAGAACAGGCTGTCAGACATAAAAGTGATCAGGAACAAAAGTTACTGGATCAGATTATGCAATTAATGGAAGAAAAAAGAAGCTTTAAAGCTCTCCTCGAGAAAAATGAAGAATCACTGGCACAATACCGGCAAAAGTTGGAACGTTCTCAGGAAGAATACACCAGGAAACAGTCTGAATGGGAAGCAAAGTCAAATGCCCGGCTGCGTAACCTGGAAGAAGGATACCGGCGGTGTGAAAATGTAAACAAATCATTAAACGAACAGCTTAAGCAAATACAGAAAAAGTTATCTGAAAAGGAAACTGCAATAAAAAATTACCGCATGGAGACGGATACTCTGCGTTCAGAGTTGACAAAAAGCAAGCAGCAGGTGGAAAATCTCCTGGCGACAATTCGTAAAATGGAAAAGGAACTGGAAAGCAAGAAAGGGATCCTGGATAAAATTTTGTCTGCGTTCCACAAAAAGAAATAACAGGCATACACAAAGTGTATGCTTTTTGTTAAGAAGGCGGTATTTCACCCCAGGCCGTTTAAAAAGAGTGCAGAAGGCCAGGCGCGCAGGCGTATCATGGGAAGGATGGCAACCATGAAAATAGGAATTTTATCTCAAATAAACAATAGTGAGGATATAACATTATTCTTGCGAAGGGCTAAAAGTAAAAGCATTGACCTGCAAGTTCTGAATCCGTCCTCCCTGGCGATTTTGCTGAAAAACAAAAAGACGGTTTTACTCGACAATAATATGGAGCCTGTGCAACTTCAGGGCATAATTAACTGGGAGCCCTTCCCTGTTTGTGAGGAAATTGAGCAGGCATGCAGAAACCTTGGCATCGCGTTTATCAACAGTACAGAAGCTGTCCGCATTGCCAGAAATAAAATGCTGACCAGTACTATGCTCTCCGGGCATGGTTTGCCTCAGCCGGATACAATTTACCATCACGGACCTGACATCAATTATAAAATATTTTCTAAACTTCATATGCCTCTTGTCTTTAAGCCAAAAACCGGAACACAGGGGCGAGGGGCTTGCTTGTTTAATTCTCCTGATGAATTTAAACGTTTACACGAAGCAAGGTTTAAAAGCAGTGGGTTCTACCTGCAAAGCTATGTTCCCAATAGCGGCTGGGATATCCGGGTGGTCGTGGTGGGCGGCAAGGTGCTGGGAGCAATAAAAAAAACCGCAGCCCCGGGGGAGTGGAGAACACATATCTTATACGGTGGAAAGGCCGAAGCGTTTTCCGTTGACCGCGAACTCGGGCAACTGTCACTGTTCGCCGCTCAGGCTTTGGGTTTATGCTTTGCAGGGATAGACGTAATTGTTGACAACAGAGACGGAAAATATAAGGTATTAGAGGTCAATGCGGTGCCTGGGCTCAAAATTTTTAAGCAGGCCACAGGAATATGTATCGCAAAGTCAATTCTAGAGGAAATTACAGAGTGTGTAAAATGAATGAATCCCCGGTTATTGACATGCTCCCTTCATGGTAACAGTATTATTATTCAACTGTCTACCACAAAGGAAGCATATCAATTTTACGGTGGTTTGTTTTATAATCCTGAAGCACTCTGTTTGCTTTCAGGAGGGCTGTTCTGATTTAACACCTCTCTTGGATCGATTAGACAATTGCCTGGCATACTCCAGGATGTTTTTATTGTACCTGTAGAACGCCGCTTTGCCATAGGCCTTACTTAGGGATACATGCGTCGATTGAGAATTTGCTTCAATAAACCAGATTTTTTTGTTAACATCTATGGCGAAGTCGATGCCTATTTCCGCGTACTTACCATAGTTTTTATCAATATATTCATAAACGCTGAAGAGAAACTTTTGAACGGCAGAACGAAACGTTTCCAGTTGCTCTGTTGAAAGTCCCATATTCTTACCAAAGAAATCGTCAAATCTATAAGCATCTCCGTGGGTGGTAATGGGGGAGCCGTGCCTGCCGTGCCGTACTGATATGCCTACTATCTCCAGGTCTCCATCTCCGTTGCGTTGCAGCTCTGCTCTCAGGTCGATGAGCCTGTTTTTAAATTTCATCAGTTGGATACCCTGTTGAATCAAAAATTTTTTACCGTGGAAAAACTTATTCACAACATTCATCAAAGCTTGGAAGTCCGATACTGTCCTGACGGTTAATTGTTCATGCCTGTAATAACTATACCGGTAACTGCTATCAGGCAGAACATCCACCCGTAAAACATTTTCACCTTTTCTGCCAATATGCGACTTGAGATAAACTACCTTATAGCGCTTAAGCATCTTTTTTATATCATCCGGCTTCTTAACCGTCCTGGTTACAGGCAGATAGTTTTTCAAGACCGGATCTTTGCTTATAATTTGATATAACCGCCATTTGTTAAAGCGATGATGTGTAATCAATTCACCATTTTTCTTAGTAATCATGTTGCACAATTCTGTAAGAGTCTGGTTATATCCTTTGTCAAATCCAAACCTTATATATAAAACATCTGGAAATGAAAAATCATGATGAAGCCACCTGTTCTTTGTTTTGTGCCAATAGTAACCGGTGATCTTTTGTTCCTTCAACTTTACCCCGCTGAGTGAAAAAAAGTAGAGGATGTTGTTGACTTCTTTGTTGGATTCCGCCAGCAGCCGGATCCGGGGGGCAGCCATCTGTTTTTGCAAACGGGATATGGATTTACTCCTTACTAACACCGCCATTACAGGTCTTGGGTAACTCTTTTTGTCGCTATGCAACTAAAACGATCTCCTTTTGCTTTATTTTAGGCAATTTCTCTCAGAGATTATCAGCCTGGATTGGCGCCGCTTCTCATAAAGGCGTGTATTAAACCCAGTTATTGATTGATCAGTGTAGTATATTCGAAAAAGCTGTAAATTGTTATATCTTCTCGTCACTTAACTTGGCATCTGTGCTTATCGGGTTGCCTCGGATAATCCGACGGTAGCGGTCAAATTTTTTGTTTATACCCTTTGGGTACTTGGGCTTCGTGTTCACCTCCAGGATCCACGGCTCGGCTCCGCTGTCAAGAGCGATATCCAGCCCCAATTCTCGCAAGCCATGGTATTTATCATTGAGGACAGTAGCGGTTCGCTCACCCAGATCAGTCAACAACCCTTTTACCTGGTTGATTTTTTCCCTGCTTAAACCCGCTTGCTGCAGCGCTTGCTCAAAATCAACCAGGGTTGATCCCTGGCAGTAATTTGTAACAACTTTCCCCGGTGCCATCATCTTGGCAATCATAGCTGTTACCTCCCAATTTTCATAGGGCTTTTGTACGTTAACCCGCAGATCAAATGGTGCTCTGCCTATACGAAGCATATTAATTCCTTGCTGAATAATAAATTGATCTCCGTCGGCTATCTTGTCAACAAATTTGACTGCTGCTGTTATTTTATTAACTTTTGTGGCTTCGGTATCGTAATAGATTTGATAACCCCCATCGTCTTGCGACACAATTAAGATAACCCTTTTCCCACCTCTCCCGCAATCAGGTTTAATGTAAACAAAATCATATTCTTTGAGCATGGCTTTCAAGTTTTCGGAGTTAAATAGCTCGGTTTTTGGAACGTGCAAGGCCAGCCTCTCGTCAGTAAGTATAACCCTGGTTTTTTCCATTTTGCTGCGTACGATTTGATATGAACCCAAACTTACCAATCCTTTACGTGTCTTATATATTCAATATATGCCTGTGAAAGAAAGTTGTTATTGAAAATTTGTGGGAGGCGTTGATGGAGAGAAAATCATCTCTTCCCGGTTACATCATTCTTCATTTCAATATAATAACAAATAATCCGGGAAATCATGAACATTGTATACACCTGTCTGAATATATTAAATCAGTTAACTACCAAAACAGTCCTATCGAATAAGAGGAGATACAGCAGGTGAATTCCAGGGCAAACCTCAACCACCTCAGGCCGTTAATCGGCGTCTTTGTGAACAAAAAATTTTTACGTAAACGGAAGGTCCCCCTGTTTGCCAGGAAGCTCAGTCAGGCTAACCAAAAGGCAAAGTGTTCGATTTATTTCTTTACTTCGCAAAACATTAGCTGGAGAAAACAAATAATCAGCGGGTATGTGTTAAAGGATAGCAGCAAGCAATGGCTGGAGCGCCGTCTGCCGTTTCCAGATATCATCTATGACCGGGGAGTCGGTTTTGTCGGCGGAGAAAAAGCGGAAGCGAAGAAGCTGCGCGCCCGCTTTAAAAATACTGCAGGGATTCAGTATATTAACAGCTGTAAACTGAAAAAATGGCAGGTCCATCAAAAGCTGTCAAGGCACAAAGCCGTAAAAAAATATTTGCCGGCAACTACTTTTAGCCGTGGCATGGAGGACATTAGGGCGATGATGGCTAAATACGGATATCTTTTTCTGAAAAGTTCCGGCGGCAGCGGTGGTAAAGGCGTGTTTGCCCTGGAAAAGTGCAATCGCGGGTTCTGTTTCCGTTATTACCATGAAGGCACCCACCTGAAACGGTATGGTGCAAATTTAGACGGTTTATGTAAAGAAATGAAAAAAATAGGCCTTAAGCCTGACCGGGTGATTCTTCAGCAGGGAATCCGCTTGATTAAATATAAGAACCACCCCATGGATTTGCGTGTCCTCATGGTTAAAGACAAAGACGGTATCTGGAATGCTGTCTACAATCAAGCGAGGGTGGCTCAGAAAGGAGCGGTAATTACGAATACCTCCCTCGGTGGAGAGGTGATGAATTATAGCGATATTTATCCTGCTTTAAAAAAAAGATACCCCGGTATACCGTCAGACAGGGAAATTAAGGACACATGTGTGGTTATCGCCCGTTATATCGAAAAAGAATTCGGCCCCTTCGGAGAAATCGGAATCGATATCGCTGTGGATAAGACAGGCAAGGTGTGGCTGTTGGAGGCAAATTCAAAACCCGACAAATTGCCGGAACAGAAGATTGAAGATACCGTAGGAATCTCTCCACAGTTTCTGTTACCGCTTGAGTACGCCAAGCTGTTATATTCAACGAAAAAACCTGGAATCGGAAGTGAGCCGGATAGAGAAAGCTGAGTCCCTCTATCTTCAACATAAGGGACTCAGCTTTCTCTACTACAGTTTATCTTGGCAATATCTTTCTGAATGTCAGAAACTGAGCATACCGAATGACTTGCCCAAGTTGTTTTTTTCTAATCTCAGGTTCATCAAATTTCATCGGTTTGGCGTTTGCTTCAAATATCCAGAGACACCCATTACTATCCAGTCCAACATCAATACTCATTTCACCCAGAAGGTGGTATTGTTGTTCCAGCTTTTTGGCAACAGCTATACATAAACGTTTTACACGTTGCGTTATTTGAGCAGGTTTTTTATGTGGAAAGGCTTGTTGCAGCACATTTTGAGGGGTATCAATACGCCCCCCTCTTGGTACATGGGTAGTGATGCTTTCAGAGTGTCCGGCAACGCGTATACCCAGACCTGATATTTTCCAGCGGCCTTGACGATTTTTCTGTACTAATACACGAAAGTCAAACGGGCATGTGGATACAGCAGCAAGAGGAACAGCCTGCTGAACAATGTAGGAGGAGTCGATCATCTGTTGTCGGATCTTCTTCCATAGCTGGTGAACATTATACGTATTGTATTTTGTTAATTCTTTGTTTTCAGCATAATAGTGCATTGTATACGGCTTTAATGAATGCGACTTTATAACACGGATAATCCCTGAGCCTAATCTGTCATTTGCCGGTTTTAAATAGACTGCTTTATGTCGTTTTAACATATTAATCAGGTCCGCTTCCGACACTAATATATTTGTTTCAGGAATGTATTTGTTCATTTGAGGAGACTGACTTAATACCCTGATGATCTCTCTCTTATTGAAAAACCCACGATTGTACAATGTAATACCCGGGTAGGACAGAAATCGTTGTATACACGACTGGCTGCTTTTTTTATTTTCGTGCCTCCGATCCTGAATACGGTTATAGACGACGTTAGGGAATGGGAAAGAGCATGTCACCCATTGATTGTTATTTTTATCGAATATTTTCCCACTGATCTTTCTCTTTACCCAATCAACGCTACTCGGGGTAAAAGCAAAGACGATACCGCCGATTTTTTTTCCGGCCTGCATAATCGCCTGATAGTTGCTAAAATTGCCCTTCAGCGATCCGTCCCGGCTTTCCGCACTTAAGATCCCGACCAGCGGCCCCAGTACGGGCCGAGCTGCTAAAGCTACCTTTGCTTTCATTGGCAATAGGGCCGATGGGTTTTGAGGATCATTGTATACACTCATATTGACGTGTGTAAGTGGGACACCCCAATATAGTTTTTGGCATTTAGCATCAGTTTGTTCTTTTGAACAGATGTGCCAGTTTCTTCTTTCAGGATCAAAAAAGAGAGTAACCGGTACCAATGCAGGCATTATACTTGTGCACCTTCTTCTCAGGTATTATTGTTGTTTTGCTTCTCAACCAGATATTTGGCATATTGTAGCAAGTTGAAGAACGATTCCCTGACTTTTTGTCGGCCAAACGCATTATACAAGGCAACTTTGGCTGATTTGGAATTACATTCAATCAACCATAGATGCCCCTGTGTATCCAGACCAAAATCAATGCCCATTTCGCCGAATGAACCGTAAACTTGCTCAGCGGCCCGAAATACGGTTTGTAGAAAGCGATTGATTTTTGCCTGGAGTAAGCCTGCTGTTAGTGCATCGAATTTCATCGTATATCTCAGGAACTTCTCAATAGGATAATAATCTTCTTTATGTGTATTGGAAGCAATGGGTGAGCGAGATCTGCCTATACGTGCTGTTGTACCGGTAATAATGAACTGGCCATCTTTGTTTTTTTGAACTTCACTGCGGAAATCAATAATGCATTGATCCTTTTTCATAAGATCGATAGATTTTTGAATAATAAAAGGCTTGTGGGCAAAAAAACGATAAAGAATCTTCATTAATTCCTGTTCAGAAAAGATTTCGGAGAACAACTTACTACCGTATGAGTAATAATACCTGAACTTGTCAGGGCCATGTTTTTCGATGCGAATGACCCCTGTTCCACAGCTTCCTCTTCGGGTTTTTACATATACGTGGCCATATTGATTGAGCATGGTAACAATATTTTTAGCTTTATCTCCTTTAATTGTAACAGGTAAGTGTGGCGACATCGTATCCAGTTTAGATAATCGGTCATATAGGTCCCACTTGTCAAAGTAGTGCCGGGCGTTAATATTTTTAATACCCAGTTCCCTCAACTTTTTGATTACAAGCATTGCTTTTTGTGAAGTTCCCCCCCCCCGGTCATACAATAGATCTGGTAGGGGAAATGTTTTTTGCTGCCAGATTTCTTCCTGGTGATTGTAATAGATTCCCATTACATATTTCTTTTCAAAGCTCACGTCATCAGTCGTGAAAAGATAAAGGGTAACATCCAGGTCTTGGTTGGCTTTGGCCAGTTCAATATAGCGAATATACCGGTAGGAATTTATAAAGTCAGGGTTCATTGTGATGAGGGCTTGCGCGTGTTTTTTCGTAATAAAGACACCGACCACAATGTTTTTCTCTGTGGATTCATTTTGTTTTACAGTCAGATTTATCACTCCCGGTTCACAGACTCACTGACAGTATATGCACAATATTGCAAGGTGGAAACTATATCCGAATGCTTTGTTTTAATGATGAAACAAATCTTCTTTGTTTTTGCATTTACAAAAGGCAACCATATATGTATTTATATGTCTAAGTATGTTGCCTATTGGTAACAATTACATTTGATTTCTTAGCTGAAATCTTTTACTGTAGTAATATCAGGAATCCCAAAAAAACTTGTTTTAAGGAGGAAAGTATTACTGATGAAAATTATAAGGCCCAGCAGGATTCTCCTAACGGTTGTACTTCTTTTTATGTTTCTGGTATCGATCAGCGGACAAGCTTTTGCTCAAGTCACGGGTAGAGATGTAGTCAATGAAGCGTTAAAGTATGAGGGCAACCGCGTTGTTATGGATTCAGCGGTTGGCGTACAGTACATATATAATAAAGTGGGAATCCGGTTACCCGGCACCTTGGACACATTGAGTCGCCAGGGAACGCTGGTAAGAAAGGGCGAAACGTTGCGACTCGGCGACATTGTATTTTTTGGGACAAGCTCCAGCAACTTAATCGCTGCTGGTATTTTTGTAGGGAATAACCAATTTATTATTTCTCATCCACCCTACAACACGATTCGGGTCATGAGCCTGAGTTCCTCAGAACCCGCGCGTTATTACCTTGGTGCAAGACGTATAATCAATACCTCACAGACTACACAGCCTACAGTCAGCAATATCAGAGAAAGGGTTATTCAGGCAGGGTTGAAGTATTTAGGCACCCCTTATGAATTTAACTCAAACCGCTCGAGTACAGCGACGTTTGATTGCTCCGACTTCACAAGAAGAGCATACTATGATGCAACAGGAAAATGGATACCGGGCAATTCAAGAACGCAAGCTGCCTTTGTGCGTGAGAATGGTAAAGTGACATCAAATTGGAGAAATTTAAAGCGTGGAGATTTGATGTTTTTCGCCGATCCAACAACAGGAAGAATTGACCATGTGGCTATTTACATGGGGGACGAGCACATATTGCACGCCACCAGGACAAATGGAGTTAATGTTCAGAGAATGAATAGTTACTATAACACTCGGTTCACTTTTGGAGGAAATATTTTAGATTAATACAAAGACGATAGTTTTGCTAAAATTGCCCATTCGGTGGGTGATTTTTTTTTTACTGGAAAATCAAAACGCTTCACAGCTTGTGAAGCTGCTGAGGAAACCAGTATTGAAATACGCGCGCTAAGGAAACCGAATAAGCGCGCCTTTCTTGTACTTCATACATGCCTACACACTACCAGGAGATATTGCATACTAATGTATTGTAAAGTTGAATGATTATCTGATATGGAGGTGCATGTATGTGTTATCATTCAGGCGGATGAAAAAAAGTGAGAAAAAGTACGCGATTCAGTTGGCACGGGAGGAAATTAACATCGAGCCAAAAAGATTGGATGAGTATAAAACGCTTCTCATTTATAATGGCAGAGAAAGAATCGGCTTCGTTAGTTTTGGTTTCAAACCAGGTAAAACAATTTATATTTATATACTGGCTTTTGAAAAGCATGCGCAAAGGCAAGGGTTTGGCTCTATGGTAATTGAGTCGATCATTAGATATGGACGGGAAAAAGATAAGTGCTTTAAAGGCCTTTCCGCTACGATCCATAAAATCAATGAACCGGCAATTGACGCTGCCAAAAAGTATGGATTTCTGGTAACCGGGGAACGTACAAAGTATTTCGACTTAATGAGACCGGTCTCTTCATGAAAAGGAAATCAGCAATGATTGGAATCTCTATGCCTTCTGTAACCTTAAATCATGAGTTGAAGCATTGTTATGAAAATAATAGCATTTTTAATCAATACAAAATTTTGGCGAAAAAATATCAGGTAGACTTGTGCATGTTCAGTTTCAGGCAAATCTCCACAAACCTGAAAAGGGTTGACGCACTTGTTTACTCGTGTATGCAAGACAACCTGATACGGAAGACGGTCGCACTACCACGAGTAAATATAGTACGTAATACAAGATACGTTTTGGACCAGGGACAAATTAACAAGTTTGAAAGATTGCGCGATCAGGATATTCACTTTATTAACTTCCCCTTATACCGGCAAGCAAATAAATTACAAAATTATGAGCTTTTACAATCGCATGATCAATTCAAAAACCATGTTCCACCTACAAAACGTTTATCATTCGAGCAGTTAAACTCATTTATCCGGCAATACGGCAAAGTGGTCATTAAACCGATTTATGGCTCCAAAGGGAGAGGGATCACGATCATTGAAAAAGATCAAGTTCAGTATCAGATCTGCCAGACTCCCTCCGGCAAAAATGCTTTCCGTAATAGTAGAAACCAAAAAATGGTATCCATTCCCTACTCACAACTAAAAAAGTTTTATCATGAAAATTTTCGAAACCCTGCATCTTTCCTGGTTCAACAATGGATTCCATTTAAAGAATTTAACGGTCGTCCTTTTGACATCAGGGCGGTTGTGCAAAAAAATGGCAAAAACAAGTGGCAATTAACAAGCCGTGTAGCCAGGGTCGCGAATAAGAAAGGACAAATTACTAATTTGAGCCAAGGCGGGGAAATGGTCTCTTTTTCCATATTGCATCTTGAAAAATATTATATGGACATTCGTGAATTTTGTCTGGAAATAGCCCAAACTTTCGCGAAGCTTTATCCATGGACTGCAGAGATGGGTATCGATCTGGCGATTGATAAAAATGGTAAGCTGTGGTATATTGAAACGAATTTTTGCCCCGAAAAAACGAGATGGGCAACCATTTACAAAACCCCATTTGAGTATGCGTACTATTTGTATACAAGAGACCTTAACATTTATCTATAAAGGGTGACGCCTGTCTGGCTGTTTGCCTGAACCAACAATATTGAAGGTGGGTACTGCAATAAAGTACGATTTATGGAGTGATGTCAGATTCGTGTATTATTAACAGCACCTTTAATCAGAAGCGGTGTTTTTACTCATGTCTGTGATTTAGCCCACTATCTTTTTCGATTAGACGTAGAACCTTACCTTGCTATTGTTAACAGGGGAAAAGACAGTGAGTTTTTTTCCAATCAACTCATTGGATGCCCATATGACTTTTTGCGTACAACGGAAGAGCTGATTGTATTGGCTGAAAAGCGTCAGGTTTCACGGATCCACGCCCATTCACCACTGACACTGAATGCATCCCTCGAAGCAGCAAAAAGATTATCAATACCCTTGATAATAACATTACACGGTTTAATTGACTGGGCAGCACATTTTCCGGATGCATTAACGTATGCCGCACACATTATTGCTACCGGACCGGAGACCGCCCGTTCGGCGGGCCCGGCCTTTCAAAAGAAAATAACCACAATTTATAACGGTATTAATCTTGAACGTTTTCACCCCGCCCGCTGTAACTCATCCGATACAGGGCCATTGCGTGTATTGTATTATGGCAGAACAAAAGGATCTGATGCCCAAGGTTTAATTGCCCTGGATAAAGCGATTGGATTGATGCGTAAGCAGGGAAGCAATGTTGATGCCCGTATGGTTGGGAGAGCCGCCGGTGTTTTTGCCGGCAATTTCCATCAGTATGGTTGGCTGGATGACCCCCTGCCTGTACTGCAATGGAGCGAAGTGGTTTTTGGCAGGGGCCGTTCTCTGAGAGAAGCAATGGCTTGCGGAAATGTTGGATTTCTACTCGGCGAGGGGTATGGAGGCTTACTGGCGTTGGAGAGGATGCGATACTACATGCCTTCCCTCAGCTGTACATTAAAACTCGGTGCAAACGTGGCTGACGCAGAAACCATTGCCGGTGATCTGATAAGACTGGCTAAAGACCGGAGGCTCCTACAGAGCTTAAAAAAGGAAGCTTATAATATTGCAGTTGAATGCTTTGACGCATATAAAATGGCTAAAGAGACGGTTAACGTATACCGCAAATAATGATTCTGTGTTAGCGGGTGCCTTAAAGTAACAAGTAACAAAAAAGCATGGAGGAAAAATAATGATTTTACATCGGCCACTTGTAGCTGTCTTCCTAAGCCAGCGAGCTATCAGCAATTTGAAAACACAACAGGGTTTTTTTAAAGCAAACCAACTTGTTGCAGCAAATCGCTTGGCAGACATCACACTCTATTTCTTTTCTGTAGACAGTGTTAACTTCAGACAATCTAAAATACGGGGAGTCTACTTCGATGAGAGAAAAAAAATTTGGGTAGAAAAAGATTTTCCGTTGCCGGATGTGTTTTATGATCGTGTCAAAGCAGTAAAAACCTATCAAATGACAGGTGATGAAGTTCGAAGAAGATTCGATCTGTTGGGCATAAAAAAGATAAACTCCTGCGGCGAATTTAACAAATGGGACTTATACCGATTATTTCAGTCGGATGACAAATTAAGCAAACATTTACCAAAGACAAAGTATTTTCAAAATATAAACGACCTCATCTCTATGTTAGAACAGTTTAATAAAGTTTACGTCAAAGGCTGCAATGGAAGTCGGGGCAAGCAGGTTCTGAGCATTGCCAGACTGCCTGAGGGTGGATATGAATTCCGTTCCTATGTGAACACAATTGTGGTCAGGCACATCCATGATTTACATCAGCTTCATAAACACATTTCGTCCTATCTCAGCGCAAAACATATTATTATACAACAAGCTATTGACTTACTTACTATAAACGATTGTATTGTAGACTTCCGTGGTGAACTGCAAAGAAACGGCAGGGGTGAATTGACCATAACTGCAATTCCTGTACGGATAGGAAAACAATATTCCCCAATCTCTACCCGTGGTTTCAGCTACCCATTTGAGTTCTTTTTTGAAAATATTATGAACTACTCAAAAGAAAAAACTGCCTCGATAAAAAGTAACGCAGAAGACTTTTTGGTTAATATTTATACTTTCGTGGAACAGGCATATGGTCCGTTTGGTGAATTAGGCATTGATATTGGCTTAGATAAAACCGGAAAGCTTTGGTTTATTGAATGTAATGCCAAGTCAGCTAAGGTATCATTGTATAATACAACATTAGGGGAAACGCTTCACAGAGCATTTTTAAATCCCTTGGAATACGCCAAATATCTTTATTCAAATTCACGCTCCGAACCAGCCCTGGATGAAAGCTTCGTTTAACGAATAATAAATGTACATACTGCGGTTCCTTAGGGACCGCAGTATGTATTTATATAAAAAAACCTGAGTATCAAGTTTGGTCAGGAACCCCTTGCCATCAGAACATATGTTTGTTATAATGTAGCTATCAGAACATAAGTTCGGGGGGCGATAAGATTGGCTGAACAGCAAGCAATAAATTGGTTGGAGTTTCAACAAAGATTCTCATCCGAAGAGGATTGTCGGAACCATCTATATAAAATCCGTTGGCCAGATGGTTTCCGGTGTCCAATGTGTAACCATAAACGTGCTTACAAGATAACAAAACGCAACCTTTTTGAATGTGCCGAATGCGGATACCAGGTTTCGGTTACTGCAGGGACGGTTATGCATAAGACCCGCACTCCATTGGTGATTTG
>JAGXRN010000074.1 GCA_018335875.1 Dethiobacter sp.
GGACGCGCTATGTTGGAGATCATTGAATCTTTCATTGTAGTGCCATATTGTACTCTGGGAGTATCTCTTTGCTTTCACCAGCGACTTTGCCTTCATAATCAGATCCGTGATTGGAACCCGTTTTAATTCATTCGAAAGATTTATACAATCAGTTAATCGAGGCATGTTTCACATCCGTCCGTAATGTTTCAGCATTAAGTCTATCCAGGATGTGAAAAATTATTCCGCACTTTTTAAATATGAAGCCGTCATTATACGGCTTTGCTGTATGCATCACCGATAATCATTTCTGCGGCATAATCCGGAGTTAGAATGCGTGTAACCCCGCCAAAGAAGTTGTAGGCATTAACATGGGCTGTTGTCCAGCACTCCTGGTTTTGTGACAGAAACCCTTCCACATAAGCGTAGCCGCTGTATGAAAGGGCTACAACAAACACAGAAACATTAATTAGTTCGCCTGTGTCAGTATTTACGATGTGGGCATATTGACCGGCCCAATCCACCTCCATGATTTCTCCAGGCTTTCGGTTAATGTGCATGGTTGCCTTGGTATTTCTGACGAAATCGCTGTAGTACTTGTTAAACTGAGTGGATTTGTACGGAACCTCACCCGCCTCGCGACATTGATCACAGTACTCCACCCACAACAAACTAAGTGTAACACCGCTCTTGGCCATCTCACGATGGATGTACTCGTAGTCAGGCATTTTGTACGTTGGATTTGTCTCCCCGGATGGAAACAGCTTCTCGGCAAGCTCTTTGTTGGTCATTTCTTCAGAAAACGGCCAACCTATCCGACAAGCTGCAGCCCGCTGCAAGACGTTTGTGACGGTGTTTCTTGAACGCCCACAACTGGCTGCTATGTCCATTTTGGTTATCCCAAGGCTAAATAGCCTTAGGATTTCTCTGTAATTGGTCATTCTATGACCTCCTATGGATTATTTGTGCCGGTTTCAGCACTTAAATCCATTATACAGAAGGTTTTTACCGGTGGATCAGCGTGCACAATCAATGCGGAAGCTATGCCCAATTTCAACGGTCAGCGTGCACAATTAGCGCGGTCAAAATGCACAATCTGGCTCGGCGTATTCAGATATCTTGAAAGGTAAAAAATTTTCATCCGGTATCAGGCCGAAGATAGAACTGCGCACTCTTTTTTTACATAACCGGGAAGTGGCTGTTTTGACTATAAAGAACAGTACGGACACGCCATATTTTTTATTGGAGGAAATCAAGGATAACGGCAGGGTTGTACGTCCACATCACATCTATACTAGAGCTGGAGATTCAAATACAGATATCGATAAGAGCGCAGATATCAACCATGTCGAGTATCTTTGGAAGAAAAGGTTTCTTCTCACTCGGTCTCCATTTGAACAATTTCTAACAAAATTAAGAAACAAGGATGAATGGAAGCGGGATGAGTACACATATTTCAACATATACAACCCGGAGTTTACAATTACAATCGAGCATGACGAAGAAGATTTAACCCCTGAGTTTTATTCATATGCATTAACAAATGAATCCACAATGTTCAGAATGCTTAATGTAAATTATTTTGGCACGAAACTATACTCCAGACAGAAAGTTGTATTAGACGGCGGAAGGTATTCTACCCCTGTCCCTGATTGGGGATTCTTGTGTTTCAGTAAATACAAGACTAGTTCCGACTATGCATTCAAGTACTTTATAAAAGAAGATCCTGCGTATATACTTAACCAGTTTCTATATGATGAAAGCGATAGTGAGGAGCGGTATGCTCGCCAGAGATTTTTTGAAGTTGTACTTTTGTTTGAAAATGACATTGAAAAAGATTTGTTCATGCAATATGCTCAAGCAAATCAGACCGATTTTAAATTGAAACTCAATGCACTCGAAAAAAAGTATTCCGTTATTGCATCAGACTCAAAACGTAAGGATGATCTGATCGACGTTAGGTTGAGAACCGGTAAAGCGCTTAATCAAACGCTTTTAGATTTTAGGCGAGAGAGACTTGAACTGTAGAATCCGTAACTTGAGGTGGACTAAATGGATACAAATAGAATTACCTCAATTGATGTCATTAATAATGCTATAATAGTGGCCCTTATTTGCAGAAGTACTTGTATGAAGGCGGGCCTATAATCATATGGGATTGACGAGGGGGCTTTATAGTGAAACTTTCAATAGAAAAGATAAAAAAAGCCCAAGAGCAAAATTTATGGGACTTCGGAAACAGCGTTTTATATGAAATGTGCCAGAGGGCTCCGCAGCACACAAACGAAGATGAAATAATCGGTAAGATATGGTTAATTGGACGATCATGTGCTGCAGCTATTGAGCGAGGTGCCAATAGCTAGAAGGAAATTGATATTTCAATCTTCAGCGAGGACAAAAGCGAAAAATATGCTATTGAACTTAAGCACCCACTGAATAGTCAACATCCAGAACAAATGTATTCTTTTGCCAAAGACATCAAGTTTATGGAGGAACTTAAGGATAGGGGATTTGCAAAAACAGCATGCGTGGTTCTTGTTTCAGACAGGCCTTTTTATGAAGGCAGGGTTAACTCTGGGATTTATAGGTACTTTCGCGATGAGTTTGCGGTTTATGGAGACATATATAAACCAACCGGAGCAAACAAGGGCATTGAATATATTTCCTTGTCAGGGAGGCATGAATTCCAATGGCAGAGCTTAAACGAAAGAAGCAAGTTCTACATAATTGAGATGTAGAGTACCGCAGGGGTGTTAGGTAAGTGGAAAGCGTTCTTTATTATTATATAAGCCAAACGTGGCTGGGAATAAATGAGGAGGTTTTTTTAATGCAAACATTGGAATCTTTGAAGAGTATTTTCAAAGATAGGATTTTCAAGATACCGGATTATCAGCGGGGATATGCTTGGCAAGAAAGACAATTAAAAGATTTCTGGGAGGACATAGTTAACCTACCGAGCGAAAGATTTCACTACACTGGCTTGTTATCATTAAAACAAGTTACAAAAAGAGATTATGAAGCGGAGAATTGGACAGCTGAGCGCTGGTTGATAAAAGACCGAGCTTTCAGACCTTTTCATATTGTTGATGGCCAGCAAAGGCTTACTACGTTTGTTATTTTCATCAATGAAATAATCAACTTAATAAAATCAATTCCAGAGCATGTTGGAAAATCTGACTCAGACATTTACATTGGGACATTTAGTATAAAACAGATTAAAGAAGAATACCTAGTTATTCAAATGCCTCCTCAATTTTTAGTGAATACATATAAATTCGGTTATGAAAGGGATAATCCAAGCTTTAAATACCTCAGACACAAAATATTAGGTGAGCCTGATGGCGGCAGCATCATGGAAACTTTCTACACACTCAATCTGGAAAACGCTAGAAGCTTCTTTAAAGATAACTTGAATAGCTATTATAAAACATATGGCATTTCAGAGATTGAGATACTTTTCAAAAAAGTAACTCAGAACCTTATGTTTAACTTACATGAAATTGAAGACGACTTCGATGTTTTTGTGGCATTTGAAACCATGAACAATCGTGGCAAAAAACTATCGAATTTGGAGCTTTTGAAAAACCGTCTCATATACTTAACGACACTGTATGAACCTTATGAAATTACTGATGATGAGCGAAAGATTCTTCGGGAAGATATCAATGATGCCTGGAAAGATGTGTATTATCAGCTTGGCCGAAACAAACAGAAACCGTTGTCTGATGATGATTTTCTGACAGCACACTGGATTATGTATTTTCAATATACCAGGCAAAAGGGTGAAGATTATATAAAATTTCTCCTTGAAGAAAAATTTACTCCACAGAATGTCTTTAATAAAACGGAAGTTAAACTAGATTCTATTACAAAAATAACTGAAGTAAGAGATCAAGACGAAGAACACGAGCCAGATGAAAATGGAACTGAAGACAAATTAGTAATGCGTGCAAAACTTGCTCCCAAAGAAATATCAGATTATGTAAAAAGCCTACAGTCTGCAGCGGTTCACTGGTATAACTCATTCAATCCGTTAAATAATTCGGATTTGTCATCAGAAGAGCAACTTTGGTTGGATAGGCTGAATAGAATAGGCATTGCGTATTTCAGGCCGCTTGTGGTGGCTTCATATGTAAGATCGGATATTAGTACGCAAAGCAGAATTAAATTATTTAAAGAAATAGAAAGGTTCATTTTCTTAGCGTTCAGGCTTGGTCGAGCATTATCAACGTATCGAAACAGCGAATACTATAGACTTACCAAACAGCTTCGAAATGGTGATGTTTCTATAGATGATATATGTGCTACTCTAAAAGGAAGAATCGAAGAGTGGTTGAGTCCTGAAACTGCCTTTGATACTCAGTCATTTAGAGCTTACATTGGCAGACATTATAAAAATGGCGGTGGGTTTTATTGGTGGAATGGACTTCATTACTTCCTTTATGAATATGAACAAGAAAAGGTTATGCAAAACGGTAACCCTAAAATCGACTGGACGTTGTTTGTAAAAAGCGAAAAGGATAAAGTGTCAATAGAGCACATTTACCCTCAAACGCCTGATAATGACTATTGGAAAAATGCATTTGCGAATTTCACTGATGAACAAAAAAAGTATTTAGCGGGATCTCTGGGGAATTTGTTACCGCTATCAAGCAGCAAGAATTCCAGCATGCAGAATAATAGTTTCCCGGATAAGAAATCTCCAACGGGGAAATCGCATAAAGGATATACTGATGGATCCCATAGTGAAATTGAAGTAGCGGCCTATAGTGATTGGAATGCTAGCGCTATTCTGGAGCGAGGAAATAAACTCCTTGAATTTATGGAGCGCCGGTGGAATGTTAAGTTTGCTTCTAGTGAAGATAAGAAGGCGATGTTGTACTTGGACTTTATGCCATAATGATACGTTCCCGGAGGGATGGGAAATATTCTGCAGGCGGGGAAGGTGTTTAGATGAAAAAGAAAAGCATACCTGAATTAGATAAGCTTTTTCAAGAAATAGGAACATATCGTAAGAGTAGTGAATTAAAAGAGTTATTTGAGTTTGTAAAGAAATTTCCTCAAATAGCACCATATAATGCAATGCTAATCCACATTCAAAAACCAGGGAGTAAATATATAGCAACTGCTTCAGAGTGGGACAGGCGATTCAACAGAAAAATTAATCCAGGAGCAAGACCCTTGGTCATTTTAAGACCTTTTGGTCCAGTTTCGTTTGTGTTTGAACTTATGGATACATACGGAAAGGATCCTTTCCCAGAAAAATTATTGAACCCATTTAAAATAGAAGGTGAAATCTCTGACTTTGTGTTCAGACGACTTGCGGATAACTTAAGAAGCGATGGTATACTTTATAGTGAACCGGACAGAGGTGCTTCAAGCGCAGGATTTATACAGACTGGTGATCATTCTAATGAAATGAAGATGGTTAAAGGAAATAAAGAAATGTGGTTGCAGGTTTTGTATAATATGGTGGTTAATCGAGCACATCCAAAAGAAACAAGATTTGCAACGATACTTCATGAATTAGGGCATATGTATTGTGGGCATCTTGGGACGCCCAATCCGAAGTGGTGGGAAGATAGACGCTGGCTAGATTTAAATGAACGCGAGTTCGAAGCTGAATGTGTGTGCTGGCTAGTCTGTGAGAGAATGGGAATTAAGAATCCCTCAGCTGAGTATCTTAGCGGGTATCTAAATGATAATGATCAAATACCTGATATTAGCATAGATACAGTATTGAAAGCGGTAGCAATCATTGAAACGATGATAAACGGTAAAAAGGACCCAAGAAAAGAGATAATTTTAAGGACAATAGAGTTGAAAAAAAGCTAAATCTATATAATTGCACCAAGGTTCAATGGCTAAAAATTACGACCCCCTTGATAATATAGGGGGTCGCACAATCCCATAAAGCCCCTATTTATGCGCATTTTTAGCGTATCGTTCTGATAATCACACGTTGAGTGTGTCGTGTTGATGTCACGTGTAGAAAGTAAATAAGCGGGGGAACGCAGTAATAAAGGGCTTTTCGCTGGTTGTTGCTATAAATCAAAATAATGACGCGTGGCAGACTGACCGGAAAGCCCTATTTTATAGTATAAGGGAACAGGTCAACGATGATTTTTAAGTGAGGGTTGAGTTGACAGGATAGATAACGGGTGTTTTTTGTATAGTTGAGTTGATAGGATAGATGTGGTTAGCAAGTCATTAATTTTCCGATGAATACTTTCAGTCGTCCTCAGGATGAAAATAAATCCTTATGGTATCAAATCGACAAAATTGAAGATGCAAATTTTACGGCAGATTTTATAATGTTTAGAGAAAGCTATTTTAAGCTTTGTGACACCTTGGCATTAGATATTCAGCAATTACAAAATGTCATTGACAGTAAGAATATTGAGATTAAAAGAGTGGAGAAAAAGAACGATCCTCAAAGTCAAAATAAGAAAAAGCAAATGATAATTGAATCAAGAGACCTTCAGCTTATCCTTGAAATTGCTAAAGACAATAAACTAAAAGAGTGGCAGAAGATTGAGGATGGGTCATATCTGGGCGAAGTTACTAAAATTGAAGAAAAGCTTAATTCCACAATAGAAGGCATCGAAAAAATTAAAGTCGAGAAAAATTAAATGTAAGTATTCTGTGCGCCTGATTCATAGTCAAAAAGGGTTGCTTTTAGGTGAAAGCACTAAATTTGACGGTATTGCCTGACCGGAAGTTGCTAGAGATAATGACATTTTTAATGCTCTTGAAATGACTCTGGAAGATAATGGGTTCATGATTTTGCCACGGACAAAATTCAAATTGTCTTGCTAATATTCGTTCCTTCGCATATACTGTTTGTAGAGACTACTTTTCTAGCAAGGGGATTATAGAATGGAATATATTACGGCAAAGGAAGCGGCTGAAAAATGGGGCATATCCCAAAGGAGAGTGCAGGTTCTCTGCGAGCAGGACAGAGTTGACGGTGCCAATCGTCTTGGCTGGGCGTGGGCAATTCCTAAAGATGCCCCAAAACCGGCAGATGCAAGGGTTAAAAGAGAAGATAGGCAAGAAACCAAGATAAATACAAAGGGACACTAGATCGGGAGGGGTTAGCCAATGAGCGAAAAACTGCAACGCTTTACAAAACTTTTAAAAGAAATGTTTGAACTGGAAAAATCAGATCTTGACTTCGGCATCTACCGCATCATGAATATCCGGAAAAACGAGATAAATAATTTCATTGAAAACACCCTTGCCGGCGAGGTTAACTCCATATTGTCAAAATATGCTGCTGATAACAGTCAAGGCAAAAAGCGTATGGAAGAGATTGAAAAGCAGTGTGAAAGTGTGGGCGTCAAGGTTGAGGATAGCAAGCTAAAAGAAGAATATGCCGAATATAAAGCCCAGGCGTCCTCCGGCACAGGGGCCGCCGAGTTGGAAAGCGATGTGTATTCTGCTCTATATAACTTCTTTAGCCGTTACTATGACGAGGGAGATTTCATCAGCAAGCGGCGTTACAAAGAAGGAGTTTATGCTATTCCCTATGAAGGGGAAGAGGTAAAGCTCTACTGGGCCAACCATGACCAATACTACATCAAAACCAGTGAAAACTTCAGGGATTATTCCTTTAAGGTGGATGTCCAAGGAGAAAAATATACTATACATTTTAAACTTGTTGATGCCAATACCGAGCAAAATAACAACAAGGAAAACGGTGACAAGAAGCGTGAATTCATTCTGTTGGATGCAAACTTCTTGGAAGCCAAGGATAACGAGCTTACCTTTAAATTTGAGTATCGTGTTGTTGCAAATGAGAATGATGATATTAACAAGCTACGGGATAGCTCTAAGCTTAATAAGGCTGCTATTGATAAAATGAATAAAGCCGTTTCGGGAAATTTAGAGTTTAAGCGGTTTCTTTGGGCTGTCAACCTGCCTGCGCCCACAGAAAAGAACAAAACCCGGACAATTCTGGAAAAACACCTGGAAACCTATGTGGCCAAAAACACCTTTGATTATTTTATCCATAAGGATTTAAGCGGGTTTCTGAACAGAGAGCTGGATTTTTACATAAAATCTGAGATTATGCACCTAGACGACCTGGACACCGACAATGATGTGAAAGTGAATACCTACCTGGGCAAGGTAAGGGCCATTAAGAAAGTAGGCCGGACTATTATTGCCTTTTTGGCACAGATCGAAGATTTTCAGAAAAAATTGTGGTTAAAGAAAAAGTTTGTGGTGGAGACAAACTGGTGTATTACCCTGGACAAGATTGACGAGAGTTTCTATCCCGAAATAGCGGCAAACGATGACCAGCGGCAGGAATGGGTGGAACTATATGCCATTGACAAGATTGCCGGGAACTTAATGGAAATAGCCTACTCCAATCCGTTATCGGTAGAGTTTTTACAGCAGAACAAAAACCTTGTGCTGGATACAAAACATTTTACGACGGAATTCAAGGAGAGGCTGGTTGCTGGCATTGACAATTTAGATGAGGAGACAAATGGGCTGCTGATTCACAGTGAGAATTTTCAGTCTCTCAATCTGTTGCAGGAGAGGTATCGGGAGCAGGTTGATTGCATTCACATAGACCCGCCATACAATACAGATACCAGCGGGTTTTTATATAAAAATAATTATAAGCATTCAAGCTGGATGTCAATGATGTATGATAGACTGATTCTTTCAATATCTCTTATGTCTGACGATGCATCTTTTGCTTGTCATATTGATGAAAATGAGTATGAGCGCCTTTGGAATGTTTTTGAGGAATCCGCTCTGTTTAATGTAGGCACTGTTGTATGGGATAAGCGTAACCCGATGACTGGTGGAGCTGGTCTAGCGACGCAGCATGAATATGTTATTTGGCAGAGTAAAAATATAATCACATTAAACCTTAATAGCGATAACGCAAAAAGTATGATTGAATATGTGCAAGGACTCATTTCTAAAGATGGTAATGTAAACGAGGATGTCCGCCGAGAATATACAAATTGGATTAACCAAAATTTCAATTTAAGCGGCGGTGAAAAAGCGTATAGATACATTGATGACAATGGGAGTATATACCAAAGCGTAAGCTTGCGTGCTCCAGAACCAAGAACAGACACTAAATTTTTTCAGCCGCTTATTCACCCTATAACTAAAAGGGCTTGTGCTGTGCCTCCTAATGGTTTTTCAAGAACGCCCGAAACACTCCAGGATATGATAATGAAGGGCGAGATATTATTTGGAAAAGATGAAACAACGCAGCCACGACAGAAAATGTTTTTAACAGCTGATACAAAACGCCAAATGACATCAGTTATTCAAAACGGAATGAAAGGCAAAGCTGATACAGACAAATTAGGTGTTGGGTTTCCTTATTGCCATCCAGTTTCACTCTATGAAGTTTTGGTTGGTGCGGCAACAGATAAAACATCAACAACACTCGACTATTTCGCCGGTTCCGGCACCACAGGCCACGCAGTAATCAACCTCAACCGCGAAGACGGAGGCAACCGCAAATACATCTTAGTGGAAATGGGCAACTATTTCAACACTGTTACCAAGCCACGAATGAAGAAGGTTATCTACGCTAAAGATTGGAAGGACGGCAAGCCCCAGAACCGGCATGTTGGTGTTTCACATATTTTTAAATATATCCGCCTTGAGAGCTATGAGGATACCTTAAATAATCTTGAGTTTAGCCGCACTGCGGAGCAGGAGCAGCAGCTAAGCCTGAGTGCCAATTTCTTTGACGAATACCTAGTATCCTATATGCTGGATATCGAGAGTAGGGACAGTTTGCTCAACCTTGACCGATTTAAGAAACCCTTTGACTACAAGCTGAAAATAACCCAAAACAACGAGACCAAAGAGACAGCCATCGACTTAGTGGAAACCTTTAATTATCTCTTGGGATTAGCTGTTACAGGCCAAAGGGCTACTG
>JAGXRN010000075.1 GCA_018335875.1 Dethiobacter sp.
GCCATTTAAAAACTCCTCCCTGAAATATTGGCTCAAACAATTGAAAAAATGTGGATTTTGTGGTATCCTTGCCTTGCATATTTTGACTCCTTTATATTGGAGATTTGGGCAAGGACTACCCCATATCTCTATTATAAAGGATTTTTTCTATATATGCAAGGGTTTTATGCCTATTTTGCTTGATATTCTCCTGATTACACCTATTATCTCAAATTATCTTCCTATTTCCATGCTTGACAAATTAAAATTCAATTTATGCAACTCTAGTGATCCCTGATATATGATCTTCTCACTGGAAGTGCTTAACTGAAAAATCCGTACTGTATAGTACAGGACGGATTTTCTTTTTTTATCTCATAATGCTGTTTAGACGGTTCACAATCTCCTTTGCTCCTGTAACGATTTCTTCAATGACCTCAGCGGCCGGCAATACCCTGTCAACCAGTCCGATAACAGCGCCGCAGGCCATGAGGCCGGCGTCCATATCCCCTTCAAGCCAGCCCTTTTTCCCCTTGCCGCCGCCGATAACACTTATCAGTTCATCAAAGCGGGCTTCTCTGGTTTCCATCCCCAAGGCTCGTTCTGCTGCCGCGTTGACAACCACGCGTACTGTGTTACGAATGGACTGTTGTGCCAGCATGGTATCTGATTCGTGCATTTTAAGTAGATGCTCTTTTACCTTTGGATGAGCAATGCATTCATTAGTAAGTACGAAACGCGTTCCCATAGTTACTGCTTCCGCTCCCAGCGACAGCGCGGCTACGAATCCCTCCGCATCGGCAAACCCGCCGGCAGCGATCACCGGTATACTGACTGCCCGTGCTGCTTTGCGTATAAATATAAGAGAGGGAACCTTGTTTACACCGGGGTGTCCACCACATTCAAATCCTGCGATTACAACAGCATCAGCACCGATTTTCTCTGCCTTTACTGCATACTGCTCTGCCGGACGTCCTGCGGGAACTTTGTGAAACACTTTGATGCCGTTTTCCTGCAACCTGCCGATAAAATTCTCCGGACTGCGCCCTGATGTTTCAACCACTGCAACCTTTTCCTCAATGACAGCGTCAAGATAGTCACCTGTCAATTCACTGGGCATTTCCATGGGAAACATGCTGATGGTTACAGCAAAGGGCTTGTCTGTTATGCTGCGGACTCTTCGTATTTCCTCCTGCAATTCTTCTTTTGACTCGTGAATGTTTGCGGAAATGGTCCCCAGGCCTCCTGCAGCTGATACCGCCCCGGCTAATTCAGCCCGGCCCAGTGTCATCATACCCCCCTCAATAATAGGATACTTAATGCCGAGCATTTCTGTAATCCTTGTTTTAAACAAAAAAATCCCTCCCTCTCATTTTTTATATGCCCGCCTATGCTAAGACATAAAATAGCAGTGTACTTTAAAGTTCTGTGATCTTATCAAGAACTCTGATAAAAACGTCAAACTCATCAGGGGTAAAGTGTTCTTTGATTTCCTCGTCAAACTCCTCAGCGGTCTTCAGCAGTGCAGGTCCGCTTTCATTAGCCTTCTCTGTGAGAAAAATCAGCACTGATCTACGGTCCTCTGGATCACCTTTTCTCTCCACGTAACCGGCACGCTCCAATCTGTCCAGAATTCCTGTCAGGGTGGAGCCGTCCATATCGATGTTTTCGGCCAGGTCTTTGAACTTCATACCGTCGTTTTTAAGCAGCGACGCCAGGACAACAAACTGTACCGGTGTAATACCAAAAGAAGAGAGCTTAGCCTCATAAAACCTCTGAACTTTTCTCATTACTTTATTAAGCTTGTTGCAGATATATTTATGCTGTTCAACAGTACTGTTTTCGGGCATCATAAACTCCTTTGCATTATAATTATTTGTATACAAATATTATATTTACTTTTACCTAAACTTGTCAATATAAAATACAAGTGTATTGGGTGAGGGGAAATTGGGTTAATTGAATTCGACTAAACCAGACATTTTAAAATAAAGGTAAACAAGGCAAAAAGTAGAAATAAATACGAATAAAGTTATTTGTAGCAATTTATGCCGCCACACCAGCACGGGGGCGTGGATTGAAACCGATAAACCCCACGACAAACACCACCTTACTATGTCGCCCCCTGCACGGGGGCGTGGATTGAAACCATCCTGGCGTATGCTGTAACGTGGGAAGCAGTTGTCGCCCCCTGCACGGGGGCGTGGATTGAAACGCATATTGAGGGGTAAGTTTATCTGTAAGAAGTGTCGCCCCCTTCACGGGGGCGTGGATTGAAACTGCAGATAGAGGCTTCCAATGACAGGCGGCTTGTCGTGTCGCCCCCTGCACGGGGGCGTGGATTGAAACCAAAAACCGCCATTTTTTGTACGGGTAATGTATAAATGTATAATGGTAGTGGTCAGGTTGACAAGCTCTTGTCGATTAGCTAGAATGAAATTGGCAAAATAAGACTCCCGGCCATAATTGGGACGGGAGCTTTTCTCTAGAGAAGGGGTGGTATAGTGAAAGCGCCAAGGGGTACCAGGGATATACTGCCGGGTGAGGTTGAGAAGTGGCAGTTTTTAGAAGGCAAAATTAAAAGAATTTGCAGGTTGTTCGGCTATGGGGAGATACGTACACCTATATTTGAGCATACTGAATTGTTTTTGAGGGGTGTGGGCGAGACTACCGATATTGTCTCCAAGGAAATGTATACTTTTATGGACAGGGGAGAGAGGTCTCTGACATTGAGGCCGGAGTGTACGGCATCGGTGTGCAGGGCTTATATGGAGCATAAGATGTATGGCGACCTGCAGCCGGTTAAGGTATATTATGTGGGGCCCATGTTCAGATATGACAGGCCGCAGGCGGGGAGGTACCGGCAGTTCCACCAGTTCGGGGTTGAGGTTTTTGGGACTGAGGACCCTACTGTGGATGCGGAGGTTATAGCCCTTTCGCTGGTATTTTTCAGGGAGCTGGGATTGAGTGAATTTGAGCTTCATATAAACAGTGTGGGCTGTCCTGAGTGCAGAAGCTCATACAGGGGAAAACTACAGGAAGTACTGAAAGAGCGAGTCGGTGAGCTTTGTCACGATTGTGCCGGCAGATATGAGAAGAATCCGTTAAGGATACTGGACTGTAAAAGTGAAAGCTGTAGGGAGTTGACCGAGGGTGTGCCGCTTATGGTAGATAACCTGTGTCGTGAATGCGGTGTGCACTTTGAGGAAGTAAAGAAAGCTTTGGATGTGCTGGGGGAGGCGTATGTAGTCAACCCACGGTTAGTAAGGGGCCTTGATTATTATACTAAGACTGCGTTTGAAATAATTTCGCCGGTCCTTGGCGCCCAAAGCTCCATTGGCGGAGGAGGCAGATATGATAATCTGATGAGTGAGATTGGAGGGCCTGATACTCCGGGTATAGGGTTTGCCATTGGCCTTGAGCGGGTGCTTCTGGCCATGGAGGCGGCAGGCGCGAAATTGCCTGTTGGTAATCTGGTGGATGTTTTTGTTGCTACTGCCGGAGTTCCGGGTGAGATAGCATTGAAGCTGGTTATGGAACTGCGTGCCGCGGGTGTTGCTGTGGAAAAGGATTATATGGGGAGGAGCCTAAAGGCACAGTTTAAGTTTGCCGATAAAAAAGGGGCCAGGTTCCTTGTTATCCTGGGTGAGGAAGAGATTGCTGCTGGACAGGCTACTGTGCGATATATGGCGCGTGGCGAACAGGAAAATGTAGAGCTGAAAAATCTGGTGAGGTATCTTTCCGGTTTAGTTGAGGAGGCATAAGAATGCAGAGAGATATATATTGCGGTGAAGTTAGAAAAGAGCACATTGGCAAGAGTATTATCCTCAATGGCTGGGTGCAGCGAAGGCGGGACCATGGAGGGCTTATCTTTGTGGACCTGAGGGACCGAAGTGGTCTGGTGCAGGTAGTGTTTAATTTCGAGCAGGATGCCGGCATGTTTGAGCACGCCGAGGAGTTGAGGGGAGAATATGTGCTTGCTGTGCGGGGTACTGTGGTAGCAAGGTCCGAGGAGACTGTCAATCCAAGGCTGGCCACAGGAGACGTGGAAGTGCAGGCTGATAAGCTGATAATATTGAACAAAGCGAAGACCCCGCCTTTTTACATTGAAGACGGTGTGGATGTTGATGAAAACGTGAGGCTCAGATACAGATACCTGGACCTAAGACGGCCGGAAATGCAGCAAAACCTTATACTCAGGCACAGGGTGGCCAAGCTTGTGCGGGACTTTTTGGACGGGGAAGGCTTTCTTGAGGTGGAAACACCAATGCTTACCAGGAGCACGCCGGAGGGGGCGAGGGATTACCTGGTGCCGAGCCGTGTCAGTGCCGGCGAGTTTTACGCTCTGCCGCAGTCACCGCAGATTTTTAAGCAGCTCTTGATGGTGGCGGGCCTGGAAAAATATTTTCAGATTGTCAGGTGTTTCAGGGACGAGGACCTAAGGGCTGACAGACAGCCTGAATTCACGCAGATAGATATCGAGCTGTCTTTTTGCGACAGAGAAGTTATCCTCGGCTTGATGGAGAAAATGATGGCTTATGTTTTTACAGAGTCGCTGGGTGAGAAGGTGGAGATTCCTTTCCCGAGATTGTCTTACAGGGAGGCCATGGATCGTTTCGGCAGTGATAAACCGGATACAAGGTTTGGACTTGAGATACGTGATTTGTCCGCTGAGGTGGGTGATGCCGGGTTTAAGGTTTTTGCGCAGGCCCTAAAGGGCGGCGGTGTGGTAAAAGGCATAAACGCCAGAGATTGCGGGCATTTTAGCAGAAGGGAACTTGATGAGCTGACTGCTTTCATAGCACAGTTTGGAGCCAAGGGTCTGGCGTATTTCTTTGTGGATGAGGCAGGGGTAAGGTCTCCTATTGCCAAGTTTTTCAGCGCAAGTCAGCTCGATGATATTGTGAAGGTGCTTGAAGCCAGGCCTGGTGATTTATTGTTATTTGTAGCTGACCGCGAAGAAACTGCTTTGGCGGCGCTTGGCGCGCTACGACTGAACCTTGGTGCAAGGCTTGGCCTCATAGATGAGAAGAAACGCAACTTTGTCTGGGTAGTGGACTTTCCCCTTCTGGAATTTGATAAGGAGGGGGGCAGGTATGTGGCTATCCACCACCCCTTTACTTCGCCGCGTGATGAGGATTTGTCAAGGCTGGAGACCAATCCCGGCAGTGTGCTGGCCAAGGCTTATGATTTAGTTCTAAACGGGGTGGAGATTGGCGGAGGAAGCATGCGGATTTACCAGCGGGAAGTTCAGGAAAAGATGTTTTCTCTGCTTGGTTTTGACAGTGAGGCAGCCAAAGAGCAGTTTGGTTTTTTGATGGATGCTTTTGAATACGGCACACCGCCCCACGGTGGCATAGCATTTGGCCTTGACCGCATGGTGATGCTGATGGCGGGCAGTCAGTCCATCCGTGACGTAATTCCTTTCCCCAAAACTGCCAGCGCCGGCTGTTTAATGAGCGGTGCTCCGTCTGAAGTAGCACAGAGGCAGCTTAAAGAGCTACACATCAGGATTGTGGACGCCGAAAAATCAACGCCTTGATGCACTCATGTCAAGCCTTGAGATCAGATCGTGGATGATGTTTGAGCCACGGGAGATAATGAGGCCTGTGATTAGATAGTCTATCTGGGGGTAAAGCGGGTAGATATTAAATGAGGCTAGAAGGCCGTTACGTGTGGTCACGCAGAGAATCATGCCGGTAAGCACAGCAAGAAAGCGGCTGTGGTGGCCGCGGATGGAAGGTAGCAGGCTTTTGATAATCTCGGTAGAAAATTCGACAATTACTGCCAGTACTATGATGGTGGTCAGGGCGTCCCAAGTCATTATTACCACTCCCCGTACTTTATTTAATCTATTATTATGTCTGGTCGGCTGCGATATGTGGCTAATTTGACTTGCCTGAGTCGAAAAAAATTGTTATAATAGATTCGTAGCAAAGATAAGTCTCCGCAGCCCTGCTATGTTCGTGTAACACCCAAAGTTTTGAGCTAACACTATTTAAAAGGGAGCCCGGCTCTATCTGTCCAGTATATGCCTTTTCGAAGAGGACATACAAAGCAGGCAGGAGGGCACCCACCTGGGGAGAGCAGTTCAAAACGAACGGTCCACGGCATGGTGGGGTTTTTTTGTGTTTATATGTGCTGGCATTACAAGGAATAGTTGTAAACCATTGATGATAGGGGTATAATTGAGTCGAAACGGACTTACAGGGGGTGTGATTTTGTGCGCGACGAACGCCGCCAGGTATTAAACAGGTTGAAACGGATAGAGGGGCAGATTAAGGGGATTGTAAAAATGATTGAGGAAGAGAACTCCTGCGCAGATGTACTGATGCAGGTAGCAGCGGTACGTGCTGCTGTCAATAGTGTGGGTACCGTTATTTTTGAAACTCATTTTCGACAATGCCTGGAAAAAGCAATCAGGGAAGAAAAAAACCCTGACTTTATTAATGAGGTTATGAGCATGCTGGGTAAGTATATTAAATAGAGCCGTTAACGTCTGGAGGTGGATGTTTTGACTGTTCAAAAAACACTTCAGCGTATTTTAGAAATGATTAAAGAGCGGGACACAAATCTGGATGATTTTTTTCAGAACCTGCACCCCAGTGATTTCGCCGAGATTGTTGAGGATTTGACAGGCGAGCAAAAAAGAGAACTCTTTGAGCTGCTCAGTGACGAAGAAGCAGCTATGGTCATCCAGGAGATGGAGGATTTTGACCAGGTTGTCCTAATCCAACTGCTCACTACAAAAAGGGCTTCCGCCATCCTGCGGGAGATGGCAACTGACGATGCTGCCGACCTTTTGGGAGAACTGCCTGAGGAGCAGGCTAAAGAATTGCTGACTTTAATTGATGAGGACGCGGATGAAATCCGCGACCTTCTTAAGTATCCTGAAGATAGCGCCGGTGGTATCATGACCACCGAGTTTATTTCTTTTCCCGAGAATATGAGGGTCGAGGAGGCTATCCGACGGCTGCGGGAACTCGCGCCCGAGGCTGAGAC
Organism: Dethiobacter sp.; assembly: GCA_018335875.1. GTDB lineage: Bacteria > Bacillota > Dethiobacteria > Dethiobacterales > Dethiobacteraceae > JAGXRN01. The sequence goes on from JAGXRN010000075.1 coordinate 6,982, forward strand.
AGTCTACTATGTATACGTGGTGGATGATGAAACAAGGCTGATTGGAGTATTGTCGCTGCGGGACCTCATCGCTGCCGCTGATGGCACCCCTCTCTCCAACATAATGCGCAAAAACCTGATCAGTGTGCCTGTGGATATGGACCAGGAAGAAGTTGCCAAACTGGTGTCCAGGTACGACTTGCTGGCAGTGCCCGTGGTGGATGAGCGCAACAGCCTGCTTGGCATCATCACAGTCGATGATATTCTGGATGTCCTGGAAGAAGAGGCTACCGAGGACATCTACCGCCGGGTCGGCGCCAGCGAGATGGAGGGTGTGGGCCTGGTAGAGGCGAGCGTGCGAAATCTTATTACCCGCAGGCTGCCTTGGCTGATTATCACCTTGTTTGGAGGCCTGCTTGCCGGAGGTGTGATTGGCGGCTTTACGGCTACACTGGAGAAAATTGTAGTGCTTGCGGTTTTTATTCCTGTCATTATGGATATGGGCGGTAATGTAGCCGCTCAGTCGTCCACAGTTTTTGTGCGGGGAGTAGCGACAGGGGAAATTGAGAGCGAAGAAAGCTGGGGTTACTTCTTCAGGGAAATCAGAGTGGGGCTGTCTATGGGTTTTATCTGCGGGGCTACAATAGGATTAGTAGTAGCTACGGCTGCGGTTTTCCTGCGTTTGTTTCCCGCATTTGGCTTCATGCAGGACATCGATCTGAGTCCTCTCTTGGGCATTGTGGTCGGAATCGCCATGTTTACCACTGTAACACTGGGAGCGATAATAGGGACGCTGGTGCCGCTTCTCTTTAACAAGGCTGGAATTGACCCGGCATTTGCCTCCGGCCCGCTGGTAACTACGATCAAAGATGTGACAGGCTTGTTAATTTATTTTTCCATTGCCAGTTTGTTTATTCCGTATCTGTAACTGTTGACAACTGAACAAATCTGGGCAATAATAGAATAAGAATAAATACCCCGAGGAGGTATTATGGAGCAGGGAAATCTGACTGTCTTAATCGCCTTTTTTGCCGGGGTAGTTTCTTTTTTTTCACCCTGCCTGCTGCCGCTGCTGCCTGTTTACCTTGGTTTTCTCACCGGGTCAATGCTGGATGAGGACGGCCGGCCAGTAAAAAGAAGAGCCCTGGTCAACAGTGTTAATTTTGTGGCTGGTTTCACCCTTGTCTTTATCTTATTCGGTGTTATCGCCAGCTGGTTTGCAGGTTTTTTTGCCGCCAACCGCTTGCTCTTGCAGAGGGTTTCCGGTGCGGTGATTATTATTTTCGGCCTGCACCTGGCCGGCTTGTTTGTGCCTCTCCTGCAGCGCGAGAGAAGGGTAAGGTTTGTACCCCATGCAGTAAGCCCCGGCTCAGCAATGCTGATGGGGGTGGCGTTTGCCGCCGGATGGACACCTTGTATCGGTCCGGTGCTGGGTGCGATTCTGGCAGTGACAGCGGCAGCGGGAGGGGGAGTGTCGCTGCTGGTGGCATTTTCTCTGGGAATGGCGTTGCCTTTTTTACTGGCGGCACTGTTGGTGGAGCACGTGGCGGGCTTTGTGGACCGCTTTTCAGTCTATATGCCCCATCTGCAAAGAATTATGGGCCTGGTGATGGTGCTGCTTGGTGTGGCGGTATTCTTTGGCCTTCTTTCGCGGCTGGCAGTATTTTAATTTCTGTAAAAACTGGGGGATAATATGATGGCAAAATACAAAACAATAGTAATTGCTGTTTTGGTGGTAGCGCTGGCAATCCTGATTATGGGCCGGCTGCGTCGGGAAGGGACGCTTGAGGGGAATAGGGCGCCTGATGTTGCATTAAAAACCCTGACAGGTGACACTGTGCGCCTCAGCGACTTTGAAGGCAGTGTTGTCATGCTCAACTTCTGGTCTGCTGCCTGCCCGCCCTGCAGGGAAGAAATGCCGGCCATGCAGAGGGTTTATGACGAGCTCAGAGAAGAGGGGTTTGAGATTGTTGCAGTCAATGTAAACGATTCGCCAACAGTGGCTGCTCAGTTTATCAGCGAAAACAGCTATACTTTTATAGTGTTGAAGGATGACGGGCAGGCCAGCAGGACTTATGAGGTGCAGTTTATTCCAAAGACGTTAATTATCGACAGGAAGGGAGTAATACGCTATATTAAAGTAGGAGCTATATCTGAGCAGGCACTGCGTCAGCAGGTGCGTAAATGGCTGTAACAAGGAGGAGAGAAAAAATGATACTCTGGGAGAAAAAAGGCCCAAAAAACACTGGTGAAACACTGGAACTGGCGGTAAAGAGGGGAAGAGAGCTTGGAATTAACAATTTTGTGGTGGCGTCAAATATGGGAGACACTGCGTTTAAGCTGCTTGAACTTGGTGTAACAGGGGTCTGTGTTACCCATCATACCGGTTATGCTGGGCCGGGGGAACAGGAGATGACGCCGGAGGCAGCAGAAAAGCTGCAGGCGATGGGCATGCGGCTTTTAACTGCCACTCACCTGATGGGAGGCATTGACCGCGGTGTTGAAAACAAGCTTGGCGGCTCCACTCCGGCAAGGATAATTACCGAGACACTGAAAATGTTTGGCCAGGGTACAAAAGTCTGTGTGGAAATTGCTGTTATGGCTTTGGATTCCGGCCTGGTTCCTTATGGTGAGGAGATAATTGCCATCGGTGGTTCGGGGCGCGGAGCTGATACGGCAATGGTCTTACAACCTGCCCATGCCAAGAATTTCTTTGACTGTGCCATCAAGGAAATTATTTGTAAACCCTGGCAGCGGTAAAACGCATACTGCAGTCGTCCTGGAAGCATAATAATAACATAAATGAAAATAAATAAAATATTTTGTCAATAGACAGGAAAATTGGAAATTGACGAGAATATAAAATAATAGAGCCTGATTTCCGGCTAAACACAACTGAATAACGAAACCAAGGAGGCGACGCATGGAAAAATTGGGCGGCAACGTTGAATTCCTTTGTTTGTGTTGTGGCGTACAAGGATTATGCAGTCCCGGGTGTCCCGAATCCATGGAAGATAATGGTGATATCCTGTGTCCAAAGTGCGGAAGCCGGGTAATTACTACCCACCTTTATAAAGAAAGAGCCTCACTGGTACTTACTTATTAAAAATATTTCGATGAAAAATACTAAAGGCAGGTTAAAAACCTGTCTTTTTTATTTTTTTTAAAATAAAAGAAGGATTCTTAAAAAATACGAAGAATTAAAGTGGTGTAAAGTGGAGAGAAGTGGGGGATAATCCCCTGATAGGGAGGTGATGTCCATGTTTATGGGTGAATACCAACACGCGGTGGATGAAAAAGGCCGCCTGATTATGCCGGCCAAATTCCGTGAGGAGCTGGGGGAACGCTTTGTGGTCACCCGTGGACTGGATAACTGCCTCTTTGTTTACCCGCTGCACGAGTGGACGGTGCTTGAGCAAAAACTGAAGGCCCTCCCCTTTACAAAATCAGATGCGCGGGCCTTCATGCGCTTTTTCTTCTCCGGCGCCGCTGAGTGTGAACTGGATAAACAGGGGCGTGTACTGATACCAAACAATTTAAGAGAACACGCCCGCCTGAGGAGAGAAGTGGTAGTGATTGGCGTGTCGGGCAGAGTAGAAATCTGGAGCCAGGAAGTCTGGCAGCAATATAGCGACGAGACCAATCTTTCCTTTGAAAGTATTGCAGAAAAAATAATGGATATTGACCTGTGATAAATCAGGGAAGAATATTAAGACTGACTGGTAAAGAGGTGTAATTCTCTGATGCGTTTTGCACACAGGCCTGTACTGCTAAAGGAAGTATTAACATTTCTAAATCCAAAGCCAGGTGAGTTGTTTGTGGATGGGACGGTAGGAGGCGGCGGGCATAGCGCCTGCATCATAGAGCGTCTGCTGCCAGGGGGGAAACTGATAGCCATTGACCAGGATGAGTCGGCCCTGCAGGCTGCTAAATCCAATTTGTCTGCTTTTGCAGAGCATATTATTTTTGTCAGGGACAACTTCAGAAACATTAAGGATATTTTGGCCAACGCCAGCTTTGAACGTGTTGATGGCATACTCCTGGATATCGGTGTTTCAAGCCACCAGTTGGACGAGGGTGAACGCGGATTTTCCTTTCATACAGATGCGCCGCTTGACATGAGAATGGACCGTGAGATGGCGGTCTCTGCTGCTGACCTTGTCAATAATAATGACGCTGCGGAACTGGCGCGCATTATCCGTATTTTTGGGGAGGAGCTCTGGGCCAAGCGTATAGCTGAGTTTATTGTTGCCAGGCGGCAGAAACAAGGGCCCTTCTCAACAACGGGTGAACTGGTGGAAGTGATTAAGGCTGCTATTCCAGCCAGGGCGCGTCGCAAAGGCGGCCATCCGGCCAGACGCACGTTTCAGGCGCTGCGCATTGCCGTCAATGATGAACTGGGAGCTTTGGAAAAGGCGGTCAGCGATGGGCTGGACTGCCTGAAGACAGGAGGACGCCTTGCGGTTATTACCTTTCATTCACTTGAGGACCGCATTGTCAAAAAAGTATTTCAACGGGCTGCGGCAGGATGCAACTGTCCGTCCGGGTTCCCGCGGTGCGTGTGCGGGAAGAAGCCTTCTGTAAAAATCCTCACATCTAAGCCGCTGCAGGCAAGTGAGGAAGAATTGGCTTCTAATTCCAGGGCACGCAGTGCAAAGCTAAGGGCTGTGGAGAATGTTCTAAATTACGGGGATGGTGAATAAAGTTGTTAGTAGCGAAAAAACCGCGATCTTCAATACCTTACTATGAACAACAGCAGCAAAAAAGAAAATCTGTTGAGCGGCGGGCCAACAGCAGCAGGCTGGCGGTGAAAAAGCTTACAATTCTCTGTGTGCTTTTATTGATAACTTTATCTGCTCTCTCACTTGTCGCTCATTTCGTACTGGTTGTCCAGGTTAATTATGAAATAGGCCGCGCCACCAGGGAACTGCTCAGTATGCAGGAGCAGCAGCAGCAGTTGAAAATTGAGATTGCAGCTCTGCGTTCACCGGAGCGTTTGGAAAAGATAGCGCTGGAAGAAATTGGACTCCATTATCCCACACATAGTCAGTTGATTGTACTCACTGCAGGCAATTTGGAGGTTGGCGATTAGTGCGGGAGTTATGAATTGCAAATTTCAACATCCAACTTTATTAGGGAGGGTTAGCTTTTGAGCAGGATAGCCGTTTCAAATATATCTGTGAAAAAGAGGCTAATCTTCCTTTTTATTTTCATGAGCTTTACTGTTATAGCCCTCATGGGGCGTCTATTCTATATTCAACTGGTAATAGCCGAGGAACTTGAGGCTAAGGCCTGGGACCAATGGAACCGGAGTATTCCCGCCCGCTCACCGCGCGGCTCAATTTATGACCGCAAGGAAAGGCTGCTGGCGGGCAGCGCCAGCGCACAGTCCGTTATTGCTCTCCCGCCTCAGATCAAGGATAAAGAAGAAGCAGCGAGGCTGCTGGCCCCGATTATAGGCATGGATGAAGAAGATCTTTTTTCACTGCTCAGCAAAAAGAGCGCTTCTGTATACATAAAAAGATTGGTGGATGAGGAGACAGCAAAGACTGTACGCAAACTTAATATCAGGGGAATTACTTTCTCACAGGAAAGCAAACGGTTTTACCCTCACGGCAGACTGGCCTCACAACTTTTGGGGTTTGTTGGAATTGACGAGGGATTAAGCGGGCTTGAGCACTTTTATGAGCTGACACTCAAAGGGCGTGATGGCCGGATTGAGTTCATGTCTGACGCCAAGGGGCGTCAGATCCCACAAGGAGTCCAAAGTTTTGTCAAACCTATAGACGGCAATGACCTGGTGCTTACCATTGACCAGACCATCCAGTATATTATGGAGCGGGAAATGGAAAGGGTGATGCTGGGGTCTCAGCCAAAGGGCATCATTGCTATTGCCGTAGATCCTCTCACGGGCGAAGTGCTGGGTATTGCCGGCAAGCCTGACTACAACCCCAACCGTTTTGCCGATTTTGCCAGTGAGCTGTGGAAGCTGTCTCCGGTGACAAATACGTTTGAGCCGGGCTCCACCTACAAGCTGGTAACATTGTCAGCTGCCATCGAGGAGGGCAAATATCGCGCCAATGAAGGTTTTTTTTGCAGCGGATCCATTCTTGTCGCCGGGCACAGTATTGGCTGTTGGACCAGAGGCCGGGGAGGTCACGGAGCCATTGATTTTACCGAGGTAGTACTGGGTTCCTGCAACCCTGGCTTTATTACCCTGGGCAATCGTATTGGGTCTGACAAACTTCTGGCGTATATAAATGCTTTCGGTTTTGGTAAAAAAACCGGAATTGACGTGCCGGGTGAAGGGAGCGGCATCATTTTTACCAAGGAACAGTTTGGCCCGTTGGAAGCTGCTACCTCTTCGTTCGGGCAGGGGGTATCAGTGACGCCCCTCCAGCAGGTAATGGCGGTTGCCGCCCTCGCCAACGGCGGCTACCTGATGAAGCCCTATGTTGTTAAGGAAATACGGGATAGTTATGGAAATGTGCTTGAAAAAAGGGAACCTGAGGTTGTACGCCGCGTCGTGTCTACGGAGACAACCCTTGAGGTAACAAGGATTATGGAGTTGGTAGTGACCGAAGGGAGCGGGAGAAACGCCTATATTGATGGTTACCGCATTGCCGGTAAAACCGGCACTGCCCAGAAAGTTGGGCCTGGCGGCGTATATATAGGCGGTGAGTACATCTTGTCCTTCGTTGGTTTTGCTCCGGCTGAGGATCCGCAAATTGTGCTCTACATAGCTGTGGATGCACCACAGGTAGGGCCGCAGTGGGGTTCCCAGGTATCGGCGCCTATGTTCAGGAAAATGATGAACGATATTTTAAATTATCTTAATGTTCCCTCCAGCAAAGCGCCTGTCAACACACCTCCCAAACTGGTGGATGTGCCTGACCTGGTGAACCTGAAACTGGATGATGCAAGCAACGTGCTTGAAACATCGGGGCTTTTGGTTAAATTTATCGGGAGCGGCGACACAATCCTTAACCAGACGCCAAAACCAGGGGTGAAAGTGCCGCTTCACACGCAAATCCTTCTCTATCTGGGAGGAGAGCAGATAAAGGATGAAGTGGCTGTTCCAGACCTGAAAGGAAAGTCCATGCGGGAAGCAGGTGACATTTTGGGGTGGCTGGGTTTACGCATGAATTTCAGCGGCTCTGGACTTGCAGTCTCCCAGGAGCCGGCCCCGTATACACTGGTAAAGCCAAACAGTCTTATTAATGTTGAGTTTCGTACTCCGGGCGAGCCCGGAAGGTAACTTAGAAGTTGTCCTTCCTGGTTGCGCTTGAAATTATTTCCTGAGTTATGAGTTGTCCTAAGATTAAGGGGGTATAATAACGGGATGAAAACGCTCCGTACCCTGGTGGAGAATCTTGTCCACAAGACTGTAGATGGGACACTCGATCTACCGGTTACAGGCATCGCTTATCATTCAAAGCGGGTTATGCCTGGCAATTTATTTGCCTGCCTGGAAGGGACACGCGGCCAGGGTGAAAGTTATGCGTCTGAGGCGGTTGCCGCCGGCGCTGTGGCAATTATGAGCGCAGGAGGCGACGCTTTCCCCGGGGTCACAACAGTCAGGGTGCCCGATGTACGCCTTGCCCTGGCACTTCTGGCTGCGGAATATTTTGATTACCCGTCGCGTCAACTAATACTGACGGGTGTGACAGGAACTAACGGTAAGACAACAACCACTCACCTCATTGACGCCCTGCTGCGCGATTGCGGTGCAGTGACAGGATTAATCGGCACAGTGCACTATCTGATTGGAGGGCGGGAATACCCGGTGTGGGCTACTACACCGGAGGCAAACGACCTGCAGGGATTGCTGAGGGAAATGTGCGACTGCGGTGCAACACACGCCACAATGGAAGTTTCCTCTCACGCCCTTGCTCTTTACCGCACAGTGGGCTGTGATTTTGATACAGTGGTGCTGACCAATATAACTGAAGACCACCTTGATTTTCACAAAACATTTTCTCATTACCTGGGTGCAAAGAGTAAGCTTTTCTCATGGCTTGGCTCAGCTCAACGCAAAGGCAGTCGCCTGCGTCGGGCGATTATTAACGGAGACGACAGGCACTACCTGCATATCGTAGACCAGGTGCCCGGAGAGTCCCTTCTTTATGGACTCTCACCGCACTGCCATGTCCGTGCCGAGAATATAAATGTAAGCAGGGAAGGGGTGGGCTTTACTGCCATCACACCGGCAGGCGTGCTCCCGCTGCATTTAAAGTTAACCGGGCTGTTTTCGGTCTACAATTCCCTGGCTGCCGTCAGTTATGGCTTGCTTGAAGGCATGGACCCGGAGAGAATCGGGGCAGTGCTGGAGGGTGTCGACGGAGTGCCGGGGCGCTTTGAATTAATTGATGAGGGTCAGGATTTTACTGTGATTGTGGATTATGCGCATACTCCCGATGGTTTGGAGAATGTGCTGCGCGCGGTGCGGGAATTCGCTAAACGTAGGGTGATAACTGTCTTTGGCTGCGGAGGCGAGCGTGACCGCGGCAAGCGGCCGCTGATGGGGGAAGTGGCGGCTAACTACAGCGACTACTGCCTGGTGACATCAGATAATCCGCGCGGCGAAGATCCTGATCAAATTATAAAGGAGATACTGCCCGGGCTTACCCGAGGCAGGTGTAAATCATCTTTTGAGGTCATCCCTGACCGCTTCTTGGCCATTGAGCGTGCATTAGTACTTGCAGAGGCCGAAGATGTGGTTATAATCACTGGTAAAGGCCATGAGACGCAGCAAATTTTTAAAGATCACATTATTCCCTTTGATGACAGAAAAGTAGTAAGGGAAATGATCCGGAGGCAGAAGAGTTATGGAAATGAACTGCAGGGAGATTCTGGCGGCGGTCGGGGGTAGACTTATTCAGGCCGGCGACATGGAGAAAAACATAAGGCGGCTGATTATCGACTCGCGGGATGTGGAGCAAGAGGACTTCTTTGTGCCTCTGCCCGGCGAGAAAAGCGACGGCCACTTCTACCTGGCAGACGCGGCCAGTCGCGGAGCTGCCGGCTGTTTTATCCGCAGGGGCAGTGATGCCCCCGTACCCAAGGGAGTTGTTGTCATTGAAGTGATCGACCCGCTTGAGTCGCTGCAGTGCCTGGCCACTTTTTACAGGGACAGGTTTACGCTGCCTGTGGTCGCTGTTACAGGTTCCACTGGCAAAACAACAACCAAGGACTTAATAGCCGCAGTCCTTTCCGGGCGGCTGACTGTCCTTAAAACCGAGGGAAATCTGAACAACCAGATAGGAGTACCTCTCATGCTTTCCCGCCTTGACAGGACATATACCGCAGCTGTGCTGGAAATGGGAATGAGCGGTTTGGGAGAGGTAGACCTTCTGGCAAGGCTTGCCCGTCCCACCGTTGGTGTAATCACAAATATAGGTGAAGCCCACCTTGAAATGCTTGGCAGCAGAGAAAACATCGCCCGGGCCAAATGCGAGCTTCTTTCGCACCTGCCCAAGACCGGAAGTGCAGTCGTTAACGGGGAAGAACCTCTGCTCACGCCTCATTGCAAAGGCATGGCCGCGAAGCTTGTTACTTTTGGTTTTACTGATTCCGCCACACTGCGCTGTGTATCCGCAGAGGCGAGGGGGGACGAGAAAGTAGTCCGTTTGGAGCAGGACGGTTATCCTGCACTGGAACTGGTTATGCCACTGCCGGGCAGGCATAATATCTCTAACCTGATGGCCGCGGTGGCTGTGGGACGGGAAGTGGGCCTGAGAAATGAGGAGATCAAGAGTGGCCTGGCCAATCTGGAGTTGACGGGCATGCGGCTTGAAACAGTCAGGCTTAAAACGGGCATCACTGTGATTAACGATGCCTATAACGCCAGTCCCATGTCTGTGGCCGCTGCCATTGACGTGCTGATGGAGAAAGCCGGCAATTCCCGTAAGATTGCCGTGCTTGGCGATATGCTCGAGCTTGGCATACTCGAGGAGGAGGGGCACCGTAATACCGGACGCCTGATTGCAAAAATGTGCCTTGATGCACTGGTGCTGCTTGGAGAGCGGGCAAAGCTGATTGCGCAGGGCGCGTTGGAAGCGGGGTACCCCCCTGAGAGAATACACCACTGCCTCTCACATGAGGAAGCAGCTGCAATAACCGGAGAGCTTGCTTGCACCGGCTGCTGGATACTGCTTAAAGGTTCCCGGGGGATGTGCATGGAGAAAATCCTCACAATCCTTTCTGCTTCCAATCGGGAGGGGTAATATGAACCGTATGCTGTTGCAGACTTCACTGTGGGCTTTCGCTATCAGCCTGACGCTTGCCCCGCTCTTTATCGCCGTATTCAGGCGACTGCATTTTGGGCAGCAGATCAGGGAAGAGGGCCCGCGCAGACACCTTAAAAAAGCAGGCACCCCAACCATGGGAGGCATAGTTTTTATGCTGGCCTCGCTGCCGGTAGTCTTTATATTTGCGCCAAGGACGACTGAACTTTTTCTTATTGTTTTTTTGAGCGCCGGCAACGGCTTTGTAGGTTTTATCGACGATTACATGAAGGTTGTCCGCAGGCGCTCGCTGGGGCTTAAAGCTCGCAGCAAGCTGCTGGGGCAAGCAGCGCTGGTGGTAGTTTTCTTCATTGTCTGGCGCAGCCTGGGCTATGATACAGCGCTGTCCATACCTTTTACAGGCAGGGATTTGGATTTGGGGATTTATTACCTGCCGTTTTTAATATTTTTTGTCATCGGCTTTACCAATGCTGTTAACCTGACTGACGGGATTGACGGATTGGCTGCAGGGTCGGCAATTCTTGCCTTTTTATCTTACGTGATAATTGCGGCGATGTACGGGGCCGCAGACTTGGCCCATTTCAACGCTGCCATGATCGGAGCGACTTTTGCATTTTTGATTTACAACCTGCATCCAGCCAAAGTGTTTATGGGTGACGTAGGTTCCCTGGCACTGGGTGGCGCCCTGGCGGCCATGGCGGTTTTAACAAAGACCGAGCTTTTTCTTGTAATTATAGGCGGTGTTTTTGTCCTTGAGACATTGTCTGTGATTATTCAGGTAATTATCTTTCAACTTACCGGAAAAAGAGTTTTCCGCATGAGCCCGCTTCACCACCATTTCGAGCTGGGTGGCCGCGGCGAATGGCAGGTTGTTACTGTGTTTTGGGCAGTAGGATTTATTTTTGCTGTGATCGGCTTGATGCAGCTTGGAGCACTGTAGCAAATGGAAAGGAAGAGTCAATTGCCCGCTTTTATGGAATTAAAAGACAGGAAAGTTATAGTGCTTGGGCTTGCTAAAAGCGGTGTTGCAGCGGCACAACTGCTGCTGAGTGAGGGCGCTGTGGTTGTGGTTAACGATGCAAAGCATGCCTCTGATTTGAGAGCAGATATCGAAGCTCTCGGCAAGAGCCCTTCGCTTACAGTGGTCACCGGCTCACATCCCCCTGATATCGTGGATGAAAAGACAGCTCTGATAGTGAAGAACCCCGGCATTTCAATGGATCTGCCTCTCCTGTTGAGGGCCCGGGAGCTTGGAGTAACTGTGATTACTGAGGTTGAGCTGGCTTTCTGGCAATTGGCGGCCCCTATCGTGGCTATCACAGGCACCAATGGTAAAACCACAACAACTGCGCTGGCCGGAGAGATGTTTGCCATTTCCGGCCGCAGAACATTTGTAGCCGGGAATATAGGTCTGCCCCTGTCGTCAGTGGTAAAAAAAGCAAGCGCTGCCGATGTGGTTGTGGCTGAACTAAGCAGCTTTCAACTGGAGGGGACTATCTATTTTCGACCCGCTATTTCTGCTGTTTTGAATATTACGCCTGACCATATGGACCGGCACCGTTCTTTGGAGAAATACAAACAGGTCAAAGCCAGGATATTTGCCAACCAGACCACTGCCGAGGCGGTAGTAATAAACGCAGATGACCCTGAGGCCTTTGACCTGCATGATCACACAGCTGCCCGCGTCTATCTCTTCAGCCGCAAGCGGGAAGTAGGGCAGGGTGCATTTGTCCGCGCCGGGCACATTGTGCTGCGCAGCCGGGAGAGCGAAGTTTCAGTCTGTGCGGTAACAGAGATAGCCATCCCCGGAGCACACAATCTTGAGAACGCATTGGCTGCTTCACTTTTGGCATGGCTTGGCGGGGTAAAGCCCGTGGATATAGCACAAGTCCTGAAAACTTTTAAAGGGGTGCCTCATCGATTGGAGTACGTTGAGACTATAGCGGGCATCAAATTTATTAATGATTCCAAGGGAACCAACACCGACGCCGCTATCAAGGCACTCGAATCTTACCACCACCCTAAAGTGCTCATTGCGGGCGGGTATGATAAAGGCAGCTCATTTGACAGTCTGGCCATGGAAATTAAAAAGCACGTTTCACACGTGGTTCTGATTGGGCAGGTCAGGGAAAGATTGGCTGCAGCACTGCGTATGGTGGGGTTTAATGAATACCAGATTGCCAACGGCCTTGAAGATGCAGTGGGCAGAGCCTACCGGGCGGCGGCGCCGGGTTGGGTGGTTCTGCTTTCACCGGCCTGTGCCTCCTGGGACATGTTCAACAATTTTGAAGAGCGTGGAGAACTATTTAAAAAAGCTGTGCTGAAGCTGAGGGAGGAAAACAATGGGCGTAAACATTAAAAAGAAGGCGCCGGATTTTGTTATCCTTTTTATCACTATGACACTGCTGTCAATAGGCATTGTCATGGTTTTCAGCGCCAGCGCCATTATCTCTCTGGAAAACCGCCCTGACGTATACTTTCACCTGCGCCGCCAGGCGTTTTGGGCCTTGCTTGGACTTGGCGGCATGATAGTATTGAGCAACTACGATTACTGGAAACTCAAGCGCTGGATTAACCCGGTCCTGGCAGTGAATCTGTTTTTGCTTTTAGCCGTCTTTATACCCGGGGTGGGAATCGAGATTAGCGGTGCCAGACGTTGGATATCAGTGGGCGGTTTTACCGGACAGCCATCAGATTTGAGCAAAATAGCCAGCGTCTTATTTTCAGCAGCATACCTTTCCCGCCGCAATGTTAATATCCAGAAATTTATGCAGGGCGCCTTTCCTGTGCTTGCTGTAATGGGTGTATTTTTTGCGCTGATTATGGCCCAGCCTGACTTGGGAACTGCTGTGGCTTTGGCAGGTACGACCATGGTGGTAATCTTTGTGGCCGGCATGCCCTTAAAGCAGATTTTTGCCATCGGTATCAGCGGTCTGCCGCTGCTTGGTTACCTGATGATCAGTGAGCCTTATCGATTGCGGCGCTTGCTATCCTTTCGCGACCCCTGGGCTGATCCACTCAACACAGGCTATCATATTATTCAATCTCTTTATGCCCTGGGGCCGGGAGGGCTGTTTGGTGTAGGGCTTGGCCGCAGCAGGCAGAAGTTTTTCTACCTGCCGGAACCTCACAGCGACTTTATCTTTGCAATTTTAGGTGAAGAGCTGGGATTTCTAGGCACTTCAAGCGTGCTCCTGCTCTTCTTTGCTCTTTTCTGGCGGGGTTTTAAAGTGGCATTGATGGCGCCTGATAATTTCGGGTCTCTCCTGGCAGCTGGAATTACTTCAATGATAGGGCTGCAGACACTGATGAACATAGGCGTTGTTACCGGGTCAATCCCGGTTACGGGGATTAACCTGCCACTGATTAGCGCCGGCGGTTCTTCACTTTTTATCACACTGTGCAGCATCGGCGTGCTGCTCAACATTTCCAAATACACAAAATAATGTATTAAAGACAAAAGCTGCAGGAGAACTTCTCCCCCTATCTTGTGTATTGGTATTCCGACTTCCGACGCTGATTTCTGATTTCCGTTTTGGGAGGTGTAAGCTTGATGAGAGTAATTCTTGCCGGTGGTGGCACGGGCGGCCACATTTATCCAGCTCTGGCCTTAGCGCGCCACTTGCGGGATATGTATGGCAGTGAAGTCCTTTTTGTGGGGACGGAGAGGGGCATGGAGAAGGATATTGTACCGGCCGCCGGTTTTGAGCTTGTCAGGATTCCACTGGTAGGCCTTGAGAGACGCCTTTCGCCGCGGCTGGGGAAGGCGGTGCTGCTGGCAGGCAGGGGAGTCCACCAGGCGAGAAGGCTTCTGCGGCGTTTCCGCCCTGACGTAGTGGTGGGTACAGGTGGGTATGTGGCCGGGCCGGTTGTCCTGGCAGCTCTGCTCTCACGTCTTCCCACTGTCATACATGAACAGAATGCAATCCCGGGATTTACCAATGTCACTCTGGCCAGGTGGGTGGACAGGGTTTGCGTTAGCTTCCCTGACTGTGAACAATTCTTCCCCCGCGGCAGCAGGGTGGCTGTCACTGGAAACCCGCGTGCCAGTGAAGCGGTACAGGCTGCAGGGAAGAAAGATGATTTTATACCCGGGCTGCTTAAAGGTGCCCCGCTTTTGCTCTGTGTGGGCGGCAGTCATGGCGCAGCCAGGCTGAACGACACTTTTTCCGAAAGTGTGGAAGAAGTTCTGTCGGAGCTTGATGCGCAGATAGTGTATATTACCGGGCAGCGCTACTTCGAGCAGGTGGATAAGAAGCTTGGCGCGCTGCACTTGCGTTTTCCCCACCGCCTCCATGTTTTACCCTTTCATCCGAATCTGCCTGGCATTCTTGCCAGGACAAATCTCGTGGTAAGCAGAGCCGGCGCCACTACACTGTCTGAAATCACTGCTCTTGGTGTTCCGGCTATCCTGGTGCCTTCACCCAATGTGACTAAAAACCACCAGGAGTTTAATGCCGGTTTATTAGCCAAGCGGGATGCTGCTGTAATGCTGCGCGAAACGGAGCTGGACAAGCTTAAACTTTCAAGCATGATAATTGAACTGCTGCGGGACAGGGACAGGCTTGGCCGCATGTCTGCGGCATGCAGTGAGCTTGGTTACCCCGATGCGGTAAAAAGATTGAGTGCTGTTCTGCATGATGTTGCAGAAAAATACAACAAAAGAAAACACAGGCAGCAGTAAAATGGAAAATATTATGGCTCTGGCGCCAAACACAATATTAAAACGGTTGCATAGTATAAATTGTGGTTAGAACAGAGCCGGAGGTGTTTATGGATCGTATCGCCAGTTTACTGAAAAGTGAAATCAGCGGCAATATCAGGACTTGTGAGCCGCTGGCGCGCTATACATCTTTTAAAATCGGCGGCCCGGCTGATCTGTTTATTGAGCCTGTGACCACCGCTGAACTGAGTGCAGTTATTTCCTTATTAAAACTGCAAAAAATTCCTTTTTTCATTTTAGGGAACGGTACCAATCTCCTGATCAGAGACAGTGGTTACCGCGGTGCGGCGATACGTCTTGCCGGAGAGTTTAAAAAATATTTTTACGAGGAAGGTGGTGTAAACAGCGGTTCGGCAGTACCTCTTGCCCTGCTGGCCAGAGATGCCTGCAGGCGCAGGTTGACTAATCTGGAGTTTGGCACGGGTATACCCGGCACTCTGGGCGGGGCGCTATTTATGAATGCCGGTGCTCACGGGCGCTCCATCAGTGATGTTTTAATCGACGCAGTCATCCTTGATGCGGAAGCTGTTCTCCATACATATACATCCGCACAACTGGGATTATCCTACCGCAGGAGCAGTATTGGCAGGGGATCCATTGTCTGCGCCGCCAGGCTGAGTCTTTTACCGGAGGAAGCAGGGAAGATAGCAGACAGACGCCGTGAGTATCGGGAATTCAGAACGAACCGGCAACCCCGCCTGCCGAATGCCGGTAGTG
This sequence comes from Dethiobacter sp., assembly GCA_018335875.1. Lineage (GTDB taxonomy): Bacteria > Bacillota > Dethiobacteria > Dethiobacterales > Dethiobacteraceae > JAGXRN01. The sequence continues at coordinate 22,648 of JAGXRN010000075.1, forward strand.
TGTTCAAAAATCCACCGGGTGATGCTGCGGGAAGACTGCTTGAAGCCGCCGGCCTGAAGGGTGTGCGGGTGGGTGGAGCCATGATTGCCGACAAACATGCCAATTTCATTGTCAACTGTGGTGGAGCATCGGCAGGTGATGTCCTTGCCCTCATTGAAATGGCGCACAATGCAGTCGCGAAAAAGTTTGGTGTAGAACTGGAGCTTGAAATTAAGGTTCTCGATGATTAATGGAAGGTGGGAGCATGGAGAAGTTTGTCATCAATGGCGGTAGTCGTCTGGAAGGGACTGTCCGCATCGGGGGAGCAAAAAATTCGATTCTCCCTGTCTTAGCAGCAGTATTGCTGAATAAAAGCGGCGATGAGATAATATTGAACGATGTGCCGCGTATCCGTGATGTACTGATGATGATTGAAATACTTAGAAGCCTTGGAGCCAAAGTTGCATGGGAAGACAGCAACCGGCTGGTTATCTATACCCAAGACGTGAATATCTATACAATAGAGGAACAACTGATGCGTGAGATGCGCTCCTCTGTTTTTCTGATGGGAGTGCTCCTGACCAGGTTTGGCCAGGTTCGCTTTTCTCACCCGGGCGGTTGCGCCATCGGCCCACGTCCCATCGACCTCCACTTAAAGGGGCTGGAAGCGCTGGGCGCCCGTATCAGGGAGCAGCCTGAGCAGGGGTATATCTATGCCAGCTGCCCTCGTCTCACAGGCGCGGATATCCATCTTGACTATCCCAGTGTGGGAGCTACGGAGAATATACTGATGGCCGCTGTTTATGCCCGCGGCGTGACTACAATCAGCAATGCGGCCAAGGAACCCGAGATAGTGGACTTACAAAACATTTTAAACAAGATGGGGGCACGTGTCCGCGGCGCCGGCACTGATCAAATCAGGATTGAAGGGGTAAACCAGTTAAGCGGCATAGAGTTTTCGGTTATCCCTGACCGCATTGTTGCCGGGACGATGATGATGTGCGCCTCGGCTACCGGAGGAGAGATTGTGCTGGAAAACGTTATTCCGGCTCACCTTGAAGCTGTGACCGCCAAACTGCGTGAGACAGGCGCGCAGATCAGGGAGGACAACGGACGCCTGCACATAGCAGCTCCTTGCCGGCCACGTGCTGTAAACACTGTTCGTACATTGCCACACCCCGGGTTCCCCACTGATCTACAAGCTCCAATGATGGCTATGCTTGCGGGAGCAGATGGAACAAGTGTGGTGATTGAAAATGTTTTTGATTCCAGATTCAAGCATGCCGATGAACTGCGCCGCATGAATGCACAAATTATTATTGATGGCCGCACAGCAGTGGTGCGGGGTGTATCCCGCCTCACAGGGGCGGCGGTTACGGCTTCAGACTTGAGAGCGGGTGCTGCACTGGTGGTGGCTGCGCTGGGGGCGGAAGGTGAAACGAGCGTTGATGGGCTGCAACACATAGACAGGGGCTATGAAAATCTGGAAGGGCAACTGAAACAGCTTGGGGCACAAATCAGGAGGATAAACGACTAGCCGTATTGTCTGCCACAAGAGGCAGACAATACGGCAGTACGGAGGCGAAATAGTGGACAGGTATTATAATGGGCACTCCCCATACATGCTGGGTAAAGGCAGTGTCGCACCAAGTGAAAAATATAAAATTATTCAACGCCGCCTGCTGGCAGTCCTGCTGTTTTTAATTTTATTGTGGTCTTTTCTCAGCTTTATACGTTCAGATTTTTTTACGCTGCAGGAGATAGAGGTCAGGGGCAACATACACACGGCTCAAGACGAAATACTACAGGCAATCGGCGCTGTCAAGGGTGAAAATATATGGAGGGTCAGCCCGTCGCTGCTTCGCGGGTCCGTTCTTGGCATTCCCCGTGTCGACACTGTTGAAATCCACCGCCTCCCGCCCAGTTCACTACTGGTTGAAGTGGTGGAGAAAGAGGCAATGGCACTTGTTCCGTTTGGGGAATACCTGCTGGAGATTAGTTTTGAAGGCCAGATAATCGGTTCTACTCAGACCCCGCAATATTACGGACTGCCGCTTTTAACCGGGGTTCCCCCGCAGGACTTAAACATAGGAAGCTATATAATTCATGGGAAGCATTTATCGGATCTGAATCATGCTGTGAGAGCGCTTGAAAAATACGGACTGACAGTTTCTGAATTGAATTTTGCAGACCCTGCAAATCTACTTGTTATTACAATGGACGGGCTGGTAGCGTGGCTCGGGGACAGTGAATTTGTCGAAAAAGTTGACTTATTGTCCCAGATATCAGCGCAAATGCCGTCGCAAATAGAAAGCGGCTATCTGGATCTGAGGGTGAAGGAAGCTCCTGTGTTCAGCCCGCTGGCAAACAGTGGCAAATAAATTTGCCTTTAAAAAAAAGGGAATTGTTAACTCTTGTTGAATAAAAAAGTAATGTACACAAGTCGGACTAGGGGGTGCAACAGTGGCCAAAAGAAACCTGATCTGCGGCTTGGATATTGGTACCTCTCATGTGCGTATAATAGTGGGAGAAATAAATATCGATGGCTCGATCAATATTATTGGTGTGGGGACAAGCCCTTCTGAGGGACTAAAAAAGGGTGTTATTGTCGATTTAGATAAAACTGTGGAGTCAATCGTCCGTGCTGTTGAGGAAGCCGAACGCATGGTGGGCACCGGCATTTCATCGGCTTATGCAGGTATTGTGGGTTCCCAGGTGGGCCTGGTGGATAACCGCGGTGTGGTTGCAGTGGCGGGGGAGGACAAGGAAATCACAGAGGAAGACGTAGAAAGAGTTTTGCAGGCCGCCAGGGTCATTGCCCTGCCGCCCGATCGTGAAATAATCGATGTGCTTCCCCGTGAGTTCATTGTTGACGGCTATGACGGTATCCGTGACCCGGTGGGTATGGTTGGTGTCCGGCTGGAGGTTGATGCCATGATTATTACCGGCATGGTAACCTCTATTCGCAACCTGGTACGCTGTATTAACCGGGCAGGCCTGGAAATTGACGGCTTGGTACTTAACACACTGGCCAATGCGGAAGTTGCCCTTTCCCGAGACGAAAAAGAGCTTGGCGTGGTTATGATTGATATCGGCGGCGGGACGACTGAGGTGTCGGTGTTCCAGAACGGTTACCTGAAAAATATTGCTGCCATCCCGGTTGGCGGCGATTATATCACCAGTGATATTGCCGTGGGGCTGCGTACACCGATCCATGTGGCTGAAAAGTTTAAAACTGAACACGGTGTGGCTCTGCCTTCACTTGCTACGGACGGTACAGTGGTGGAACTGCAGCATATAGCCGGTAAAGAGGCTCGCAAGGTTATGACAAAGGATTTGGCCATGATTATTGAACCTCGTCTTACGGAAATGCTGCAGATGGCAGCGCATGAACTGAAAAAGCTGGGTTACACCGAATCACCTCCTGCGGGGGTTGTCCTGACAGGAGGGGTATCACTGTTGCGGGGTGCAGTTGAACTGACCGAACAAATTTTTGATTCTTCAGCCCGTGTGGCCCTGCCGGGTTACGTAGGGGTTAAAAGTCCTATTTATTCGACCGGTGTGGGGATTATACACTACATACAGCATACGCACAGTTTTAATGGCAGGGAGCGCAGAAGTACCCGATTGGTTTTACCGGACTTCTTTCAAAGAGTTAAAAGCTGGTTTACCGAAATGTTTGATTAACGTCCGGACTAAAGGGGGAGGGCTTACAATTGATTGAATTTGACATGGATATGGAGAATTATGCCCACATTAAAGTAATCGGGGTTGGGGGCGGTGGCAATAACGCAATCAATCGGATGATTGCAGCCGGACTGCGTGGTGTGGATTTTATCTCTGTTAATACAGATGTGCAGGCACTCACGCTGTCTAATTGCGACAATAAACTGCAGATAGGTGAAAAATTAACTAAGGGACTTGGCGCGGGCGCAAATCCTGAAATTGGCTATAACGCCGCCGAGGAAAGCAGAGAGGAAATTAAAGAGGCACTTCGGGGCGCCGATATGGTCTTTGTCACCGCAGGGATGGGCGGTGGAACAGGAACAGGCGCTGCGCCTGTCATTGCGGGAATTGCCCGCGAACTGGGAGCGCTTACTGTCGGCGTGGTTACAAGGCCGTTTACTTTTGAAGGCCGCAGGCGGCTGACATCAGCTGAAACCGGTATTTCCAAACTTAAAGAAAATGTAGACACTTTGATTGTTATCCCCAATGACCGCCTGCTGCAGGTGGTGGAAAAGCGCACACCCATCCTTGAAGCATTCCGTATTGCGGACGACGTGCTGCGCCAGGGAGTGCAGGGCATCTCCGACCTGATTGCAGTACCGGGCCTGATAAATCTGGATTTTGCCGATGTGAAAACTATTATGAAAGAAACTGGTGACGCATTGATGGGCATTGGAATTGCAAGCGGTGATAACAGGACAATGGATGCTGCCAAGGCAGCCATCTCCAGCCCGCTGCTTGAGACTTCCATTGAGGGTGCCCGGGGAGTGCTTCTTAATATTACCGGTGGCGCCAATCTGGGCCTGTTTGAAGTTAATGAGGCCGCTGACATCGTGGCGGCTGCGGCAGACCCTGATGCCAATATTATCTTTGGCGCGGTCATAGATGATACTCTGCAGGATGAGGTTCGCATTACTGTAATCGCCACCGGCTTTGATACCCGTGTATCAGAGCGCAAGCAGATAATGGAGGAACTTGCGCTTAAAACTTTTACCAGCGATGATATTGATATACCTGCTTTCCTGCGTAGAAAACGTTTTTAGCGCGGGGGACAAAAGAATGGAAATAGAAATAAGAACTCTGTGCAATTTATATGCAGGAGTTCTTTTTTTGAGCAAAAATATTTGTTTTATGACAGTCACATTATGACAAACTTTTAAGACATGCTCGGTTATAATGAGCATAGACGGAAACGCGGGCGCATATAATTTAGCAGTTTGTCCCGCTTGGCGGGCAGGTGAGATAGGTTGTATATAGAGGACCTGTTGGCCCTTAATTTCATGGTAAACACATTCCTGCTCTACCTTACAGCGAGGCTTGCCGGAAGGGGCCAAAAACTTTCACGCCTGCTGGCGGGAGGGCTGCTTGCCTCGTTATACAGTCTTGTTATTTTCCTGCCTGTGCCTCAGGTTGTCTTTTCCCTGGCCTCCAAGCTGACTGCATCACTTATAATTGTAGCCTTTGTTTTCCGCCCGCGTCGCGTGATAGAACTTCTGAGGCTTTGCGGTGTTTTTTTGCTTGCTTCCTTTTTTGTGGGTGGAGCGGTATTTGCTCTTCATTTTTTTGGCAGTACGCCCGCTCTGATACGAGGTGGGGTTTTTTACCTGGCGCCGCCCAGGGCCGGGGTGATTTTTGCAGGTGTGCTTGTCACATTTTTTTTAGTTGCCGGCGTGTGGCACTTCAGTGAAAAAAGGCGAGACAGGAGCGGCCTGGGTTTTAAGCTTTTAATCCAAAATGGAGGCGCTGAAGTGACGGTGCCAGCACTGGTTGACACCGGCAACAGCCTGCGCGACCCCTTCTCCGGGCGGCCGGTTTGCATTGCCAGTTACCACGCTTTGGCGCCACTTCTGCCACAGCCACTGCTTTTTGCTTATGAGAAAGGAGAAGACCCTCTGCCTGTTCTTTCTTCACTGGCAGATCTCCACAAGCACCGCTTTAGTGCTGTACCTTACCGTTCACTGGAAAGTGGGGGTATGCTTGTAACATTTCGCCCGGAACATGTAGTATTACATGACACCGACTGCTGCTATGAACTGCCGGAAACAGTTTTTGCGCTTACAGGGAGTGTACTTTCTCTTGACGGTGATGTGGAGGCCCTGCTTCACCCGGATATTCTGAAAAAATTAAGTGAATACAGAAAATTTTCCAAAACCTGATGGAGGTGAGTTTTTGAAGCGCTTGTCCCGCTTTAAGCTTGAATTTCGCTTGCTGTGGCTTAAATTTATGCAGTGGTTCGGTATGGAATATATGCCTGAAGTTTTTTATGTGGGCAGTTCCGAGACCCTGCCGCCACCTCTTTCCCAGGATGAGGAATTTTTTCTGCTGGAGAAGCTTAAACACGGAGAGAAGACAGTTAAGTCGGTGCTAATTGAAAGAAACCTGCGCCTTGTTGTTTATATTGCCCGCAAGTTTGAAAATACAGGCATTCACGTGGATGATCTGGTCTCAATCGGCACAATTGGCCTCATTAAGGCAGTGAATACTTTTGACCCTCACAAGAATATCAAGCTGGCAACATACGCCTCCAAATGCATCGAAAACGAGATTTTAATGTTTTTACGCAGGAATAACAAGGTTAAGGCAGAGGTGTCTTTTGATGAACCGCTCAACGTGGATTGGGACGGCAATGAATTGCTTCTTTCGGATGTTCTCGGCACCGAAAACGATCTGGTACTTAAGAACATCGAGGCGGAGGTGGAGAGAAAGCTGCTTTACACCGCCATGGATAAGTTGAACAGGCGAGAGAAAAAAATAATGGAACTGCGCTTTGGACTGCTCGGCCACAACGAAAGAACACAAAAAGAAGTGGCCGTGATGCTTGGCATTTCTCAATCCTACATCTCGAGATTGGAAAAAAGGATTATTAAACGATTAAAAAAAGAAATTAAAAAAATGGAATAACAACAAAGCGGTGGTACGCCAGTAATATTTTATGCTGAATAAAAACAACTGCCAGGGAAATACTGCAGGTATACAACACGACAGTTTTTATTCCTTGAAATATTAAACTGGAAGGGGAAACGGCGTGATCAACAAGGTGGAAATTTGCGGTGTAAATACCGCCAAACTCCCGGTACTTAAGAATGAGGAGATGCGCCGCTTATTTGCCCGCCTGCGTGAAGGTGACGAAACTGCGCGTGAAAAGCTTGTCAACGGGAACCTGCGCCTGGTGCTCAGTGTGATACAGCGCTTTAATAACCGTGGTGAGTACGTGGACGATCTTTTCCAGGTAGGGTGCATTGGACTGATAAAAGCCATTGATAACTTTGACCTTGGGCAAAATGTTAAATTTTCCACTTATGCTGTGCCTATGATTATAGGTGAGATTCGCCGCTACCTGCGGGACAATAACCCGATACGTGTCTCCAGGTCGCTGCGAGACATTGCATATAAAGTTCTGCAGGTGAGAGATAATCTTGCCAACAGGTTTGGCCGTGAACCCAACATCAGTGAAATTGCCGGCGAGCTCAATCTAAAGCGTGAAGAAATTGTATATGCCCTTGATGCCATACAGGAACCGGTATCACTTTTTGAGCCAATTTACCACGATGGAGGAGATCCGATTTTTGTCATGGACCAAATTGCCGACGAGCGCAATCAGGATGACAAATGGCTGGAAGTGCTGGCAATTAAGGAAGCCCTGCAAAAGCTGAATGAACGTGAAAAACTCATCCTGACAATGAGGTTCTACCGCGGCAAGACACAGATGGAAGTTGCCGAAGAAATTGGCATTTCTCAAGCTCAGGTTTCCCGCCTGGAGAAGGCTGCATTAAATCACCTGCGCAAGCATGTCCAGTAAGGAGAGGGAGAAAGATGCAAAAGGCTATTGTATTTAAGACCACATTTGGACTGCTGTTTTTTTCTATGCTGCTCTTTTTTGCCCAGTGGTATCCTGGTGAGGCCATGCAGGCATTTAATCAAAATAATCTCATCAGGGCTGCCGAAATCCATGAGGTGGACGGCAGGGTGTTTTATCAACGTCTGGCGCCGGTCTCCGATATGCTGCCCTGACACTCCACACCTTAAATAAGAAAAATAATGAGCAGGTCACTGTGTGGCCTGCTTTTAACTTTTAATTTTTTTTGTAAAAAAAGTAATCGTGCAAACAGCCCCTTTACACATATAATGTATAAAAGCAGTAACTACCCGATGGCTGAACAGTTATCAAAAGTATGGAAAGAGGTGCGTTATGATAAAAGTATCGGACTTAAGAAACCGTGATGTGGTTAATATAGTGGACGGAAAACGCCTCGGCACAATCTGTGACCTGGACTTAGACCTTGAGAGCGGCAGGGTCACTGCTATTATTGTACCCGGCAGCGTCAGGATATTCAGCCTCTTTGGCGGTGGACGCGATTATATCATACCCTGGGACAATATTGTAAAAATCGGGGTGGATACAATCCTCGTTGATTTGCCGGGGCCAGTTTATCAAAACAGGTAATTTCTCTTTGACATACTATATCTGGTATAGTATAATTATTCCAATACCAGATATAGTACCTGTGAAAGGAGGCATATGGGTGAGATGCTCCTACTGCGGTTGTATGGAAAGCCGGGTTGTGGACTCGCGCTCAACTGACGAGGGCAGCGCCATCCGAAGACGGCGTGAATGCACCAGCTGCGAGAGGCGGTTTACCACATACGAAAAACTGGAAGAATCGCCGCTGATTGTGGTAAAGAGGGACGGCAGCAGGCAGCTGTTTGACCGTACCAAAATCATAAACGGCCTTATCTATGCCGGAGGAAAGCAGAAAATACCTTTAGTAACCTTCGAAGAGCTGATAGACGACCTGGAGAGGGAACTGCGCAGCAGCTTTCACCACGAGGTGACATCTGATGAGATCGGGCAGCGGGTACTTGGTAAACTGCATGATATAGACGAAGTGGCCTACGTTCGCTTTGCCTCTGTTTATCACAAGTTCAGGGATATTGATGATTTTAATAAAGTGTTGGCTAAGATGTCTAAAAGAAACGACAAGCATAGTTGAGCAGGAGGGAGAAAAGATGTTTACAGAAATAAGAAAAAGAGACGGCCGTGTTGTACCCTTTGATAGCGAAAAGATTACAGAAGCCATTATGAAGGCGGCAAAGTCAGTTGGCGGGCAAAACAGGAAAATAGCTGAAGCTCTCACCGATCAGGTTGTTATCCACCTTTCCAAACAGGGCTATAATGGAATTATCCCTGCAGTGGAGGATGCTCAGGATGCAGTTGAAAAAGTATTAATTGAAAATGGACATGCCCGTACAGCAAAAGCCTACATACTTTATCGGGCCCGCCGCACCCGTATCAGGGAAGGCAAATCTGACCTTATGGACTCTGTTAAAGAAATCCTGGTGGAAACCAACCGGGAAAACGCCAATATTTCTAATTCCCCTTCGGCCAAAATGCTGCAGATTGCCATGGCAGCCAGCAAGCGTTATTACCTGAGTAACCTGCTGCCGGAGGATTTTGCCAACGCTCACACTTCTGGCGCTTTTCATATTCATGACCTGGATTATTATGGTAAGACTTTAAACTGCCTGCAGATCGACCTCACACGCCTGCTTGCAGAAGGTTTCAACACAGGATACGGATATATCCGCTCACCCAAGCGCATCTCCTCCGCCACTGCACAGGCGGCAATTATCCTTCAGAGCAACCAAAACGATATGTTCGGCGGCCAGAGCTTTCCGCACTTTGACCGTTCCATGGCGGAAGTTATACGTTCCATGCCCGCCAAGCCTGAGGAAGAAGAAGTATTTCAGGCCATGGAAGGTTTGATCTATAACCTTAACACTATGCACTCCAGGGCGGGGGCGCAAGTCCCTTTTTCCAGCATCAACCTGGGATGCGACACCAGTGAGGAAGGGCGGGCGGTTACACGCTCCATCCTGTCAGCCTTCGCCAGGGGCCTCGGCAATGGTGAAAGCCCCATTTTCCCCAACCTTGTTTTCCGCACCAAAGAAGGAGTCAATTTAAACCCGGGCGACACCAATTATGACCTTTTCCAGCAGGCGGTGAAGGTGGCAGCGCGCCGTCTCAACCCGACTTTCAGTTTTATGGATTCTTCCTTCAATAAGCCCTACGGTGATGAAGTCTCCTATATGGGCTGCCGTACCAGGACAATCGGCAACCGCCACGGTGAGGAAATATCCGCCGGACGGGGCAATATTGCGCCGGTGTCGCTCAATCTGCCACGGCTGGCGCTGCAGGCTCGGGATGCAAACCTGTTTTTTGTGGAACTGGACAGGCTGCTTAGGCTGGCGGCAAGACAGCTGCTGCACCGCTTTGAGATCCTTGGCAATCTGCGCGCTTGCGACCTGCCCTTCCTGATGGGGCAGAAACTCTACATGGGCTCTGAGGTCCTGGGGCCAAATGACAGGATAAAGGAAGTAATAAAACACGGCACGTTGGGGGTTGGCTTTATCGGCCTGGCCGAAACGCTGCAGGTTCTGTGCGGCAAGCATCATGGCGAGGAACGTGAAGCGCAGGACCTGGGGCTTAAGATAGTGTCCCATATCTCCAAACGCATGGAACAGTTCTCTGATGAATTTGACCTGAACTTCGTGATGTATGCCACTCCGGCGGAGGGCCTGTCAGGCCGATTTGTGGCGATGGATCGTGAAATATATGGCTCTGTCCCCGGCATAACCGATAAGGAGTATTATACAAATTCCTACCATATCCCTGTCAACTATATAATGTCGCTCTTTGATAAGCTCAGCCTGGAGGGCGAATATCACAAATATTGCAAAGCCGGGCACATTTCCTACGTGGAACTGGGCTCCCCTCCGCAGAATAATGTGGAGGCGGTGGAGGAAATAATCAGGCACATGGCCGCATCGGATATAGGTTACGGCGGCATTAATTATCCCATTGATGAATGCTATGCCTGCGGTTTCAGCGGCATTGTGGATGACGCCTGCCCGGGTTGCGGCAGTACACACATCAGGCGTATCCGGCGCATTACCGGTTATCTTTCCACTGAAGACAGGTTTAACAGCGCTAAACAGGCGGAGTTGCGCGACCGTAAACAGCACTGCTATTAGGCAGAAGTCTGAGGTCAGATATCGGATACCGGATATCGGATGTGAGCCGGGATGCAGGCTTGGGGATGGTGAATTGTGTTGAAGATTAAAATTGCCGGGATAGAAAGAAACAGCGTGGTGGACGGGCCGGGCTTGCGCACAGTTATCTTTGCCCAGGGGTGCCCTCACAACTGCCCAGGCTGCCACAATCCCGGGGCCATTGACCCTGAGGGCGGCCAGTGGCGTGAGCTTGATGAACTGGCAGTCGAGGTATGCCGGGACGGCCCAGGTGGAATTACTTTCTCCGGGGGAGAACCGTTCCTGCAGGCCCGGGAATTTGCCGCCCTGGCAGATATCTTAAAGAAAAACAGGCGGAGTATTGTTGTATTTTCAGGATATACTTATGAAGAACTTACAAAAAAGACGGGCTCCGATCCTGCAGTGGCTGCTCTGCTTGATGCCGGCGATATACTTATTGACGGACCTTACAGGCAGGAGCAGCGCGACTTGTCGCTGGCGTTTCGGGGATCACGCAACCAGCGTGTAATCGATATGGGCAAAAGCAGGGCAAGCGGTGAGGTTATTCTCTCTGATTTGCATTTCAGATAACGGGGGCGGATGAATGTCACATGAAACCATTAACACGCGTGAGGGTTTGAGTCTTCTTAAATTTAAGGGCGCGTTTGATTGTTTGAGGCACGGTTTTTCCCTGCGTCACGGCGGAGTGAGCCGGCCCCCTTATGATACGTTAAACACCGGGTTTCACGTAGGTGATGAGCCGGCTGCAGTGGTTGAAAACAGGCGGCGGCTGGCTTTGGCCCTGGGTTATCAAGACGTTGATGTGATTGCGGGACAGCAGGTTCATGGTTCCGTGGTTGCAGTGGTTGATGGCACAATGCGCGGCCGTGGCGCTTGCAGCGATAAGACGGCTCTCCCTGCCACTGATGGGCTGGTATGTTGCGAGCCAGGTGTAGTACTGATGTGCCATGCTGCTGACTGTACCATCCTCTTTTTTTATGACGCTGTGCAAAGGATTATCGGCCTCGCTCACGCCGGCTGGCGCGGCGCTGTGGCAGGGATCGGCCTGGCGATGATAGACGCTATGAAAGAGTTAGGCAGTAAGCCGGAAAATATCCACGCAGCGCTTGCCCCGACAATTGGCCCCTGCTGCTACCGTGTGGGGGAAGACCTGGCAGAACAGGTTCCGGTGCGCTGGCGTGACAGGGTTCTTTTTGGCAAGTTGAATCAGATTTATTTTGATTTGCCAAAGTTGCAGCATCTGCTGCTGAGTGAAGCCGGCATCAGAGATGACAAGATTATAAAAAGCAATTTCTGTACCTGCTGCAGCGGGGATAAGTTTTTTTCCCATCGTGGTTCCGGTGGGCACACCGGCAGGATGGCAGCAATTATTTCTCTGTAAGCAGGTGTGATATGACAGTTATACATAGGAACAAAAGCCGCAGGTTTACTGTGATACACGGCCAGGCGCGCAGAAAGAACTACAAAAAAATAATTCTTTTTCTGCTTATGTTGACGGCTTTGGCCTTTGGCCTGCGGGCGGCAGGCGCCTTTGTTTATGCAAAAATAACTGCCCGCCTTGTCAGTACCGTGATCGCAGAAGCCGGAGTAGTTGAAAATGTGCTTGCAGTACGCGGCCTGATAGTACGCAATGAGCATCCCGTCCCTGCTCCCATCACCGGTAAACTTGACTGGCTGGCAAACAACGGGCAGAGAGTGCCCAAAGACGCGCCCATAGCCAGAATAACCGCCGGCGACGGAACGGTGCAAACTGTCCTTGCTCCCGCTTCAGGAATCGCAGTGCTGCAGCTGGATGGAATGGAAGGAATGCTGCAGCCACATGCACTGGACGGTGTAAAAGTGGCACAGCTGCTGTCTCTGACGGTTAAGGAGAGCCGGTTTGAACAGGGTGAAACCATAACCCGGGGTTCAATGTTTTTTAAAGTAGTAAACAACTTCAGTTGGGTTTACATATTCAGGCTTGATGCCCCCGCGGCCGGCGTGCCGGATACAAGCCGTCAGGCAATCCGCTTTTCTTTCGCCTCTGACAGGGAGTTTGCGGGAAGTATGATATTCCGCCGCGAAGAGGACGGCGCGGTTACTCTGGCCTATGAATTTAGCGATGATGCAGATGGTTTCCTCTGGCAGCGCATAGCAGAAGCAGAAATAGTGACAGAGAAAGTACGGGGAGTTATTCTTCCGCTGTCGGCGCTGGTCGGGCGGGGTGAAGAGACAGGTGTTTTTACCCTTGAAAAATCAGTGGTGCGTTTCCGTACGGTGAAAGTGCTGGGCACAAGCAGTGACCGAATGGTGGTAAATGGCTTGCCCACAGGCCTGAGGGTTATAACAAACTCAAACCTGGTAAAGGAGGGGCAGAGATTTTGACAACAGCAAAGCGCTTGGCAGAAAACATAGCCGCGGTGCAGAGCAGACTGCAGTCAGCATCTTTGCGTGCCGGTGGGAGGGAAATTAAGCTTGTTGCTGTCACCAAAACTGTGCCGACTGCAACCATTGCAGAGGCATTGTCGCTGGGCCTGCATGCCTTTGGTGAGAACCGTGTGCAGGAAGCGCTGAATAAAATAGATACACTGCCACAGGCCCAGTGGCACTTTATCGGCAGGCTGCAGACAAACAAGGCCAGAGACGTGGTTGGCCGCTTTAGCCTGATACATTCCCTGGACCGCTGGAAACTGGCGGTTGCAATGCAGGAGCAGGCTGATAAAAAGGATGTTGCTGTTAATGTGCTGGTACAAGTAAATATTGCAGGGGAGCAGCAAAAAGGAGGGCTTGAACCCTCTGAACTTCATGATTTTCTGCAGGCAGTCTCCGGACTTTCACGCCTGAGCGTGCAGGGTTTGATGACAGTGCCGCCAATTGCTGCTGACCCCGAAGAGGCGCGGCCGTACTTTCGCCGCATGTATCAGCTTTATTGCCAGTGTGATGTGCCTGGGGTTAGTATGAAATATTTATCCATGGGTATGTCGGGCGATTATGAGGTTGCGGTGGAAGAGGGGTCAAACCTGGTCAGAATCGGCAGCGCCATCTTCAGTGATTAAACGGAGTGTACAGGAGGTATTTAACTTGGCCAAGTTGTGGGAAAAATTATTATCATTTTTTGGTCTAATGGAAGATACGGAAGAGGAGTCCCTTGAGGAAGTTGATTTTGTCAGGACCCCGGCCCGTAAGGCTGCGGTGTTAAATTTGCATAGCAGCAAGAACATGCGGCTGGTTATTGTTAAGCCCTATGAGTTTGCCGAGGCACAGCAGATTGTGGAAAACATTAAGGCCAGGAAGCCGGTGCTTGTCAACCTGGAGGAGACTGAAATCAGCGAAGCAAGAAGAATTGTTGACTTTATTTCAGGCGCCACTTACGCGCTTGACGGCAACATGCAGAAGGTAAGTCAGCAGATATTTGTTTTTGCTCCTTCCCAGGTTGAAGTAAATGCCCAAGTCTACAGAAGTCTGCAGGAGAGGGAAACGGCAACCACTCTGGAAGAGTAAGGAGGGGATAAAGATTTTTGAAACTGTTTTTTTAGCAGAAATAGTAAATGTACTTTACAGGATTTTTTACTGGCTGCTGTTGGCACGCATTATTTTTTCCTTTCTGCCGCTGGGCAGGGACGCCAACCCCACACTCCTAACGGTCAGGCGCTTTGCCTACAGGCTGACTGAGCCGGTGCTGGCCCCGTTTCGCAGTATTATCAAGCCCGTTCATATGGGTGGAGGGGGCTATTTAGATTTATCGCCGATCGTTGCGCTGCTGGTGCTTGGATGGGTGAGGAGATTGCTGATTACCTTTATTTTCAGGTTTGGACTCTAAAGAGCTGGAGGCGTTAGCTTTGGACAGAGAGTCACTTTTAGCGCGTTTTGAGCAGGATATGGAACGTTTTACCGCTGCAGCTGTTCTTGACCGCATAGAGCAGGTGGAAAGAACGGGCCAGGCGCAGGCAGGAGACTTTCTTGATCCATACCTGCAGCGGGCAGCAGAAAGGGTGCTAAACATCTCCAAACATGTTAAATTCCTGAGTTGGGGCGGGTACCCTGGTGCGGAGCGCGTACGCCATCTGATTTTTCCCGCTGCCCGCCAGGCCAAAACAACTGATGTGCCTCTTTCCTGCGTTGAGGCCAGCGCCAGCGGAGCAGAAAATGAACTTACTCACCGTGATTTTCTCGGTGCCGTGCTCGGGCTTGGCCTTCGCCGTGAGAAAGTGGGCGATATCATTATTACCGCTGAAGGCGCTGCACAACTGATAGTGGCGCCGGATGTGCTGCCTTTTTTACTTTCGTCCTGGACACATGTCGGGAGGCACAGCATTACAGTGAAAGAAATCACGTCTGAAGAACTGAGGCCCGCTGTTGTGAGCGTCCGGGAGATTAAAGCCACTGTGGCCAGCCTGCGCCTTGACTCTGTAGCCAGTGCGGGATTTGGACTGTCGCGCAGCAAAGTTGCCCCGGCTATCCGTGCCGGCCTGGTTAAGCTGAACTGGCAATCAGTAAAAAACGCCAGTGCCAGTTTAAAGGAAGGGGATGTGATTTCGCTGGCAGGGAGAGGCCGTGTGGAGTTGGCGGCGGTTACAGGTGAGAGCAAGAAAGGCCGTCTACAAATTTTGCTAAAAAAACTGTTGTAGAGCAGGAGTTAAGTAAATTTAGGCGAAATAAAAGGACAGAATGGAAATAAGCGGGAGGTGGGTATTTTGCCTTTAACGCCAATCGATATCCAGAACAAGGAGTTCAGTCGGTCGATTCGCGGGTTGTCACCCTCTGAGGTGGACGAGTTTCTGGAGCGTATTGCCAAGGATTACGAAGAGCAGATTAAAGAGAACATTGGGCTTAAAGAAAAGCTGGCACAACTGATGGACAAGCTTAACCATTATCACAAGCTGGAGGAGACTCTCCACAACGCAATTGTGGTGGCCCAGGAGACAGCCGAAGACGTTAAGCGCAACGCCTCCAAGGAAGCTGAACTGATTCGCCGCGAAGGAGAAAGGG
>JAGXRN010000076.1 GCA_018335875.1 Dethiobacter sp.
AATAATGTAGACAGTCACTTTATTTCTTCTCGTTTGATCGCATTTTTTCAAATTACACCAGAATAAACTATATACTCTCCCGTGATAATGTGCTAAATTTTTTGCATATTAAAAGGGGGAGTTTTTTATGGTCATTATTCATGATTTTGGAATCGGATTACAAGACTATGAATTGAGAGGGAAAGAAAATGAATTCCCGATTATTGAGTTTTGTTCTGAGTGTAAGGGGCGGGGGAAACTATATCGTCATGGGTTCTATATGAGGTTTGGAATTACTGAAAAGGGGGCAATAAGTATTCCTATTTGTCGTTTGAAGTGCAAACACTGTAAAACTACATTTTCAATCATTCCTGACTTTCTCATCCCGCATTTCCAACACACCTTACATACTATTGTTCAAGGAGTTGAACAACGTCTACTAAAAAAGAAAGCGTTCGAACGTCGTCAATTAGTAAATTTTCATTTCAAACGTTATGTAAGTATTCTTAAATGGGTTCATACTTATTTTTCTGATTTGGGTTATGCCCTTAGTTTCTCGGATGATCAAAAAAAAGAAGCCATAAAATATTTAAAAATGATCCAAGATTTTGGCGAATCCTCCTTCTTGCGAAGGAGCCAGGGTCATTTAAAGAAACACTTTATGGCACTTTAATTTTAGCATATTTGGCGTTTAAAAAATATATTGAAGATTCCACATAACGTTTTCATTTTCTATTTATGGCGAAAAAAGTAGAATAAAAGCATGGATGACCGGTCGTCCTTCTACTAAAAGGAGGAAGAAATCCATGGAAGATAAAATCCGTGAACAAATCGCTTTATTTCGTTATGGAATTATCGCCCCACTGCTAAATGGGCAAGTAGAACCGAAGGAATATTGGGTTGAAATAGAGGCAAAAAATCATTCTATCCCATACTATGGTGAGCGGAAAATCGCAGCTAAAACGGTTCAAGAATGGCTCCTTCATTATCGGAGATACGGCTTTGATGCACTAAAACCAAAGAAACGTTCGGACCAAGGTAATTCAAGGAGATTAACTCCAGAAGATCAAGATCATATTCTCGAACTACGAAAAAAATCTCTCCACATGCCCATTAGTGTCTTCTACGAACAACTGATTGAACAGGGAGAGATCTACAAAAATCAAGTTTCATATAGTACTATAAATCGTTTAATACGAAAAAACAAGCTGAATGGTAAAAATGTATCAACATCTCCTGAAAGAAGACGATTTGCCCATGCGAAAGTAAATACACTGTGGCAAGGGGATCTCTCTCACGGACCGTACGTCCAGAAGAAAAAGACATTCCTCATTGCTTATATTGACGACTGTTCGAGGCTAGTGCCCTATGCTCAATTTTTCTCTTCCGAGAAATTCGATGGAGTAAGAGTGGTGACGAAAGAAGCTTTGATAAGAAGAGGAAAGCCATCCATGATTTATGCCGACAACGGTAAAATCTATAGATCTGAAACACTTCAATATGCTTGTGCGCAGCTGGGGATTACGTTAGCTCACACACAGCCGTATGATGCAGCTGCAAAAGGCAAAATTGAAAGGTTCTTTAAAACGGTTCAAACAAGGTTTTACCCGTTGTTAGAATCAGATCGTGCTCATTCGCTTGAAGAATTAAATCAACGATTTTGGCGTTGGCTTGAAGAGGATTATCATCGCCGTGTTCATGCTTCTCTTGATGGCAAAACACCAATTGAAGTTTACCAATTACAACTAGAAGAAGTCAAATTTCTTGGAGACCTTTCTTTACTTGAAACCATCTTTTTAAAGCGTCACAACCGAAAAGTAAAACATGATGGAACGATTACGATAAACAAACAACTTTACGAAGTTCCTCCCAGCTTTATTGGTTATTCCATTGATGTCCGAGAAGATGAGCATGGTGTTTATATCTTCGAAGAGGGTAAAAAGGTAGCGGAAGCAAAGCGTGTATCACTAGAAGACAACGCTCATGTTAAACGTGTTCGTTCTCCTTTTTCGCTGTCTGAAATGCATATTCTAAAGGACGGTGAGAAACATGTATAAAACCTTTTATTCTCTTGCTTCAACACCATTTTCAAAGGAATTAAAACCTTCAGAAGCATTTACGTCGCCTACATATCAAGGGGCATTAAATAGCTTGGATTATTTAAAAAAATCCAGAGGAATTGGTTTATTAATCGGAGATCCTGGTGCTGGAAAGACATTTACTCTACGATCGTTTAAAGAGGCACTAAACCCGTCCTTATATCACGTTATTTACTTTCCACTTTCCACTGGAGGAGTCATGGATTTCTATCGAGGACTAGCATATGGCCTAGGAGAAGATCCTAAGTTTCGAAAGGTAGATCTGTTTCGCCAAATACAAAATGGCACGGAGCGAATGTTTCGAGAACGTAAAGTAACGCCTGTCTTTATTTTAGATGAGATGCATATGGCTAAAGATGCGTTCTTACAGGATTTAGCGATTCTTTTTAATTTTCAAATGGACTCTAGCAATCCGTTTATTCTGATACTGGCAGGATTACCGCATTTGAAAACCAGGCTAGCTCTTAATAATAATAAGCCATTAACACAACGAATTATTATGAAATATCAATTTCAGCCACTATCAAATGAGGATGTTTCAAGTTATATCATCCACCATCTAAAAGTAGCAGGAGCAAATATGCCTATTTTTACAGATGCGGCTTTAGAAGCTATCGCATTACGATCACAAGGCTGGCCACGTGTCATAAATAAGTTAACCGTCAACTGCTTGCTTTTCGGTTCACAACTGAAAAAAAATCAAATCGATGAAGAAATTGTTCAACTTGCGATTGAAGATGGTGAATTTTGATGAAAAGAGGAATATTAGTCTATGATCACATGGAACAAGAGTGGCGAATTTGGATTGGACAACAAGCATATCTCACGATGCAAGGCCAGACGGTTGAGATAAGGATCCACCATCGATATTTCAAAGCTTATTTAGAGAAAGATTTTGATTGGTTCGTGACGCTAGATAACGAAGTTAGCTTTACTCTACGAATATATGAAATTTACAAAATACGTATAAATATTCAAGATAACATATCGGTTCCCGCCCCTTTTTAGGGGTTTTTCTTTTATAATAAAGCTGAATTAATTTGAACGTATTCTTAAGCATCTGAAATAAAGTGGAAAAATAAGCAAATTATTTCAGACTTTCAACCGGAGTAATGTGAAAATCAAAACCTGAAATAATGTGCTCGGTAACA
>JAGXRN010000077.1 GCA_018335875.1 Dethiobacter sp.
CAGGTGTACCTTTGCCTGCGATCATGGAATTACTGGGACACGCAAGCATGAATACCACATCCGGATTCTATGCCTTTGTCACATGGGAAATGGTGAGCGAAGCGATGAAGAAGGCGAATGAAGGTCACTTGGAAGGTGAAATGTTATGGAAGGATCCTAATGTCCAAAAAAAATTGTATACTTTGGATTAAAAATTATTCCGCACTTTTTAAATATGAAGCCGTCATTATACGGCTTTGCTGTATGCATCACCGATAATCATTTCTGCGGCATAATCTGAAACAAGGATTCTTGTTGCTCCCCCAAAAAACTGGTATGCATGAATATGAGCCGTGATCCAATTCTCCGTAACCATTGATGGAAATGCCTCGGCATAACTATAGAGACTGCATGGTAATGTCGCAACAAAGACATAAGCCTTAATATCTTCACCGGTGATCTGGTCTGTAACTGTTAGCGTTTTACCAGCCCAATCCACCTCTAGAAGTTCACCTGGCTTACGTTTAATCCGCATCGTCGCTTTGGTCTTGTACACGAACGCTTTGTAGTGATCACAAAATTGGGTGTATTGATAGGGAATGGCCTTCTCAGCTTCACATTGTTCGCAGTATTCGCTCCACAGCAGGGTGAGTGTAACCCCAGACTTGGCTAACTCCTTGTGGATATAGGCATGGTCCGGCATCTTCCGACCCGAATCCGTAACCCGCCCAGGATACAAGATGTTCCTAATTTCGGTATCCGTCAGCTCGTCTGACAAGGGCCACGTCAACAACCCCTTTTGCTCAGCAAGATTGCAGACTTCAGTCACAGTGTTCCTGGAACACCGGAGACTGGTCGCAATTTGGCTCTTGCTGCGATCCAAACATTTCAGTCTGATGATTTCTCGATAATTTACCATAATTATCGACCTCCATAATGATATTTACACAAAATCTGTGCATATACCCATTATAAGGTCGATATAAAAGTTATTACAGAGATTGATTGCTCTGTGTTCCGTGACCTCTGCTCTGATATATCGAGACACATGCTCTCGTTTACCGTGATAGATGCTCTTCCGCAACGAAATACTCACTTATATTCAAAACGCCCATTGTTATGCAGTTGACATTCTTCACATACGTAATGCGTCGCCTATGAGGATCGTAGGCTATAGGTATGTTTGAAGTGTAGGAGCCGAGCAACCAAAATTTTCATCACCTTTACTTAATAGTAATTAGATTATATTAAAAGATGCTGAAGACGTAAAACTTTAATAACTCTACCAGTTTGAAGTGTTTCTTTAGATAGCTGGCCATTCTCTTTCCATTGCCTGTCTTAACAAGTAACTTGACAATATTCCTATTTAACCGTACCTCTTCAAAGAACTTAGGTATAAAACTAGGGGTATCGACACACTCAGATAGTATGGCTTCTAGTTCTATCGGGTCCGCGACAAGGGTCCTCCACAGTCCCTTAAAGTTGTATTTTAGAATAGCGCTAACTATGGATGTCCTTTCATAGTTATCTAGAAGGTATTCTGTGAGCATAGAATGGTCATTATGTACTTCTAATTCTTTTAGAAGGGCAGTCATGTTAGATTCCAAATACTTATGTCTTCCGAAGTTTAGTCGAACATGGAGCGTGGCAAAATCTAAAATACTTATAAACCTATTATTAATCGCCCAATCAAGGAAAATGGGGTCGTACATTTTTGTCATTAAAATATACTCTAACTGGGATGGGCCTTCGGTTATCTTAGACCAAAGAAAGAAATAGTTATTTTGGACAATTATTTCTACAATGCCTTCAAAGCCATAACTCTCAGTAAGGTAGTTTAATACAAAGGGCATACCCCTATTTTTTTCTAAGTAAGACAATACTTTGGGTAGGCGGGATTCAATATACCCATGTTTACCAATATGGTTTTTATCGAAGTATGAACAGAGGTCAGCGATGTTAAAAAGGTTATTGTAAATGCACACGATAGGTCAAATAAACTTTGATACGAGGTTAACAGGAAAGCGTAGTGCGGGAAATCCGCATGCTGCGTTTGACGAGGCGGGGGCTGGAAACGGGCTTTACAGTACCGCGCCAGACCTCGACCCTACCTGAGAGGGCCTCGGGGTGAGATTCCCCGGGGCTACTCACCTTCTGCTTTTTGCCAAAACCGAAGAAGACATTCAGAAAGCGGCCCAAATTGCCAAGGATACCTTGCAGGAGCTAGGTCTGGAAGTTGCTATGGAAAAAACACGGATTGTGGACTTCAACAAGGACGATTTTGACTTTCTGGGTTTTGCCTTCGGGCATTGGCGGGAACGCAAAAAGGACGGAAAGCCATACTTCCTGGCGCAACCAAAAGAAAGCACGTGGAAGGACTTTCGGCAAAAGATTAAAGCCAAGACAAAGAAAATGCTGACACTCAACCCCAAAGCCTGGTTGGAACAAGTAAATCCTGTACAGAGGAAAGGTCATGCCATGAAAACACGTTGGAACAACGAATATTTTGCACATATTGGGTTAATCCCCTCTTTCTGGCTGTACTATAGCAAGCAATTTGGCCATAGCATAAATGATTACATCGACTATATGACAAAGAAACAAAAGAAACAACAAACCAGAGCTGTAGAACGTGCGAAAGAAAAAGACCAGGAATTTTACACTCCTGACCGTGTTCGTAAGATGCAGTGCGCGCAGAAATTAGCAATGGATTAACGAATCTAATCACGTTGGTAAGCCGTATGCCTTAATAGGGCACGTGCGGTTTGATGAGGGGGGAGCCATGTAAGTGGTTCCCCTACTCTATTAAGGGTACTGCTTACGCACTGATTATTTATACACTTGGAGTTCAATTATAGCACTACCTCCAATATGTTCAATGAAGCATGTTCTTCTTGAGTTGAATAAGGGAATGTCATTGAAATAGTAATTCTCAATATCATCTGTTAAACTATTTTCAGGCTTCATATTTCCTAAGGGTTGGATAAATCCGATTTGGTTTAAGTCCAGGCAGGGTTTTATTTGACTACTATATTCATAAGCTTACCGGGAACAAATACCTTTTTGATAACTTGTGAGGCTCTTACTCATAAGTGTGGGATATAGCTGGACATTGACCCTGCTCTATGTTATGATATAAGGCCCTTACTCATAAGCGTGGGTAATATAGCAATTTCTGTATATTTTAGCCTGGCAAAACCATGTACGCATTGAGCAAGAAAATACCTGCCCTGCCCGAACTCCTTCGGTGGATTGCTTTGATTCTGCTGTTGACTCCTTCTATGGGGCCATTGCTTATCTCGTCATAAACCAAGCTGTTTTTTATAGCTTCATAATCATCGGACAGTCCCTTCACATATTGTGCCAAAGCGTCGACGTCGCTTTCACTGTATGTATGAATCAGCATATCAAGTGCACCGATATCACGAGAGTCGAATACGTTATACACGTCTTTAAGGAATTGAATTAGTATCAGGATTATCGGGTACATCTCTATTGCTTTATGGAAGAGTTGGTTTTTTTTT
>JAGXRN010000078.1 GCA_018335875.1 Dethiobacter sp.
ATTTCCACCTGGCTCCTTTATGATGCAGGCGGCGCCCAGATATCTCCGGACACTCTGGGAATTGGGCGTATTAAGTAATTAAACTGGGAGGGATTTAAGTGGAAGCGCCAAAATTAAAAGTCGGAGAAAAAGTCATAACGTATGTTATGATCCTGATAAGCTTGTTTATCTTATACCACGCCTACAAGATATCAGGTCAAAAGACAACAGCGGGTTCTCCCGGGGCGTTTCCGCTGATGACATCCCTCGCCCTGGTTGTGTTTAGTGTGTGGACTTGGGGAGAAAACAGAAAATTCTCCCCAGGTCTCCATAAAAGTTTGAAGTCTAGAATCGGCGCCTTGCAGGAGATTGGTTTTTCAGGAGATTGCCTGCTTGTAATCCTTTTTGTGTTAGTCTATGCCTTTATGCTTAAGTTTTTGGGTTTTAGTATTGCCACTGTTATTTTTCTCTGGGGGTCCATGTGTTACCTGACCAAGGGCAACTGGGGGAAGAACCTTCTTATTGCTTTATTTAATCTTGCCATTATACTGCTCATCTTTAAGCAGATATTTAAAGTCATACTTCCTTAAACACGCGTATGTGTATGAAAAATATTTTATTTATAAGTCATGAGGACTAAGGTATAGGAGGGGGTGAGCAATTGGACAGTGTGGTACTTAATATATTTACGCCGTTGCTGAATTTCCAGCTTCTTTTATTGGTGGCTGCCGGAACGTTTGCGGGTATCTATATCGGCGCCATTCCCGGCCTATCTGTGACAATGGCAGTGTCACTGCTCATATCGTTTACTTTTTCATGGAGTACTCATGAAGCTTTGGCCTTGATGATTGGGATATACTGCGGCGGCGTATACGGTGGCTCACGCTCGGCTATCTTGCTGAATATACCCGGAGCCCCTGCGGCAATTGCCACAAGCTTTGACGGTTACCCGCTGGCCAAGTGCGGGGAGGCCGGTAGAGCAATAGGGGTGGCCACGGTGCAATCTGTATTAGGCGGTTTTATAGGTATTCTGTTCCTGGCGGTTGCCGCCCCTGCCGTTTCTGAATTTGCCCTGAAATTTGCGCCCCGGGATTACCTGCTTTTGGCAGTAATGGGATTGATGCTTGTGGGCAGCCTTGGTACCAAATCTACTGCCAAGGGCTTATTTGCCGCCTCTCTTGGTATTGTTCTGGGACTGGTGGGGATGGACACTTTAACCGGCCAGGGAAGATTTACATTTGGCCAGGTTAGGCTTATGGGCGGCATAAATTATGTTACAGCCATGATTGGGTTATTTGGACTCTCGGAGGCTTTAATTCAGGTCTCAACCAGGAACTTACCCATCATCAAGCAGAAGATCGACCGTATAATTCCGTCATGGGGGACGCTGGTTAAATATTTGCCTCTTTCAATTCGCACAGCCATACTCGGTGTAATCGTCGGCGCCCTGCCCGGCACCGGTGGCGACCTGGCGGCGCTGCTGGCGTACGACCATGCCAAAAGGACTGTAAAAAACCCCTCAAGGCCGTTTGGACAAGGCGCAATGGAGGGGTTGATTGCGCCGGAAACCGCCAACAACGCGGCTATCGGCGGCGCCATGATTCCGATGCTGACACTGGGCATTCCAGGGGATGCAGTAACTGCTATTATTATCGGGGCATTGTTTATACATGGGCTTAAGCCCGGACCCATGCTGATGCTTGATACACCGGACCTGTTTTGGATTATTGTGGGCTGCCTTATTCTGGCGAATATTTTCCTGTTGGTTTTTGGACTGACAGGGATAAGAATATTTACACGGCTGATTGAAATACCTAAGGGAATACTGATTCCCATCATAATTACCTTCTCGGTGATCGGCGCATACGCCATAAATAACAATATTATGGACATTTATTGGATGATTGGCTTTGGAATTCTCGGGTATCTCTTTAAAATTTATGATTATCCTGTGGGGCCCATGATATTGGGGATTATACTGGGACCGCTGCTGGATGTTTCATATCGCAGATCTATCCTCTACTCAAAGGGCAACGTTTTAGCTTTTTTCAATAACATATTGACCAACCCGATTTCTCTCACACTGCTTCTGCTGATAGTGATTATGGCGGTTTCTCAGTCTAAAATCTTTGGCAGGCTTAAAACAATGGGCAGCACCAGTGCTGAGAACGAATCAGACGTGTGATAAATAAAGAGAGCTGTCGGTGCACAAAGTTTAGGTTTGGTGCAGTGCCGGTAATTACTAATGTGAAGGCAAGGGAGAAGGAATATGGATGGATACAGCAATGGCTTCCGAACGCTAGAGAGGGCTTTTAGTATCTTGCTCTCTTTTGATTGGAACACTCAGAAATTGTCTCTCACTGATATCTCAAAACGCATATCCCTCCCTAAGTCAACCACTTTCAGGTTTTTGAGCACTTTGGAAAAGGACGGCTTTTTGATTAAAAATGAGGACAATACCTACACCCTGGGACATACGCTTTACTATCTTGGCACGTTGGCAAAAGAAAGCTTTGGTCTCAGGAAAGCCGCCTATCCTGTGATGCAGAGGCTGCAGGAAAAGTATAACGAGACAGTGAGTCTCTATATCATGGAAGACTTACAGAGGGTTTGTTACGAGCGGATAGAGAGCACGCACAGATTGAGGGGGATTCCACAGCTAGGGGGTAAGTCTCCTTTATGGTCAGGGGCTTGCGGTAAAGCTATCTTAGCTTTTGTTGACGAAGATCATTTTCTGAAAGTAGCAGGGGGAATTGAACGCTTAACAGATAAGACCATCGTAGCTATTGATGAATTGAAGAAACAGTTGGAAGAAATAAGGAAAAGTAAAATCTCATTCAGTTTTGATGAAACTGAGATGGGAATTTCAGCTGTTGCTTCTCCGGTCTTTGACGCTTCCAACAATATTATCGGCAGTATCTCAATGGCAGGACCTTCTGTGAGATTTACCAGGGATTTTGTCTATTCGGTGCAAAACTGTGTTTTTGAGACGGCGAAGGAAGTTTCTTTTAATTCGGGATGCAGAAATTACTGATAGACCCTTAGTTTTAGCAGGGATACAACTTTTATGATTTTATATATTTACTCTAAGGGGGAGAGCATTATGGAAACAGAACTTACAGTACAACAGCAGCAGGAACTCGATTTAGTATTTGCAAGGGCAAAAGCCGCGCTGGCAATCATCGAGACCTATGACCAGGCCAGGGTGGACCGCCTGTGTCAGGCTGTGGCCTGGGCGGTGTCGAATAAGAAGACCTTTCTGCGCCTGGTCGATATGAGCATTGAGGAAAGCGGACTTGGCGACCCTGTTACACGGCAGAACAAGCGCTTTAAAATCCGCGGCGTTTTAAGGGATGCGCTGCGTCAGAAGAGTGTGGGAATTATTGAAGAAATTCCGGAGAAGGGTATTGTAAAATATGCAAAACCGGTCGGGATTATTGCCTCGCTTGTCCCCACCACCAACCCCGACCTTACTCCCGCAGGCCAGGCTATTTATGCCATCAAGGCCCGGGACGTTGTCATTTTTTCTCCTCATCCCCGTTCTAAAAAGACAACTTTTGAGACAGTACGGCTGATGCGGGAGGCGCTTGAACGTGAAGGTGCGCCAGCCGATATCCTGCAGTGTCTCGTAAATGTGAATATTCCCATGTCAAAGGCGCTTATGGCACGGGGGGATCTTGTGATGGCCACAGGCGGCCAGCCCATGGTACGTGCCGCCTACAGTTCGGGGAAGCCTGCATACGGTGTGGGCGCAGGAAACGCCACCATGCTCATTGATGAGACTGCAGATATCAAAGAAGCAGCCCATAATACCATGCTCAGCAAGATATCTGACTATGGTTCCGGCTGTTCTGCCGACGGCAATCTTGTAATTGAAGAGAGCATCTTTGGGCAGATGGTCAAACAGCTGGTTGAAGAAGGAGGCTATCTCGCAAGCGAAGAGGAGAAAGCTAAGCTGCGCAGTGTGATGTGGGATGATGAGGGTCACAGGCTGGCGCAGACAGTGGCTATTGCCCCGCAAAAACTTGCTGCAGCAGCGGGCTTTACAATCCCTGCAGACAGGAAGTTCATCATGGTAATGGGCAACGGTATTGGGAAGGAATATCCCTTTTCAGGCGAAAAGCTGACGACACTGCTTGCTCTTTACAAATACAAAGGCTTTGAGAATGGGCTTGACACCATCCGCAAAATCTACGAGGTTGGCGGCAGAGGCCACTCAGTGGGGATATATTCTTTTAATGACGACCATATTCACCGGCTGGCTCTGATGGCTCCTGTCAGCCGCATCATGGTGCGCCAGCCTCAGTCCAAAGCAAATGCCGGGGCCTTCAACAACGGAATGCCCATGACATCGAGCATGGGTTGCGGCACCTTCGGCGGAAATATAGTATCGGAGAACATCCACCTCAAACATTACATGAACACCACTTGGGTCTCGCTGCCTATACCGGAGGATAGGCCGTCCGACCAGGAACTCTTCGGGGAGTTTTACGATCCTGAGCTTGAAAAATAAAAAGCAGACAGGCGGTAAGGGAAACGTGGCATGAAAATTTCTAATAGTAAGCTAAGCCTGATGGATTTTCTGCTTTTTTTGGTGGCAGTTATCTGGGGCCTCAATTATGTTATTGTCAAAATATCGCTGAGGGAAATGGACCCACTGTTTTTTAACGCTGTCCGTTTTGTGGTGGGCGCCGTGACCTGTTGGACAGTTTTATTGATAAAAGAAAAAAACCGCCGTGTGACGCGGGAAGAAATAAAAAAGCTGCTTGTCCTTGGCTTGGGCGCCCACGCCTTTAACCAACTGGCCTTTGTCCATGGCGTGGCAAGGACAACAGCCGCCGCCACTTCGATTATTCTGGCAACAACGCCAGTCTGGGTATTTTTACTTGCTTATCTGCTAAAACTTGAAAAACTAAGTACAAAAATTTTGGTCGGTATCTTCTTTTCTTTTGTTGGTACAATCCTTGTTGTCATGAATTTTGGAACAAGCGTGGTATTTAGCAGAAATGTTTTAAACGGAAACATCCTGATTTTGATAGCAACTTTGTTTTGGAGTCTTTATACTGTACTGGTAAAAGCTTTTTTCAAAGATTTGTCGGCAGCAAAGCTTACAGCTTACTCTTTGTCCATTACAGCCACATTCTTTGTAATTATCTCCAGCAGGGCGGCGCTGGCAACTCCCTGGAGCCAGTATTCCCTGCAGGCCTGGCTTGGCGCTTTCTACTCCGGAGCTTTTGTCTTTGGCATCTCATATGTCCTCTGGAATAATGCAATCAAAGTGGTGGGGCCGACAAGGACTGCCGTTTATGCCAATTTGCCGCCTTTTGTCTCAACCCTTTTTGGTTGGATACTGCTGGGAGAAAAAATCGGCGCTATCCAGATATTCGGAGGTTTTTTTATTTTACTGGGGCTGAATATTGTCAACAGGGAAAAAGCAGGCCTGGCTGCGTTGGCGGGCGGCAAGCCCGCTGAAGTGACAGACGCCGTGATACAGTGAGGTATAACTATGAAAAGTGTTATTGTTGGAAAGCCATCTACGCCGGGTATCTGTCAGCCGCAGAGGGAAAAAGAGTGTTGTTTTAACCTGTTTCCCTAACCTGTTATGGGTGTCTTTAATCATTGACATGACGATTTTGATATTGTAGAATAATTTATAACACTTTATTTTAGCAGGACAGGTGATTATGTTGTTATCAGTTAAATTGTCATCATTACCTTCTTTCTATTATTTTAGCACCTGGAGCTATTATTTTAGCACCGGGTATTCGCTATGAACATAATAGGAATTCATATCTTTCTAAGGTAAGGGATAAGGGTCCTTTGATTTGGCAAAACGAGGCACTTAGAAAGTGCCTCTTCTTTTTTGCACAGTAGAGGCCGGACAGTAGAACGGTAGGACGAGTTTTTAAGCCACGGTTGGTAAAAAAAATAATGTAGGACGGTGAACAAAATGGATGAACTGAGCAGACTGCGAAAATCGATTGATGAATGTGACAGGGAACTGATAAAAGTTTTTAAAAAAAGGCTCAACCTGGTGAGAAGGATTATTGAAGTAAAGCGTAAAAGCGGCCAATCAATCCTTAGCCCTGAAAGGGAAAAGCAGGTAATTGAAAACGCCAAAAATAATATTAAGGACGACGATTACAAGATAGAGGCCGAAAAGTTTATCGAGCAGGTGCTAAAACTCAGCAGGGGCTATATGTCCAGGAAGCTTTTCCCGTACAACATTGTGCTGACAGGATTCATGGGGTCTGGCAAGACAGCAGTGGGCAATGAGCTGGCCAAAGTGCTGGAGATGAATTATGCCGACAGCGATGTGGCAATTGAAAAAGAAGCCGGCATGTCAATCAATAAGATATTTAAAACACACGGTGAAAGTTATTTCCGGGCAATGGAAAAAGATATAATCTGCAGGCTGGGGCAGCTGAGCAACACAATTATTATTACAGGCGGGGGCTCTGTTATGGACCCGGATAATGTGAAATGCCTAAAGGAGAACGGTATTGTTGTATTTCTTGACGCAGAACCTGAAATTATCTACGAGAGAATCAAAGACGACGAAAACCGTCCTCTGCTAAACGGCAACATGAGCATTGAAACAATCAACGAACTTTACCAAAGAAGAATAGACACCTACAACTCTTCTGCTGATATTATCATCAACACCAATGAAGACTCCCTGAGCCGCATTACCAGTGAAATAATAAACCAGCTATACAACATGAGCAACGCCCTCACAGCATCCTCAATCTAAGACAGGGAAGACATTGTGGGCAGATTGAACGAGCTTTTGCATGGATTTTCTGTTGACAGCCTGAAACAGCTTAAAAGAAAAGAGCGGAATGATTTATTGCGCAGGATTAAAGCAGTCGAGGGGGCTTCGATCAGGCAAATTGCCAAAGTTACCGGATTGGGGCGCAACATCATAGCAAATGCTTAAGCGTGAATAAAATATTATTAGTTGAGAAAATAAGACAAGGGAACCGTCCCCATGTCTTATTTTTTTGTTTTTATCATAATTGGCGGCTCGTCCCCATAGTATTGTATATGAGGTGAGGACACTGGCGGAGATATACTGGAAGAAACAGATATTACCATATTTGCCGTCTGCGCTAAGGGCTGTTCTGGATGAACAGTGCTGTGGTGGGGGTTTGGAAGAGATCAGGCTGCGGGTGGGGCAACCGCTTTTTGTCCACAACGGGGAGGGAGAGGTTTTGCCCTGCCTGGGCGGGTGCGGGCCGTATTATGTGACAAGCCTCGATATTCAGTCAGTGCTGTTGAGGATGACTGAACATTCCCTTTATGCGCGTGACGAGGAATTAAGACGTGGTTACCTGTCTCTGCCGGGGGGCCACAGGGTGGGGTTTGCCGGGCGTACTGTGCTGGAAAACGGGGCAGTGAAGCTTTTGCGGGATATTTCAGGCATTAACATCCGGGTGGCGCACGAGATAAAGGGGGCAGGGCAGAAAATCCTGCCGCGGATTTACTGTGCTGCTGAAAAGACAGTGAGGCATACTTTAATTGTTTCACCGCCTCAGGCCGGCAAAACAACTCTTCTGCGGGATTTGGCGAGGATGCTTAGCAGCGGGGACTCTGCCACGGGGAGGCCGGGCCTGAAAGTAGGTATTGTGGATGAGCGTTCGGAAATCGCAGGCTGCTACGCCGGAGTGCCTCAGCTTGATGTGGGGATGCGCAGTGATGTGCTGGACGGCTGCCCCAAAGCCGAGGGCATGATGATGCTGGTGCGGTCAATGTCTCCGCAGGTGGTGGTGACAGATGAACTGGGCAGGCCGGAGGATATCAGGGCGGTGGAAGAGGTTATAAGCAGCGGCGCTGCTGTGCTGGCAACTGCGCATGGGCGTACTGTTGAGGAACTGCTGAAGCGTCCAAGTTTGGCCGGTTTATTTACCCGCAATCTGTTTGAGTTGGTGGTGGTGCTGAGCCGCAGGAAGGGGCCGGGGACGGTGGAGGCGGTCTACAGGGGTGAGGATATTATAAAGATCGCTAAGGACAGGGGTTGGGCTCATGCTGGTTAAGTGGTTTGGGGCGCTTCTTATTCTGGGCGCCGCCTACAGCTTCGGCAACAGCCAGGCGCAAAGGTTGAGGAGGCGGGTGGCAGAACTTGAAGAATTCCGCCTGGCGCTAAGGCTCCTGATGGCGGAGATCGGCTACACCGCCACGCCGCTGCCAAAGGCTATGGATATATTAAGCGCGCGACTGCGGCGCGTCGAGGTGGGAGCTTTTTTCAGGGCGGTTAAGAAAAACCTGGCAGCAGGCGGGCAAGGCAGTGACGCGTCAATGGCCTGGATGGAGGGGGCGGTGAGTGTGAAAAAAGAGTTGGCTCTGACTGAAGAAGACATGGCGGTGCTGGTGCGGGCGGGCGCCGGACTTGGCGGGCTTGGGCGTGAGGAACAGGTCAGGCAGCTTGAATTGGTAGACGCACAGCTGGCACAGCTGGCCGCCGAGGCTGCCCACGGCTGCCGGGACAGGGAAAAGATGTGGCGCTACTTAGGTGTACTGGGAGGGGTAGCAGTTGTCATCCTGCTTTTATAGGAGGTTTGGGCGTGAGCGGATTTAATGTTGATGTAATCTTCCGTATTGCCGGAATCGGCATTTTTATCTCGGTGCTTAATATTGTTCTGAAGCAGGCTGGTAAGGAAGAACAGGCCCAGATGCTTACTTTGGGCGGGGTTGTTATTGTGCTTTTAATTGTGATTCAGCTGATAAACGAGCTTTTCTCAAGTATTAAAACTATATTTAATCTGTTTTGAGGGATGCCTGGTGGAAATTCTGCAAATTGTAGCTTTTGCGCTGATCGCCACTATTCTGGTGGTGCTGTTGAAGGAACACCGTCCTGTGCTTGCCATGCAGCTCTCAATCGTGGTGGGCGTAGTTATTTTCCTGCGCCTGATCAGGTACCTGTCGCTGGTATTGGAATTTCTGACAGGGATGACGATGCAGGCCAATATTTCTCTGGTCTACCTTAATATTCTTCTGAAGATTGTTGGTATCGCATATATTGCCGAGTTTGGGGCCCAGATCTGCAGGGATGCCGGTGAGGGCGCCACAGCCGGAAAAGTAGAGTTTGCCGGCAAGCTTTTTATTCTTGTTATGGCGCTGCCGCTGATTTCGGCCGTGCTTGAGACGATCCTAAAATTTATTCCGTAGGTGGCTGTGATGAAAAAATGGTTGGTTATAATCTGTGTGGCGGCGGCCCTGATGTGCAGTGCTTCTTTTGCCTTTGCCCAGGACGCGCTGGAGATGGCAAAAGAGCAGGCTGAGGCAATAAATATAAATGATATCGGGGAATTCTGGTCGGAG
Organism: Dethiobacter sp.; assembly: GCA_018335875.1. Taxonomy (GTDB): domain Bacteria; phylum Bacillota; class Dethiobacteria; order Dethiobacterales; family Dethiobacteraceae; genus JAGXRN01. Next base: position 9,301 of record JAGXRN010000078.1, read on the forward strand.
CTGGAGCGGGAGGCTGGTGAATATCTGCCCGAATTTCACTGGCGCGACGTGTTTAGCTGGTTCAGGCCGGGACAAGCGCGCGGCCTGTCGGTAACTTCTGTTGTAAACGGGCTGTGGCGTTTTCTGTGGCGGGAAGTTCTTGTGAATCTGGCTCTGCTTGGCAAGCTGCTGTTTTTGGCAGTGGTGGCGGCGCTCTTAAAAAACCTGGAGAAAGCTTTTGCCAATGAAAGCATAGCATCTCTGACACAGACCATTGTTTACCTGGCGCTTATCACCATTGCTATGCAGAGCTTTGGCGTGGCAGTGGGGATTGGGCGGCAGACGGTTAACAGCCTGGTGGAATTCATGCTTGCTATTATCCCGCTTTTGCTTACTCTTTTAGCGTCGCTTGGCAGCGTGGCTTCGGCCGCAATATTTAAGCCCATTATTGTGGTGGCGGTGAACTTTTTTGCTGCACTGACCCGTGACCTGGTTTTCCCTCTTATTTTTCTGACCACCATTTTGGCCATTGCCAATCACATTTCACCCCGTGTCACTGTGAGCAAGCTGTCCGACCTGTTTAAAACTGTCTCAGTCTGGACGATGGGGATATCGCTTACCATCTTTACCGGCCTATTGGCTATTCACGGCGTAGCGTCCTCAGTGGGCGACGCCGTAACTATCCGCACCGCCAAGTTTATGGCAGGCGCTTTTTTGCCTGTTGTGGGAGGGATGCTTGCTGACGCGGTGGAGACTGTGGCCAGTGCGACCCTGATCTTAAAGAACAGCGTTCACGTGGTTGGCGTTATTGTACTTTTTTATATGGTGGTTTTTCCTCTGCTTAAGATACTGGCGCTGGTCTTTATCTACAAACTGGCGGCAGCCATTATTCAGCCGCTTGGTGAAACTTCGCTCTGTGATTCTCTGAATACCATGGGAAACTGCCTCTCGCTTGTTTTTGCTGCAGTGGCGGTGGTGAGCCTGATTTTTTATCTGGCTATCACCATCATCGCCGGGGCGGGCAACACCGCTTTCATGATGAGGTAGGTGATTTGTGTGCTGGATGTGCTTTCAGATGTAACAAGAAACCTTGTTGTTTTGATTATCGCTGCCACGCTGTTGGACCTTCTGCTGCCGCGTAATGATTTCCGCCCTTTTGTCAACATGGTGATAGGCCTGGTGCTGATGTTGACATTGCTTGCGCCGCTGCGGATGCTGCTTAGGATGCCCGGCGACCTGGAGCCCGCCGTATTTCGCGCTGTTGGTGTGTCGGATACCGACATCGCCGCCCGGGAGGAGATGTTGTCGCAGTTTAACTGGGAACTGGCAATCTCACGTTACCGTGAGCTGCTGCAGGCCAGGGTCAGCGCTGTACTGCTGGAGGAGAAAATGTCTCTGGAGGAGCTGTATCTTGAGATAATTGACGACCCTGGGCACCCTGAGTTTGGCCGTGCGCAGCAGGTAGTGGCGCTGGTGCGCTCAGGCGCCACAGCGGGGGGGAGTATTAGGCCGGTGGAACCGGTGAGGATTGGCGGGACAAGTGTTTTAGCAGGTGAAAGCGAGGGTGAACCCGATTACCGTTTGTCTTTGAAGCTGGCGCTCGCGCTTGGCCTGTCCGAGGAAAAAGTTTCTGTCAGGGTGCTAAATTAATTTATTAAGCAATATAAATATTCATAAAAAGGGCTTGTCTGCAGGAGGTGTTTTAGAAGATGGGCGAACAGTTCTGGCGGCGTCTTGGGCGAGGGTTCTCTGCCAATGAAGGAGGTGGAAAGAAATCCCCCTCTACGCTGGTGCTGCTGGCGTTGATTGCGCTTGGCATAATATTTATGTTTATCAGCACAAAGCCACAACAGTACAGCGCCCCTCCGCCGCTGCCGGATACAAGTGAGGCGGTGGCCCGGCAAAGCAGCAGAGCGGATTATAAGGAAAGCCTGGAACGCGAGTTGTCCTCACTGCTCCGCCGTGTGCGCGGTGTCGGAGAGGTGGTGGTGATGATTACTCTGGAGAGCGGACCGGTATATGAATATGCCGAAAACAGGGAAACCGTGGGCCGCACCACACAGGAAGCTGACAGTGGAGGCGGGACCAGGCAGGTCACCGAATCTACAGAAAGAACTCAGCCGGTGCTCGCCCGTGCCGCCGACGGCAGTAGGGAAGCACCTCTCGTCATGCGCGAGACTCAGCCCCAGGTACGGGGAGTCATTGTTATCGCCGAAGGCGCAGATGATCCCGTTTTGCAGGAGCAGCTGTTCCGGGCGGTGCAGGCGGGGTTAAATCTGGCAGCACACAGAATCACTGTGCTGCCGATGAAATGATGGGAGTGAGGAAGATGCCAAGAAAAACAATTACCCTGACAGTAGTATTACTCCTTGCGGTCTGTGTCTGGTGGCTGATGCAGGTTGACAGGGAAGTCAGCAGGTTTGAATTTACCCCTGATGATACTCAAATTCTCCCCATAATAACCAACCCTGAACAGGCGCCTGACAGCTGGGATATTAACAATTTCAGGGCCTTCTTCATTGAGTACCGTCTGCAGCGGGACAGGGTCCGCTCCAATGAACTGGAAATACTGAACAATATGCTGGACAATCCAAATATCAGCGCTGAAGGTAAAAGAAAAGCTGAAGAGCAGATGCTGGCCTTGGTGGAGACGATGGAAAAAGAACTGCTGGTAGAAAATCTGCTGAAAGCGCAGGGTTACAGAGACGCTATATTTTTCTGGCACCACGGCATGGCAAATGTGGTAGTGCAGTCTGAGAAACTGAGCGAAAGGGAATTTTTACAGATAGTGGAGATGGTAAGCAGTGTGACAGGGGCGAAAATGGATGAAGTTACAGTGGTTGAACATGAAGGCCAATAGCAGGAATTCTTAAATGCTGGGTGTAATTGATTTTTATGTACCATTAAATGGAAACGCATAGCTAAGGAAAAAAAGCTGGACAACCACATTGCCATAAAATACAATATGATCAAAGCTCTACCTAATATGAGGGGAGGATTTGGTCATGAACAATAACAAAGGCAGTAAAGAGAACGATATTCAAAGGTTAATGGAGCAGTATAAAGAAACCATGAGATCCCTGGTCAAACAAGGAAAGTTGACGCACCAAGAACTGGAAAAGAATTTAACGGATGTAATTGACCAGATG
>JAGXRN010000079.1 GCA_018335875.1 Dethiobacter sp.
CCGCATTCGGCACATTCAAAAAGGTTGCGTTTTGTTATCTTGTAAGCACGTTTATGGTTACACATTGGACACCGGAAACCATCTGGCCAACGGATTTTATATAGATGGTTCCGACAATCCTCTTCGGATGAGAATTTTTGTTGAAACTCCAACCAATTTAGTGCTTGCTGTTCAGCCAATCTTATCGCCTCCCGAACTTATGTTCTGCTAGCTACATTATAACAAACATATGTTCTGATGGCAAGAGGTTCCTGACCAAACTTGATACTCAGGTTATTTTTTTAAAAAAGGAGTCATCCTGCATGAAGAGAAAAGAAAATTTAACACTAAGAAAGGTAAGAGCCCTTGAAACAAAAAAGTTAATATTTGATAGTGCCATAAAACTGATCAATGAAAAAGGATATGATGGTGTTTCAATCGACGACATAACAACACAAGCTGGCACTGCTAAAGGAACATTTTACATTTATTTTAAAAATAAGGAACACATAATTCTTGAACGTTTTAAAAAAATTGATAACGCTTATCTCCGCTTTTTTAAAAAACTTAATAAGAACCAACCTGCCAGCCAAAATCTTTTATCTTTCGTAAAAGATCAGCAAAAATTTGCCCTTTCTAACTTTGGGCTAGAACTCCTCAAGGTAGTTTATATCAGCCAACTCACTCCAAATAAAGAAAAAATCTTCTTAGCTGATGAAAATAGAGTTTTATATAAAATCGTGGATGAAATAATTAATAGGGGGCAGCAAGAAGGGGAGTTCAGAAAAGATATCTCTGCTAAAGAATTAACCTCGCTTGTTACATTCATGATGAGAAGCTTCTTATATGAGTGGTGTATAAATGATGGGAAGTTTGATCTTATTGAGACAGGACAAAGATTTTTTTCAATGTTTATTAATGATATGTTAAAATCAAGGCCAACTTAATCAGGCCAATACTTTAGTGTATGGCAAAGTGTTACTTTAATAAAAAAGCGCGCTCTGTTAAGCGCGCGCGTTGTTACTGTGCCTTTTCTTTTGCTGTACAGTCGGGACAACTTCCGTAGAACTCGAGACGGTGAAAATCAACCTGCCATCCCAGGGAATCAGTGACTTTTTTATCTATGTCCTCGCTGAGCGGCAGGAGAACATCACCTATTCTGGCGCATTCAAGGCAGACAAAGTGATAGTGGTTTTCTGTTTTTCCGTCAAAGCGGCTGTAAGTGCTTCCGTAGTTTAATTCCTGTATGTCTCCCTTTTCTTTAAGAACGCGCAAGTTGCGGTATACTGTGCCTAGGCTGATTCGGGGCACTATCCGTCTTACCTGTTCATAAAGCCAATCTGCTGTCGGGTGACTGTCAGTGTCACGGAGCACGTCCAATATCACCCTGCGCTGTTTTGTCATACGATGGCTGCGTGGATTAGAGGTCATTACTATTCGCCTCTCTTTTCATTTGCTACATTAACTACAGCATATTCTTACTACCTATTTTTGTCAATAGCTTAATTTAAGTCAATCTTCCACGGCGGTATCAAGAGTGTCTGATAATATTTCATCTTAAAACCTCCCTCTATAAGCAAAAACTCCGGAGCACCGGAGTTATTTTACTTCATAACCTGCTTCACTGATGACCCCTTTCAGATCTTCTCCGCTTACTTTGCCCGCATCATAATTTACAGTTGCTTTGGCGGCTGCTAAGTCTACAGTGGCGTCCTCTACGCCGTCAAGCGACTTGAGGGCCTTTTCCACCGCCATTTTACAGTGGTTGCAGCTCATTCCCCCGATGTTTATTACTATTTGCTCGGACATATTATCACCTCCCACCAAAGTTTATTGCCTGGAGTAAAGAATAACGTTTTATGGATGCTTTGTCAAGCTGGCCCAAGCCTAAAACATACTCGGGAAACCCTGCTGGCGCAGCGCCTCATAGAGGACCACCGCAACAGCATTGGAGAGGTTGAGCGAGCGGACATTCTTGCCCATGGGTATGCGCACACAGCGGCCAGGGTAGCGTGAAAGCAGTGATTCAGGCAACCCTGCTGTTTCCCTGCCAAATACCAAATAATCGTCACTGCCATAAGCAACTTCGGCATAGGAGATGCTGCCTTTGGTAGTCAGCAGCCAGAAAGCGCCTCCCGGGACAGAGTTAAAAAAATCTTCCTGACTGCGATGAATGACAAGGTCCAGGTAATGCCAGTAATCAAGGCCTGCCCTTTTCAATTGACGGTCGTCAATGGAAAAGCCCAGTGGCTCAACCAGGTGCAGCGTTGTCCCGGTTACGGCACAGGTTCTGGACACATTACCGGTGTTGGGCGGTATTTCCGGTTCCATCAGAACGACGTGCATAGTTAGCCCTCCTTCACAGCCACATAAAAGATGCGGCGGGCAGCTTCACCGGGAGGATCAAGAGAAAAAGCTGCATACTCGCCGAGTATGATAAAGCGTGCCATTGTCAATGCCGCCCGCACTTCAGAGGCAGAGATAGCCCTTTCCCTGTGCACTTCGCGAAAACGTTCAAACAGCCCCCCGGCGGTGGGGACAAAGCCTGTCACTGCGATTTCCCAAATATTATCCTGTTCAAAAGTGGTGCTGAAGATAAGGGTAAACTCCTCACTTTCCACACAGGCAACATCGCTGCCGGGTTGCGGCAGCTTTTCTATTCTGTTGATATCAAAAATAAAAAGCCCTCCGGGACTAAGTGCCCTGTGCACAGAGAAAAAGGTACGCCGGATATCTTCTTCACTCAAAAGATAGTTTAAACCATCCTGGAAAGCGGTGACCAGGCCCACTGCAGCTGAAAGAGTGAACTCACGCATATCGGCCTGCATAAAACCACCCCGCAGTCCTTCCTTTTGTGCTTTTGAGCGGGCAACTGCAATCATTGCAGATGACAGGTCAAGGCCTGTGACATCAAAACCCCTCCTTGCCAGCGCCAGCGCAGTGCTGCCTGTACCGCAGGCAAGATCGAGTGCAGTTTTTGCTGCGACACCACCGTGCCTGTCAATAAGGGTGGAGATATACTCTGCCCAATCGTCATAATCCACACCGGCCATTATCTGATCATAGATCTGTGCCAACGCCGCATATTCCACCATTGCCCTCCGCCCTTCCCTCCATATATGCAGCTATAATCTCCACTACCTTTTGTGCACCGGCACTAATTTCTGTGACATCTACAACACCGAGATAGTCGCCTTTGTTTTGGCGGGAATCTTTGTAATAACGGTCATAGTACTCAGTACAGAGAATTTTTACTGTTTCTCCGTAGTTACCGGTGCGTATCTGCGTGGACAGCATCTCGCATTTCTCCCTGCCTAGGCGTTTTTCCAGGGAGATGACAGCTTTGGCTAAATCTTCAGTATTTTCAGCGGCACAGCCGCTATACTCGTCCATTATTCTCTGCACCCGCACATCAATGGTGGTAGCAAGCAGGATATGAGGACTGTTGCGCATGGCTTGATGGAAGAACTCCGGGACAGTCACAGGCCCGATGCGTTTGCCTTCTCCTTCAACAATGAGGTAAGGCGCACCGCAGTGCTCTTTTAAAGCCAGAACCAACCGCACCTCAAAGTCTTTCTGACTGTGCGGCCCTCCCAGTCCCACACCGCCAAAAACCGACCCCCGGTGGTTAGCCATGGCCTCAAGGTCAAGGGCGGGCGCACTCATTGCTTGCAGCTGTTTAATCACAAGTGTCTTTCCCACGCCGGTGAGGCCGTTTAGAACAAAGACAGGCGTACTAAGGGAAGCTTCTGTGAGATAAGAGGATACCTGACGCCGGAATGCTTTGTAGCCTCCCAACAAAAGCTGTACAGGGTAACCAAGCATGTCAAGTACGGCGGCCACACTTTTGCTGCGCATTCCGCCCCGCCAGCAATAAAGAACAATTTCACGGCCGGCTGCGCCTGTGAGTATGCTCTCCACCATACCTGGCAGCTTCGGCGCAACAAGAGAAAGGCCGACCAGCTTAGCCCGGTCGGTCCCTTCCTTCCAGTATGTTGTGCCGACGATGACCCTTTCCTCGTCAGTGAACAGCGGGACATTGACCGCTCCCGGGATTGAGGCTTCATTAAATTCACCGGGTGAGCGTACATCAACAATAAAATATTTATTTAAGTCGTCAATTAAATTTACTGCCTGGAGCATTGTTTTCAATTTTCACAGTCCTTATACTAATCTGTCATCTATTCTACCCAATATTTGATTTTAAACAAGTTTAGTGGCAGCTGTGGCAGTTTCCGCCTCCCTGCCTGTCTTGTCCTTCCCCTTCTTCTTTACCGGCTTTTTCCAGTAAGTCATGATAGGAAACCAGTTTCTCCATGACGCGTCCGTATACAGTATCTTTGGCATAATTGCCCTCATTATCTGGGTAACCGGCAGTCACCCCGGTCAGAATTTCAATGCCTTCATCAATGGTGGTCACAGTATAAATCCGGAACTTCTTTTCCCTTACAGCATCTACCACCTCATCTGATAAATTCAGGTTGGTCACATTCTGAACAGGAATAATTACTCCCTGATTGCCGGTCAGGCCATTTAGCTTGCAGGCTTTGAAAAAACCTTCGATCTTATAGGTGACGCCCCCGATGGGCTGTATTTCGCCAAGCTGATTTACAGAACCGGTAACTGCTATGTCCTGCCGCAGCGGCAAATCAGCGAGACTTGACAACAGCGCATAAAGTTCCGTACTGGATGCGCTGTCACCATCTACACCTGAGTAAAGCTGTTCAAAAGTAAGGCTGGCTGAAACCGACATCGGCATGGTCTGAGCAAATTTTGCTGTCAGGTAACCACTTAGTGTCAGCAGCCCTTTATCATGAATCTGACCGCTCATCTTGGTTTCACGCTCAATGTTTATAATACCCCGCCGCCCGGGATAAGTCACTGCCGTTATTCGTGACGGACGCCCAAAAACATAGTCGCCGCTGTTTAGCACTGACAGGCCGTTAATCTGGCCGACCTTAGCTCCGTCCAGATCAAGGAGGATTTTGCCTTCATCAAGCATCTCCTGCATTTTCTGCTCATATTTGTCGGAACGGAATACTTTCTCTTCTATAGCTTTTTTAACATGTTCACCACTGACTATGTCAAATTTCATCAATTGTGCCCATGCGTCCGCCTCGTAAATAATCTCGACTATTTCATTAAAACGGGTACTTAGCTTACGCTGGTGGTCAGCAAGGCGCGAACTGTACTCTACAATACGGGCCACAGCTGTCCGGTCGAAATAGCCAAGTCCCTCACGCTGGCAGTGTGTAGCTACAAAACTGGCCATTTGAGACATATTTTCCCTGTTGCGGTTCATTTCAGTATCAAAATCGGCTTTTATCTTGAAAAGCTTACGGAAATCCTCATCCTGGTGGTATAGGATTTGATAGATCATGGGCGAACCGATAAGAATCACCTTGACATTAACAGGTATTGCCTGCGGGCGAAGCGACGACATGGCCAGCAGCCCTAACTGCTCACCCATATTCTCCATGGAAGCCTCCCGCGTTTTGAGGACACGTTTCAGGCCTTCCCAGGCGCCGGGGTTTGTCAGCACATCACGCGCCTGCAGAATCAGATAGCCTCCATTGGCCTTAAGCATGGCGCCGGCTTTAACCATCATATAGTCAGTGGTCACCATACCCATTTTATTTTCGTATTCCACCCGGCCCACCAGGTTGTAATAAGTGGGGTTGGTCTCAATCACAACCGGAGCGCCAATTGTATCTTTATTATCCACAGCAATGTTGACACGGTATTTAAACCCCGGGTCATTTTTTCTTTTTAACCAGGGGAAGGGTGAGGCTTCATCATCCTCGGCACCGCGAAAATCTTCCAGATTGTCGAGCACATCTTTTTGTACGGCATCGAGGTAAGTGGTAACAGTATCAAATTTACCGTAACGCTCCTTTAGCTCCTCAATCAGGTAGCCTACGGCAAACAATCCTATCTGGTTTTCCAATTCCTTAATTTTTTCTTTCATAGTACGCTCGGCGCTCTGCACACGGCGCATCACCTGCAGCGCTTTTAGTTGTATCTCGCCTGACTTGAGCTCAAGCTCCTCTTTTACTTCCGCCGACAGCGCAGTGAACTCTTCAGTGGATATTTCTTTGCCTTCAATGACAGGTATGCTGACAAAACCTGTACTTGTCCGCTTGAGGACAAAACCCTGCTCAGTTGCCAGTGCACCTAATTCCTCCAAAAGATGAGCCCTTATTTCCTGAAATGTCTTAAATATTTCTGTTTTTTGCCTTTCATAATCATCTGCATCAAAAGCCTTGGGGATTTCCAACTTAAGTGTTTCCACCAGTTCAGCCATGTCCCTGGCAAAACGTGAACCCCTGCCGCAGGGCAGTTTTAACGCAACGGGGTGCCCGGAATTTTCAAAATTATTTACATAGCACCAGTCGGCAGGCACTTCTTCTGTTCCGGCCACTTCATTTACCAGCGACTGTGCATAAGAAATTTTCCCTGTTCCTGTTGACCCTGTCATAAAAACATTATAGCCGTGACGCTTGATAGAGAGGCCGAATTCCATAGCACGCACAGCTCTCTCCTGGCCGATAATACCTTCAAGCGGCGCCACAGTCTCAGTTGTCTCAAATTCAAATTCCTCGGGGCTGCAAAAATACCGCAACTCTTCAGGCGTAAGCTCTCTGTATGCCAAAATATGTTCCTCCTTATCGTTATCATCATTTATTACTTTATTCCCGATATTCCCCCCAATTCCTGCCCATTCCACTGTAAAAAAACAAGAAAAACGCTTCGCGCTTTTTAACAGAGATCGCGTTTTTCTTGTCCGCTAAGGGGCGCGCCCCCTTCGGCGGGTCTGCGGACCCTGAGCACCCCGCAAAGAGTAAGGGGGAATCCCCCTTACAAACCCCTTGCATAGGAAATCTTTATAATTTCCTATGCAACAAGAAATGCGCGCTTATTCGGTTCCCTTAACGCGCGCATTTCAGTGCCGGTTTCCGCTGCAGCTTTGCTGACTGCAAAGCGTTATAATTTCCTGCCGGTACAAAGACCCAGGCTTGCGCCTGGGTTAAATCATTGCAATATTCTGTTATGCACCTTCTCTTTCTGCTACCAGGTTCTGCACTATGGCAGGGTCAGCCAGCGTTGTTGTATCACCGATATTCTCTATTTCACCACCGGCGATTTTACGCAGAATGCGGCGCATGATTTTACCGCTGCGGGTCTTTGGCAAGCCTGGAGAAAACTGCAGTTTGTCGGGAGTGGCGATGGGCCCGATTACTTTTCGCACATGCGCCACAAGTTCCTTGCGCAGCTGGGGGCTGGGAGAGAAGCCCTCACGCAGTATCACATAAGAGTAAATGCCTTCACCTTTAATATCGTGCGGATACCCTACCACGGCTGCCTCAGCCACAGCGGGATGAGATACCAGGGCGCTTTCCACCTCCGCTGTGCCAAGGCGGTGGCCGGAGATGTTGATTACATCGTCGACCCTGCCCATCAGCCAGAAGAAGCCGTCTTCATCCTTGCGCGCACCGTCGCCTGTAAAATAGTAGCCGGGGTATTGGGAAAAGTAAGTCTCTTTAAATCGTTTGTGGTCGCCATAGACAGTGCGCATGATGCCGGGCCAGGGCTTTCTGATCACAAGGTAGCCCCCCTCATTGATGCCACACTCGCTGCCGTCCTGGCGGATAACCAGGGGATCAACGCCAAAGAAAGGTCGTGTCGCGGAGCCCGGCTTGGTGGGAATGGCGCCGGGCAGCGGCGTAATAAGTATCCCACCAGTTTCAGTCTGCCACCACGTATCTACGATGGGGCATTTTTCTTTACCGATCTCGTTGTGGTACCACATCCAGGCTTCGGGGTTGATGGGTTCGCCCACTGTGCCAAGCAGACGCAGGCTGCTGAGGTCCCGGCGCGCCGGCCACTCTCTGCCGTCACGCATCATGGCACGGATGGCAGTGGGAGCGGTATAGAAAATGTTTACCTTGAATTTTTCAACCACTTCCCAGAAGCGGTCAGGGTTTGGTGAATTGGGTACGCCCTCGAACATCAGGCTGGTAGCACCAAGTGACAGCGGCCCGTAGACAATATAACTGTGCCCGGTGACCCAGCCGATGTCTGCCGTGCACCAGTAAGTATCCTCGTCTTTGATATCAAAAATATAATGAGCCGTGGTGCTGACGTGAGTAAGGTAGCCACCGGTGGTATGGAGCACCCCTTTGGGCTTACCCGTACTGCCGCTGGTATAGAGAATAAACAACGGATCTTCGGCATCCATCTCCTCGGCCGGACAGTAATCTTTAATATCCGGGGAGGCCATCTCGTCATCCCACCAGGAGTCGCGCCCTGCTGTCATTTCCACGGGGCTGCCGGCACGGCGGTAGCAGATAACGCTTTCAATGCTCTCGCAGTCGTTTACCGCCTCATCGGCAATGGCTTTTAGCGGCACCAGCTTTCCGCCCCGCAGGCCGGCATCGGCTGTGATAAGCATCTTGCAGCTGCTGTCCTGTATACGGTCACGCAGAGAGTCGGCACTGAATCCTCCAAAAACAATGCTGTGAACAGCGCCGATACGGGTGCAGGCAAGCATGGCAATGGCCAGTTGAGGGATCATGGGCATATAAATTGCCACACGGTCGCCTTTTTTTATGCCTTTCTTTTTCAGCACATTGGCCGTACGGCATACTTCCCTGTGCAGTTCCTGGTAAGTATAAGTCCTGCTTTCGTCCACAGGGTCACCCTGCCAGATAATCGCCGCCTTGTTTTTTCGCCACGTGTCCAGATGCCGGTCCAGGCAGTTGTATGAAACATTAAGTTTACCACCTTCAAACCATTTGATCCTGGCTTCGATAAAATCGTACTCTATGACTTTCTCCCACGGCTTAAACCAGTGCAGGCGGCCTGCCATCTCCGACCAAAAACCATCCGGGTCATTAATGGAGCGGTTATACATTGCTTCATACTCGGCGAGGCTCTTGACATGGGCGTTACTGCTAAACTCTTGAGGTGGATGGAACTCCCTGCCTTCGTCCATCATTGATGTTATGGATTTTTCTGTCATGCTGTTCCTCCTTAACGCTTTGAATTGGATTCTGACCCTAATAATTGTCTAAGCTCTAATGCTGCCATTTTTTTCAATATATTTTTACTATTCTCACAGTATAAATACTCTTTGACCTATTGTTTCTCCTGCCTGACTTAAAAAACTTTATCCTTTTCTCAATATTCCCTGCTTTTCCAGCCTGTCTAGTTCATCATCTGTCAGGCCGATTTCCATTAAAAGTTCAACTGTGTGCTGTCCAAGCACCGGGGCAATGCCGGCAGACGGCAGTTTCTGTCCGGACACTTTAAAGGGGAAGGCTGGGCTGCTATCTGCTATCATCCCGCGCGACACTACCTGGGGATGTTCAGTCATTTCCTGCAGCGTAAGCACAGGTTCACAGCAGGCATCAAATTGATTAAATATTTCTTCCCATTCTTTTCTCGTCCGGGACGCAAAAATATCTTCAACTTCTTTTTTTAAAGCTCTCTGGTTTGTTTCATACTGACGCTCTATCAATTCTTCCCTACCGGCGCCACGGCAAAACTCCGCCCAGAATTTTGGCTCCAGAGCGCCAAGTGACATATAGCAGCCATCGGCGGTACGGTACACATCATAGCAAGCCAATCCCCCGTTCAGCATTGCCCGGCCTCGTGCCACTTCCCTGCCCGCTGATAAATCGGCTACAGGCATGGGCAGCCAGGAAATCAGGCCATCAAGCATGGAGACATCCAAATAGCTTCCTCCACGGCCGCAGGAGCGGGCAAAAAGTGCGCCAAGAATAGCAGTCAATGCCATTAGTGCGCCGCCTCCTACATCGCCAACCTGTATGCCCGGGAAAAGAGGCGGGCCGTCCTCCTGCCCGGATATGCCGAGAATGCCAGCTATGGCCATATAATTAATATCGTGGCCGGCTCTTTCGCGGTAGGGGCCGTCCTGCCCATACCCTGAGATTGAGCAGTAGACTATATCAGGTGCCACCCTTTTTACCTGCTCGTAGCCGATTCCTAAGGCGGCGACCACACCGGGACGAAATCCATCCACTACAACATCGGCTCTGGCTGCCAACCTCAGGAAAAGCTCCACTGCTTCCTCTGTTTTAAGATTGAGTGAAATACTCTTTTTATTCCTGTTCAGGTTGCTGAAATAGAGGCTGAATTTTTCACCAGGAGGCCCCATATCCCTCATATAGTCACCCTCACCCGGGCTTTCCACCTTAATAACTTCTGCTCCCATGTCTGCCATCAGCATTGTGCAAAAAGGCCCCGGGTAGAGCCTTGTCAGATCCAAAACCCTGACACCTTTCAACAGGTCCACTTAAACCCCTCCACTTGAATTTTTAAAATACTTTCGCCCAAAAGAAAGACTTTCCTGCCTGTTCTATCAAAATAAGGAGTCGGGCTTCCGCCCGCTATAAACGTGCAAAGCTGCACTGATAGTTAAATTTTAACTTATATGGATAAATCAGAAGGATTTTGCTGTTTGGTGTCAAATATATGAGACGCTACTCCAAAATATGTATATTTACAAGGAGGATTGTCATGAGAAAATTGATAGCGGTTCTATTGGCATCACTGCTGCTGCTGCCGCTGTCTGCTTTGGCAGAGGATGCAGCGGTGACTGAATCAGGGGAGATTCTGGCACAATCTGTACCAGCCACCATTACAATCGATGTGGCGGGGAACAGAGAAGAGACAAAGACTCTTACGGTAAAAAGCGACACCTCGCCCCCGCTGCTTGATATAAAGACACCCCAGCCCTACGCAGTACTGCCTGTGGGGACAGCTTTAGACTACTTCGCTGACGACAGTGTAAGCGGCCTGCTGCACCATAGCCTTACCATCAGCTTGCAAAACTGCTTGGGAGATGATGCATTTACGGAAGATATCAACCACAGCGGCGGGATAATGGCAGCAGGCGTTTACAGGCTGATTGCCTCGGTGTCGGATATTGCAGGCAACTTCGCAGAAGAAATACGAGAATTTGTAGTTTATGACCCCGAAGGCGGCTTTGTAACCGGCAGCGGCTGGATTGATTCACCTGCAGGCGCTTTTATGGCTCAACCTTCTTTATCCGGAAAAGCAAGCTTTGGTTTTGTCTCAAAATATCATAAGGGTGCAACCATCCCTAAAGGTGAAACTATATTTCAGTTTAGAGCCTGCGGCTTAAATTTCCAGTATCGTTATTCATCAGAATTAGGGTAATAAAAAGAGGTTTTAGAAAGGTAAACGTGTAATCAGGGAAATGAAAAGACGGGTGTCACATGGACGCCCGTCTTATTTTTTGAGGATCTTTTGATCAGTCGCCGTTGCGGTGAGTATAATGCGGCAGTAAAATCGGAGATACTCTGCCCCCCGTGTCCACTCCTGCTGATTCAAGTTCATTATGGTAGCCGGCTACATGGTTTAAATTCAGCTTTTTAACTTTTATTTCGTTAGCCTTAGCGCCGGCGTGCCTGCCTGCCCTGCGGCCAAAGACTACAATATCAAGCAGCGAGTTACCCATCAGGCGGTTTCTGCCGTGGATGCCTCCCGCTCCCTCGCCGGCACAGTACAGGTTCTCAACATTGGTCATACCGTTTTCATCAATCAGGAGGCCGCCGTTTTGGTAGTGAAGTGTGGGGTAGATAAGCATCGGCTCACGGACTATATCGACTCCGAACCGGCCAAGCTGCCTCACCATGGCCGGCAGTTCTTTTTCCACAGTGCCAGGGCCGTGAATCATATCAATCATCGGGGAATCAAGCCAGACTGCAGGTATCCCTGTGGGTGTGGGGACGCCTTTTCCCCGCTCCCTGACCTCGCGGATAATGGCTGAAGACGATACGTCACGAGTCTCCAGGTGGTAGACAAACTGTTCGCCGTCCACGTTAATCGGCTCTGCGCCAAGCCCGCGTACTTTCTCTGTAATTAACAGGCCCAAGATTTGTGGGGGAAATGCCGCCCCGGTGGGATGGTACTGGATAGTATCCATAAAGGCAAGCTTTGCTCCGGCACGATAACCCATAATCAGGCCGTCACCTGTGGCACCGTAATGGTTGGTGGTAGGAAAGTCCTGGTAATGCAGGCGCCCCGAGCCGCCGACCGCCAAAATTACAGTCTTGGCCCTGGCCAGTTGGTATTCTCCGGTTTCCATATTTTTCAGGATGGCGCCGCCGGCTTTGCCATCCTCATCAAGCAGCAATTCCACCACCGAGCAAAACTCGATAACACGTATACCGCGGTTTTTGACTTCGTCACGCAGGGTGCGCATAATTTCGGCGCCGGAGTAATCCCTGGCGGAATGCATCCGCCTGCGGGATGTGCCTCCGCCATGGATACTTTTCATGGTCCCGTCCGGCGCTTTGTCAAGCATAGCACCCAGCTCTTCAAGCCACTTTAAGGACAGAGGAGCATCCATTGTCAGCGCACGGACAAGTTCCGGCACATTGGTATAGTGTCCGCCGCCCATCACATCAAGGTAGTGGATGAGCGGGGAATCAGTCTCTTTATCAGCGCCCTGGATACCGCCCTGGGCCATCATAGTATTGGCATCGCCAAAACGCAGTTTTGTCACCATCAGCACATCAGCGCCCTGCTCCTGGGCCAAAAGCGCAGCCGAGGCGCCGGCGCCGCCGCCGCCCACTACTAGCACATCCACATCGTAGTCGATTTTCTCCAAATCAATTTGGAGGTTCTCCACTGCGCTGCGTGCCTCGATCAGATCTGCAAGTTCAAGCGGTACCCTGCTGCCTTTATTGACACCCACGGCAAGGCCGCGCATGCTTGACTCTATATAGTCAGGGTGAAAGTTCTTCAGGACATCTTCCTTCTGTTCGGGGCTCATCCTGGGAAAATTTTTCTTTACGCGCTCCGGACGGGCTGCTTCAACGCGTTTTATCAGTTCTCTAAGCTGTGGCGTATATGACATTTTGCTCAAACCTCCATTCATAGAGTCAATGACTGTTTAGGGCTCCATATCGCGCTCGTTGTAACGCTTCCTCAGTTCGGCATCCGGCGCCTTCATCAGTGCTTCCATTTCTTCGTCGTACTTACCGGCCAAAATTTCATCCACCCGTTTTGCCAGGTGTCCGGCAGGGGGTGCAATAAATCGGCCATAGAGACGACGGGCCAGTATTCCAACGTTATAATGGACAATCTGGGCAGGACAGCGGGAAGCGCACAGGCCACACATTACACAGTCAAAGGACTCATCAGCGCACTTGTCTATCTGGCCTCTTTGAGCATAACCTATATACTGCATAACCTTAAGATCCTGCGGGCAGACCTTTGTACAGGCATTGCAGCCGATACAGCGATAAATTTCAGGATAAAACTTTGCAATCTGTTCAGCATTGGCTTTAAGCTGCTGGATATTATATTCCGACTTTTGAGCGGGAAAGAAAGGAATCTGCGCCAGGTACATATCATGCTCTACCTTGGTCTGGCAGGCCAGTCCCACTTTAAGTTCATAGTCACCTGCAATACGGTAAACTGTTGCACAGGCGCCACAGAAACCAGCCCGACAGCCGCAGCCGCGCACCAGCTGATATCCCGCGTACTCTATGGCATTCATGATTGTAAGAGATTCGGGCACTTCATATTTTTTGCCCATAATATAAATATCTACCATACTCACATCAGTTGCCACAATCTTTTCCCCCTTTGAAATTCTGTCGCTCTTTTATGTCTGAATATTCCCCTGATTGAAGAAAAAAGCAAGCCGGCCACCGGCCGGCTGCGCGCCGGCACAAGACGCGTGCCGGCGGCGCAGGGTTAAAATCCACAGGTTCTATTCAGCTGGAGGTTCGGCTATAAAGCCCTGTTCCATTAAGCTCTTTGCAATATTTCTGCTCTTGTAGATGGCTTCTTCCGCTTTGGCGCGTAATTCTTCTTCGCTTAGAATCTTGCGGGCAATGCCAAGTTCAATAGCCTTCAGTCCCACATTGACAGCCTGGCGGACAAACACTTCCACGTTATCCATGTTAGGCAGCAGGTTCTCAGGATCGATACCGTTTTCAGCGCCAAGGTCAGCGATGGTATAAGCAGCTGTGATGCACATTTCATCTGTAATTGTTGCGGCCTGAACATCAAGCACGCCGCGGAAAATACCGGGGAAGCAGATAGAGTTGTTAACCTGGTTTGGGAAATCAGAGCGCCCGGTGGCCACAATAACAGCGCCGGCTTCCTTGGCATCCCAGGGCCAAATTTCAGGAATCGGATTGGCACAGACAAAGGCAATGGCATCTTTGTTCATACCCTCTATCCACTCTTTCTTAATGGTATCGGGGCCAGGCTTCGAAAGTGCAATCAGTACATCGGCGCCTTTTAAAGCTTCAGCGATATCACCGGTTCTGCCTTCAGCATTGGTCTTCATGGCCAGGTCAAGTTTTTCCTTGTACTCAGCCTTCAGTTCGTCGGCGCGTCCTTTGTGCAGTATGCCTTTGCTGTCGCAGATAAGCATCTTGCCCGGGTCGGCGCCGGCAAAAATGATCAGGTTGGCTATACACACATTGGCAGCGCCGGCACCCACAAGAACGATCTTGACCTCTCCCATATCTTTTTTCACATAACGCAGCGCATTGATGAGTCCCGCCAGTGTTACCGTAGCTGTCCCCTGCTGGTCATCGTGCCAGACCGGGATATGGCACTCCTTGCGCAGTCGCTCAAGAACGTAGAAGCACTTGGGGTTTGAGATATCCTCCAGGTTCACGCCGCCGAAAGTTGGCTGCAGCAGCTTGACTGTATTGATTATTTCTTCGGGATCCTTGGTGTCGAGGCAGATGGGGAAAGCATCTACGCCCCCCAGATACTTAAAGAGCAGTGCCTTTCCTTCCATGACAGGCATGGAAGCTTCCGGGCCAATGTCACCGAGGCCGAGAACTCGGGTGCCGTCAGAAACAACTGCCACAAAGTTAGCTTTGTTGGTATGTTCATAGACCAGCGACTTGTCGGCGGCAATTGCTTTGCAGGGTTCCGCCACGCCCGGGGAATACCAGACGGCAAAATCCCTAAAGTCACGGATACTGCATTTTACACCGACTTCAACTTTACCCTTGTAGAAAGGATGGAGGCGCATGGCATCCTGAGCAGGCTTTTTAGCCTTGGCAATCAATTCTTCTTTGGTTATCACAAGTTTCACTCCTCAATGATTTTTAACTGTTAATCATTAATGGCGTATTGTTTTCTTCCTTCTTCGTAGATGTCGTTTCCATAAGCATCGTTTATAACAGTGGCAGGAAAATCTTCAACTTCCAGCTTGTAAATGGATTCAGCTCCCAACTCAGGGTAGGCAACCACTTCGGCCTTTTTGATTGTCTTTGCCAGCAGTGCCGCAGCCCCGCCGGTAGCCGCCATGTAAACTCCTTTATGCTTGACCAGTGCATCCTTTACCGACTGTTTTCGGTTCCCTTTACCGATACAGGCTTTTAGGCCCTGTTCCAACATCATTGGGGTATACGCATCCATCCTGCCGCTTGTGGTGGGCCCGGCGGAACCGATTACCTTTCCCGGCTTAGCGGGGGAAGGCCCCACATAATAGATCATCTGCCCTTTAAAGTCGACCGGGAGAGGTTCTCCTGCCTTGACCAACTCTGCGAGTTTTGCGTGCGCGGCGTCGCGGCCGGTATATATAACGCCTGAAATGAGCACAGTATCTCCTGCTTTAAGCTCCATGATATCCTCATCACTTAGAGGAGCCGCAATTCTTTTAAAAGTCATTTCTAAAGACCTCCTTTCTGTTTCTCCCTGATATTAAATCACGCGCTCTTTATGCCTGGAGGCGTGACAGTTGATGTTTACAGCCGCCGGCATGCTGGCAATATGCGCAGGGAAGGTCTCGATATGCACGGCAAGCGCTGTTGTTCTCCCACCGTAGCCCTGCGGCCCGATTCCCAGCTTGTTGATTTTTTCCAGGATTTCTGTTTCCATGGCAGCGTAGAACGGGTCGCTATTTGGCGCTCCCAGTTCACGCAGCAGTGACTTTTTAGCCAGGTAAGCCACTTTTTCAAAAGTTCCCCCGATGCCAACACCGACCACGATGGGCGGGCAGGGGTTAGAACCGGCCTTGCTGACTGTATCCACTACAAAATCGACCACACCTTTTGCCCCGTCAGAGGGGGTAAGCATTTTAACGGCGCTCATGTTTTCGCTGCCGCCGCCCTTTGGTGCAACAGTAAGTTTAATTTTATCACCCGGAACAATTTCAAGATGAATGATGGCCGGAGTGTTGTCCTTGGTATTGACACGATTAAGCGGGTCACGGACTGCCGACTTGCGGAGATATCCTTCACCGTAGCCTTTTCTGACTCCCTCGTTTATCGCCTCGTTGAGATCTCCACCAACAAGCCTGACATCTTGTCCTAATTCCACAAAGACCACTGCCAGCCCGGTATCCTGACACATGGGCACCTGGTCCTCTTTGGCTATCTCAGCATTGGTTATCAGCTCTTGCAGCACATTTTTACCTGTAGGTGAAGTCTCGTTCTCCAGGGCCTTTTTAAACGAGTTAAGCACGTCATCGCCGAGATAGAAGTTGGCATCCATGCATAATTCAGCTATTGCCGCAGTGATTTCTCCCACATTCAATTCACGCATCTATTTCCCTCCCTTTAATATAAAAGTGGCTGTTTATCAGTTTATGGCACAGCTTTGCTACTTAAAACATATTCTAATACACGCCGGAAAATCCTGCCCAAAGTCTGAAAAAAGTTAATAATTGCTTATAAAATTTAAAGTAATTCTAATTCTTATATGAATCTACCAATTGTGAATTTATACAACAAATACCTTTTACTGTTATTGTACCTTTTTTTGTTATTTGACAAAGTTTTTGCCCTGTGCTATACTAAAATCCTCGTCGCGGGGTGGAGCAGTTGGTAGCTCGTCGGGCTCATAACCCGGAGGTCGCAGGTTCAAATCCTGTCCCCGCAACCAAATAAAAACAACGCGCCGGCATTTTGCCGGAGCGTTTTTTTATACTGGGGAATTATAACGCTTCACAGCTTGTGAAGCTGCTAAGGAAACCAGTATTGAAAAGCGCGCGCAAGGGGACCGAATAGGCGCGCCTTTCTTATTTTTTCGCCGCCAGAAACTGTTCCAGGCGGTCAAGTCCTTCCCTGATGTTTTCAATGGAGTTGGCGTATGAGATACGGATATAGCCTTCGCAGTTTGGTCCAAAGTCAATCCCCGGGGCCACGGCTACCCCCGCCTTCTCCAGGCACTCAAAAGCAAATGAATAGGAATCGTCTGTATACTCCTTAATATTAGCCAACACATAAAAGGCTCCGGTGGGAAGGACGGTGGGGGCAATCCCCATTTTACCCAGCCTCTCCAGCAGGTAGCGCCGCCTTTTATCATATGTTGACACCATGTCTGACACATGTGAGTCACAATCCCTTAGCGCCGCTATGGCGGCCGACTGGATGAATGAACAGGCACTGATAAACAAATTCTGCTGCAGGATTTGCATGGTGCGCATCATCTTCTGCGGAGCAATCACATAACCCAACCGCCAGCCAGTCATCGCGTATTTTTTTGAGAAGCCGTTAATGACAAAAGCCTGGTCGGTAAACTCGAGAATTGAATGGTCTTTCCCCTCGTAAGTCAGTCCATGGTAGATTTCATCGGAGATAAGAAAGCGGTTTTCTGAAGCAAGTGAGGCCATTTCAGATAATTCCGCGGCTGAGAACACATTTCCGGTCGGGTTGGCAGGGGAGTTAACCATTATGGCACGGACCCTGTCAGAAAGCCTGTGTTCAATTTCGCTTTTTCTGTACTTAAACCCGTCCTCTTCACGCACAGGCACACAGACAGGGTTACCACCCGCAAACTTAATGTGGTTGGGATAACAGGCATAATAGGGATCGGAAATAATCACATCGTCGCCATCGTTTAAAAGGGCTGAAAAAATTAATAACATCGCCGGCGAAGTGCCTGAGGTGACCAGCACCTGTTCTGGCGAAATTTTTACATTATATATGCGCAGGTAGTAGTCTGCTATTTCCTCCCTCAGCTCTGTCTTACCCAGGCTGTGGGTGTAGTGCGTATCATTCTCCCTCAGTGCCTTTAGCATGGCCTCTTTTACAGGTTCAGGCGTGTCAAAGTCCGGCTCTCCAATCTCCAGGTGTACGATATGCCTTCCGGCTGCTTCCAGCTGCTGTGCCTTTTCCAGCACGTCCATTACAATAAAAGGTGATATTCCGCAGGAGCGGCTCTCTTTTCGCTGTCCGTTCATTAAATCTCCCCGTTCCCTATAGAAGTTTAGTTAAAATATTATAGCATGAAACACGCTAACTTTAAAATAAATGCGGCAGAAATATTCTCCTGCCGCATTTTGCTTATTATTGAGACTTGCCGAAAAACTCAAAAACACCTTGCTTGATCAACGATTCCCGGCGCGGGCCAGAAGTTTTTTCCAGCCGTGTTCTACACTATTTTGAATCTTTTCGTGGTCAGCAGCTGTCAGTGTGGAGAACCGGCGCTGCGGACGCAGGTAATCAGCAACAGGCAAAAGCTTCTCCGGTTTATGGCTCAGTGTTACAAATTCTCCGTCTTCCAGCTCGTAGAGTGGGAACACCCCGGTCTCAACTGCCAGCCGCGAAAGTTCAATGGTCTCGTCGCTCTCTATACCCCAGCCGGGAGGACATGGACTGAGCAGGTGAAAGAACCTGAAGCCTTTAATTGTCCCGGCTTTGGAGAATTTGGCCAGCAGGTCCCGGGGGTAGGCAACCGTGGCCGTGGCAGCGTAAGGGATGGCGTGAGCGGCAATAATGGACATAATATCCTTTTTTGGAGTGGGCTTTGCCAGCGGTGCCGGAGTGGTGTTGGACTGTGAACCGTAGGGGGAGGCTGAACTGCGCTGCATTCCTGTGTTCATATAGGCTTCATTGTCATAGCAGACAAAGATAATATCCTCATTGCGCTCAGCTGCCGCAGACAATCCCTGCAAGCCAATATCAAAAGTGCCGCCGTCACCGGCAAGCACCAGTACCTGTGTCTGGTCGTCTCCGGCCGCAGTCAGGCCCCGCTTCAGACCGCTGCCAACAGCGGCTGAACTGGGAAAAGGACAATGATAAACATTGAGGTCCAGAGTCCGCAGAGGAGGCTGCCCGGCAATAATACTGAAGCAGGAGGCAGTAATGACAAAAACAGTCTTTTTGCCAAGGGCCTTTGTCAGGTAGCGGACGGATAAAGTCGCCGCACAGCCGGGACACGCAGTATGGCCGCAAAAAAGGTACTCTTCACGGGGCAGGTCATTAAAAACTTGCAGCTTCATAATAATTCCACCGCCCACATAATTTTTTCGTCTGCCGCATAACCCGGGGCGGCAGCCAATGCTTTTTCCAGCATTTCAGGCGTCAGGTCAACCCCGCCGGCCAGGTTCAGTTCAATCACCTGGGGCGGGTGCGGCAGGCCATACAGCGCCGCCCGCACTTCCTGGGCAAAAATGCCGCCCACGCCCATGCAGACATTACGGTCTGCTACAATTACCCTCTCGACATGGGAACATGACAGGATATCTCTCACCCCGGCGGAAGGAAAGGGCCTGAACTGCTTAACCCGCAGCAATGCTTCCTCCCTGCCGGGCACAGTAAGAAAGCTTTTAATCGTTTGGGCCATACCGCCGGCAGTGAGAAATAATGTGCCGGCTTGTTTTGGGCCAAAGTACTCCACAGCTTCGTAGCTTCGCCCAAACGCACGGTAAAATTCTTGATCCAACAATTCATATTTTTCGCCCGCCATCTCTGTAGCCCTATAGCGGACATTGAGCAGGCGGGCCATAGCCTCGGCAGAGACCAAGCCGTGCCTGTTTTCAGGATTGTCTATATCAAAAGCAGGCTTGCGGGCAGGGGCCGGCAGGAAGCTGTCTACCTGCGGCTGCTCAGGTATAGCAGCTGCTTCATAGGTGTGAGAAAGATAAAAACCGTCATAGCAGACCATAACAGGCAGGCGGACTTCTTCAGCCAGGCGGAAAGCAAAAATAACTGTATCAAGTATTTCCTGTACGCTTGAACAGTAGAATTGAATCCAACCGGTATCCCGCTGGGCGAGGCTGTCAATTTGGTCGGATTCGATGCACCAGGGTGCGCCCAGAGCCCTGTTTGCATTTGCCATCACCAGCGGCAGGCGTGCGCCGGAAGCCCAGTGGAGGAGTTCATGCATATAAGCAAGGCCATGGGAGGAAGTAGCCGTAAAGGCTCGTGCGCCGGCATAAGCTGCTCCGATACAATAAGCCAGAGCTGAGTTTTCAGATTCAACACTGACAAACTCCCCCGTGTACTCGCCTTGGGCCCACATTTCAGCCAGTGTCTCCACTACGGTCGTCTGTGGAGTGATGGGAAAAGCAGAGATCACCTGTGTCCTCGCCAGTTTAACCGCATAAGCAACAGCCTGGTTACCGGTGATTATTTTCTGTGCCACTGTCAGCCACCTCCATTTCCAGGACTCCGCTTGGGCACTCTTTGGCACAAATGCCGCAACCCTTGCAGTAATCAAGGAGAAAATCCAGGTCTGCCCCGGAGTCTACAGCCAGATCGGGACAAAACATCCAGCACACTGCACAGCCATTGCATCTGCCGCAAGACAGGCAGCGTCCGGCCTCCTGTTCGGGGCGCTCCGACCGTCCCTGCCTGCCAAAAAGGAAGGGATTAAGGTGCTGATATGATATAACCTGCGCTTCCTCCTTATATACCGGGGGGAACACCTGGCCATCCACGCCCGCTGTTTCCATTTCAAGGTAGGCGGCAATGGCACGGGCACCCTCACGGCCGGCGGAAATTGCTTCCGCCACATTGCCGGGTCCGGTGCATAAGTCTCCGCCGGCAAACACTCCAGGCAGGTTTGTCATACAACCATCCAGTATTTTGAGATTGCTGCCGGCAAAGCCCAGGTCCGGCTCCTGGCCGGCTGCCGCCAGCAGCAGCTCGCACTCCAGTGTAAAGGAAGACCCTGGTATGACAGTTACCCCTTCTCCCCGCTTTGAAACCTCCGTCCTGACCATTCTGACCTTTCCCAGGCGGCCGCCGCTGCCAAGCAAAGCATCCGGCTGCACCTGGAAGAGAAACTGAACACCGGCCGCCTCGGCGGCACGTATTTCATCCTCATGTGCAGGCATAGCTTCACGGGTCCGGCGATAGGCGAGTACCACGCGCGCTCCGCGCAGGCGTGCCACACAGGCTGCATCAATGGCGGCGTTGCCGCCGCCGACCACAATCACTGAACCGGCTGCAGGCACACTCCGCCCCAGATGTACAGCAGCGAGGTAGTCCACAGCATTCATGATGCCCGGCAATTCTTCTCCGTCTATACCCAGCTGCTTTAATCTTGTTGCCCCGGCAGCAAGAAACACTGCCTGGTATTCACTTTGCAAAGCTTCCAGACTTATATCGCGGCCAACTTCAACCCCACAGCGAAACACAACACCCATAGCCCGCAGCATTGCCAGCTCCTGCTCCAATACAAGCCGCGGCAGACGGTATTCAGGAATGCAAAGAGCAAGCATGCCGCCCGCCACAGGTTCCCGCTCCAGAATAACAACTTCGCTGCCAAGCAAAGAAAGGTAATAGGCGCAGGCCAGGCCTGCCGGCCCCGAACCGACTATTGCAACTTTTAGGGGCGGGCTGCCGATTTTTTTTATGGAACCTTTGCCGGGCGTGAACTGATTATACCGCCAGGCGCCAATTTGCTTTTCTAAGTCACCAATGGCAACGGCCTCGTCTAAGTGGAGGCGATTGCATTTTTCCTGGCAGAAGCGGTAACACACATGGCCTGTGAGATGGGGAAAAGGATTGTAGCGTGAAACAACCTGCCAGGCGCCGGCCCAATCACCGTCCGTTAATTTTTCCACCCACTCGGCAATGCCATTGTGCAGCGGGCACTGTGCCGTGCAGGGGGATACCTTTTCACGTCTTACCGGCGTCAGAAAACGCCAGTCTCCCGTTTTATTTAACTGGACAGGCAATGTGCCCACACTGATTTTATAAGGCACCCCTGATGATTCTCTATAAGGCAGTGGCATAACACTCAAGCTCCCTTGCTCCGTCATAACCTGACTGTGCCGCCAGGAGATTCTTCTCAGTGCTGCGGGGCATCTTCTCACCGATTACTGCCAGCAGGGATTCAAGTGAAGCACAACCGCTGACGCGGACCAGCGCTCCCAGCATCACAGTATTAATAATAGGTATACCCACCAAGCCGAGTCCGCTTTGAGCTGCAATATTAGACGCATCTACCAGCCAGACATCAAAGCTGCGGCCGTTGCAAAGCCCCCAGGCATCAGCCTCTTTTGCACAGTTCAACAGGAGCTTACCACCTGGTTTCAACCCTTTGAGCACCTGTTCCCTGGGCAGGTTTACATCAAAGGCGACTACAATATCCGGCTGTTGAATCTGGCAGCGAGGCACATCCGGGCTGTCTCCTATCCTCACAAAAGATGTGACAGGTGCACCGCGGCGCTCGGCACCGTAAATTCCGAAAGCCTGCACATATTTACCGTTACGGTGAGCCGCTTCTGCCATTGCTGTCCCTGCAAATACCACCCCCTGGCCGCCCCGCCCGTGTAAACGGATTTCCGTCAGACCAATTTTCCCAGCCATCTTAATCCCTCCTAAATGTCGCTCTCAGTGACAAAAGCCCTTTAGCAGCATTTATTCTTTCTTCCGCCATCTGGCGCGCCACCAAAAACGGCGTCACGCCTTCCCCGGCCGCCCGCTTCAGGATCTGCCCAAGCCTGCCGCGTATCCTACCTACTATTTCCATAATCTCTCCAGGCAAATAGCGGGTCCTTTCATGGGCGATATAAATCAGGCCGCCGGCATTAATTATATAGTCCGGTGCGTAAATAATTCCTTTCTTGTGCAATTCATCTGCCATATTATCGCCTGACAATACATTATTGGCCGCACCGGCTACTATGCGGCACACTAACTCCGGCAGTGTCTTTTCGTTGACAGCGCCTCCCAAAGCGCAGGGAGCAAATATATCGCAGGGAACCTTGTGGATTTCCTGCGGCAAAACCCATTCTGCCTGCCACTCCTCTGCCAGTTTCCGGCAATTTATATCTATGTCAGTTACAATCAGGCGTGCACCCTCAGACTTTAAGTATTCACAAAGCACACGTCCCACGCTGCCGAGGCCCTGTACCGCAATTGTCAGGTCTGCAAGTTCGGGTGAGCCGAATTCAGCTTCCGCACAAGCTTTCATCCCTTGCCAGACACCATAAGCTGTTGCAGGCGACGGGCAGCCGCCGCAACCGCCGAAGGCAGTTCCGCCCAGTGCAAATAAAGTCTCTCTACGTATGCAGTCAACGTCATATTCGTTTATACCAGCATCAACCGATGTAATATACCGCCCTCCCAGTCGCTCCACAAAACGGCCGTATGCACGCAACAATGCTTCATTCTTAGATAGCGCAGGGTCTCCCATAATGACTGCCTTGCCGCCACCCAGATCCAGGCCTGCCGCCGCGGACTTGTAGGTCATGGCCCTGGCAAGACTTACAGCATCCTGCAAAGCCTCTTCCTCATTGGCATAGACTTTCATCCTGGTGCCACCCATGGCGGGACCAAGAGTAGTATCGTGAATAGCTATTATCGCCTTCAGCCCGGTTCTCTTATCATTGCAGAATACCAACTCTTCAAGGCCGAAACTATCCATACTGCTGAAAACCATCCCGAGCGCCTCCTTTTTCTGAATATTTTTGCTAATTATTGCACACCATGCACTTTCTTGCAGGCAACAACCTGCAGGATTTTTTGCCATCTCTGCATTCTAGCCCTTTTTCTTTACTATAGCAGCGTGTTCCCGCGTCTTACTTCTATACTACGCAAGTACCATGCCAATTGATAAAAGAAGTGTTCTGTTTTTTATTTTTTATAAATAAAAAGGCACGCCCTACAGCGGCGTGCTAATTCTAACGGCGATGGGCTACAACGTCCATCATTTAATCCTTGATATCATACTTATCCAGCTTATTATACAGGTTGCGGATAGAGATTCCCAGCCGCTTTGATGCTTCTGTCTTATTACCCCCGGCTGCACGCAGCGCGTCAGACAGTATTCCCCTCTCCCAGCGTGCATGAAGCTCTGACAGTGTGCCTTGCTTGACAGAGCAGGACTCTGCGGCGGCGGCAGCAGCTGTCGCCTGGGGGCCGTTCCCCAGGGATATCATCAGATGCCTGGCTTCCACAACCGTCTCATCACGCTTCAGATTAATCAGGGCACGTGCTATTACATTTTTTAACTCGCGGACATTGCCCGGCCATTGGTATTCCTGCAGCGTCGCCTGTGCTTCCGCTGACAGCATGGCACCAAGCCGGTTGTAGTCCTGGCTCATGCGGTTTATATAATATTCCGCCAGCAGAGGAACATCTTCTTTCCGCTCCGCCAGAGGCGGGATGACTATGGGCAGCACATTGAGCCTGTAATACAGGTCTTTTCTGAATTTACCGGCCAGTATCAGTGTTTCAAGGTCAGCATTGGTGGCTGCAATTATCCTCACATCCACCGGCACAGGCTTTGCCTCACCGACACGGACAACTTCCCCCTCCTGGAGTACACGGAGAATCTTGGCCTGCAGTCCCACATGCATGGCGCCTATTTCATCGAGAAAGACAGTGCCCCCGCTGCCTTCCTCAAAAATTCCTTTTTTTCCCCGTTTCCTGGCGCCTGTAAACGCACCCTCTGTATAGCCGAAAAGTTCACTCTCAAGCAGGCTTTCCGGCAGGGCGCTGCAATTGACACGAATAAACTGCTTTTCCCTGCGGGGGCTGGCTTCGTGGATGGCATGAGCAAATAATTCCTTGCCGGTACCGCACTCTCCGCGCAGCAAAACGCTGGCCGGCGTTGCCGCGGCCACCCTGGCAAGATCCACAGCCTGCCTGATGGCCGGGCTGTCACCGATTATATCTTCAAAAGAATACTTGGATTCCAGCTGCCTTACCTTTTGTTTTGTCCTTTGCAGTTCATCCATCAGTGCCCTGATTTCAGAAACATCGTGGATGATCCCCACACTGCCTCTCAATGTTCCATTCACATAGAGCGGGGCGCATGATACAAGCACATTGCGCTTATACGGACCCACTTTCATCGGCACACCTTTAAGCGGCTGTCCGGTCTGCAGAACCCTCATATGGACACTTTCACCCTCGGCTATATCCACTTCAGCAGGCTTGTTGAGCACATCAGTATCCCTAAGCCCCGTTAAACGGCAGTAAGCCTTGTTAAAAAGAATGCCGATACCGTTTTCGTCAACGACCGAAATGGCATCCTGAATGGAATTAATAATCGTCCAGAGAATTCTTTGCAATTCTTCAGCCGGTCTGTCCTGCCTCATGCCCATCGGTCTCCCCCCCCGCCCGTTATCCCATTATACCACAGATAAAAACAAAGCTTGAAAGTTATAACAGTCTTCGCACAGAACCTTGCCGCGATGTTCAAACTGTTCGCCTTGGGGTATTACTTCTTCACATCTTTCGCACTTCATAAGCGATTACCCCCTCTTTTTGCACTCTTACGGCTGACGCTCAGTGATAATTTCGCCGTAGCAAGCGGCAATCCCTACAAATTATCTGCCTGCAGCTTTCCCGGTAAGGTTTTCTATGGTTATTTTAAAGACAAGTACTGACGATGCCTCTTTCTCAGAAAAGGAGTATGTCAAGTCGGGGTCATACTGTTTTAGAATGCAGGTAAGTCCATACAGTTTTTCTTCGCTTTCTTCCACTATTTCGGCTTTTCCTTCACCGATAACAGAGAAATATCTCACACTCCAATTGCACGGCCTCTCACCCTTTACAATTTCAACCTCCTGCTCAAATTCAAAGCAAACACTGGGATTGTTTTTCAGGATTTCAATCTTTCTACCTTCGGATGCTGAGTGGAAATACAGGTTCTTGCCGTCAAAACCAAAACTAAGCGGCAGTAGGTACGGCCTTAAGCCGTCTGCCATTGCAACCCTGCACACACTGGCATTGTTAATAACCTCGTGCAGCCTATTTATATCTGTAATCTGTCTTTCTTTTCTTCTCATTTTATACATCCCTTCCCTGTTTCAGCTTTTTACTGCACTAATAGTTTTTTAGTTTGCAGTAAAACTGTAGGTCCTGACGCAAACAGGCTTCTGTTGGCAACAAGCCCGAGGTAAGTAGGAAGAAGGCTGAGAAATATTAAACCTGCCAGGCCTGCAAAAGATACCGGCAAACCGGTTGACTGGTTGAAAGCAATTACCAGGTACCAGCCATAAGCAGATACACTTATTAACATGGCGGCCCAAGTCATTTTATACACCGCCCGCAGATAAATTTAATACCCTCACCCTGGAGGCAGGGAGGCTGGCCAGTTTTTCGTCAGTATAAAAAAATGCCTGGCCGGGCGCGGTTACAGATGCCTTATCCCAACTCGGGGGTGGACTGTGATAGCAGATAATATAGGTTAGAGTACTTGCCGGGACGGACTGTACTTTCAACCACAGTTTTTCCTGCAGCTCCCCGTAGGCCCGGCTCGTCTCATCGATGGCAGCACAAAACTTCAGCATACAGATACTGCTCTTTTCCAATCTCATTAATACCGTGGTATAAGCCGGATGGATCACCGACAAAAAGCTGGGGGGCAGGAAGGTAGTATACTCCCCGCAGCTTTGATTTGACCTGCATTTGTACAGAGATTTCTTTTTTACCGGGCAACCAGGCGTATGACACTGTGAAGCTGCCCCATCCGTTTCGGGTGTTAAATTTTATATATTTCTCTATACTTCTTTTCCAGATATTCAGCAAAATACTTTGGATTTATTTCTTCCCCCGTAACCCTGTGTAACAACTCGGCAGGCTTCAAAAGCTTGCCGTGCTGATGTATCTTTTCTTTTAACCACTCATTTATGCCCTTGAAATCACCGTTTTCAACGCTCCCATCATAGTCTGGTATTTCCTTCTTCATCTGGTTGAAAAATTGAGCTGCATAGATGTTACCCAGTGTGTATGAGGGGAAATAGCCAAAATATCCTTTTGACCAGTGAATGTCCTGAAGCACACCCTCCCCGGGATGGCCCGGTATTATGCCAAGGTAAGTTTGCATACTTTCATCCCAGAGACGCGGAAGGTCACATACTTTTATATCACCACCGATTAAGGATTTTTCAAGTTCATATCTCAAAATAATGTGCAAACCATATGTCAGTTCGTCTGCCTGTACACGTATTAATGAGGGTTCGACCCTGTTGGCTCCATGATAAATATTTTCAACGGAGACACCGTTAAATTGTTCCGGAAAAATCTCCAGCAGGTCATCATAGAACATCTCCCAGAAAGGCCTGCTTCTGCCGAGGAAATTCTCCCAGTATCTTGATTGTGATTCATGAATACCAAAAGAGGATCCTGTGCACAATGGTGTCCCTGCCAAATCTTCCCTGATGTTTTGTTCATAGAGGCCATGGCCTCCCTCATGTATTGTGGCAAACAAAGCACCTGTAAGATTATTAACTTCATATTTTGTGGTGAGCCTAACATCTCCGAGATTAAGTTTTATAGTGAAGGGATGAGCACTCTCATCCAGCCTGCCTCTCTTTAAATCAAATTGCATTTTATCTAAAATCTTCAGACTTAATCTGCGCTGCATGTCCTTGTCATAACTTTTAAGAAACATGCTGTTATCAGGCACATACCCTGATTTTTTTATACGACCCATCAGATCAATAATCTTTTCTTTTAAGTAACCAAATATTTTGTCAAGCTGTTCCGTGGTAACTCCTGGTTCATATATATCCAGCATAGCATTATACTTATGGCCATCATATCCCCACAGTTCCGCAGCTTCCTGCAAAAACTCCACAATCTTCTCAAGATAAGGCTTAAAAATAGCAAAGTCCCCCAAGGCCTTTGCTTCTTTCCATACCGCTTCTGCCTGAGTGGTTAATACAATATAGGCTTCATACTTTTCCGCAGATATTTTCTTAAAACGGTTGAATTTTTTTAAATCTTCCTTAACTGATACCTGGATTATCCGGCTTAAGTGAGGCATATTTTCCGGATTACTCAAAAATACCAGCAATTTTTCCATTTGCTCAGATATGAGCATCTTAAATGCTTCAGTAGAAATGGTCCCAATTACACCTGAACGTCCAATCACAGCTTTTTCAGGCGCCCCTGTCTGCAGGTCCCAACTCATTACTGCGGCGGCCTCTTCAAAATACTTTATCCTTCTACTCAGGCTCTGATATTCCTTTACAGCGTCATTAATATTCAAATTCGACCCTCCTGTAATTAAAAATATTTAATTCCTTAAGTGTTTTCCTCAGCAAATAAATATCTATAGCATATTTCTATATAAACTCAAATTTTACCTCTATTGGAAAACAATCTTTGTTTCCTTTATTTATTTAACCATTCAGCATAGAAATATCCGCACCCATAAAACAAAATTACCCGCTCATATTTCTGGACAGGGCCATACACAACGTGTAGAATAAAATAAAGAAAATTAAGAAAAGGAGCAGGTCATGAAATGGCTGAATAAACTGGAAAGAAAATACGGGCGCTTTGGAATTCCAAATCTTATGCAATTCATTGTGCTTGGCAACGCACTGGTTTACCTGCTAATTAACCTGGACCCCTCCCGGCAGTTAATTTATACTCTGGGATTGCACCCGGTGCTGGTGTTGCGGGGTCAGCTGTGGCGATTGGTCACCTTTATTTTTATCCCGCCAACGCTGTCCATACTTTGGGTGTTTTTTGCACTATACTTTTATTATATGGTGGGGACAGGCCTTGAGCAGGAATGGGGGAAATTTAAGTTTAATGTTTACTATCTGATGGGTATGCTTGGGACAATTCTCGCCTCGTTTTTAACAGGGAGTTTTGCCACCGGTTTATACCTGAATCTTTCGCTGTTTCTAGCCTTTGCCCAAATCTACCCTGAATTTCAAATTCACCTCTTTATGGTAATTCCTGTTAAAGTTAAATACCTTGCCTGGCTTAATTGGGGAATCATAGCATATACCTTACTTTTTGGCATGATGGGCACAAAGGTACTGGCCCTGGTACCCGTTGTCAACTACCTTATTTTTTTTGGCAACGATATCATCAAAGATCTGAACAGGCGCAAACAGGTCCAGCAAAACCGCAAGCGATTCTTTTCTGAGGTTAGAAAAGCAAATCAAAACCGGTAATAACATTTTTATTTCAAAAAAGTATGGTGTAAAAATGATGGCTTTCAGCAAAAGTATTTGCCTGAAAGCCATTACCTTTTATAATTCGTATTTCGACGGGTTTCGATAATGTAAAGCAGCACTTGAACAATTATCCTGGCAATCAAAACACAGTAAGCAATAGGTAGAATCAACCGTTGCAGGTTGCTTCCCGGCTACACGAGGCTACGAATATGTTCCTTAGCGCAGTAAAGAATAACCGTATGGCTGACTCATGTGGAAAGGTGAAAAGATGTTTAGTCTCCCAGACTGCCCACCAAATCAGATAAGGGGAAATGAGAAGTGAAAACACTTGGCAAGACACATAACGGTTTAGACAGGTCACTTACCACAACCGCAGAAATCGCCCAGAAGGTACTTGAGGCATGGAAGGAAAAAATAAACGCTGGTTTTGTTCTGGGCGGCCGGGGGTTGCGCGATGATGACGTAGAGTTCCTAGCTGCGAATGAGGGAACCAGAAAGGTCAGGGTATTATGGGGGTTGGTTGGGGATGAATTACCTGAACCACTTGCCGAACTGTATAAGGTTGAAAAGTACGCCGACAAATGGGCATTACCCCCGGAAAAAGGCGACGGCATCGGGTATATTATAGAACATGAAAAAGCAGTAGTCGGGTTCGTGTGGGGAATTGAACAATAAAAGGCTAGGGCCAAGTGCGTTTCCCTGGAGCAAAGGAGCATTTGAGAAGGCAAAAAGCAACAATTGTTGGGTTACCTCGTTAGTCGCTACATTTTTTAACTTCAAGGTTTCTGATCACAGCATCTATCACAATACTCTGATAAGAACATAATCTCACAGAAATCTACCTCACCAACCATCCATAATCCTGCCTGCAATCAACGATATAGTCAACATACACTGTCTGGTCCTTAATCTGATACAGAATCAAATACCATTTCTCAACAAACAACTTATGATATTTATTAAGCGGTATAAACTCCGCATCCAAAAACGGAAAACGCTCCAGCAAAGTGGAAAGGGAGCGGATTGCGTCCATCAATTCATTCTTTACTTTGCGGGCGGCAATGGGGCTTTTCTGTGCCAGAAACCGAACATGGCCCGCCGGCATCTGACGGGCACGGTCGGAAACAATCACCTTATATTGAGGCTTTTTTTCCATGTTCCACCTCATCAATAATGCTTTCTAAATAACTGTCCAATTCGTCCGGTGTAGTTCCGGCGCGGCCTGCCAGACGATCTTCCTCAACCGCCAACAGTTCTTCACGCAGCTTTAGCATTTTTTCACGGCGGGTAAACGTATCTATATCCATAACCACAAGATCTCCCTCGCCGACTAATCAATGAGAAGTCACCTTATCTTCTCCAACATGCTTATAATCCATTGGAATGGTTTCCCTGGAGTGAAGAAGCGTTTGAAAAAGCTAAAACGGAAGATAAGCCTATTTTCTTGTCTATTGGGTATTCGTGAGTGCTGTTTATCGACATGTCACTGGTGCCATGTGATGGAGCGGGAGTCGTTTGAGGACACTGAAGTGGCTGAGGTTTTGAACCGGGTATTTGTGTGCATCAAGGTAGACGTGAGGAACGTCCTGATATAGATAATATTTACATGACAGTCTGTCAGTCCATGACAGGCAGGGGCGGCTGGCCTCTGACCATTATCATGTCGCCTGACAGGAGGCCTTTTTTTGCCGGGACTTATTTCCCCAAAGAATCGCAGTACGGGCGCATGAGCTTGGTTGGACTTGCAGAGCGCATTGAGAGGCTCTGGCAGACAGGCAGGGATGATATTGACAGAACAGCAGACAGTGTGGTGGAAAGCCTGCAGCCTATGTCCAGTGTACAACCCGGTGAGGCGCCGGGAAAAGAGCTGCTGCACACTGCCTACAAGGAAATGGAGAGGCTATTCGATGACAAACATGGCGGCTTTGGCACAACACCAAAGTTTCCCACGCCTCACCATCTGACATTTCTGCTGCGCTACTGGAAAAGGGCCAATGATGACAGGGCTCTGCAGAACACTACTAACAGTGAAGCAAAGTGGCTGGGAACTCTCCCAACCACTTTGCCTTTTATTTTAATTTTTCTTTAAACAGCCGGTTGACCAGTTCAGGATTGGCCTTACCCTTGGAAAGTTTCATCACCTGGCCGACTAAAAAGCTGATAGCTTTTTCTTTGCCGTTTTTGTAGTCCTGTACAGACTGAGGATTTTCAGCGATTACCATGTCAACTATGGAAGCGATGGCGTCAGCATCAGAAATCTGGACAAGGCCTTTCTCTTCTACGATTTCAGAAGGCATTCTGCCTGTGGCGAACATATCTTCAAAGACTGTTTTGGCTATTTTCCCGCTGATGGTGCCGTTATCCTGGAGCTTCAGGAGCTGTACAAGGTGGGATGGCGTCAGTTTTGTCTCATTGATCCCCAGGCCTTCGGCATTTAAATGCTTAGATATTTCACCCATTACCCAGTTTGAAACAGCCTTGGCGTCATGGTATTCAGCAGCCACTGCTTCAAAAAAATCGGCCATGGCCCTGGATGCTGTAAGAACGCCGGCATCATATTCCGG
Organism: Dethiobacter sp.; assembly: GCA_018335875.1. Lineage (GTDB taxonomy): Bacteria > Bacillota > Dethiobacteria > Dethiobacterales > Dethiobacteraceae > JAGXRN01. The sequence continues at coordinate 31,681 of JAGXRN010000079.1, forward strand.
CAGGCCCCACTTTGACATATAGCGGGTACGCCTGGCATCGGGCATCTCAGGCAGCGTGCTCCTGATTTCTTCAACCCAGGTTCGTTCAACTATTACAGGGACAAGGTCGGGGTCGGGGAAATAGCGGTAATCATGGGCTTCTTCCTTTGAGCGCATGGAATAGGTGACGCCTTTATTTTCATCCCACCCCCGAGTTTCCTGCACCAATTTGCCCCCGGAGTTTAGCACCTGCGTCTGGCGTTCCACTTCGTATTCAAGGCCGCGCTGTACGGCCTTAAATGAGTTCATATTCTTTATCTCAGAGCGTGTGCCGAATTTATTGCTGCCGGCAGGCATGATGGAGATATTGGCGTCACAGCGCAGGCTTCCTTCTTCCATCTTTACATCAGAGACACCTGTATATTGGAGGATACTTTTTAGTTTTTCCAGGTATGCCTTGGCTTCCTGTGGAGAACGCATGTCAGGCTCAGAGACAATTTCAATCAGCGGCACACCGGTACGATTATAATCTGTGAGCGAGTAAGCACCATCATCAGAGTGAATCAGCTTACCTGCATCCTCCTCCATGTGGACCCTGGTAATGCCGATGCTTTTTTTGGCGCCGTCAACTTCAATTTCCAGGCAACCGTTTACTGCCAGCGGCAGGTCATATTGCGAAATCTGATAGGCCTTCGGCAAATCCGGGTAAAAATAGTTTTTACGGTCAAACTTGGCAAAGGGAGGAATTTCACAGTTAAGTGCAAGAGCTGCTTTTACTGCAAACTCTACTGCCAGCGCATTCAGAACCGGCAGTGAACCCGGAAACCCCAGGCAGACAGGACAGACATGTGTATTGGGGTCACGCCCGAATTCTGTGGGGCAGGAGCAAAAGATTTTTGTTTCAGTTGCCAGTTCAACGTGCACCTCAAGACCGATTACTGTTTCATATTTGCCCATTAAACCGTACCTCCTTTGGAGGAGTGTTGGGAATTTTCAATTCAAGTCCGCTGTTTTGTTCATAGGCATAGGCAACGCGCAGCACAGTGCTTTCAGCAAAAGGTTTGCCAAGCAGCTGCAGGCCCACGGGCAAACCGTCTATAGAGCCACAGGGCATTGAGAGGGCAGGCAGTCCCGCCAAGTTGGCAGCGATGGTGCATACATCATTCATGTACATGGTAAGAGGGTCTTCAACGGCGCCGGCAGGAAACGCCACTCCCGGTGTGGTGGGAGTAATAATTACATCGTACCTGCTAAAGGCATGGCCAAAGTCCTGCTTAATCAGTGTTCTCACTTTCAGTGCTTTCAGGTAATAAGCATCATAGTAACCGGAGCTTAAAGCGTATGTACCCAGCATGATCCGCCGTTTAACCTCGGGTCCGAATCCCTGACTGCGTGTCTTCCTGTACATTTCAATCAGATTATCAGCTTCAACACGCAGGCCGTACTGGACGCCGTCATAGCGGGCCAAATTGCTTGATGCCTCTGCCGGAGCAATCAGGTAGTAAGCGGGAATCCCATACTCGGTGTGTGGCAGGGAAATTTCATCAGCCTCGGCGCCCATGGAAACAAGCAGTTCTATTGCTTTGTTCACTGACTCCTTCACCCGGGGGTCGATACCTTCGGCAAAATATTCCCGCGGTACTCCTATCTTCATACCTTTTACATTACCGTCCAGGCAGGCTGTGTAGTCAGGAGTTTCAATATCTGCCGAGGTTGTATCCCGGATATCCTGGGCAGCAATTATATTCATAACAAGGGCACAATCGCGAATATCGCGGGTTAATGGCCCGATTTGGTCCAGGGAAGAAGCGAAGGCCACGAGGCCATAGCGCGATACTCGGCCGTATGTGGGCTTTAGTCCAACGACGCCGCAGAAGGCAGCCGGCTGCCTGATAGAGCCCCCGGTATCTGAACCCAGGGCAAAAAGTACTTCACCTGCGGCCACTGACGCGGCCGAACCGCCGCTAGACCCGCCAGGTACTCTTTCTGTGTCCCACGGGTTGCGGGTAGTAAAAAAGCCGGAGTTTTCAGTGGAAGAACCCATGGCAAACTCATCCATGTTTGTCTTGCCTGCCATTATGGCGCCCGCGTCACGCAAAAGCTCCACTACGGCGGCGTCGTAGGGAGGAATAAAGTTGTGGAGAATCTTAGATGAGCAGGTTGTGAGGATACCTTTGGTGCAAAGATTATCTTTCAGCGCCATTGGGATTCCTGCCAGCTGCCCTAATTCTTCACCGTTTGAGCGCCTGGCATCAATAACTGAAGCTGCGGCAACAGCCTTATCGTGAGTCAGTGTCATAAAAGCTTTAACTTCCCCGTCAATTTCGTCTATACGTGCAAAGGCCGCATCAATCAATTCTCTGGCGCTTATTTCTTTTTTCTGCATCATGTCCAACGCTTTGGCAACAGTAAGATTCTTCACCCAAGGCTCCTCCTCTAATCTATCACGCGCGGTACGCGAAACATGCCTTCTTCAGACTTCGGCGCATTGGCAAGCGCATCTTCACGCGCCAGGCAGGGTCTTATTTTATCGCTCCGGAAAACATTTTTCAAAGGCAGAACATGGGCTGTGGGCGCTATATCTTTGGTATCAACGCTGTCAAGTTTGCCCGCATATTCCAGGATGGCGTTCAGTTGTTCAGTATGCTGCTCCATTTCATCTTGTGTCATTTCCAGCCTGGCCAGACGGGCCACATGGGCCACTTCTTCACGCGTAATTTTCACCCGAATCGGCCTCCTTTGACTCACTGCTGCTTATTACCCCGGACTGCATAAACTTAGCAGTTGCCACTGCGGCCACTTCACCGCCTGGCAGGATTGCCCTTGCTGCCATTACATGTATATTTCGCTTCTGCTCTTTCTGCCAGGATTCAAAGCGAACTGTCACACCGGTGGGTATCTGTTTTCTGTAGCGTATTTCCATACTGGCGGTAAGGATGCCAAGGCCGCGTACCGTTAGGTGCTGCGCCATTATTTCGTCCATAATAGTCGATGTAATACCGCCGTGGAGAATTCCGTTATATCCCTGAAAACGTTCTTCTGTGTAAAAATCGGTGTAATATTTGTCATCTTCCCAGTAAAATTTCAACTTTAGCCCGCACGAATTATCCTCTCCGCAGGCAAAGCAACGATTGTCATCAACAAATCTCATATTTTACCCTCATTTCCGGAAGTTATAGCCATGGGTAATTATACCATAACCAGGAACAGCGGGCAACTTACAGCAGTGCTTTGTGCAGCAGTGCTTTGTATAATAAACTTTAGAAAAGAAAAAAGCGTACTCGCCGCTTTTTCGTCAGTTTATGCATTTATACAGCCTAAGACTTGTCAAAGAAATCTACTGACCCGATAATCCGCTAAAGGTGGCAGTTTTTTTTATTCCTGGTCGTGGCATTTCAGGCAGTTGCTGTAATTGTCAAACATGGCGTCGTGTGTTTCAGTGAATTCTTTATGACATTTTTGGCAGTCTGCAAACGGCCCGTCCACAGCGTGTGGTGTTGCCGAGGGGTGGGCATGACAGGTGGCGCAGTCTTCAAAATCGCCAAAGACTGTATGAGTTTCCCTGATGCCGGCATGACAAGTCATACAGTTTGCATAAGCACCACGTGCAGAGTGGGCAACTGCAGGTCCTGTCTGTGGGCCGGCAGGGCTGCGGTCCACCCCGGCTCGCACAAAATAAGCAAAGACAGACATTACAATAATAACAATAATCAAATAAACTCTTCTCATAACAGGCCCTCCCTGGTTTATATTGTTAGCGTTTCTTGCTGCGGCGAATATATACGCTAATGCAGGAGCATGCCTGTTTTATATTCCTGTTAACAGCTTCCTTTACCTGTTTAAATGTTATTATACTCATTGAATGTTTGCATACCGGCCGCTGCTACGGGTTTTTTACTGTCTCGCTTTTTTGCACGTTCCTAAGTCTCCAGCGTGTAAACTCAAACAGCGCAGCCATGGCAAGCACGAGCAAAATCACTGGTAAAATCCTGATCAGCACTGAGTCAGACCCTCTGATTGGGTTATCCGGATGCATCAGGCGCCCGCTGTTACTCCTGATTACAAGTATAGCGGCGGCAAAGACTATATTTGCGGCCGACCTGAGTTTTAACGTTCCACCCCTGCAAACAACTTCTTTTCCGATCCCCAGTATAAGAATAGTAACTGCCGCTATTGTCATGGGCTCCCGCCAAACCAGCCCGCCCCAGATCACCTGCATTGAGACCAGGGACAAAAGAAAAGACACAAACCAAAGGATCAGAGCCGACCAGCCCAGTTCCCTGGACCATAGCCCGAAAGCCACTTGCGATGTTGCCATGTGAACAGCGCCAAGGGCGGCGGCGGCATAAAAAGTGTAGAGACTGATATAACTCATGGCCATGTGTACATAGATCAGCTTAATCAGCTTGCCAAGGGTCTGTTCAGCAGGCGCAATCCATAATAGGATGGTGCTGACGGCAATAAAGAGTAAAATAATATAAAGGCCTCTTTTTTTGTCCATGATTTCTCTCCTATATTCCTAATAGTTGTTTTAACCCGTTTTCATCCATTATCGCCACATCAAGTTTTCTCGCTTTATCCAGTTTGCTGCCAGCCTTCTCTCCGGCAACAACATAGTCGGTGCTTTTGCTGACGCTTCCAGCCACACTGCCACCGGCCTCCTCAATCAGCTTTGCCGCTTCTTCCCGGCTGTAGCTGGGCAGTGTTCCGGTAAGAACGAAAGTTTTGCCGTGCAGTGGTTTGCTGCCGGCAACATGCCTCCCCTGTGAAAGAGCTACACCCCCGCGGCGAAGTTTGTCTACAAAGCGGCCGCTTGACTCCAGGGAAAAGAAGCTCCGCACGCTCTCCGCTATTTTGGGGCCCACCTCGGGCACTGCTTCAAGCTGTTCCTGAGTGGCTGATATTATTTCATCAAGGCTGCCAAAATTCTCTGCCAGCAGTTTCGCAGTGCGTGTACCGACAAAGCGAATGCCAAGTCCGTACAGAAGACGCCAGAGAGGTTGATTTTTACTTCTTTCAATGGATGCAAGCAGGTTGTCGACCGACTTGTCTGCTTTTCGTTCAAGTGTCAACATGTCTTCTTTTTTATCTTTGAGTGTATATATGTCAGCAGCATCCTCTATCAGTCCCGCCTCCAGCAGTTGAGCAGCGGCAGCAGGACCAAGCCCCTCGATATCCATGGCACCGCGTGCAGCAAAATGGGTTATCCTCTCCAGTATTTGTGCCGGGCAGGCGGGGTTAAAACAGCGCAGCGCCACTTCCCCCGGCAGGCGGCTTACTTCAGACCCGCAGGCAGGACAGCTTGCAGGCATCACAAAGGGGACCTCTTCTCCTGTACGTTTGTTTTTAACAACCTCGACCACTTCGGGGATAATGTCGCCTGCCTTTTGAATTATTACATAGTCGCCGATGCGCACATCTTTTTCACGCAGTATATCCTCATTGTGCAGGCTGGCACGCTTTACCACGGTACCGGCAAGCTCCACAGGAGTCAGTTCTGCCAGTGGGGTAAGAGTGCCTATGCGGCCTACCTGGACAGTAATCGCCTCCACCCTGGTCACCTTCTGCTCGGCCGGAAATTTGTAGGCGATGGCCCAACGGGGGCTCTTTGCAGTTGTTCCCAGAAGCTGCTGCAGGGCCAGGTCGTTTATCTTCACTACAAGTCCGTCAATATCATACGGCAGGCTGTAGCGCTCTCTGCGCCATCTCTCGCAGTATGAAACCACTTCTTCCAGGTCGCTTAAAATTACGATATCCGGGTTTACCCTCAATCCCAGGCTGCGCAGAGAGCGCAGCGCTTCATAGTGGGTGGGCGGGTTAAAGTGCGGCGAAAAGCCAAGCCCGTAGACAAACATATCAAGGTTGCGTGATGCGGCAACTTTGGGGTCAAGCTGACGCAGTGAACCTGCAGCGGCATTGCGCGGATTGGCAAAGAGGGGCAGGTCTGCCTCCTGGCGTTCTTCATTCAGCTTTATAAAAGAGGCGCGAGGCATGTAGACCTCTCCGCGCACTTCCAGTGTCAGGGGCTTGTGCAGACGCAGCGGGATACTTCTTACTGTGCGCAGGTTGTGGCTGATATCCTCACCGGACTCACCGTCGCCGCGTGTGGCACCCCGGACAAATACCCCCTCTTCATACTGCAGTGAGACGGCAAGGCCGTCAACCTTAAGTTCCACCACAAACTCCATTTCCGCATCAGGCTCAATGTTCCTGGCCCGGCGCACAAAGTCGCCCAGGTCGTCCACGCTGAAGGCATTATCAAGCGAGAGCATGGGAACACGGTGGGTTACTGCGGCAAAACCGGCGGCGGGCTGACCGCCTACGCGCTGTGTAGGCGAGTCGGCAGTCACAAGGTCAGGGTATTCTTTTTCAATTTGCTGCAGCTGTAAAAGCAGTGTGTCAAATTCAGCATCGGAAATTAGCGGTGAATCCAACACGTGGTAGCGCCAGTTGTGTTGTTCTATTTCTTTGCGCAGTTTTTCAGATATTTTTTTTGCGGCCTGTTTATCCATGGCACACCTCACTAGATTTTTCGCAGCGGGGCGTATCGTTCGATAACTTTTTTGAATCCCAGTTGTGGGAAATAGATGGTGAGGACATTGTCACCGTCGGTTAGTGTGTCCACCGCACGCACCTCGCCAACCCCCCACTTGCCGTGTTCTACTTTATCCCCCGGGCTTAAGTCCTTGACGCCGGTATGTGCTTTAATTGGCATGGTCGGAGCCACCGTGCCGTCGCGTGCAACCATTTCTGCAGGAATCTCGGAGAGGAATCGTGAAGGCGGGTTTTGCATAGCCTGTCCAAAAAGATTGCGGCGGCGTGCCCGGCTGAGATAAAGCCGCCGCTTGGCCCTTGTAATTCCCACATAGCAGAGGCGCCTTTCCTCCTCGATGCCGTCTGCTGTCTCAAAAGAGCGCAGATGCGGGAAAAGGCCTTCCTCCAGGCCGGCCAGGAAAACCACTGGAAATTCCAGGCCCTTTGCCGAATGCAATGTCATCAGTATCACCCTTGGCATCTCATCATCCGGCAGTGCGTCAAGGTCACTGATAAGAGCAAGCTGGGTTAAAAATGCCGTCAGGCTTTTGTCATCGCTTTCTCTGACAAAATTTTGTGCCACGGTGAGGAATTCACGCAGGTTTTCTTCACGGCTTTGAGCATGTTCCGTGCCCTCGGCCCTAAGTTCTGCAAGATAACTGCTTTTAATCATAACTTCTTCTGTAAGTTCATCCACACTTAAGTATTCCCTCAATTTAACCATATTTTCAAGCAGAGAGCGAAATTCCGCCACTTTTTTAAGGGCACCGGCACCAAGGCCGGCCTCTCCACTGTAACCAAGCGCTGTGTAAAGCGGGACAAGGCGCTCCCGTGCCAGTTCCTGCAGCCTCTGCACAGTGGTGGCGCCTATACCGCGACGGGGCACATTGATAATGCGCAAAAGGCTGATATCATCTGCGGGATTGTCAATTAGCCTCAGATAGGCCAGTATATCTTTAATCTCCTTGCGCTCCCAGAAACGAAGGCTCCCCACCACCTGGTAAGAGAAATTTTCCCTGACCAGGATTTCTTCAAACACACGGGACTGGGCGTTGGTGCGGTAAAGGATTGCAAACTGGTCATACTGATGGGCGTGTGCTCTTATTTCCCCGGTAATAAAACGGGCTTCCCCGTATTCGTCCTCTGCCTCAAAAAGCGTGACCGGCTCCCCGGCAGCCTGGCGCGTCCACAGTTTTTTCTCTTTGCGCCCGCGGTTATTTCTGACCACGTGGTAAGCGGCCTCAAGTATATTTCCTGTGGAGCGGTAGTTTTCTTCAAGCTTCACTACCCTTGTTTGCGGCCAATCACGTTCAAAATCCAGGATGTTCCTGATATCGGCGCCGCGGAACTGGTAAATTGACTGATCGTCATCACCGACAACACACAGGTTTTGATGCCTGTGGGCGAGCAGGCGAATAATTTCGTACTGTGCGCGGTTAGTATCCTGGTACTCGTCCACCAGTATATAACGAAACTTCTGCTGGTATTCTGCCAGAACATCGGGATGCCGGTTAAATAGTTTCACTATTAGCAGCAGAAGATCGTCAAAATCAACTGCGTTGCTCTGCAGCAGGCGCTCCTGGTAGCCCGTATAGACACGGGCAACATTTCGCAGGTAATAACTGTCGGCCTCTTCAGCAAAGGCGCAGGCATCGATGAGTTCATTCTTGGCACGGCTGATAGATGCCAATATGCCCCTTGGTTTTAACCTGGAGTCATCCATATTGAGGTACTTCATGACATTTTTAATAACATTTAGCTGGTCGGAATCATCATAAATTACAAAAGTAGTTTTAAAACCAAGGAGCGGGGCATGCTGTCTCAATAGACGCGCTGCGGCAGCATGAAAAGTGCATACCCACATTCCCCTTGTACTGCCAACCAGTTCTTCGACCCGCCTCTTCATCTCAGCAGCGGCTTTATTGGTAAAGGTGAGCGCCAGTATCTCCCATGGCCGCACTCCTTTTTTAGAAATCAGATGCGCGATACGATGAGTAATAACGCGGGTCTTTCCGCTGCCCGCCCCCGCCAGAACCAGAAGCGGACCCTCCGTACAGCAGACGGCATCCTGCTGGGCTTCGTTTAATTCATTATAGCTGTTGTCCATTATGTCCTCCTATTGCTTGACGAAAAAAAAGCAGCACTGGTCTGCTTAATCGTTACTTTTGTGAACCTGCTCCTCTTTCATGCGCTCAAGCACCAGGCTGTATCCACCCGCACCATAATGCAGAAAGCGCTTGACACGGCTGATAGTTGCTGTACTGGCGCCTGTTTCGTTTTCGATTTGCTGGTATGTCCTGCCTTCCTGCAGCATACGGGCCACCTCGAGGCGCTGGGCCATTAATTTTAATTCATTAATGGTGCATATATCCTCAAAAAAACGGTAACATTCGTCCTCGCTCTCCAGCAGAAGCAGTGCCCGGCACAGGTTGTCTACACTATCGCCTTTCAGTTTGGAATTAGTCAATTTACACACCTCCGGTGGTCGCTCACATTTATATTCGGTGTAGTACATATAAATCCTTCATCTTTGGTTATTCATTTCCATTTTTACATTCCCTGAAACTAAGTTTGAAGGGGATAAATAGAGACATTTTAAAAAAACAGACTTTTTTCCCATACTTACATAGCAAGTACTATGGTAGAATAAAATTATGACATGCCGGAGGTGTAGCAATGAAAAAACTTATTTGCCTGATACTGGTAGTATTTCTTTTTCTCGCTGCAGGCTGTGGCCGCAAAGGCAGTGTTCCTGGTGACAGCAATCCCAAAGACATCATACCTGAACCAAAAACACCTGTGGTTGTGGAAAAAGAAATAAGTTTGGATGAAATAGTCAGCAATATAAAACAGCTGGGTGAGACTCTTGTTTCTTTCAAGGGTGTATTGGAAATTTCAGTAGATTTTAATGGTTTCTCCGAGGCGCAGCAGTACAAGCTTTGGTACTCCGGAGACAGCCGTTACCGTATGGAGTGGGAAACAGCGGCGGAAGGCATGACGATCACAGTTTTTGACGGTGATAATTTATGGAACTATATCACGGAGGGAAACCTGGCCTATGTGATGAGCGCCGACATAGAGTTCCAGCAAAGTGAAACATTCTTCCAGGATCTGTTTGCCTACCTGCAAGACCCTGAAGAATATTATTCATTCAGCTACCAGGGTATGGACAAAGTGGACGGCCGCCAGGCCTATATCCTTGAAATTACCTCTAAGTCATACGATTTTGATGAGGCACTCCTCACATGGTGGGTAGATGCAAAAACGTGGTTCCCTTTTAAAGCTGAAACTGAAATAGGCGGCATGACAACTACTGTACTATACCTTGATTTCGTGCTCAATCCCGCACTGAACGATGAAGTATTTACGTTTATCGCCCCTGACGGCGCTCAGGTAATAGACATGAACGACCTGTTATTCCGCTGACCAATATGAGTAAGATCCTCCTGAGGGCGTATGTATACGCTCTTTTTTTATCGACAGCAAAAATAACCGGTCAGATGTATCAGCACTGATAGAATTTGCAGGGAATAGTAGATGTACTGGCCGATACAAAAAGAGCTGTGGAATTCGCCCGTGAATTCCCCGGCATAGACAAAGTTGAAGACAACCTGACAGTCTCTACCGACGGCGCCATAGACGACGGTGATGTTTACATGGAAGTAACCCAGGAACTCGGTGGCGACCCGGGTGTAGATGAAGAAAAGATACACTTTACTGTCAATAAGGGCGTTGTTACACTCCTTGGGGAGACAGACTCCCCTGATGAACGTATGGCTGCTGCCAAGGCAGCCGCCAAGGCCAGAGGCGTACGCAACGTCAACAACCAAATCAGCCTTAAATAAAAATTAGAGCCCCCGGCTCTAATTTTTTATTTACCATTCTCCACCTGCCTGCATCAGAGCCGACACGCAAGAAAGTCTTTCACCAGCACCTCGGGCCTGACAGTGCTGCGCAGCACTGCAGCAGGATGGTAAGTGGGGTAGATTTTATAGAAGGGACCATCGAACCAGCGTCCTCTCACATCGGCCATCCTGGCTTTGGGATCCAGGATGTTATGGACTGCCACCAGCCCCAGCGTCACAACCACTTTAGGCCTGATGATGGCCAGCTGCCTGTCCAGGAAAGGGCGGCAGGCTGCCAGCTCGCTGCGGCGGGGATTGCGGTTTCCGGGTGGGCGACACTTGGCGGAGCCGGTAATAAACACATTTTTTCTTTCGATCCCGGCCTCTGACATCAGTCTGGTAAGCAGATCGCCTGCACGTCCTACAAAAGGCCGGCCGCTTTCATCCTCCTTGGCACCGGGCGCCTCGGCCAGTATAAAAAGCTCAGCTTTGCTTGCTCCTTCCCCGAAGACTACGTTTCTCCTGGTGCAGGCCAGGCTGCAGCGTTGGCAGGTCAGGCAAATTTCCTTCAGGTCATCAAGATTGTCTATGCTTTGAATTTCCTCAGCTGTCCTCATGGCTGCCCCCTTACATCTTTTTAACACATATTCGTTACATCTATTCTTATTCCTTCTGTACAGGATGTATAAGCGAAACGGCCTTCTCCGCTGCCACCGAATCACCGTCCCGGGAAACCCGTCCTGATACAAGCAATGCTCCATGGGCAAGCACGCCATGGCAGCGCCTGTAGGCAGCCGGGCAAAACACAACTTCAGCAAGACCGCTCTCGTCTGAAAGAAGAAGGGTAAGCATTACCCCTCCGTCTTTGATGCGCCGCAGTGTCCCACGTCCCACGCGTGTGCAAAAATCAGCGAGGCTTACAAAATCTCCTGCCTGCCTGGCTGAGAAGATAGCCGCTGTCCCTTTACCGCCAAGTTCGCACACCAGGGGCAGCGCTGCCCGGATCGCTTCACCCTCAGGGATAAAGTTCCAGCCGCTCTTATTAATATGTGGAGGCAGAACTCTCACACCCCTGGCCCTTGCCTCCTGGACATACACCGCGGGACCGTAATAGCCTGAGCCGCTGCTGAGAAGCGCAGCATAAAAATCCACGGGGTAGTGGGCCTTAAGGTAAGCAGTCCAGTAGGAGACAAGCGCATAAGCTGCCGAGTGGGCCTTGTTGAAGCTGTAGCCGGCAAAACGGTAAAGGTGGTCAAAGATTGCAGCGGCCTCTTGCTCGCAAAGCCCCCTTGCCTTGGCCCCTGAAATAAATTTTGCGTGGTGCCATTCCTGCTGTGGACCCGAACGCCTCCCCATTTCGCGCCGCAGTTCGTCGGCTTCTCCCGGAGTGTAGCCCCCTATTTCGTGGGCAATCCGCATTACCTGTTCCTGGTAGAGCACAACACCGTAGGTGTCTTCCAAAAGAGGCGTGAGGGCTTCATGGACATAAGTCACTTCCTCTTTGCCGTGCCGCCTCCTGACAAATGATTCAAACATTCCGCTTTCCAAAGGTCCGGGACGGTACAGTGAAAGAATATGAACCAAATCGCCAAGGCATTCCGGCGCCAGCATCCTCAGCACACGGCGCATGCCCGAACTCTCGAGCTGAAAGCAGCCAAGGCTCTCACCACGCTGCAGTGAGGAAAAAACAGCCTGGTCGTCCTGGGGTATCTGCTCTACTGAAAGGTTAAGTCCCCGCCGCTGCTTTACGGACGACAGTGTATCGTGGATTATTGTCAGATTGCGTGAGCCAAGAATATCTATTTTTAAAAAGCCCTGCGCCTCCCCGTCATCTTTATCCCATTGCGTAAGAACCTCTCCCGCAGCGCCCCGGCAAAGGGGGAGCAGTTCTGCAAGGCTTGAAGCGCCGATAATCACACCGCTGGCATGAGTTGACAGGTGCCGGCAGTATCCTTCCAGCATTTTGGCCGCGGACAGCACCGACTGCGCATCGTGGCATCTCAGGGCGGCAGAACTGAATTCAGGGTACCTTGCCACAGCTGCCTCAATGCCGCCGGGGCCGGAATAGTTCACTACCTGCGGGTAACAAGTCGACAGCTGCAGCCTGTTCACAAGGCGCAGCAGATTTGACCAGCCGCTGCCGGTACGCACAAGCAGCACCAGCGGCAGACCGGGACTCATGCTTAACACTGACAGTGACAAATACAACAAAAAAACAGAGGCCGCACATGACGGCTCCCAATACCATTGGGAAATTCAAATCTGACTAGTTCAATAGTTTAAACCTGACCCCAAAGCATCTTACCTTCGTGGAAGACATATTCAACCACGCCTGTTTTATGCAGATGAGAAAGGCAGGCGGTAACAGTGCCGTGGTTTAAGACATACTGCACAGGGTCAAGCGTTCTGCCGTTTTGCATGGTGAGCGCGGCAAGCACTTCTTCACGTGTGCTGCCGCCTCCCTGCAGGATGGCAATTATCTGTTCCAGTGTTTCTTCAATCACTGCCGTATTCCTGAGCACTGTTGCAAACGGTTTTTCGGATGGTTCACCGTGGCAGGGCACATAATGGCCGTACCCGCTCTGCTGCAGTAATTGCAGCGTGTCCAGTGCTGCGGTGACGTCAGCGCAGTAGGGCATACCGTACTTGGCGATAATCTTCTCAGAAAAATAGGCGTCTGCGGTGAAGATGACGCCGTCGCCGGTCACCACGCCAAGCTGGCCCGGGCTGTGGCCGGGCAGGAGAATTATTTCTGCACCAAAACCGCTGTCGGAAAAAAAACCCTCTTTGAGCACTCCGTCCACCGGACAGCACTCTGCCATCAGGAACCGTGTGGCCAGATGCTTTGTCGGTGCGGCTGAGAACAGGTAAAATGGCTCAAGATAGGGGTTTTCTATTACCGCCTTTTCCAGTGAAGAAGCAAAAACCCTGACACCTGCCTCCTCCCGTATCACCGCATTGCCGCCGTAGTGGTCAGCATGAGAATGAGTGTTTATTATTACTTTGGGAAATAGATTATTGTCTCTCAGGCAACGCAAAATCTGCCTGCCGGCCTGGCGGTCAAGGCCTGTATCTATGAGCAGGCATTCTTTTCCGTTTATAATTACGCCTGTGTTTATGGCGCCGGGAATAAAATAAGTATTCCCTTTTACTATAGTAAGCTGTAAAGCCATTTTGCGCCCTCCAAAATATAAACAGCCGGGGAAACTCCGGCTGCTTTTCATTCATTTAGGCCGTTTCCCCAACCAGATTTTGTTCCTGCAGGAACTCCGCCAGTATCATGGCGGCTCCTCCGGTGATTTTCAGGCAGCGGCGAAGGTGGTCCTTACTCTCGAAGTCACCACCCGGGTTTAGAACGCGGCAGCAGGTACTGCCGAATTTCTCGTCAAACCTGTCGTGCAGCATACCCGCCAGGCTGTAAATATTGTCCAGTTTCTCGTCTATGCTGTCACGTCCTGTCAGCATGGCGAGCACCAGTTCAGAACCGGTGAGGGCGCCGCATGAGCAACCTGAACGGCCCATACCACCGCCAAAGACGGAAGCAAAACGGGCAACCTCCGGTCCAAAGTTGCCGGGAAGCAGGTCAAGATAGGCTTTCAGTACCGCCTCGGCACAGTTAAAACCCTGCTTGAAATACTCGCCGGCGGCATTCCTGGCTTTTAATGCAAATTCCTGGTCCATATTCCGGTTCCCCCTTTGTCTAAATAAATGCTGTACTATGAGACTTTATCGCGCATTGCCCCCTCAATCCACTTCACAATATCACCCGTGGACGTTCCCGGAGTAAAGAGCGCACCGGCGTGGCCGGCATTAATAAGTTCACGCATATCATCCTCTGGCAGAATCCCACCGCCGATGACCATGATATCTGCCGCGTTATTTTCCCTCAGCAGCTCATAGATTCTCGGGAAGAGAGTCATGTGGGCCCCGGACAATACACTGAGTCCAATAATGTCGACATCCTCCTGGATGGCAGCTTCTACCACCTGTTCAGGCGTCTGGTGCAGGCCGGTGTAAACAACTTCCATTCCGGCGTCGCGTAAAGCGCGGGCTACAACCTTGGCGCCGCGGTCATGGCCGTCCAAGCCCGGTTTAGCCACCAGGATACGGATCTTTCTTTCACTCATGTCCTTGACCTCCCTCATCCTAAAAAATCGGTTTTTCCTTGTAGACACCGAAGACCTCACGCAGGATTTGTATAATCTCACCCTCTGTGGCGTAGGACTTGACGGCGTCAAGGATATAGGGGAGCAGGTTGTCGCTTGTGCCTGCTGCTGTGCGCAGTGCCTGCAGACGATTGGCACACACAATATTGTCGCGTGTCTCACGCACTTTTTGTACGCGGGCTCTCTGCTCCTCCTCAATTCTGGGGTCAATCTTTAGAAGTTCAATTGCTAAATTATCTTCAGTTATATAATCATTGACCCCGACTATAATCCGCTCCTTCTTCTCTATTTCCTGCTGGTAGCGGTAAGCGGCGTCGGCGATTTCCTGCTGGAAGAACCCCTTGTCAATGGCGGAAAGTACGCCTCCCAGCGACTCAATACGTTCAAAGTACTTCTCGGCTTCTGCTTCCATCTGATTGGTCAGCGCCTCTACAAAATATGAGCCGGCGAGTGGGTCAATTGTGTTTACCACACCGGTTTCTTCGGCGATAATCTGCTGGGTGCGCAGCGCGATGCGGACAGCTTTTTCAGATGGCAGTGCCAGCACTTCATCCATGGAGTTGGTGTGCAGCGACTGTGTGCCGCCAAGCACCGCGGACAGCCCTTCAAAGGCGGTGCGGATAATATTGTTTTCAGGCTGCTGGGCTGTAAGTGAACAGCCTGCTGTCTGTGTATGGAAGCGCAGAAGCAGTGAACGCTCATCTTTGGCGCCGTATTTCTCTTTCATGCGGCGTGCCCAGATACGCCGGGCAGCACGGTATTTGGCAATCTCCTCGAAAAAGTCCATATGCGCGTTAAAGAAGAAAGAAAGACGCGGTGCAAATGTATCCACATCAAGGCCGGCGGCTATGCCAGCTTCCACGTAAGCAAAACCGTCAGCCAGTGTAAATGCCAGTTCCTGCACAGCGGTTGAGCCTGCTTCGCGGATATGGTAGCCTGAAATGCTCACAGTGTTCCATCTTGGCACGTGCCGGCCGGCAAAGGCGAAGATATCCGTTATCAGCCGCAGCGACGGTTCGGGTGGAAAAATCCATGATTTCTGCGCTATATACTCCTTGAGAATGTCGTTTTGAATGGTCCCCCCCAGTTTATGGGAAGCAACGCCCTGTTTTTCAGCCGTTGCGATATAGAGGCAAAGCAGAATCGCAGCCGGGGCATTGATGGTCATGGAGGTGGTTATCCTGTCAAGGGGGATATCCCTGAAAAGTGTTTCCATATCATCCAGGGAGTCGATAGCCACACCAACCCTTCCCACTTCGCCAAAAGAGCGTGGATGGTCGGAATCATAGCCCATAATCGTAGGCATGTCAAAGGCCACAGACAGGCCCGTTGTTCCCTGGCTGAGGAGGTACTTGTAGCGTTCGTTTGATTCTTTGGCGGTCGCAAAACCGGAAAACTGGCGCATTGTCCACAGGCGTCCCCGGTACATGTTGCTTTGCACGCCGCGTGTATATGGGTAGTAGCCTGGAAAGTTCAGGTCACGCATGTAATCTGTGTCTTTAATATCTTCCGGTGTGTAGAGCGCCCCGATAGGGACTGAGGAAACAGTCATAAAATTTGCCGTCCGCTCTTTTTGCAAAGCAGCGTATTCTTCCCACTTTTGTCTGGCCTGGCGGACATCCTCCAGGTCATTGTTTTGGCACATTATTTTACCCCCTTCATGAAACTTCCGTCAGACACTGCAGTTGTCCAGATTGATGCTGCCTAATATTTGAACAGCCGCCGTATAAGGGTCAAGTTCACGGGCCATAATGCGGCTGATCAACCCTTCGAATTCAGCACTGCCGGAAACCTGCCCCCAGACAGAACTTTTAATTCTGTACTCAACCAGGTCAATCACATCACGACGGGCTCTCTCTTCACGCAGTTTGGTGATTTGACCGCTCTCCTGCAGATATTCCCGGTGCTGCTGGATTGAAGCATACATCTCATCCGTACCGGTGCCGTCCATGGTAATAGTGCGTACAATTGGCGGCCGCCACCGGCGGTTTGTGCCGCCGAGGTCAAGCATCATGCTGACTTCCGAGACAGTACGGTCGGCGCCGGCCAGATCTGCCTTGTTCACGACAAAAACATCGGCTATCTCCATGATTCCTGCTTTAATTGTCTGCACGCTGTCGCCGCCGGCAGGAGTAAGGACAACCAAGGTTGTGTCAGCATACTTGATGATATCTACCTCAGACTGGCCAACACCCACTGTCTCTACGATAACAATATCCTTGCCAAAGGCATCAAGCACCTGTATAGCATCCTTGGTAGCCCTTGACAGGCCACCCAGACTGCCCCGCGTTCCCATGCTCCGGATAAAGATATCCTTGTCCAGTGCATGCTCCTGCATACGGATGCGGTCGCCAAGGATCGCGCCGCCTGTAAAAGGACTGGTGGGATCAACTGCTATCACACCTACAGTCAGACCCCGCTTGCGCAGAGTCACCAGCAGGCGGTCCACCAGAGAACTCTTCCCGGCGCCTGGAGCACCGGTGATGCCGATAACATAAGCCTTGCCGGCAAGGGGAAAAAGTTCGCTCAGAATGGAGTATCTTGTCACATCCTCGTTCTCAATCAGTGAGATAGCCCGGGCAGCCATGCGGCGATCGCCATTTTGAATCCCTTTTATTATCTGTTGTTGCATAAAGGACACCACCTATCGTTCCGTTAGAATTCTATACCCGGCCTCGCCTTGATGCCGCTGCTGAAATGATGCTTAATCTCTCTAACCTCGCTAACCAGGTCGGCAGCATCCATTATTTCCTGCCTGGCATTACGGCCTGTCAGCACAATATCCACCGATGATGGGCGGTTTTTGAGCATTTCAAGCACATCGGCAATGGGAATCATGCCATAGTCAATGGCAAAATTGATTTCATCAAAAATCACCAGACTATACTGTCCGCTTTCTACAGCTTCCCTTCCTGTTTTGAACACGCGGCGGGCATCGTCAATATCATCCTGTGTTAAATCTACACGCCTTATGATGCTGCTTCTTTCTGACTGGACTACTGTAAATGCCGGTAAAAATTTATTAATAGCTTTTATCTCGCCATATCCAGGGTCGCTTTTCCTGAACTGGACCATAAATACACGTGCACCGTGCCCGCTGGCCCGCAGTGCCAGCCCGAGGGCAGCGGTAGTCTTTCCCTTGCCGTCACCGGTATAAACCATGACAAGGCCCTTAGTCTGCTCCATATCAGTACCACCTTTATTATACCATTAATATTCCGCTGTGCAGCCGTATTTTACTTGAGATAACGTGCAATAACCAGGCGGTGGATTTCGTTTGTGCCTTCGTAGATCTGTGTAATTTTGGCATCGCGCATCATTCTTTCCACCGGGTATTCACGGCTGTATCCATAGCCGCCAAATACCTGCACCGCGTTGGTTGTCACTTCCATGGCCGTATCTGAAGCAAAGAGTTTGGCCATGGCTGACGCTTTGCCGTAGGGCATTCCCTGTCCTTCAGTCCAGGCTGCCTGGTAAGTTAACAGGCGCGCTGCTTCTATCTTAGTGGCCATATCGGCCAGCATAAAAGAAACCGCCTGGAAATTGAAGATTGGCTGTCCAAACTGTTCCCGGCCCTGCGAATAATTGAGCGCAGCTTCAAATGCTCCCTGGGCGATACCGGTAGCCTGGGCGGCTATACCGCCTCTTCCGCCGTCAAGAGTGGTCATCGCTATTTTAAAGCCTTCGCCTTCTTTGCCCAGCAGATTCTCTTTGGGTACTTTACAATCCGCAAAAAGAAGTTCACAGGTGCTGGCTGCGCGAATACCCATCTTCTTTTCATGGCCGCCTATACTGAAGCCGGGGAAGCTGCTGTCTACGATAAAGGCGCTGATTCCCTTTACTCCCTTGCTTTTATCAGTCATGGCAAAGACAACAAAAATTTCTCCCTCACCGTTGCTTATAAAAATTTTACTGCCGTTTAGGGTGTAGTAATCGCCCTCCAGTGTGGCAGTGGTCAGCATCCTGGCAGCATCGGAACCGGCGTTGGGTTCTGTAAGGCCAAACCCGCCAAGAGCGCTGCCCTCGGCAAGACGTGTAAGGTACTTCTGTTTTTGCTCTTCTGTACCATACTTCCAGATTGGCCAGGAGCAAAGGGAGATATGGGCTGAGAGGGTTACACCCATTGAGGCACAGACACGGGACAGCTCCTCCACGGCAATTGCATAGGCAAGAAAGTCGGAGCCCGCACCACCGTACTGTTCTTCCCAGGGGATGCCGGTGAGGCCGATTTCACCCATTTTATTGAAAATGTTTCTGTCAAAATGTTCTTTTTCGTCACGTTCAGCGGCGGTGGGCGCCACTTCTTTTTCCGCAAACTCGCGCACCATTTTACGGATCATTTCATGTTCTGGGGAAAGTTGAAAGTTCATCAATAAAGCCTCCTTTTCTTACTCAGGTTTGGTTTAAAAACCTTTCTGCAGCGCCCTTGCTATGACCAGGCGCTGAATCTGGTTGGTGCCTTCGTAGATCTGGGTCACCTTGGCATCGCGCATCAGACGCTCAACCGGATAACGGCGGGTGTAGCCGTTGCCTCCAAGCAACTGCACAGCCTCTGTGGTGACATACATGGCTGTATCAGTGGCATACATTTTAGCCATGGAAGCCTGTTTGCTGCAGGGTAGACTATTCGTCTTAAGAAATGCTGCCTGGTAGACCAAAAGCCTGGCGGCTTCAATGCGTGTAGCCATATTTGCCAGCTTAAAAGAAACCGCCTGAAAATTAAAAACAGGCTCACCAAATTGTTCGCGCTGCTTTGTATAGCGGAGAGCTTCGTCCAGCGCCGCCTGGGCGATACCCAGCCCTTGGGCGGCAATGCCGATACGCCCACCATCGAGAAGGCTCATGGCAATCCTAAAGCCTTCTCCCTCCTGGCCCAGCCTCTGGCTTGCCGGGAGGCGGCAGTCTGTAAAGATAAGTTCAGTGGTGATGTCGGCATTTAAGCCCATTTTCTTTTCTATGGCGCCTATGCTAAAACCTGGCGTGTCCCTGTCTGCAAGAAAAGCTGTTATACCCCTGCTGCCAAGGTTCCTGTCCACTGTGGCAAAGACTGTATAAACATCAGCGTGGCCGCCGTTTGATATAAAAACCTTTGAACCGTTTAGAACGTAGTCATCACCCTCTCGCCTGGCACTGGTGCACAGGCTGGCAGCATCGGAGCCGGAGCCTGTTTCTGTCAGGGCGTAGGCGCCGATATATTCCCCGCTGGCAAGCTTGCGCACATATTTTTGTTTCTGCTCCTCGCTGCCAAAATACAAGACTGGGAAGGTGCCTACTGATGTATGTACTGCAAGAATTACACCGGTGGAGGCACAGGCACGGGATATCTCTTCAATAAAGATAATATACGTTAAAAAATCGGCTCCTGCCCCGCCCCACTCCTCTGGGACAGGGACACCCATAAAACCCTGAGCGGCAAGCTTGTTGATATTTTCACGGGGAAACTGTGCTGATTCGTCATAGAAAGCTGCATAAGGGGCTATTTCTTTTTGCGCAAATTCATGAAACAGCCTCTGGCTTGCCGCATGCTCTTCACTTAGCTTAAAGTCCATTTATGCTTTCCTACCTTCCTTTAAACTCAGCCCTGCGCTTCTCCAGGAAAGCCGACATGCCCTCAAACTGATCTTCAGTGGCAAATGAAAGGCCAAACACTTCAGCTTCATAGGCCATGCCCCGTGCAGAGTCCATTTCCAATCCCTGGTTAACAGCCGACTTAGCCAGGCAAATGGCAACCTGCCCCTTAGATGCTATTTTTTCTGCGAGCTTTTTGGCGGCGGCCATCAGTTCCGCCGCCGGGTATACCTTGTTTACCAGGCCGATGCGGTAAGCTTCATTAGCATCGATCATATCGCCGGTGTAGATAAGTTCCTTCGCCAAGCCCTTGCCCACCAGCCTTGGCAGGCGCTGTGTGCCGGCAAACCCGGGCAGCACCCCAAGGCTGACCTCGGGCTGTCCGAACCTGGCATTTTCAGAAGCAAGACGGATATCACAGGCCATGGCCAGTTCACAGCCTCCGCCCAGGGCAAATCCGTTTATCGCCGCTATTACCGGCTGCGGCAGGTTTTCAATCTTATTGAAAACAGCTTGGCCGAGCATGGCAAAACCACGGGCAGCCACCGCGTTTAGGTCTTTCATGAAGGAGATATCTGCACCGGCCACAAATGCTTTCTCGCCGGCGCCTGTTATTATCACCACGCTCACTGAATCATCGCTGCCGATTTCAGTAAAAACCCTGTCCAGCTCCTGCAGCGTGGCGGCGTTTAAGGCATTGAGAGCCTTGGGGCGATTGATGGTCACAACAGCTGCATCGCCGTCTCTTTCCAGCAAAATATTCTCAAAAGACATCGCTTTTCACACTCCTGTCTCATATGTAATTTTCACAGTAATTATCAATCGTAAGTATAAAACCCTCTGCCGGACTTTCTGCCAAGCCAGCCCGCGGCCACATATTTTCTCAGCAGCGGGCAGGGGCGGTACTTTGAGTCTTTAAACCCGTCATAGAGTACTTCCATGATGGCAAGGCAGGTATCAAGCCCGATCAGGTCAGCCAGTGCCAGCGGCCCCATGGGGTGATTCATACCCAACTTCATAACTGTGTCAATGCCATCCACACTGCCCACCCCCTCCATCAGGCAGTATACAGCTTCGTTTATCATTGGCAGCAGGATACGATTGGAAACAAAACCCGGGAAATCGTTTACCTCTACCGGAACCTTATCCAGTTTTTTAGAGAGGTCCTCGATTACCTGATATGTTTCGTCTGCTGTGGCAATGCCGCGAATAACCTCTACAAGCTTCATCACCGGTACAGGGTTCATAAAATGCATGCCTATTACCTTTTGCGGGCGCTTGGTGGCAGCTGCTATCTGGGTGATAGGCAGCGATGATGTGTTGCTGGCCAGGATGGTGTGAGAAGGGCAAATGTTGTCAAGCGCTTCAAAGGTTTCTTTTTTAAGCAATGCATCCTCTATAATTGCCTCGATGACAACGTCGGCTTCCGCCCCGGCATCGAGGGTGAGTGTGGGTGTAATCCGCCCCATGACAGCATCTTTTTCTTCTGCTGTCATGCGGCCCTTTTCCACCCCGCGCAGCAGGTTTTTTTCAATTACTTTAAGGCCGCGCTGTACGAACTGGTCATTGATGTCACGTAAAACCACCAGATAGCCTGCCTGGGCACAGACCTGAGCAATTCCTCCTCCCATCTGCCCGGCGCCCAGAACCATTATTTTTTTAATCTCCATAGCTTCCATCCTCCTTTACTCTTCCAATTTAATAATAGTAGCTTCGCCCTGGGCAGCTCCGCTGCAGATAGCAGCCATACCATAGCGAGCCTTACGTCTTTGCATCTCATGGAGCAGTGTCATCAATATTCTACCGCCGCTGGCGCCGATGGGATGGCCAAGGGCTATGGCTCCTCCGTTTACATTAACGATTTCAGCATCCCACTCACCCAGCTTGATGGATGTCAGGGCCACAGCGGCAAAAGCTTCATTTACTTCAATCAAGTCAAGCTGATCCGGTGTCATGCCGGCTTTGGACAGCGCTTTCTTACCTGCCAGCGCCGGCACTGTGGCGATATACTGCGGCTGCGCCGAAGCCACTCCCTGTGAAATAATGCTGGCAAGAGGCTTTACTCCCAATTCCACAGCCTTTGCTCTCGACATTAAAACGAGTGCAGAGGCGCCATCAGAGATAGGTGGCGCATTACCGGCAGTAATACAGCCGCCTTCCTTAAATGCCGGCGGCAGCTTGGCCAGGGCTTCAAGGTTTGTACTGCGTCTGGGACATTCATCGGTATCAAATATTATTGGCTCGCCCTTTCTCTGTGGAATTGCAACCGGCACAATTTCCTGCTGCAGGCGTCCCGCATCGATGGCGTTAAGAGCCAGAGTATGGCTGCGCAGCGCCCATTTATCCTGTTCCTCGCGGGTGATGCCAAATTCATCCGCCGCGTCTCCGCCATGGACTCCCATATGTACATCATGCACTGCACACCACAGCCCGTCTCTTATCATGGAGTCAACCATCTGCCCGTTGCCCATGCGATAACCACCACGTGCTTTCTCCAACAGATAAGGAGCCAACGACATATTTTCCATTCCCCCGGCTACAATGATGTCCGCTTCTCCACAACGGATCATCATGTCGCCCAGGTTTACAGCACGCAGGCTGGAAGCGCAGACTTTGCCAATGGTATCAGAGGGGACCTCGACCGGTAGGCCTGCTTTAATTGTGGACTGGCGGGAGGGAATCTGCCCTGCACCGGCCTGCACCACCATGCCCATCAGTGCATAATCCACTCGTTCGCCCGGGATGCCGGCACGCTTCACTGCCTCTTTTATTACTATGGCACCAAGGTCAGTGGCCGGAATATCTTTAAGCGAGCCCAGAAAGGAACCAAAAGGCGTCCGCACACAGCTGACAATCACTGTTTCCTCCATTTTCTCACCTCTTTCTATACTTCATTAATCTGGAAAATACTCCTTGACGTCAGTATTTACCTGCTGCAAAACTCCTGGTTAGAAAAATATATACCTATTATTATAAAAATAAAAAATCTTACAAATATTCTATACACCCCAGGAAATTTTCGATGCATTTTGGAATTGACCCATTTTAAACAGGTTGATGCACATATGCATTTATTTCTATGTATTCCAGCATCAGCATCCTTTACTCTAGTATTTCGACTGTATAAAAAAAATTCCTGCTAACATTTTTTTTTGCACATTAAAAAGGCAGCAGTTGTATTAACTGCCGCCTGAGTACTGATTTTAGTTGAAGATGTTTAAGTTTCTTTAAAAAAGATTTAACAGCAAAATGGTCTTACTTTCTCAAAGGCGCCCAGCAGCAGTTGAACAGACGCAAAAACACGTTCAACTTCTCCCTGGGGGATTTGGCAGATTATATTACTGTAGAAGTCTTTGACTTCTCTGGACAATTCCGCGGCCGCCTGTTCACCCTTGGGGGTCAGCCTGATTAAAACAACACGGCGGTCTTCAGCACTGCGCTCCCTGTGCAGGTAATTATCTCTTTTCAACCTGGTTACTACCCGCGTCATTGTACTGATATCAAGGTTCATTTCAGAACTAAGCTGATTCATTGTCATAACCTTATTTTGATAAATGTTAAGCATTGTATAGCACTGGCTGAAAGTAAATCCATGCCGTGTCAAGGTGGCACGTTCAAACATTTGCAGTGTCCGCACAAGCTTTTGCATCAAGTCCCCGGCTTCATCGACACAGCAATCCTGCGGGCATCCGCACTGACAGTCATGCATAAGTTCACCCCAGTTTATTATTTGATTTAGTTGTATTATACAATTATATTTATAAAAAGTAAAGCCCTTTTTATAAATCCTTTTTTTTAACTTCTGCGCAGCGCTTTTTGGCCGATATCCCTGCGGTAATGTGCTCCTTCAAAAGTAATAACGTCCACTGCTTTGTACGCCCTGTCCAGCGCCTGCGGCAGAGTGTCGCCCCAGGCGGTTACACCAAGCACACGACCGCCGGCGGTGACTGTTTTTCCTTTTTTAAAGGCGGTGCCGGCATGAAAAACAAAGACATCATCCAAAGCTGCAGCCTCGTTGAGTCCGTTGATGGCCATGCCTTTTTTATAGCTCCCGGGGTAACCTCCCGAGGCCATGACCACACAGACTGTATGGTTTTCGTGCCATTCAAGCTGCTTTTCATGCAAGCGGTTGTTTATAACAGACATCATCACCGCGCAAAGATCGTTTTTCAGGCGCGGCAGCACAACCTGGCATTCGGGGTCGCCAAACCTGGCATTATACTCCAGCACTTTGGGGCCTTTTGCAGTAATCATCAATCCGGCGTAGAGCACTCCTTTAAAGATTATGCCCTCACTGCGCAAAGCCCGCACAGTGGGGTGGAGGATCTGTTCTTCTACCATTGTGAGCAGCTGCGGCGTCAGCACCGGTGCGGGAGAGTAGGCTCCCATACCACCGGTGTTGGGCCCACTGTCATTGTCATAGGCTGCTTTATGATCCTGGGAGGAAACCATGGGAATAACTGTGTGCCCATCTGTAAACGCCAGCACTGAAACTTCCTCGCCCTCCAGGAACTCTTCAATGATAACCTGGTTTCCGGCGTCTCCGAACTCTCTTTTAACCATAATCAGCTGCACTGCCTCTTGTGCCCCAGCTAAAGTCTGAGCCACCACCACTCCTTTGCCGGCAGCCAGACCGTCAGCCTTAACTACGAGTGGCGCACCTTTCTCCCTGATATAGTCGAGAGCTGCAGTGGCATTTGTAAAAGTACGGCTTTGAGCGGTGGGAATATCATACTTTTCCATGAGCTTTTTGGCAAAAACCTTGCTGCCCTCCAGTTGTGCGGCTTCGCGTCCCGGGCCAAAAGCCGGCAGGCCTGCTGCTGTAAACTCATCGACAATGCCTGCTGAGAGCGGCGCCTCGGGGCCAATGACCGCAAGTCCCACCCCGTGTTCCACGGCAAAGTTTATTAACTTTTTAACGTCTGAAGCGTCGATGGGGACACATTCGGCAAGGCCCGCAATACCGGCGTTGCCGGGAGCACAGTATATTTTCTGCACACGGGGGCTCTGTGCCAGCTTCCAGACCAGGGTATGCTCACGCCCCCCGCCTCCAACTACCAGTACGCGCATAAGTTCAAGCCTCCTATGTCAGTGTTTAAAATAACGCCGGCCCGTCATCATCATTGCGATGCCGTACTCGTCGCAAGCTTGTGTGGATTCCTGGTCTTTAAGCGAGCCTCCCGGCTGGACGATGGCCACAACGCCTGCCTTGGCAGCAGCATCCACAGTGTCCCGGAACGGGAAAAATGCGTCCGAGCCCAGCACGCTGCCCTTGGCTTTCTCACCGGCCTGCTCAATGGCGATGCGGGCTGCTCCCACCCTGTTCATCTGTCCGGCGCCAATTCCCACAGTCTGGCCATTTTTAACTAGGATAATGGCGTTTGATTTGACATGCTTTACAACTTTCATGGCAAAAACAAGATCTTTCATGGCCCGCTCATCCGGCCTGGCCATGGTAACAGCACCCCAGCCGGCAGAGTCTATAACCTCGTTGTCCAGTTCCTGTATCAGAAGTCCACCTGACACCTTTTTGGCATCAGTTACAGTTTTTTCCTGCGGTAGTGGGCATTTAAGCAGGCGTACATCTTTTTTTGCCATTAGTACATCCAGCGCCCCTTTCTCATAATCGGGCGCAATGATTACTTCAAGGAAGATTTCATTCATTTTGGCGGCGGTGCTGGCGTCAAGAGTCCTGTTTACAGCCACGATGCCTCCGAAAATGGAGACCGGGTCGGCCTCAAAGGCACGTTGGTAGGCCTCAAAGAGGTCACTGCCCACAGCTACACCGCAGGGGTTGGTATGCTTAACTGCCACAGCAGCGGGCTCACTGAACTCCTGGACAAGCTCCCAGGCCGCGTTGAGGTCATTAATATTATTAAAGGAAAGTTCTTTACCGTGCAGCTGAACGGCACCGGCCACACTGCCCACAGACGCCTGCGGTTCGCGGTAGAATGAAGCTTTCTGCTGCGGGTTTTCCCCGTAGCGCAGCTCCTGCACCTTGGTGAAGGGTAAAACCAGTGTCTCCGGGAAAAGAGGTGCTGCCGGCAGCTTTTTATACAGCCAGCCGCTAATCATGGCGTCATATTCCGCAGTATGTGTAAAGGCCTCAACGGCAAGGGAAAAGCGCGTAGCTTCACTCAAATTACCGTCATTCTCAAACTCTGCCAGTACGCTGCTGTAGCGGGCCGGATTGACGACAACTGCCACGTGTGTAAAATTTTTAGCCGCGGAGCGCACCATTGTGGGGCCTCCAATATCGATATTTTCAATTGCCTCATCCAGCGTCACGCCGGGCTTGGCAACTGTTCCGGCGAAAGGATACAGGTTGACAGCCACCAATCCAATTGGGCCAATCCCATGCTCATCCATCTGTGCCAGATGTGTTTCCAGTTCGCGGCGGGCTAAAATTCCACCATGAATTTTGGGGTGCAGCGTTTTGACACGCCCATCCAGTATTTCGGGAAAGCCGGTAATTTCAGACACGCTTTTAACAGGAAGTCCTGCATCAGCTATTGCCTTTTTTGTCCCACCCGTGGAAATAATGGTAAAGCCGAGTTCTATCAGCCCTCTGGCAAAATCAACAAGGCCGGTTTTGTCCGAGACGCTTAACAGTGCCAGCTTATCCTTCATCGATGATACACCTTCTCCCTTTTATGGTTACTTTATCACGCAGAACAAGGTCAATTGCCTTGGGGTAAAGCCTGTGCTCCACAGCATGAATGCGGGAATGCAGGCTTTCTGACGTGTCATCGTTATATACATGCACAGCCTCCTGCAGTATAATGGGGCCGGTATCGACTCCTTCATCTACAAAATGTACAGTGCAGCCGGTGACTTTAACACCGTACGCCAGGGCTTCCGCCACGCCATGCTCACCGGGGAATGAAGGGAGCAGCGCCGGGTGGATATTGAGGATTCTATGCTGGAAGATAAGTACAAAGTAAGGGGTAAGAAGGCGCATAAACCCTGCCAGCACCACAAGGTCAATCTGCCGCCTCTCCAGGTATGTAACAAGCCCCCGGTCATATTCTTCCCTGGAAGAGTATTTGTGCGGGCTGAAATATGAAGCCGCAATATTTTTTTTCCTGGCCCGCTCCAGCGCGTAGGCATTTGTTCTGTCACTCACCACCAGGGCTACGGTTCCATCCCGGATCACGCCGCTCTCCGTCGCCTCAATGATGGCCTGCAGATTGCTGCCGTTGCCGGAGGCCAAGACGGCAATTCTTTTCATCATTAAACCCATCCTTTACCGGCTATTTAAAACTGGTCCCTTCCTCTTTGTTTATGTAACCGATGACGCAGCAATCCTCGCCCTCTCGCTGCAGAACTTCCAGTGCCTTGTCCACATCGTTGGCAGGTATAACCAGGACAAAGCCGATACCTAAATTGAAGGTCCGCAGCATTTCGTTTTCCTCAATGCGCCCTGTTTCCTGGAGCAGCTCAAACACAGCCGGCGCCTGCCATGCGGAGCGCTCGATAACTGCTCCCAGTCCTGCGGGCAGGCAGCGGGGCACATTCTCCAAAAGCCCGCCTCCGGTAACATGGGCCATGCCGCGTACAGTCACATGCTTCATAACCGCAAGCGCCGCACGCACATATATCTTTGTCGGTGTAAGAAGTTCCTCTCCCAGTGTTTGGCCAAGCTCAGGCACATATTTATCAACAGTCCAGCCCGCCTGCTCAAAGAAAACTTTCCGTGTCAGGGAAAACCCGTTGCTGTGCAGGCCGGAAGAATGCAAACCAATCAGCACGTCGCCAGGCTTTGTACCCTCGCCGTTTACAACATGCTTACGGTCTACCACACCCACGGCAAACCCGGCCAGGTCATATTCGCCGTCAGGATAAAAGCCGGGCATTTCCGCTGTTTCTCCCCCGATCAGAGCACAGCCCGCCAGGCGGCAGCCGGCTGCCACTCCACCGACAATTTCGGCCACCCTGACAGGGTCAAGCCTGCCCACAGCAAGATAATCCAGGAAAAAGAGAGGCTCAGCGCCCTGCACCACTATATCGTTGACGCACATGGCCACAGCGTCCTGCCCCACTGTATCGTGCTTGTCCATCATAAAAGCAACTTTAAGCTTGGTACCCACACCATCAGCACCGCTGACAAGTACCGGCTCCTTATACTTATTAACATCCAATGCAAACAAGCCGCCAAAACCGCCGATATCTGCCATCACCCCGGGTCTGAAGGTGGAGCGTACATGAGAGCGCATCAGACGTACAGCCTCGTTGCCGGCATCTATATCTACGCCGGCGCCTTTATACGTGGACGCCACAACCGCCGCACCTCCCGTCATCTTCTTTATTCTCCTCAAACAGAAACTTGCCCCTGCTTGATATCTCTACCGGATAGGAGCCTGAAAAACAGGCTGTGCAAAAACTATCCTGCGGCAGGCCCATAGAGTCAAGCATTCCTTCATGGCTTAAATAACCCAATGAATCGGCGCCAATTGTCCTTGCGATGGATTCCACATCCAGCCTTGCACCTATTAACTCTCCTGCGGACGAAGTATCGATACCGTAAAAACAGGAAGATGTAACAGGCGGTGAACTGATTCTGACATGGACCTCGCGGGCGCCGGCGTTGCGCAGCATCTCTATGATTCTCATGGAAGTTGTGCCGCGGACAATTGAATCATCCACCATTATCACACGTTTTCCTTTCACAATCTGCCGTACCGGGTTCAGCTTCAGTTTTACTCCCAGTGTCCTCACTTCCTGTGACGGTTGTATGAATGTGCGTCCGATATACCTGTTTTTAATAAAACCCATCTCATAAGGCAGCCCCAGTTGTTCGGCTACTCCCGTGGCGGCGGAAAGTGATGAGTCAGGCACGCCTGTGACGATATCAGCCTCCACAGGCTGTTCAATGGCCAGGCGCTTGCCCAGCTGTTTGCGCACCAGATGCACGTTGCGCCCGTGCAAATTGCTGTCAGGCCGTGCAAAATAAATAAACTCAAAGATGCAGAGAGCCTGTTTACCGTTGGGAAATACCCTGGTGCTTTTTACACCGCTGCCATCGATGACAACCAGTTCCCCGGGCTCAATATCACGGATAAACTCTGCTCCCACCGTATCAAAAGCACATGTTTCGGAAGCAAGCACATAACCGTTCGCAGTTTTGCCAAGGGACAGCGGCCGGATGCCGTAAGGGTCGCGCAAGCCCAGTAGTTTGTCCTCTGTCATGAGGATGAAAGTGTAAGCTCCTTTGAGGACAGGCACAGCCTGCCTGACAGCGGCTTCTACATCTGTCTCCCCTGAGCGAGCAACCAGGTGTGCTATCAGCTCGCTGTCTGTGGTGGTCTGAAAAATTGAACCGCCTGCCTCAAGGTCAAAGCGCAACTCATGTCCGTTGACCAGATTGCCGTTATGGGCCACTGCCAGATAGCCGTTGCGGTAGCGGAAGACCAGCGGCTGGGCGTTAACGAGCAGGCTTGAGCCCATGGTCGAGTAGCGCACATGCCCGACACCCATAAAACCTTCCAGGCGCGCCAGCCGCGACTGGTCGGCAAACACCTCGGAAACCAGGCCCATCCCCTTTTCCACACGGACTTTGCGCCCGTCGGAGACAGCAATGCCCGCACTCTCCTGACCGCGGTGCTGCAGGGCGTAAAGTCCAAAACATGCCAGCTGTGCAATATCGCTTCCCGGAGAATAAATACCCAAGACCCCGCACTCTTCCCTGAACTTGTCCCCATCAGTCGTAATTATTCCAGGAAACATGCTATTGCCCCCCGCCATTTTTCATTTATTACTTTCAGGGGCAGGTTTATTTCATTCTGCCCGTCCACATTTATACTCAGAATATCTCCGATTACGCAGCCCACTGCCATGGCAGGGACTCCTTCCCGTGCGGCCAGTTCAAGCAGTGCATCCAGTAAAACTATTACATCGCCCTCATGTTTAAAGTCCTGTGTGCAGCGCCTGTCTATGTCTTCCAGCAGGCCGACCATCCCCACCGTGGGTGTGGTAAAAACAGCCTCGCCGTTTGTTTCGTTATAGAAAGACACATTGCCCGCATTCTCACCCGGTTCCCTGCAGCACTCGCTCGCCTTTAGTCGGAAATGTGCGCAGTACTTCTTTTGAATTTTTGTATGAACAGTGCTCCGACCACATCACGCTGTACATGCCAAGTTCCACGTAGTTGGGGTCGCGGTCGAGGATATCCGCTATCATATTGTACTCCTGGTCTTTAAGGCCCATTTGGGCCAGACTTCAGGCTTCATATCTTATCCTCCGTTTTAGTATCTCTTCATAAGCCTCTATCACACCGCCAAGGTCGCGTCTGAAACGGTCTTTATCCAGCTTCTCCCCGGTCCGGTCATCCCAGAAGCGGCAGGTATCAGGAGAAATCTCATCACCCAACACTATATCACCTTTTAAGAGTCCAAACTCCAGTTTAAAGTCCACAAGGGTAACATTTTTCTCTTTTAGGAAGTCCTGTAAAAGCTTTTTAGCCAGCATCTCAGTATCTGAAAGCTGTCTGACAAAATGGCTGGCCACTCCTTTTTCAGCGAGCAGTGTGAAAAAAAAGGATGAGATTTTGTTGTTGAGCACACCTTTGCCGGCAACGGTCTCTTTTTTCAGTCCGTTAAAGGCCGTGGCATCGTCCCTGTATTCCACTACCACCAGGTCCGAATCAATTGTGGAATATATATTTTTGGCCTTTCCCCTGTAAAGAAGCTCCCCTTTTTCCATCACACGTTGCTCCTTTTTATTTAAATTAAAATTAAATCCCCAATCTTTCCAGTATTTCATCTACCCTTCTCAGGTGGTAGGAATTGTCAAAACAGTCTTCCAGCTCTCCGGGCGTAAGCGCGCTCATGATTTCTTCATCTGCAGCCACTATATCTTTGAAAGGACGTTTGTCAGACCAGGCCTGCATGGCATAACGCTGTACCAGATCGTAGGCATCCTCTCTTTTCATCCCCTTTTCAACCAAAGCCAGCAGTAAGCGCTGGGAAAAAGTCAACCCCAGAGTCAGCTCCATATTGCGCCGCATGTTATCGGGGTAAACATGCAGGTCGCTGATGATGTGCGTCATTCTCCTTAACATGTAGTTGACAAGGATGGTGCTATCGGGCACAGTGACCCGTTCTGCTGAGGAGTGGGAGATGTCGCGCTCATGCCAAAGCGGCATGTTTTCCAGCGCCACCAGGGCATTGGCACGCACAATCCGTGCCAGGCCGGTAATCTGCTCGCAGTTGACTGGGTTGCGTTTGTGAGGCATGGCCGATGAACCTTTCTGGCCTTTATAAAAAGGTTCCTCCACCTCGCGGGTTTCGGTTTTTTGCAGATTGCGTATTTCTGTGGCCAGTTTATCAAGCGTCCCGGACACTATGGCCAGGGTGGTCATATACTCGGCATGACGGTCGCGCTGCAGCACCTGTGTGGAGACAGGCGCAGGCTCCAATCCGAGCTTCGTGCAAACGTAGCTTTCCACAAACGGGTCTATATTAGCATAGGTACCCACTGCCCCCGACAACTTGCCGTAAGAAATATTTTCTTTTGCCCGCTTCAGGCGTTCATGATTGCGTTCCATTTCAGCCACAAACAAGGCCATCTTCAGGCCAAAGGTGGTGGGTTCGGCATGGACACCATGTGTTCTTCCCATTATTACAGTGTACTTATATTGGCGTGCTTTGTCTCTAAGGACGTCAATTAAGGCGCGCAGATCGTCTATGATCAGGGAAATGGCATCTTTCATCACCGCTGCCAGCGCCGTATCCACCACATCAGATGAGGTAAGACCGAAGTGTACATATTTGGATTCATCCCCCAGCGATTCGGCCACGCAGCGTGTAAAGGCCACAACGTCGTGTCTCGTTTCTTCTTCAATTTCAAGTATCCTCTCCACACTGAAGCTGGCCCTTTCCCGGATAGCATCCACAGCCTCGCGGGGTATCACACCTAGTTGTGCCCATGCTTCACAGGCGTAGATTTCTATTTCCAGCCATTTTTTAAATTTATTCTCCAGTGTCCAGATTCCACCCATCTCAGGTAGTGTGTATCTTTCAATCACCTGCTTCACCCCGCTAGAATTAACTTTCTATGGTCTCAAGGTAGTTCCTGTAACCGTCTTTCTCCAGCCTGGCAGCCTTTTTCTCCACAGTAGCACGCTGTTCTGCCTTAAAATCAATAATTTTTTTACGAAGTGACGGCTCTTTTATACCCAGCATCTGTACAGCGAGCAGCCCGGCATTCTTTGCCCCGTTGATAGCAACCACAGCCACGGGGACGCCGGGAGGCATCTGGACTATGGAATAAAGCGAATCAACTCCGCCAAGTGCAGCAGTCTGCACAGGCACACCTATGACCGGCAGCTCAGTTACAGAGGCTGTCATACCCGGCAGGTGGGCAGCGCCTCCGGCGCCCGCTATTATCACTTCAATGCCGCGCGCAGCTGCTTCCTGTGCGTAGCTGTAAAGCCTGTCAGGCGTCCGGTGCGCGGAAACTATGGTCAGCTCAAAGGGCACCCCGAACTCCTCAAGCACATCAGCTGCCGCTCTCATAACAGCAAGATCCGAGTCACTCCCCATGATAATCCCGACAAGAGTTTTATTCATTAAGACTTTCTCCTTCCTGTGAAATCACACGCAGCGCCTGACCCGCTCTTGCTGCAACATCTATAGCCTGCGCCAACTTCGGTGCAGTAACAGTGATATGACCCATTTTGCGCAGGGGCGAGGTGATGCTTTTCCCGTAAAGGTGCAAATGCACGCCAGGGAGTGAAAGGGCAAGAGCAGTTCCTTCCAGGACGGCAGGACCGTAAAAACCTTCTTCACCAAGCAGGTTTACCATCACCGCCGGCTGCACAAGAGTGGTGTCTCCAAGCGGCAGTCCCGCAATAGCCCTGATATGCTGCTCGAACTGGGATGTCACACAGGCCTCGATGGTGTAATGCCCCGAGTTATGCGGTCTTGGCGCTACCTCGTTCACCAGCACCTCCCCTTGGGCAGTGACAAACATTTCAACACAAAAGACACCAACACCTGAAAAGAGCGACATTACAGACTCGGCCACTTGCCGCGACTTTAACTCAACAGCAGGCGCAACCCTGGCCGGAACCACACTTTGACGCAGGATGTTGTCGGCATGCTCATTTTCACTGAGCGGATAACTCTTGATTTCGCCAAAACGTCCGCGCGCCACCATGACTGATACTTCGCACGTAAATGGGATAAATTCCTCCACCAGGATTTCACAGCCGCCAAGCGACTCAAACTGCGCATCTAACTCCCCGGCATTCATGACAAGCGCGTTGCCCTTGCCGTCATACCCGCCGCGGCAGGCTTTGAGCAGTAAGGGGAATCCCAGCTTGGCAGCGGCTTCCCCGGCTTCTTTGCTGTCGGCAGCAGGCAGAAAAGACGGTACAGGTATATTGGCCTTTGCCAGGGCTTTTTTTTGAGTCAGCTTATTTTGTATTATGCGCAGCAGTCTCGCTGTAGGGAAAACAGGATAGCCATCTTCCTCAAGCGCAAGCAGAGAACTGCAGTCGATATGTTCAAATTCATAAGTTATAACATCTGCAGAAGCGGCAAGCGAACGAATGGCTTCCCCATCAGTAAAAGCCGCCACTACCTGCCGGTCGGCCACTTGGGCTGCGGGGCTCTCCGGTGTGGGGTCAAGCACTGTAACATGGAAACCCAGCTGCTTGGCTGCAACCGTCATCATCTTGCCAAGTTGGCCGCCACCCACTATAGCAATGCGAAAAGGCGGCCTGACAGCAATTCTGTTTAGCATTATTCATTACCCCTTAAAGGAGGACAGGGGGCGCTGAAGCGTCCCCTATCCGTTACTGGTTAAAGTACAAAGTGAGCAAGAGAAATGGCGGCCAGGATGTACATAAACCAGTGTACTTCCTTGCCCCGGCCCGCAACCAGTTTTACAATGGGGTAGGCCAGGAAGCCGGCAGCGATACCGTGGGCGATGGAGAAAGCAAACGGCATAACAGCTATTGTCAGAAAAGCGGGGAAAGCTTCGGTGAAATCATCAAAGTCGATGTGTGTCACTGCGCCAAGCATCAAAACACCCACAATCACCAGTGCCGGTGCGGTAGCCTGACCGGGGATGATGGCAGCGAGTGGGGTGAAGAAGAGCGCCAGTAAAAACAGGGCGCCAACTACCATGGATGTAAGTCCTGTGCGTCCACCTTCAGAAATTCCTGCCGTGGATTCAACATAAGTAGTCACAGTGCTTGTCCCAAGCAATGCTCCGCCCATGGTGCCCACAGCATCGGCAATCATAGCGTTTTTAACTTTGGGCAGGCGGCCATCCTTATCCAGGAAACCGGCACGGGCGCCTGTCCCCAGCAATGTGCCCATGGTGTCAAAAAGATCTACAAATACAAGGGCAAAGATAACCATGAAACCAAGGCTCATCGCACCGCGGAAATCAAGTTCAAAAGCGATGGGCCCCAGTCCTGCAGGTCTGCCCACAATATCGCCGATACCCGAGGGTATGGTTGTAACACCGGTAAACATACCGATAATTGTGGTTGCAAATATTCCAAGCAGGATGGCGCCCTTAACTTTAAGCCCCATTAAAACAGCCGTGATCAAGAGGCCGATGGCGGCCAGTCCCGGGCCACTCTCAGTCAGCGGCCCAAGCTGAACCAGCGTGGCAGGGCTGGCAATAATAATACCGGCATTCTTCAAACCAATGAGGGCGATAAAGAGACCGATACCGGCAGCCACAGCTCTTTTAAGGCTCACAGGCACCGCTTTGTCAATCTGGTCGATAAAGCCGGTTACGGCAAGCAGTAAAAAGACTACCCCGGAGATAAATACAGCAGCCAGAGCAGCCCGCCAGCCATACTGGGGAGCTACCACAAAAGCAAAAAATGCATTCAGGCCCATCCCCGGCGCCAGGGCAAACGGGTAATTGGTGAGAAGCCCCATCAGGATGGTTGTAAGAGCGGCCGCCAAAATGGTGGCAGTGACGAGGGCGCCCACATATGGGTCATTGACAGCGTTAAACTGCAGTGCATCGCCAAACAGCGCGCCTGCCTGGTTAATGCCTCCCTGCTGGAGTAAGAACGGATTAACAAAAATAATGTATGCCATTGTCATGAAGGTGGTTAATCCCGCTACGATTTCAGTACGGAAATCAGTCTTGTGCTCTTTTAGCTTAAAGAATTTTTCCAAGTCTGCAACCTCCTTGTTTTTTAAAGTAGCCCCGGATTAGTATGCAACAACTTATCATCTTTTCTGCTTGACTGCTTACACCCCCTTTAACAGGGCGCCTGTCCAACCCTCTGACTGCCAGGGGCGCCGTTCCCGGATTTGGCACAGCAAAACAACCAAGAAAACAAAAAGCCAAGACAGGTAGGTCAGCCGAGTGAAACCTACCCGTCTGGGCTTTTATCCCTCCGGTGTAGCGCTAGCGCCTGCGCCACTTGGACCAGCCCCGTCTGCACGGGCGGAACCCTAGGCGCACTTCCCCTCGTAGTCAGATAATTTACGGTTATCTGGTAGAGACTTTCAGGCCATATTCCCGAAGCTATACGAGTTATTCAGTTACCTTTAAGGTAACAGATTCGACATGGCCTGTCAATACTAGGAGGGAGTCCAATCGGGCTGATTGAGAAAATTGAATTATTCCCACTCTATGGTGGAAGGGGGCTTTAATTTCCTGCTCAAGCCCGTCAAAAAGCGCCCCCTCTTTGAGGACAGTCAATTCAGTCTTGCCATATTCCCGCTTACCTGCCGCCCTCACCACACCGCCAAGATCCTTGGCCATCAGCTGCATGCCGTAGCAAATGCCCAGTATCGGCACCCCCAAGTGATAAATACGGGGGTCAACCGCCGGGGGCACTATCCCCATATACGCTAAAAGCACCGCCTGAAAAAATTAATGCCTTTGGCTTGTAGAACTTCACCCTCTCCTGTGAAACAGTGTAAGGTAAAATCTCACAGTAGACGTTAAGTTCACGTACGCGGCGGGCGATAAGCTGCGTATACTGCCCGCCAAAATCAAGCACCAGCACCAATTCCTGGTCCAAATTCCTCCTCCTCCCAAGCATAAGTTCGTTTTCAGTCGCTCTTTCTCCTGCCAAACACATCAGGCTTCGACAAAAATTTCCTCCCGCACCGCTTTCTTGGTCTTAGTTTCCCCTTCCTTTATGACAAGATACATGGCAGGGGTATACGGGTCATTGCCTTTGAACCTAAAGCCTGCCCACACTGACACGGGACAAATATGGTACGGCTTTGGATACACTGCCGCCCTTACCCCCATTGAATGTCGCGAAGCAGGTAAAAAATCATCGTAAACTACCTGTTTACATATGCTGCCATATATGCTATATTATGAATATAGAACATATGTTCCGGTGATGATTTTACGAAATAACACTTCTGTTTTTTTCTCCGCGTGGTATAATTAAATTGTCCAACAAAGATTTTGGAGGTTTGAGTGATGGATAAAGTGTTAAATCTGATCCTCGAAAAGGTGACCGCCTTGGGGGAAGGGCTCCACAGAGTCGAGAATGGGCTGCACAAGCTTGAGCAGCGTATGGACAAGCTTGAGCAGCGTATGGACAAGCTTGAGGAAAACCAGGATAAAATGGCTGTTCAGGTCAGGGAACTTGATCGTAAGGTAAATATAATCTGTGAGCAGACAGCCGACCTGCTGGAATTTAAAACCGAGATGATACAGTTTAAAACCCGCATTGAAGAAAAAGTTAACCAGCATGACACTGATATTATGCTGCTAAAAAAAGTTGTTTGCAAATAGATAGCCGCAAAACGCCCCCGGTTTAATCTTAACCGGGGGCGTTTTTATTTACTTTCATTTGGGTAGCGGAAATGTCCGATGATCTCCCACCTTAACAGCGCATCCTCTTCCACGGCGACCCAGGCGTTATGTATCACACTAATGTTTTAGACCGGACAGGCAGGGATTAGTTCCCGCCTTTTAAAATAATAACTCCCCGGCATATACATTCAGGGAGTTATTATTGCTAATGTTTTATTCTCAGTCCGCAGGACGGGCACAACATGTCTTGCATGGAGACTTTCTTACCACACCCCTCACATGCTCCATCGAGGATGTCAGAGAAATAGGCTATTTCTGTTTCTCTTTCCGCCTTGAGCACACTTATAATCTCATCAAGTGATTCCGCGATATGGCCTGTATTGATATTCAGAGAAATAAGAAGGTAAAGGACTACAATAGCAATAACTAACGCGATTACCAGTTCCACTCTTTCACCCCCAGTGACGTCTTGCTTAGTTAGTCTTTTATTCTGTCCAGCTTACGTGATATATCTTTAAGAGTAGTATCGATGGAATGGATCTATACTTAATTCAACAAATTTTCATGTTTCCCTTCTTTACTCCCGCACGCAGTGTCAGGATAGTGACCTCACGTTTTGACAGGAATCTGACAGCCAAAGGGCCTCCCTGATCCGATTCCCCTGTTGATATAAAGCCACCCATACCCTTCGCATTGCTCCTATTAAGTGAAAGAGCACCTGCAGGCAGGTGCTCTTTCACTTGTATTAAATTACATTCCCATGCCGCCCATGCCGCCCATGCCACCCATGCCCGGCATTCCGCCTTTGTTTTCATCCGGCTTTTCAGCCACAACTGCCTCGGTGGTGAGGAACATGGCAGCGATGCTGGCTGCGTTTTGCAGCGCAGAGCGTGTGACCTTGGCCGGGTCAACAATACCGGCGTCAATCATGTTCACATATTCGCCTGTTACCACGTTGTAGCCCACGCCGTCCGGTTCTGCTTTGACACGCGCTACTACTACTGAACCCTCCTGGCCGGCATTGGTAGCAATTTGTCTGACAGGCTCTTCTAAGGAGCGCAGGATAATTTTTACTCCTGTCATCTCGTCACCGCTGGCGTCTATCTTTTCAATGTCCTTTATCAGCATAATATAAGCTGCCCCGCCGCCGGAGACAATGCCTTCCTCTACCGCAGCGCGAGTGGCGGAAAGAGCGTCTTCAATGCGCAGTTTCTTTTCCTTCATTTCTGTTTCGGTAGCGGCCCCCACCCCGATTACTGCCACACCGCCGGCCAATTTAGCCAGGCGCTCCTGCAGTTTTTCGCGGTCAAACTCGGAGGTGGTATCCTCTATTTGAACACGGATCTGGCCGATGCGCTTCTGGATCTCAGCGGTATCGCCGCCGCCATCCACAATCACTGTCTCTTCCTTGCTGACCCTGACCTGACGGGCCCGGCCCAGCATTGACAGGTCAACATTCTTCATATCAAGTCCAAGATCCTCCGACACCACCTGGCCGCCTGTCAGGACTGAAAGATCCTGCAGCATGGCCTTGCGGCGATCGCCAAAACCGGGAGCCTTAACTGCCACACAGGTGAAAGTGCCGCGCAGCTTGTTTACAACAAGAGTGGCGAGCGCTTCGCCTTCCACATCTTCAGCAACCAGAATCATGGGCCTGCCGGATTGGACAACCTTTTCCAGGATGGGAAGAATATCGTGAATGTTGCCAATCTTGCGGTCTGTCATCAGTATGTAAGGATCGTCAAGCACGGCTTCCATTTTTTCGGCGTCTGTTACCATGTAGGGTGAAATATAGCCGCGGTCGAACTGCATCCCTTCAACAACATCCAGGTCAGTGGTGAAACCCTTGGATTCTTCAACTGTGATAACGCCGTCCTTGCCGACTTTTTCCATAGCCTCGGCAATCAAGTTGCCGATTTCTTCATCGGTTGCGGAAATAGACGCTACCTGGGCAATGGCTTCCTTGGAGTCTATTTGCTTGCTCTGTGCTTTAATACCTTCTACAGCTACTTTTACAGCTTTCTCGATACCTTTTTTGATAGCCATGGGGTTGGCGCCGGCGGTTACGTTCTTGATGCCTTCGCGGATAATAGCCTGTGCCAGCAGTGTAGCAGTTGTTGTACCGTCACCGGCCACGTCCTGAGTCTTGGTGGCCACTTCTTTCACCAGTTGTGCACCCATGTTTTCAAACACGTCTTCCAGTTCTATCTCACGGGCGATAGTAACTCCGTCGCTTGTGATAAGTGGGCTGCCAAATTTTTTGTCAAGTACCACGTTGCGACCTTTAGGGCCCAAAGTCACTTTGACTGTATCAGCAAGTTTGTTTACGCCTATCTCCAGTGAGCGGCGCGCTTCTTCACGGAATTGAATCTCTTTGGCCATATTATTCTCAACCTCCCTGTTATAGTTAATTAGTGTAATGTGTTAAACGATTTTGCCAAGAATATCGTCTTGGCGCATAATTAAGTATTCCTGCCCTTCCAGCTTGACTTCAGTACCGGCATACTTGGAAAAAAGAACGCGGTCTCCCACTTTTAGGTCCATCTCCACGCGGGTACCGTTATCCAGCACTTTGCCGCTGCCTACAGCCATAACTTCCCCTTCCTGGGGCTTTTCTTTGGCCTTGTCAGGTAGGACGATGCCGCTGGCCGTTTTTTCCTCGGCTTCAAGCACCTTAATCACGACTCGGTCAGCTAGGGGTTTAATGTTCATTTGATAACCTCCTTTGATTGAATGGTATATTGTTATTAGCACTCACTGTCTGCGAGTGCTAATTGTCCCACTTGTAATGGTATATAAAATCCGAGCAGAACGCAAACCGTTCCACAGGAACCTAGATGGAAATTTAGCCATTTATCCTGCATTATCGTAGATTACTCTTTGTTTTCTTGGAATCTCTAATTTTTCCATTGGAAGAACAATGTTTATGATAACCATGGTGCAGGCATTTTATGCATCTGTTTTTCGCAAATCGGCACATTCTGCCGAGACTCCGCAGAGCACACCAAGAGCGTGCGGCAGTGCCGGCAGCACCACTTCCAGGTTTTCACGTACTGCGCGGGGACTTCCCGGCAGGTTGATTATCAGCGTCTGACGCCGCACGCCGCACACCGCCCGGGAGAGCATGGCGTGATGCGTCTTTTGCAGTCCGTATGAACGCATCGCCTCGGCAATACCCGGAACCTGCTTTTCTATCACCGCCAGTGTGGCTTCAGGAGTATTGTCGCGTGCTGAAAGGCCGGTCCCCCCTGTGGTTAAAACCAGGTTGACACGCAGATTGTCGCAGTATTCAATCAACCTGTCACGGAGAATTGTAAACTCGTCAGGAACCATCTCATAAGCCATTATGCTTCCGCCAATTGCCTCAATCATTTCTTTTATTAGCTTTCCGCTTTCATCAACACGCTCTCCGCGCGCACCCTTATCGCTTGCCGTGAGTACAGCCGCACTGAACTTATTCATCTTAAGCACCACCCTTTGTGCTGTATACTAACTCTCCAGTCTTTTCAGTATGATAGCCCCCCAGGGATTGCACCAGCTGTTTAAACTCAGCGGACCGCGCCGCCTCCAGCAGGAGAGCAACAGCAGAGTCCTCAAGGTAAGCCAGGGGGATGGCCAAATCGTAACGCTCTTTAGCAAGCGGCACAAAGTCCAGGCCCATGGAACGGGCGGCGGCCAGTACGCCAAGCCCGGTGTCTGCCGAACCGGCTGCAACTGCCGCGGCCACAGCAAGGTGAGTAAACTCTTCCCGTCCGTATCCGTTGATGGCAGCGGATTCAAGTCCTGACTCGTGCAGCCGAATGTCAAGCAATATCCTGGTCCCGGCGCCGCGCTGGCGGTTTATAAATGAAATATCAGGCCGCTCTAAATCAGCAAACCCGGTTATTTTTTTGGGATTGCCGGGTAGGACCATCAGTCCCTGCTCACGCTCCACAAGAGTAATAAGCGCCACCGGCAGGCTGGGAAGAAACCTTTCCAGAAAAGGCACATTATACTGCCCTGTCTCCTCATCAAGCAGGTGTACTCCGGCCAGGTGTGCTTCACTCCTCCGCAGGGCCATTAGTCCCCCGGTACTGCCCACGTGGGCAGAAGAGAGTGAGAAGCCCGGGTTGCGGCGGCGCAGCAGGTCGCCCAGCAAGTCAAGTGCTATGTCATGACTGCCGATGCAGACCAAACTGCGGTCAATTTCTTCACTTGGCCGCAAAAGCTCAACTTCAACCTGTTCCCCGGCCGTGAGTCCTTCCTTTTGCTGTGATATACGCACAATACCGTCGGCCCTGACCAAAGAGGTAATAATACCAGACCCGCGGGCAAGCGGCGTAGCCACATATCGCCCATTCACACGTCCTACTTTGACCCTGATCCACTCTTCCGCAGAGAGAGGTGAAGTAACCTGGCGGGAAAAAACCGCCGGCAATATAAGCCTCTTTGGCTCTGGAAGCCCCTGCAGCCTGAAAAGAAGAGGTTTAAGAAACAATTCAAGAGCGACCACAGCTGAGACTGGATAGCCCGGCACTCCGATAACCGGCTTGCCTCGCACAATCCCCAGAATTACCGGTTTTCCCGGTCTTACTGCTACGCCGTGGACAAGCACCTCACCAAGCTCTGCCACCACGTCTGCAGTGTAGTCCCTACGCCCGGCGGAAGAACCGGCATTGACCAGGACCACATCACAAAGGTCTGCGGCATCACTGACTGCCTGCCTGATCAAAAAA
The DNA here is from genome assembly GCA_018335875.1 of Dethiobacter sp. Taxonomy (GTDB): domain Bacteria; phylum Bacillota; class Dethiobacteria; order Dethiobacterales; family Dethiobacteraceae; genus JAGXRN01. The sequence goes on from JAGXRN010000079.1 coordinate 73,249, forward strand.
TAATCATCTCTCACTATGCCTGTCCTCACTGCGCTGCCGCCCCACTCTTCCACCATAGACGCAAAAACAGTGGAATTAAACTCGATTATTTCACCCGGCAGCGGCTCTTCGCCCGGCTCCACCAGCTCATTGCCGGTGGGAATTACAGCCACCCGCGGGCGGCAGCGGACAGCGACTGAAGTCAGCCCCCCCGCCAGCATTGCCCCCGCATCCATACCTCTTATCTGGTGGCCGGCAGGAAGAAGCATTTCCGTAGCCACAATATCTTCCCCGATGGGACGCACATGCTGCCAAGGCGCCACAGGAGCATTTATTTCCACTTCATTTTCCAGTTCAAGCAAATCTTCAGCCATGATGACTGCATCATAACCCTGCGGCAGTGCGTTCCCTGTATCCACCTGGACAGCCGCCTCACCAAGTTGCAGACGCCTGGGCGAGGTTTCGGAAGCACCCGCCGTGTCAATGGCGCGTACAGCCACGCCGTCCATAGCTGCGGCGTGATAATGGGGGGAGGAGGCACGGGCAAAGACCGCTCTGAATGTGACACGCCCCACCGACTCAGTAACTGCTATTATTTCCTCGCCGCTTTGGCTCCATTCCCTGTCAAGAAAACGCCGCCTGGCTTCAGCGACAGGTATATTGTGCAGGTAACGCCGCCGCCTGTCTTTCATCTTTGTATGCTCGCTCGTCAAATCTCTATCGCCTCCAACTTTTCTCCCGCTTCCACCCCTTCACAGTCCTGGGGAATACGCAGCAGGGCACTTCCGCGCACCACGGTGGAAATGAGGTTAGACTGCCCAAGCACGGGGGATGCCCACAGCTCCCTTTCTTTACTATAGAGGATTGCCCTCACGTAGTCCTCCCGGCCGCCGGCTGATGACAGGCTCCTGTCAACCCTTGCCCACAACAGCTGCTGTAACTCCGAGGCTCCCTGCATCGCCAGCAGCAGTGGCCTCACAAACAACAAAAACCCAACCATGGCAGATGTGGGGTTGCCGGATAGCCCAAAATACGGCTTGTCCCCCGCCAGGCCATAAATCAGGGGTTTACCCGGCCGCATAGACACACCATGAAACAGTACTCCTGGCTTACCGAGGCTGTTTATGGCGTCTGCGGTCAGATCGCGGACGCCGGCTGAGCTGCCTCCCGATATAATAGTGCAGTCACAATCTTTAGTCTTATGCAAAGCTGCTGCCAGCGCCTGGGGGCTGTCAGGAATTATACCAAGCGGTACAGGCACAGCGCCCGTCTGCTTGACCAGTGCCGACAGCAGATAAGTATTGATATCACGCACCTGGCCCGGGGCAGGTTCACACTCCGGCGATACAAGTTCGTCACCGGTGGATAGGACAGCTACCCGCGGCCGGGTTGCCACCTCTGCTCCGGTACAGCCCAATGCGGCCAATAGCCCTATATCCTGGGGACGTAGAATATGCCCGGGCGGCAGTGCAGCCACGCCCTGCCTCAGGTCCTCGCCGCGCGCTATGGTATTCTCGCCCGGGGCAGCGGCACGGTGCACAGACACAGTATATTCATCTAAAAGTTCGGTATGTTCCACCATCACCACAGCATCGGCACCGGCAGGCAGCATACCCCCGGTGGAAATACGCATTGCCTCACCTGACTTCAGGGGTGCAGGCGCAGTAGTGCCCATCATTACTTCGCCAGTCACATCAAGCAGTGCCGGCATGGCCTCTGTTGCACCGAAAGAATCCCTCGCTGCTACCGCATAGCCGTCCATGGTGGAACGCGAAAATGCCGGCAAATCAGAAGGAGCGGTAATCTCCCCTGCCAGTACCCGGCCTGCCGCGTCGGCCAAAAGGACTCTTTCCGCCGGCAATCTGAACCCAAGCCCAGAGAGTATTTTCTCCCTGGCTTCTATCACTGTCAGTACTGTCAGCATATTAAAAGCATCCCAACTGGCAGCCGCGTATTTTAATTTTCCCTTCGTCGCAAGCTTTTCCTATTTCCCACAACCTTACCCCGTACTGTGCAGCTATTGTGTGTGCTCGGTCGCATGAAAGCTTGCCGTCCTCCAGGTTAGCGCGGATAATTTTTTGCAATTCATTGCTCTCCATTAACACCACCTCCAGGATATATTACCACATGTTGCCTTAGATTAAAATGATACGCCCCTGTCTGCTAAGCAAAATTTGACAGCGCTTTTTTACTCAGCCATAATGTAGTTAGAGATGGGGTGAAACAAATAACACGTTACCGACACCTGGTTAGGTACCGCCGAATCGCCAATAGCGTCGTCAAACACGGCTTCGGCCATCTGCTTGCTCAGATTGGGCTCTCTAAACTGTTGCCGTCAGTACGGCGCGCCAGAAAAGAAGAACCGGAACTGCTCTCTTTCTCGCGCTCCCGCAGGCTCCGCCTGCTGCTGGAAGAACTGGGGCCTACCTTTGTTAAATTCGGGCAGCTCATCTCAACTCGTCCCGACCTGCTGCCGCGGGACATTGTGGAAGAGATGTCGCACTTACAAGACAATGTGCCCGCGCTGCCATATACCGAAGCAGAAACAATACTGGAGCGTGAACTTAAAAGGCCGCTGCCGGAAATCTTTTGCCACATTGAGCCACAGGCTCATGCTGCAGCATCCGTCGCCCAGGTCCACCGCGCAACCCTCCATAACGGGGAGCAGGTGGTAATTAAAATCCGCAGGCCGGGTATTGTTGAACAAATGAATACCGACCTGGAAATCCTGCTGGATATGGCTAAGCTGACTGAGCGGCATACGTCCTGGGGCAGGGTTTACCGCGTGCGCGAAGTGATCCTGGAACTGCAGCGCGCTGTCAGGGAAGAGTTGGACTTTCTCACCGAGGCTGAAAATGCAGACCAGTTCAGAGCAAATTTCAATGCCCGGCATGATATTGTGATTCCCCGCATCTACTGGGACTACACAACATCAGCTGTGCTGACTATGGAAATGATGTATGGCACCAAACTAAACGAGCCCGCAGTACTTGCCGCCGCCGGCCATGACCCCAGCCTTATCGCAAGGCTCCTGATAGATGCCACCTATCTGCAGATTTTTCGCCACGGGCTTTTCCATGCTGACCCCCATCCCGGCAACTTGGCAGTCTCCGCCGACGGCCGCCTGATTTTCATGGATTTTGGCATTGTAGGCAGGATAAAAGGTGAGCGCAGGCGCCAGTTCATCCTGTTTTTACTGGGAATGGTCAGCCGCAGCTCGCGTCAGATTGTACGCTCCCTCAGTGACATGGGCATGCTTTCACACAGGTTGGACCGTAAGGCTTTGCGCCGTGATGTTGAACACCTGATGGATAAATATCTTGACGTACCACTGCACAAAATCCAGCTCGGCAAAGCGGTAAGGGAGATTTTCTCACTTTCCTTCGAACACAATATCAGGATACCGTCGGAGTTTACCATGCTTGGCAAGACCATAATGACACTTGAAGGCGTAATTGAAAAACTGGACGCAGAACTTAAGCTCATAGAACTACTGAAGCCCTACGCCAGCCGGCTGCTGCGTGAGCGCTATTCGCCGCTCTCGCTTAAAGAAACAATTTCAGAGCAGTTCTTTGAAGTTCATGATTTTCTTATCTCTTTGCCCCGCAGGTTGAGCGAAGTGTTTGACCGTTTTGAGGCGGACGGACTTCCGGTGCAGCTTAGCTACCCTGACCTGGATAAAGCTTTCAATCACATAGACCGCATGGGCAACAGAATAACTTTCAGCATCGTTTTGCTCTCCTTCAGCATTATTATGGCCGGGTTGATTATTGGCTCGGGATTGGCCGCCTCTGTAACCGGCGAGTTAATGTTATGGCGCCTGCCTGTTTTGGAAATTGGCTTCATCATTGCCGGTTTTATGGTTGTCTGGCTGCTGCTGGCAATTCTGCGCAGCGGGAGGTTATAAAGATAAATGCGTCACGTGGCCCTTGCTCTTTTTTAATTTTCTAGGTGTTGCCGTTCTCCTGTTCTTCGCGCTCTTCCTCAAAATGAGTAATTTCATTGATTACAAAATTGAGATGGTTTATCATAACTTTACGTGCAGTGTCCGGTTCTCTTGATTTGATGGCGTTAAATATTTCTTTGTGCTGAGACAGCAGCTTTTCTTTATTTCCCGGCGTGAGAAACATGCGCTGCCTGCTGTAGCGCATTGTCTCCACTATCAGGTCTGAGACAGTGTTCATGAGACGGGCCAGCACCTTATTGTCGGCAGCCTCAGCAATAGCCAGGTGGAACTGGGCATCTGATACCTCACCGATACTGCCGCTTAAAACATCCTGCTCCATTTTATCAAGAATGCCACCGATCTTTTCAATATCTTCAGCCGTGGACCGCTTGGCAGCCAGTGCAGCGCTTTCACCCTCCAGAATGGCCCTGACCTCCATTACTTCGAAATTACTGTCTTTGTAGAGCATGAAGATGAGCGCCAGGGGCTTGATAATCGAATCCTGCGGCACCTCGCGTATAAAAGTCCCCTCACCTGGTTTACTCTCCAGGATACCAAACATATCAAGAGCGCTGAAAGCCTCCCGGATTGAGGCCCGGCTGACCTGCAGGCGATCGGCCAGTTCACGTTCTGAAATTAAACGGTCTCCCGGCTTCAGCGCCCCCTCGGCTATTAACTGCCTGATCTGTTCCACAATTTCTTCGTATACTCTTTTTTGTTTTATTGGTTTAAACATTCTTAAATCATCCTCTTGTTAATATTTTTATATGGAGAAGGATTTAGCAAAAAAGTGCAGAATCATCCTCACAATGGTCAGACCATCAGATAAACAGCAGCCAATAACTGAGCTTAAGAATACAAGGAGGTAATAAGTACATGCTGATTAAACTCTTATGCGGCGACAGTGAGGTTATGTTGGAGCTGCCCGACAACAGGATAAAAGCGGTGCTTGAACCAAAGCCGCTCCCGGTACTCGCCTCTGAGGAGGATTTGGTACAGGAGGCCCTGTCGAACCCCATTGACAGCGCACCTCTGTGCGAACTGGTGCGGCCGGGGGAAACGGCCTGTATCATTGTCAGCGATATGACAAGGTCCTGGGCCAGGCACCATGTACTCCTTCCCCCTCTTCTCTTTGAACTGAACAAGGGAGGGATACAGGACAAGGACATTTATGTCGTGTTTGCCACCGGAGACCACAGGGAGCAGACGCCGGCAGAACACCGTGTGCTAATGGGCGAAGAGGCCTACGGGCGGGTGAAAGCTTATGACCACAACGCCCGCAGTGACAAAGATTTGGTTTACCTCGGCGCCACAACCAACGGCACACCGGTGAAAATAAACAGGCGGGTGGCTGAAGCAGACCGCGTTATACTGACTGGAGGCATTGTTTACCACTTCCTGGCCGGTTGGGGAGGCGGGAAAAAAGCGCTCACACCCGGAGTATCCGGCTATGAAACCATTATGAAAAACCACTCATTGGCTTTTAATCCCGGCGGAGAGGGACTTAACCCCCTTGTCTGCTCCGGCAGGATAGATGGGAACCCCTGCTGCAATGATATGGAGCAGGCAGCAGGCCTGGCAGGTCCCGACTTTCTGGTCAACACGGTGATTAACGAAGATACACATAAAATCGCCAAGGTGGTGGCGGGCAACTTCATTACCGCCCACAGGGAGGGCTGCCTCTATGTTGACAGGCATTTTCGTGTAAATATAGACGAGCAGGCAGAAGTTGTAATAGCGTCTTGCGGCGGTTACCCCAAGGATATAAATTTCTATCAGAGCTACAAGACAATCTATAACGCCAATATCGCCCTCAGGAAAGGGGGAACCATGGTTCTTTTAAGTGAAAGCAGGGAGGGCCTTGGCAGCGATGATTTTGCCTCAATCTTAACGGGTTACAGCACTGTTGCCGAACGGGAGGCAGCCGTGAGAGCAAAATATACAATTGGCGGTCAAATGGGCTACCATACCGCAGCAATTGCAGGAGAAAACGACGTTCTCGTTTTATCAGGACTGCCCGATGAAACTGTCAGTGCCATGGGCATGATACCTGTCAAGACCACTGAAGAGGCGCTGTCTTTTATCAGAAAAAAACACGGCGACCTGCCTCCTGCCTACGTGCTCCCTCATGGAGGCACCACCTTTCCCTCTTTGGGGTAGCCTCTTAATTAGAAGCACTCATAAAAGTGCCACCGCTTGCCAGCACCGGCCAGCAAGGGTGGCACTACCTTTTATCCGGGATTTTAACATCAGTCGAGGTCAAAGATTTTACCCGGATTAAGAATACCACCCGGATCAAAAGCCCGTTTGATTCTTTTCATCAGCTCTATCTCCGTACTGCTCATTACCAGCGGCAGATAGGCCTTGCGCTTATGTCCGATGCCGTGCTCGCCGCTTATGGTGCCACCAAGTGCGTAAACAGCCTGATACAGGCCGACAAGCACAAGCGGCAGTGTTTTCTTCCAGTTTTCCATGGTATCCTCAGCCTTTTTAACTATGGTGGCATGGAGGTTGCCGTCGCCCGCATGGCCGTAACAGGGAATAAGCACATTGTATTTTTCAGACAGCTCGGATAAGATAGGCAGGAGTTTGGGGATAGCGGCGATGGGGACAACGATATCCTCCAGGCTCTGCACAGGGTCGATGGCTTTGAATGCCTCGGCTATGTTGCGGCGTATCCTCCAGATCTTTTCCTGCATATCCGGAGTTTCGGCTGCATAGATTTCAAGCGCACCGTTTTCCTCTAAAAGCTCGGAAACAGCCATTGCTTCTTCCAACAGCTTTTCCTGGTTTGCTCCGTCCAATTCAATCAGCAGTACCGCACCCGTCTCCGGGTAAGCCATCTTTTCACCCAAGTACTTATGGGTAGTGGTTACCGACAGGCGGTCCATAAACTCTATTCCCGTAGGTATAATCCCGCCCTTGGTCATAATCAGCGGCACCACGTTAATAGCTGTTTCCACATCAGGGAAAAGGGCAAGCAGGTCAATTTTTGCTTTGGGCAGAGGCAAAAGCTTTATAATAATTTTGGTAAGGATGCCAAGGGTCCCTTCTGAGCCTACCATCAGCTGCACCATATTATAGCCGGTCACATCCTTGACCCGCTTTCCGCCAAACCACACTATCTCCCCGTCAGGGAGGACAACTTCCAGCCCCAGGATATACCGCCCGGTTACGCCATACTTTATGGCCCTGCCGCCGCCGGCATTTTCAGCCACATTGCCGCCGATGCAACAGGATTGCAGGCTCATCGGGTAGCCGGCAAAAAACAGTCCGTGTTCTTTTAATTTCTCATTAATATCGTTTGTTATGACCCCTGATTCCACAACCACCACCAGGTTTTCCAGGTCCACTTCAAGGATGCGGTTCATGTTCTCCACAGAAAGCACAATGCCGCCGTGCGCCGGCACGGCGCCGCCCGACAGCCCCGTCCCTGCTCCCCTTGGTGTGACAGGGATCCTAAATTCATTGGCCAGTTTCATTATTTCCGCAATTTCTTCTGCAGAGTTAGGCTTTACTACCGCTTCCGGCAGTCTGGCATACTCTTTTTCTGCAATTTCATCATGGGAATAATTCTCCAGCTTCTCAGGATCAGCAAAGATAATATTTTTTTCACCCACAATTTGCTGCAGCCTGGCTGCAATGTCAGGTGTTACCGGCTGGTACAATGCTATCCCTCCCCAAATCAGACTAGGCCTAATGGCCTGACCATCTGTCCTGAGCATAGTATTAGCTTTTTTTAGCAGAAATCCTGCTCAACTCAAAAATTGGCTCATGTGCCAGCTTTCTTTCCAATCAGCACCCGCATGAGCATTTTCTCCCCGACACGCCCTGTTGGCAAGGTTCAGGGCAAAACGCAGATGATTTGTATGTCCGGCGATTGTAGAGCCTCCGGCGCCAACGTATCGACTGGCTTCTGCTGCAGATATGTATTTAACAGTTCCCAGGAATCCGCTGTCCTGTTCATTGCTGGTGAACCATGTTCCGCGCGGGTCTGACGGCCCGGCAAAAGCTTCTTCGCAAAGAACAAGCAGTGCCTGTACTACATTAGTCATATTCATTGAATTAAAATCTCCTTTCCTGGCAGAGTCTATCTTGCTATAAGCAGGCGCCTTACATCTGTTAAGATGAAGACGCCTTAATTACTGATACTATTGCTGCAGCTATTTTATCATATTCTGCAAATGAAAAAAAACCAATGTTCACTGTCGCTCCAATCGGCTCCGTGACAGTGCGCTGCGGGCAGCGGTTATCTGTATTTCCACAGCATCGCGGGCTGTGCCGCCGCGGGAACGCCGTGCTGCTATACAGGATTCGGGTGTGAGCTTTGCTTTGGCGTCTGGGCCAAAGAGGGCGCTGGCGTCCTTTAGTTCCTGCTCGGACAGGTCAACCAGGCGTCTTTTCTCTTCGATACATATACCCACCAGGCGCCCTACCACTGCGTGCGCATCGCGGAAGGGAAGCCCCTTCACCACCAGGTAGTCTGCCAGGTCTGTGGCGCTGGCAAAGTCTCCTGCCACCGCAGTATACATCTTCTCGCTGTTGACTTTGACTGTGCGCAGCATGGCTGCATAAAGGGTAAGGCTTATCTTCACAGTGTCCACTGTGTCAAACAGGCCTTCTTTATCTTCCTGCAAATCCTTGTTGTAGGTGAGGGGAAGGCCTTTGAGTACTGTAAAAAGCGCCACCAGGTTACCAAGCACCCTGCCAAACTTGCCGCGAACCAGCTCTGCCACGTCAGGATTCTTTTTCTGAGGCATAATGCTTGAGCCTGTGGTGAAGGCATCATCCAGTGTTATAAAGTTGAATTCCGCGGAATTCCAGAGGATGATATCCTCACTCAGCCTGCTGAGGTGTGTCATGAGCAGCGCAGAATTGAAGAGAAATTCAACGGCAAAGTCACGGTCGCTTACGGCATCCATGCTGTTTTCGTAAATGCCGGCGAAACCCAGCTCGTCGGCTACCATTTCCCTGTCAATGGGGAAGGTGGTTCCGGCAAGGGCTCCTGCACCAAGCGGCATCAGGTCAGCTCTGGCGTAACTGTCCTGGAGGCGCTCCCTGTCGCGCTGGAGCATCCAGAAGTAGGCCAGCAGGTGGTGTGAGAACAGCACGGGTTGTGCCCGCTGCAGGTGTGTGTAGCCGGGCATTATTACATCAAGGTTGGCCTGGGCCACCTGAAGCAGCACAGACTGCAGGTTCTGCACAAGCGCCTCTGTGGCAAGTATTTCTGTTTTCACAAACATATGCATATCAAGTGCCACCTGGTCGTTGCGGGAACGCGCCGTATGCAGTTTGCCTCCTGCCGGGCCGATCTTTTCTATCAGGCGCTTTTCAACGTGCATATGGATATCTTCCAGAGCAGCGGAGAACTGCATCTCGCCGCGTGCAATTTCTTCACTAATTTCAGCCAGTGCTTCCAGGATGGACTTTGCTTCATCACCACTTATTATCCCGCAGGCTGAGAGCATGCGGGAGTGAGCCATGCTGCCCCTGATGTCTTCTGCCGCCAGGCGCCTGTCAAAATCGATGGAAGCAGTAAATTCCTCAACCAAGGAGTCTGTTTCTTTGCTAAAGCGGCCTCCCCACAGTTTCATATTACCACCTACTTTGTTTTTTGCTCAAGCAGTCCGCGCACTTTAAGAGGCAGTCCAAACAAATTGATAAAACCTTCAGCATCACGCTGGTTATAGATAACATCGGCGCCAAAGGTGGCCAGGTCCTCACGGTAAAGGGAATATGGCGATTCCCTGCCGGCCACTGTCAGGTTTCCTTTAAACAGTTTCAGGCGTATAGTTCCTGTCACTGTCTTTTGGGTGCTGTCTATAAAAGCGTCAAGCGCCTCGCGGAGCGGGGTATACCACTGTCCATAGTAGACAAGCTCACCATATTTAACAGCAGCTATTTCTTTAAAATGCATGGTCTCCCTGTCTAAGGTAAGGGACTCCAACTCGCGGTGGGCAAAAAACAACAGCGTGCCGGCCGGAGTCTCATAAACACCGCGTGATTTCATACCTACCAGCCTGTTCTCCACCATATCCACACGCCCCACGCCGTGCTTACCGGCCAGGCCGTTCAGTTCAGTTAATAATTCCACCGGACCCAGCGTCCTGCCGTTGACACTGACCGGTTCTCCCTGCACGAAACCAATTTCTACGTATTCAGGAGTATCAGGTGCATCTGCAGGGTCAACAGTGAGCAGAAACATCCCCTTGTCGGGTTCCCGCGATGGATCCTCCAGTATTCCGCCCTCGTAGCTCAGGTGCCAGATATTGCGATCCATGCTGTAGGGTTTATCCTTAGTCACAGGCAGTGGAATGCCCCGTTTTTCAGCATAGTCAAAAGCGTCACCACGGGAACGGATTTCCCACTCTCGCCAGGGAGCAACAATCTTAAGCTGGGGCGCCAGCGCTTTGACTGTAAGCTCAAAGCGCACCTGGTCGTTTCCTTTGCCTGTGGCGCCGTGGGCCACGGCGTCGGCGCCTTCCTTTAAAGCGACGTCAACCAGGCGCTTGGCAATGGCGGGGCGGGCGATGGCGGTGCCAAGCAGGTATTTCTCTTCATAAAGAGCGCCTGATTTCAGCATGGGGAAGATAAAATCGCGCACAAACTCTTCCCTGGCATCCTCTATGTAAAGCTTGCTGGCGCCGGAAGCCAGCGCCTTTGCTTCCAGCGGTTCAAGCTCTTCGCCCTGCCCCACGTCAGCCGCCATGGCTACCACCTCGCAGCCATATTTCTCCCGCAGCCAGCTGATGGCCACCGAAGTATCAAGTCCACCTGAATAGGCCAGTACTATTTTTTTCATTGTCTCGCCTCCGTACTGATAATTATCACGTTAAAGGAGCTTGGCCAGAATAGCCTTTTGTACATGCATCCTGTTTTCAGCCTGATCAAATACGACTGACTGCGGACCTTCAATAACCTCTTCAGTTATTTCTTCACCGCGATGGGCAGGCAGGCAGTGCATCACAATGGCTCCGGGAGCAGCTGCGGCAAGCAGCTCACTGTTCAACTGATAGGATTTAAATGCACTTACCCTGGACTTGTGCTCCGCCTCCTGGCCCATACTGGCCCAAACGTCGGTGTAGACCACATCCGCACCGGCAACAGCTCTTTTCACGTCAGTAGTCACTATTACCTCACTGCCGTTGTGTGAGGCATTAAAAATAGCCGCTGATAAAATCTCCGTTTTAGGCTCATAATCCTTTGGCGTGGCCACAGCCACGTCCATAACCAGCTTGCTCGCCGCCAGGAGCAGGGAATGAGCAACATTGTTGCCGTCGCCTGTATAGGCGAGTTTTATCCCCTTCAGCCGGCCTTTTTTCTCCAGAATGGTCATCATGTCCGCCATGGCCTGGCAGGGGTGAAGCAGGTCTGTAAGACCGTTGATGATGGGAATATCGGCAAAAGCCGCCAGTTCTTCCACCTCGCCGTGGTCGAATGTGCGAATCATTATTCCGTCCAGGTAACGCGATAACGCGCGTGCGGTGTCTTTAACAGGCTCTCCGCGTCCTATTTGAAGGTCTTGAGCGCTTAAAAACAGTGCGTAGCCGCCAAGCTGCCACATGGCCACCTCAAAGGATACCCGTGTGCGGGTGGAAGCTTTCTGAAAAATCATGCCCAGTGTCTTCCCACGCAGCAAATGATGTTCCAGTCCCTTTTTGCTCTCTTTTTTAAGCTTTAAAGCCAGTTCAAGTATTTCAAGCAGTTCCCCTCCGGTAAAATCGTTCACAGTTAAGAAGTCCCTACCGCGCAGTTCACCCATCGGAGTCACCCCTAACATTATTTTTTAAATGCCCTGCTGCAATTAGCTATTCTGAGTGTTCTGAGCCTGCTGCAGGGTTTCATACAGTATGTTTACGACTGCATCGATTTGTTCTTCTTCCACCATAAGCGGTGGCAGAAAACGGAGTATCTTGCCGCCGATGCAATTCACCAGCAGGCCTTTCCCCTGGCAGAGCCTGGCAACCAGAGCAGCATCACCGTCAATTTCCAGGCCAAGCATCAAGCCCAGCCCCCTTACTTCTTTAATATAAGGTAAATCAGCTTTCAACTCCAGCAGTTTTCCGGAGAAATAGTCGCCAAGTTTTCTTACCCGCTCCAGAAACCCATTATCCATGATAGTGTCCATTACTGCCAGTGCCGCTGCACAGGTTACCGGGTTGCCTCCAAAGGTTGAGGCATGGTCACCGGGCACAAGCACATCCGCAGCCTCACCGCGCGCGCCCAGTGCCCCGATGGGCAGTCCGCCCCCCAGCGCCTTGGCCAGGGTAAACACGTCAGGTACCACTCCGTAGTGCTCAAAAGCCAGAAGCCTGCCGGTCCTTCCCATGCCGCACTGCACCTCGTCAAAAATCAGCAGCAGATTATTGCTGTCACAAAGCTGGCGCAAACCGGACAAAAATTCCGCTGTTGCGGGGTAGATGCCACCCTCACCCTGGACAGGCTCCACCATAATGGCACATGTATCCTCATCCACCAGGGCGGCAAATGAGTCAATATCATTGAAGCGCGCATAGCTGAAGCCGCTGACCATTGGTTCAAAACCCTTATGGTATTTTGGCTGGCCAGTAGCTGTAATCGCTGCCAGGGTACGGCCATGGAAGGAGTTTTCCGCAGTGATGATACGGTGTGCACCAGGCCCACGGCGCTGCTTGCCGATTTTACGTGCCATTTTAATAGCCGCTTCATTGGCTTCGGCCCCGCTGTTGCAAAAAAAGAATTTATCTGCAGTGGAATGACGAACCAGCGTCTGCGCCAACCTGGCCTGCGGCTCGCTATAGTATAGGTTGGAAGTATGAATAAGCTTCTCCGCCTGGTTGCGTATCGCTTCCACCACAGCAGGGTGGCAGTGGCCGAGGTTGTTGACTGACAGCCCGCTTACAAAGTCAAGGTAACGGTTGCCTTTTTCATCCCAGACATAAACTCCTTCGCCGCGCTTTATGAGCAGATTGGCTTCCGGCTGGCGGTTATAGGTATTAATGATATACTCTTTCTCCAACGCCTTGATATCCATCATTATCCTCCTCACCTGGTGACCATGGTGCCTATGCCATGGTCGGTAAAAATCTCAAGCAGCAGTGAATGCGGCAGGCGCCCGTCAATTATATGGGTGCGGTTTACTTCGTTCTCAAGTGCCATCAGGCAGGCCTCGACCTTGGGAATCATGCCCTTGTTTATCCTGCCCTGTTTGATCATTTCAGTTGCTTTAGCTTTGGGCAAAGAAGAGATAAGTGACGATTTGTCGCCGTGTTCACCAAAAATCCCTTCCACATCTGTCAGCAGAATCAGTTTTTCAGCCGACAGTGCAGCAGCCAGTTCTCCTGCCACATGGTCAGCATTAATATTGAGGCTTTCCCCCTCAATCCCAACCGCAACTGAAGAGATCACAGGGATATACCCCTCTCTGCTGAGGGTAAAAATCACTTCGGGATTGACTTTAATAATATCCCCCACCAGCCCAAGGTCAACAACATCGCCGCTGCCGTTAATTTTCTCCGGCGGGCGCCGGCGGGCCACAAGAAGATCAGAGTCCTTGCCGGAAAGCCCCACCGCCTTGCCGCCAAAGCGATTGATCAGTGAAACAATCTCTTTGTTCACTTTGCCTACCAGCACCATCTCCACCACTTCCATGGTTTCCTCGTCGGTAACGCGCAATCCATTGGCAAAAACAGCCTTCTTGCCCAACCGTTCAAGCATCCTTGTCACTTCGGCTCCACCGCCGTGAACCACGATAGGGTTGATGCCAATAAACTTAAGCAGGATAATATCCATCATCACCGATTTTTTAAATTCTTCAGAAATCATGGCCTGGCCGCCATACTTAATGACAAAAGTTTTGTCGGTAAAAGTACGGATATATGGAAGTGCCTCGATGAGCACTTCAGCTTTGGCAATTAGTTCCTGCACTCTCTGTTCCCCCTAAATATACTATTTTATAAGTTTATAACTATGTTCAGTGATAACTGATTTCTGACATCCGACCTCTAACTGCGGTAGCTCGCATTTATTTTTACATAGTCAAAGCTGAGGTCACAGCCCCAGGCCGTAACATCCACATTACCCATTTTGAGATCCACCAGTATGTTAATATCTGTTTTAGAAATAATCTCTTTGGCCTGCAGTTCGTCAAAAACCAAGCCCCGCCCAGCCCTGGCAACCTGCAGGTCGTCAAGGAATACGTCGACCCGCTCAGGGTAAAATTCCACATCTGTCTGGCCCATGGCTGATACAATCCGTCCCCAGTTGGCATCTTCGCCAAAGAAGGCTGTTTTTACCAGGTTGGAGTTTAGGATACCCATGGCTAATTTCCGACCGTCATCAAAAGTGGCAGCATTTTTTACTGTCAGCTCCAGGAATTTGGTGGCGCCCTCGCCGTCGCGCACTATTTTCTGCGACAATTCTGTATTCACCTTTTGCAAAAGTTCTATAAATAATTTATAGTCTTCACCTTCATTTTCAATCACTGCATTGCCGGCCATGCCGTTGGCCAGAATCAGGCACATATCGTTGGTGCTGGTGTCGCCGTCCACGGTTATCAGGTTGTAAGAACGGTCCACAGAGTAATTAAGGGCCTGCTGCAGCATTTGCGGCGATATGGCTGCGTCTGTAGTCACGAAGGCCAGCATGGTTGCCATATTGGGGCAAATCATGCCTGAACCTTTGGCCATTCCGCCCACCGTCACCACCTTGCCGCCTATTTCGGCACTGTAAGCTGCCTCCTTGCTGACAAGGTCAGTGGTCATAATGGCTTCGGCTGCGCCATGGCCGCCGTCTGCGGATACCTGAGCGGCGACGGTTTTGATGCCGGCCTCGACGGTTTCCATTGGCAGGTATTGTCCAATCACGCCGGTAGACGCTACGGCAACCTCTGTAGTGTCAAGGCCAAGCTCAAATGCTGTTACCTCCGCCATTTTGCGGGCGTCCTTTATTCCCTGCTCACCTGAACAAGCATTGGCATTGCCGCTGTTGCAGATGATGGCCCGTGCAAAACCTCCGGCCAGGTGCTCTTTTGTCACCAGCACAGGGGCAGCCTGGAAACGGTTCTTGGTATATACTCCTGCCGCTGCTGCCTTTGTCTTTGAAACTACAAGCGCCAGGTCTTTTTTACATTTTTTAATACCGCAGAAAATGCCTGCTGCCAGATATCCTTTTGCAGCGGTAATCCCGCCTTCAACTTTTTTATATTTCATGATGTTTTTCCTCCTATTTTAAGCCGGCGTCTTCCGGCAAGCCTTGCATGATGTTCATATTCTGTATCGCCTGCCCCGCTGCGCCTTTTATCAGGTTGTCGATGGCAGAAACCACAATCAATCGGTTTGTCCGCCGATCCAGGCGGAAACTGATATCGCAGAAGTTGCTGCCGCTCACAAACTTGGTTTCAGGCAGCTCGGGCGGTTTGTTAAAGCGGATAAACGGCTCGCTGCCGTAGTGTTTTTCATATATTTCCCATAGCGTCCCCTCGTCGATACCACCCTTGACTCGCAGATAAATAGTGGACAGAATGCCGCGCACCATGGGGACCAGGTGAGGTGTGAAGGTTATGGCCATCTGCTGCCCGCACACACCTGACAGTTCCTGCTCTATTTCCGGTGTGTGCTGGTGCTCGGCTACTTTGTATGCCTTGAAGTTCTCAGTGCATTCGGGAAAGTGAAATGGCAGCTTGGGAGAGCGGCCCGCCCCGGACACACCGGACTTGGAGTCAACTATAATGTCTGCCGGGTCTATCACACCCTCTGACAGAAGCGGCTTCAGCGGCAGCAGTACGCTTGTGGGGTAGCAACCCGGGTTGGCTACCAGCTTTGCGCCCCTGATAGCGGCGCGGTGGAATTCGGGAAGACCATAGACACTTCCTGCCAGCCAGTTTTCCTGCCGGTGCTCATAACCATACCACCTGGGATAAAGTGTGCTGTCCTTTAACCTGAAGTCTCCGCTTAAGTCAACCACTTTTTTACCAGTTGCCAGCAGTTTGGGTACTGCATCCATGGACAGTCCGTGTGGCAATGCACTGAAAATAAAATCGCACTGAGCAAGAGGATCCGTCTCTTCCATTTTGTGAAGCTGCAGTTCCAATACTGACCGGAACTGGGGATAGACCTGGTCAATGCGCAGCCCGGCGGAACTCTCCGAGGTAAGGTAGACAGGCCGGGCAAAGGGGTGTCGGACCAGAATCTCCAGCAGCTCCTTTCCGGTATATCCTGTGGCGCCAACAACAGCTACTTTTAACATTTCCTCATAACCTCCCTGCAACACGCTTAAAATTAAAAAACTCACGTCCCCTGTAAAGGACGAGAGTATCTCGCGGTACCACCTTTTTTGGCTAAAAAGCCCACTCTGTCGTGCTTGGCACGTGGCGTTAACGGGCTGACCCGGCGTAACCTACTTAGCTTATTGCTGTTTGGTCCGCGGCTTAAGGGTGCGCTTCTGCCTGTCTTCCGTACCGGGCTTTCACCGCCCCCGGTTCGCTTTGACTTTATTCAGGCTTACTCTCCCCATCATGGCCTTCATTTCATATGTAACTTTAACATATAGTAACACCAGTAAAAGGAAAAGTCAAGCCGGTTTTATATTTTTTTTTGGACTTACCTGTGAGATGATGAAAAGGTGTTTCCTGCCCGTGCGGACAGGAAACACCTTTGTCTTTACTCTCTTTAGTTTACCCTCTTATCATGGCCTTTCCATTCTTTTTCACGCAGTACGAATTTCTTGATTTTGCCGGTGGATGTTTTGGGCAGTTCGCCAAATTCGACGGATTTGGGGCACTTGTAATGGGCAATGTTGTTGCGGCAGAACTGGATGATATCCTCTTCGGTAGGATTGGTGCCCGGTTTTGGCACCACAAAAGCTTTGGGTACCTCTCCCCATTTTTCGTGGGGAACAGCCACGATGGCCACTTCCAAAACATCGGGATGCTGGAAGATGAGGTTCTCAAGTTCCACTGTGGAGATGTTTTCACCGCCGGAGATGATGATATCCTTCTTGCGGTCCTTTATTTCAATATAGCCGTCCGGGTGCATTACAGCCAGGTCACCGCTGTGGAACCAGCCGCCTGAGAATGCCTCCTCTGTGGCTTCGGGCTGCATGAAATAACCCTTCATCACGTTGTTGCCCCGCATCACCACTTCACCCATTGACTGGCCGTCTGCCGGAACATCTTTCATACTGCCGTCCACAACGCGCATCTCCGCAGCCGTGATGTAGGGGACGCCCTGCCGGGATTTGATCTTGGCGCGCTCATCGGCAAGCAGTGAGTCCCATTTGGGCTGCCACTCACAGATGCTGTGCGGGCCGAATGTTTCAGTCAGTCCGTAAACATGTGTAATGTCGGCTCCGATAGCCTCCACATTTTTAATGATTGTGGGGGAAGGCGGCGCTCCGGCTGTGACAATGCGCAGCTTGCGCTTAAGTTTGAGTTCCTTGGCCGCGGGGTCGCCTGACATCATAATAAGCACTGTGGGCGCAGCGCAGAAATGAGATATCTCCTCTTCCTCGATTAAACGGTAAACTTCCTTGGCTACCACGGCCCGCAGGCAGATATGGGTACCGCCCACAGAGGTGACGCCCCAGGGGAAGCACCAGCCGTTACAGTGAAACATGGGGAGCGTCCACAGGTAGTTGGTGTAGACATTCATCTGCATCTCCAGTGCTTCGCACAGGGAATTGAGGTAAGCATTGCGGTGCGAGTACATCACGCCTTTTGGCATGCCGGTAGTACCGCTTGTATAATTAATGCTGATAGTATCATTTTCATCTTCCACAGGTATTGGAATATCGTCAGGGCTGCCTGTAGCCAAAAAATCTTCATAGAGAGGGCCGTCAAGCTCCTTGCCCTCACTGACATCGCGTATATTGACAATCAACTTCACAGTTTCAAGCTGGTCCAGTATAGGTTCAATTACATGGGCCAGGGTTGTTTCCACAACAAGTATTTTGGCGCCTGAGTGATTGAGAATATAACCGACCTCACGGGAAGACAACCGGGTGTTGATGGCCACCAGGACCGCACCGGAAAGCGGAACGCCAAAATGACCCTCCAGCATTTGAGGTATATTGGGCACCAAAAAAGCTACGCGGTCACCCTTTTCAATCCCGGCGCCCCGGAGCGCAGTGGCAAGCCTGTTTGCACGGGCGTTAAATTCAGCATATGTATAACGGGTCTTGCCATGAATGATGGCGGTCTTTTCGGGGAAAACAAAGGCACTGCGGCGCAGGAAAGTGAGCGGCGTCAGTGGAGTAAAATAGACATTTGAAGTGTCAACCATATAAGTCCCTCCCAAATTTGTATTTACGCAAAGTAATAATGTTAAATTCTGCTCTCACCCTCTGGATTCCTGCCGCAGGAGATTAAACATTTAGAATATTTAATTTATAACTTCTTTTCACATATTTCTGTACCCTTAGAGAAAAAAAAGGTGTATAATTTATATAAATCCTAATTTTTACTGTGGAAAGGGGTAATATCAATGGCCTTGCGAAGCGCGCAAGAATACCGCCAGAGCGTGGCCGCGCAAAAACCGCGGCTGTTTCTCGGAGGCAAAAAAGTTGAGGACGTTTCCAGCGACCCTGTGATGAAAAGTGTTGTCGAATCTACAGCAAAGATCTATGAACTGGCCAAGGACCCGCGTTATACTGACATTATGACAGTACGCTCACACCTGACAGGTGAAATAATCAACCGCAACCTGCACGTGGCGGGAAGCATAGACGACCTGGAGAAAAGGGCGGAAATGGCACTTTTAACTTCACAGAAACTTGGCACCTGCAATTATCGTTGCGTAGGCGCTGATTGTCTCAACGCTTTAGCCAGCGTTACCTGGGAAATGGACAAGACGAAGGGTTCCGACTACCACGGGCGGTTTAACCGTTTTCTTACTTACCTGCAGGAAAACGATCTGGCCTGCAGCGGCGCTGTTACTGACGCCAAGGGCGACCGCAATAAAAAAATGAGCGAAGTAGACCCCGACATGTATGTACATATGTCAGACATGAACGACGACGGCATCTTTGTACGTGGAGCAAAACTTCACCAAAGCGGCGCTACCGTAGCCAATGAAACAATCGTTATACCCGGCGGCTTCCTGCGCCCCGGCGAGGAGAAGTTCGCCATAGCGTTTGCCGTGGCCAACAGCGCTCCGGGCATTACCTATATCGCCCAGCACAACGCCTTTAGCGCCGAGCGCGAGTCCTGCGAAGACATTTACGAACTTGGCAACCCTGTTTTCGGCCAGCGGGAAACCTGCATGATGATTTTTGAAGATGTGTTCATCCCCTGGGAGAGAGTCTTTCTCTGCGGCGAAACAGAATACACAGGCAAGCTGATTTCCCGCTTCGCCAAAATGCACCGTATGAACTGCGGCGGCGCCTGTAAGGTCGGCTTCGCAGATATTATCATCGGTGCATCTGTCTTAGCTTCTGAGTATTCAGGCACCGATAAAGTCCCCCATATCCGTGAAATGCTCACAGAAATGGTGCGCCACTCCGAGGCAGCCCATGCCTGTACCATCGCCGCTGCAGTCAAAGGCAACGAGGAACCGGCAGGCTCAGGCGTCTTTCTGCCAAACGACATGTTCGGCAATGTGGCAAAAATAACTACTGCTTACGGTTTCTGGCAGATAATGGCCTTAGCAGGAGATATCGGCGGTGGCCTGATTGTAACTGCCCCCTCGCTGAAAGACCTGAAAAACGAAGAAACACGCCCCTACGTTGAAAAATATCTTGCGGCTGCTGAATCGGCTGAAAAAAGGCTGCGCATCTCCAAGGTACTGCAGAACTGGACAGCAGGCCTGCACGGCCCGGGTACCTGGCACGGCGCAGGCTCGCCGCAGGCGCAGAAGATCGCCCTTTACCGCGCGGCCAACTTAGAAGAGAAAAAAGCAATCGCCAGAGAAATAGCCGGCATAGAAGACTGAAATAAAACGGGCCCGGGGCTGAAAACCCGGGTCCGACGACTCTTGATTTCTGCCAAAGAATGAGCAACCAGAGGAGGATGTTTCCATGCCAGTTAAAACAAGGGAACAGTACCTGGAATCGTTGCGCGCAATGAGGACGAATGTATACAAGTTTGGTGAATTGATCACCGATGTGGCCTCACACCCCGCTACCCGGCGCGTGGTGGAAAGCCATGCCCGAGCCTTTGACAGCGTTCATGACCCCAAGAAAGAGAGTATTTTTACCACCGCTTCTTCATTCACCGGTGATAAAATCATGTCAAAACACCATCCCAGCAGGCCAACCGCGACAGCAACGTCCATATGGTGGAAAAGCGGAAGGACGGCATAGTTGTGCGTGGTGCAAAAGCCATGATTGCCGGGGCGGCCGCCTCTAATGAAATTTTTGTCCTGCCCGGCAGCGGCTACCGTGAACAGGACAGTGATTTTGCCGTGGCGTTCGTGGTGCCCCGGGATGCGCCGGGCCTGACACTGGTGGAATGCCGGCGCCCAAGTGACTGCCGCGAGCTGGAAGCAGGGTTTGACAGCCCGGTTGAAACCGGTACCACACAGTCATACCTTCTTTTTGACAATGTCTTCATCCCCGCCAAACGAGTGTTCATGGCCGGTGAGTACAGGTATACCGGCAATATCATCAAATATTTTACTGCCAACTACCGCGCCTGCATCGGAGGCTGCGTTACCGGCCAGGGTGATGTGATGGTGGGTGCAGGTGTGCTGATGGCACGTGCCAACGGGTTATCGGCCAAGACATTCAAAGACAAATTTGTCCAGATGTCAGTTAACAACGAAACTACTTTCGGCATGGGTATCGGCGCCATTGCCATGGGATACGCCCACCCTTCAGGCGTTTGGTTCGCCAATGACCTGATGGCCCACGTCAACAAGGTGCACGTAGCCACACTCCCCTACGAAACAAAAAGGCTTTTGCAGGAAATAAGCGGTGGCCTTGTTGAGACCGGTTGTTTCCCCTCAGCCGAAGACTTTAACCATGAGGAGTATGGAGCTTTTGTCCAAGCGTGCCTCCAAGCCGGCAATGTATCCGCAAAATCACGGGCAAGAGCCGCGCGCCTCGCCGAATGGCTCACCATCGGCGCCGGCGTCCCCGGCTGCATGCACGGAGGCGGCTCACCCGACGGCGCTAAGCTGGTGGTCAGAGCCAACACGCCACTGGATGAATATGCGGCCCTGGCAAGGGAACTGGCAGGAATTCAGGAAGAAATAGCAGAACCATAGACAGTCTGCTATTACAACATAAGTTAAATTGATGGAGCCCTGAAATGCCTGCGCATTGCCAGGGCTCCGTTTTTAATCAATTGGTTCTAAAAAAATCCGAGGCATTGTATGAGCTTCTGACCAGTGGGGAAGAGGCCACGTATTTAAAGCCCAGCTTGCCGGCAACTGTTTTATATTCCCCGAAAATTTCCGGCTTGATAAAATCCTCTATCTCCAGATGCAGAGGTGAAGGCCTCAGGTATTGGCCAATTGTCAGAATATCACACCCAACTCCCCTTAAATCTTCCATCAGAGCTATAACTTCACCGGTTGTTTCTCCCAAACCAACCATAATGCCTGACTTGGTATAGATAGCCGCATCGAGTTTTTTGACTTTCCCAAGCAGGCTCAATGACCGTGCATATTGTGCCTGTGGCCGGACTTTTTGATACAGCCTGGGCACGGTCTCCAGATTGTGGTTAACTATATCAGGCTTGGTTTCCACAACCTTTTCCAGTGACGCACAGCTGCCTTTAAAGTCGGGGATCAAAACCTCTACTGTAACAGCCGCGTTCTTCTGCTTTACCGCTTTTACTGTTTCAGCAAACTGTAGTGCGCCCCCGTCTTCCAGGTCGTCTCTTGTCACAGAAGTAATAACCACGTGCTTCAGGTCAAGCTTATTAACCATTGCGGCCACATTGGCAGGCTCATTGGGGTCGGGAGGATGAGGCAGGCCTTTGCCAACTGCGCAAAAACCGCAGCTCCTGGTGCACCTGTCTCCCATAATCATCACCGTTGCTGTGCCTTTGGCAAAGCACTCACCGAGATTGGGGCAATGGGCGCTCTCACAGACAGTATTCAGCCCAAGAGAATCAAGCATATTTTTCATCTGCTCCAGGACACCGGGTGCTGGGGCTCTTTGCTTTATCCATGGCGGAAGCTGCATTTTAAAACCTTCCTTTTTGCATCACATTCCTGCGGCAAGGTGGACTTCAAAAACCTCTGCGAAGCATTCCGCAACTGACTTTTTTATCTCAAACATATCTATTTCATAACCGAGCAGCGTTTTCATGTTAGTAACTCCTTTGTCCGCTATCCCGCAGGGCACAATGTATGAGTAAGGCGTTAAATCATTATTTACATTAAGGGCAAAGCCGTGAAAGCTTACCCATCTCTTAACACCCACACCGATGGCGGCAATCTTGTCCCTGCCTGCCCAGACGCCGGTTAACCCTTCAATGGTGTGCGTTTCTAAGCCATAACGCGAGAGAGCCCTGATTATAACCTCTTCGTATTTGCGTATAACAATGTGTAAGTCGCTGCCATGTCCTGTCAGATCAAGAATCGGGTATGCCACCAACTGGCCGGGGCAGTGGCAGGTTATATCCCCGCCGCGATTTGTTTCGAATAATTCTATATTTTTTTCTTTCAGGCTATCAGGAGACAAAAGCAGATTTTCGTATACTCCTGCCCTGCCCATTGTTATAACAGGATGGTGCTCGACAAAAAGCAAAGTATCGCTGATTGCTCCGTTTATCCTGTTTTCCAGCAGTTCCAGCTGTAACCTGAAGGTGTCGCCATAACTTTTTTTGCCCAAGTCAAGCAATTTTATCGTATTGTTCATATTTCACCTGCTGTAAAATGTTAAGTAGAAGACATTACTTGTTTTATGTTAGCACCGTCCGGCTTTGATTTCAACATCCTGATGACTTAATCTTTCACACTAAGCTTCCTGGCCAAAAACAGGACCAGGAGCAGTGAAACAGCGCCGATTACTATGTTAAAGGCAATATCCATTCTAAAGGGCGCCTGTTTCGCCTCCGGCTCTTCCCTTCTCACAAGCGCACCCAGAGTAAGAAAATTCTGCTCTTCCCTTTCCACATGGCTTTTATAGAGCTCAATTTCATAGTTTGGCTTTACAGCCTGCGGGTTGCCAAAGTACAGGCGGTATGCGCCGCTGCCTTTGTGCTCGAACACAGCTTTATCCAACAGGTAATCTACACGGATGCTGCTGATGTCAAGCGGGCGGTTGTCAAGGTTATTTATTTTTATAGTTATCTTTTCAGCGGAGACAGGGGTGTGCGCAAATCCGATGACAGTGTTTTTGATATTGTAGTCTTTAAACTGCAGATTGTGCAGTCCCCCGCTGTACAGTTGCAAGCCGTTATCGTCGTATACTTCAAACTTGCGCTGGAAATTTTCATTTATTGACAGGTGAATGTTTTTAATTCTGAGGCGGCTGCTGTTATCCAGTGTAATATAAGTATATTTATCTTCATGCCTGACATTGCTCTGCAGGACCCTGCTTCTTTGATAGTTTTCATACTCTCTCTCCCTGAAGCTGTGGACAAGCTGCAGTCCAAGCTGTATTTTTTCCACGTTGTCAGGAATCTTTATTCTGTAATAACCATACTTTTTTGTCTCCGGCAGCATTAACTGATTTTTAATAAGGTTATCAACTCTATAGACTGTGTCCCTTATTAAAAAATCCCACACTACACCGTCGTGGCTGCCATATACCTCGATATTTTTCAGGAAATTAAACGCGGGCAGGGAAAACACCAGCTTGTTGCCTAAAATATCCGCGTTTTGCTGCAGAGGAGATGCTTTAAAATCAAGGTATGTGGCGCCATCCTTTTTAAACTGGTCGGCAAGTGTGGTGACATAGAGAGTTTCAGTCAGCTTTTCAGCGGCGGAACCGGTGTGAATGTAGTACGGGAAAAGCTCTCCTTTTGCATCGGCCACTCTTAAGTCGGCAAGGTCTGTACGTGCGTGTCTGTACACTTCCTCATCCAGAAATAAAGCTTTATACCCGCTCCCGGTGCTTAATTGGATCTCTTTATGAAATTCCCAATCAGCAGGGAAATTAATTCCGGCAAAGCCGCCTGCAGCGGGAAAAAGCAGCAGGGCAAGAAACAGCAGAAAGAAAAGCCTACATTTTTTCAGCATGTTTAAATCCCTCCACACTTTTTTCCAGTCTCTGATAGATATATGATATGCCCACCAGCATCAGGCCAAAGCAAAAGTAAGCAATTATCCTGCGCACCGAAGTGAGGTAGCTCAAGTCAAAAAGGAACAGTTTGGCCGTGGAAAAGAGGGATAGCCCAAGGCCAAGACGCCTGATACTGACATATTTTTGTTTAAAGCCAAAAAGTATGAACGAGACTGCCAGGAGAAGATAAGACAGGCTGAATGCGAGATTGGACAGTGAGAGCCTAAACTGAAAGAGCAGAAAGACCGAGGCGGTAACAAGCAGATATACTCCCATAAACAGCGGGTAGATTTCAAGGCTTAAATTTCTGTCACGTATTACCGCCAATATTAACCTGCGCGCACAAAGAAGCACAAAAATATTGTAGGCAACAAGCACGCCCATGGCCAGATACTCCGCCTTTCCGTTTGTGCCATACAGCCAGTGGAGCGGCCGCAGGACCGGAATATTAATGTTTATATGCAATGTAAACAAGCAGCCGGCCAGGTATAGGAACATGCTGAAGTACCTGACCACTCTGTCGTAGAACAGAGGCACTGATGACACCGCATACCCCGTGCCAAATGTCAGCAGCGCCACAATCAGCCAGCGGTATAAATCGCGATGGGAATTGACGGGCGTGGCATAATTGAAAAACCATGTGCCTGAGTAGAGCAGGTAGACCCAAAGATTAAAAAGTGACAAATATTTAAAGTAGGCAATATTTCTGCCAATGGCTCCGTCCCCTGGATATTTTTGCCCTTTTAGATAATTAAAAGTTATCAGCAGCATACCGGCTGTGACTGAAAAATATTTAAAATTGAAATATGGGACGTGGAAACCGGAGAGAGCCTGGAAGTCATAAAGGTAAAAAGCTGCCAGGCAGAGCAGAAAAATGGCCCAGCCGGCCTGCTCCATTCTCTTTATTCTGTTTTTGAAGCCATAAATCACAAGGACTGCACCTTCCACCAGCCAGCCCAACGACAGCCAGCGGATACCAAATTGCAGCGGAATCATCAGTACCGCAAAAGTTAAAGCAGTACTGTAAAAAAGAGTGGTAGCTGCCACTTCACCTTTTATCCTTTGCAGCGTGAAACGGGCGAGGAACGCATAGCTCAGGCAGAAAACAAGGGCCATCAGGCCTCTCAGGTAGCCAAGCCCGGCATCGCCAAGCAAACCGTAGATAAGGACGCTGTTGAAAGAAGTGTTCAGCCCAAGCAGCACGATGTCGGCAGCATTCAGCTTTCTCCTGTATCGAAGCGGATAGCCAAGCGTAATGCCGAGATACATAAAAAATGTCAGGATTGAGAACAGGATACCTATGATTTCACCCTGCAGGTTCATAATCAGGTAAGCCTGGGTGGGGATGTTTAGTATAAAGCTGATATAATTGACAATACTCCAGCGCTTATAAAATGATATCAATAGGATGGACAGGTTCAGCACAAACAGGTAGCCCATGGCAGAGTTAAAATCAAGTGCGGGCAGGCCGTAGGAAAATACATAGAGCAGCAAAGGGAGATACCCGCCGGCAAGCCCCAAAGAGCAGATAGTTTTTGAATTATACCTGAGTGAAAGCACTACTGCGGTGGCAGTCACCATCACCACAAGGCCAAAAGCAGTACTCATATTCATGATGTTGAGCAAAAAGTGGCTGTAGAAAATAGAACTGTAAAGCACTGCAATGCCGCCGCCGATCAGGCCGGTGGAAAAAACGTCTTTCTCTTTCCTGTAAAACAACTCTCCCCCTGCCAGCATCAGCACACCCAGAATAAAAAAGACAATCCCTTTCATATAGTCGCTAAACCAGCCATAGGTGTACCTGAAGGCCGCAGCCACACCGAAAAGAATAAGGAGTATGCCTATCTTGTTGGCGATGTTAAGCCCTATCTTCATCTCCAGTTGGTTTTGCCTGACGCGTTCCTTCACCACTTCCTCGCTCAGTTCTTCCGCTGCCAGGACGTCAAATTTTGCCCTTGCCTCGCTCAGCACTTCTTTGTCTTCCCGGTACATGCGCTTACGCTGGTCGGCGATTTTTCCCTGCAGCTCTTCTGACAACTCGTTTAACCTTGCACTAAATTCACTTTTTTCCCGCTCCAGGTCCTGTGCTGCCAACTTCCTCAGCTGCTCAACCCTCTGCCTGGCCTTGCCGGCGATGGCCGAGAGGCTGTCTTCTTGCTGCCTGGCCTGGCTTTTAAAATATGTCTCAAGCTTCTTTTGCGACAATTTGATGATAGCCAGTTTCTCATCAAGAATCTGTTCCCTGAGGGTCAGCTTTAAATGGGTATTCTCACGGCTTGCTGCTTCATATTTTTTTTCCAGCTCAGCGATTGTTTTTTTGCTCATTTCAAGTTCTTGCTTCAAAGCGGCATTTTCGTTTACAAGAGATGAGGATTCATACTCTTTTACGAACGATTCATACTCGTGTACAAACCTGTGGAGATTTTCCTTCATGTTTGTTAATTTTTTATCATCCATCGACACAGCCTCCCTTATAAAAATATGGGAAAAGGAGACTCAAAATGAGTCTCCTGGTTTGTTTAGAGAGGAATATTACCGTGTTTCTTGCGGGGACGGTCCTCCTGCTTGTTGGCGAGCATCTCCAGCCCGCGCAAAAGGTAGCGGCGTGTTTCGCGGGGGTCGATAACATCATCGACCCAGCCGCGTGCCGCGGCAATATAGGGGTTGGAATACTTGTCCCTGTACTGCTGTACACGCTGGTTGCGCTCAGCCGCCGGGTCCTGGGCATTTTCAATCTCCCTGCGGTAAACTATGTTTGCTGCGCCTTCAGGCCCCATGACAGCAATTTCTGCCGTTGGCCAGGCCAAAGCAAGGTCGCCGCGCAGGCAGCGTGAACTCATAGCAATGTAGGAACCACCGTAGGCCTTGCGCAGTATAACCTGAATCTTGGGCACTGTTGCTTCCGAATAGGCGTAAAGAACTTTTGCGCCGTGACGGATAATGCCGCCGTACTCCTGAGTTACACCCGGCAGATAACCGGGTACATCAACAAAAGTAACCAGCGGAATGTTGAAGCAATCGCAAAAACGCACAAAACGCGCAATCTTATCGGACGAATTAATATCAAGGCAGCCTGCCAGCACCTTCGCCTGGTTGGCGATAATTCCCACCGACTTGCCACCGAGGCGGGCAAACCCTACCACAGCGTTTTGGGCAAAATGCTCGTGGACTTCCAGGAACTTGCTGCCATCCACCACACGCTGTATAATTTCCCTCACATCGTAGGGCTTGTTGGGATTGTCAGGCACGATAGATGCCAGTTCTGAAGCATCAAGGGCGGGCTCCTCCGCTTGGGCAAAAGGAGGCTCATCGAGGTTGTTGGACGGCAGGTAAGACAGCAGCTGCCGGAGCTTGGACATGCAATCGGCCTCGTCCGCCGCTTTAAAGTGGGCAACGCCGCTTGTCTCGTTGTGCGTCCCGGCGCCGCCGAGGGCTTCGGCGGAAACCTCTTCACCCGTCACGGCTTTAATTACCTGGGGTCCGGTTATAAACATCTGGCTCGTCTTTTCCACCATAAAAATAAAGTCGGTGATGGCGGGAGAGTAAACAGCGCCGCCGGCGCTTGGACCCATAATTACCGAAATCTGTGGAATTACACCGGAGGCGATCGTATTGCGGAAAAAAATCTCGCCGTAACCGTTTAGTGCCCTGACACCCTCCTGGATGCGCGCGCCTCCCGAGTCGTTTAAACCGATGCAGGGCGCACCTGTTTTTAGTGCCAGATCCATAACCTTGCAGATTTTCGCAGCATGCGCCTCCCCCAGGGAGCCACCGGCCACTGTGAAGTCCTGAGCGAAAACATATACAGACCGCCCGTCCACTGTGCCATAGCCCGTGACCACACCCTCACCCGGATTTGTTTTGCCTACTTCGTCGGCGTCTTCAAGCTCGGTCTGGACAAATACATCCATCTCTGAGAAACTGCCCGGGTCAAGCAGCATCTGCAGGCGCTCCCGCGCTGTCTGTTTACCTTTGCCATGCTGGTCGGCGATTCTTTTTTCGCCCCCCCCAAGCTCAACCAATTGCCTTCTTTCAAGGAGTAATTTCAGCTTATCTTCCACTGGCCACACCTCCTATTCTTCGCGTTCACAAAGCTCAATCAATGTCCCAAATGTTTCCTTGGGGTGCAAAAATGCAATCCTGGCGCCGCCGGCGCCCGGCCGCGGTTTTTCGTCAATTAAACGTATACCCGCATCTTTCAGGGTGGCCAGGGCTGTTTCAATATTATCGACACGGAAAGCAATATGCTGGATGCCCTCTCCCCTGGCGGCAATGAATTTGGCTATGGGCCCCTCAGGATCAGTGGATTCAAGCAGCTCCACCTCGCTGTCACCCGTGGGCAGGAAAGCCACTCTCACTTTTTGTGACTCCACTTCTTCGGTCTCGCTGATTTTAAGCCCCAAACTTTCATAAAGCCTGGCTGCCTCGGCAATACTTTTTACAGCCACTCCAATGTGGTCTATTTTTTTAATCAAACCTCTCTCCTCCTTGCGTTACTAAGCACGCTCCCTGATATACCTCACTATGTCCTCGGTGGATGTACCCGGGGTAAAGACTTCTGAAATACCGGTTTCCTTCAGGTAAGGAATATCTTCGGCGGGAATAACACCGCCGCCGATTACCATTATATCAGACGCGCCCTGCTCCCGCAGCAGCTGAGCCACCGGCGGGAAAAGATGCATATGAGCCCCGCTCAGGCTGCTCAGTCCCACCACCTGGACATCCTCCTGAATGGCCGCTTCAACAATCTGCTCCGGCGTCTGCCGCAGCCCGGTATAGATTACTTCCATCCCCGCGTCACGCAGTGCCTGCGCGATGACTTTGGCGCCGCGGTCATGCCCGTCTAAGCCGGCCTTGGCAATCAAAACCCTGATGCGTTTATCTTTCTTCATTTTATTACTCCTCCTGTCAGGTTTCGCTATAGCATAACCTGCTGCTGATACTCGCCATATACTTCGCGCAAGATGCCGCAAATCTCCCCGAGTGTGGCATATGCCTTTACAGCCTCGATAACCGAGGGCATAATGTTTTCGTCGGTCTGAGCCACAAGACGCAGCCGCTGCAGCACATCAGCCACCTGGCGCTGGTCTCTTTCTGCCTGTATTCTCTTCAGGCTCTCCACCTGGCGATCGGCCACCGCCGGGTTTACCCTGAGCAGATCCTTTGGCATTTCAGTATCTGAGAGGAACTTATTGACACCAACCACAATACGCTCTTCTGTCTCTATCTGGCGCTGATAGGTATAGGCGCTCTGCTGAATTTCGCGCTGCATGAACCCTTTTTCAATGGCAGCAACAGCGCCGCCCATTTCATCAATCTTGTTGATATAGTCCATTACATCTTTTTCCACGCAGTCGGTAAGTGCCTCAATGTAGTAGGAACCGCCAAGCGGGTCCACGGTGTCGGTGACACCGATTTCATAGCCGATGATCTGCTGGGTGCGAAGAGCAATCAGTACGGACTGTTCGCTCGGCAGCGCCAGCGCTTCGTCGCGGGAATTGGTATGCAGGGACTGGGTCCCGCCAAGCACTGCAGAAAGAGCCTGGAAGGCCACACGTACGACATTGTTGTCAGGCTGCTGGGCAGTGAGTGTACAGCCGGCAGTCTGCGTATGGAAGCGCAGCATCAGCGACCGCGGATCCCTGGCGCCAAAGCGCTCCTTCATAACCCTGGCCCAAATGCGCCTGGCCGCCCTGAATTTAGCCACTTCTTCAAAAAAGTTGAGATGGGCGTTAAAGAAAAACGACAGCCGCGGCGCAAAATTATCGACGTCAAGGCCGGCCTTAATCGCCGCTTCCACGTAAGCAATGCCGTCTGCCAGTGTAAAAGCGATTTCCTGCACAGCGGTGGAACCAGCCTCACGGATATGGTAACCTGAGATGGAAATTGTATTCCAGTTTGGCACATTTTGCGCACAGTAGGCAAATATGTCAGTAATCAGGCGCATGGATGGCTGTGGCGGGAAAATGTAGGTGCCCCGGGCCACATATTCTTTTAAAATATCGTTTTGGATGGTACCGTTAAGCTTCTCGGGAGATACACCCTGCTTCTGGGCCATAGCAACATACATGGCCAGGATTACTGCTGCCGGTGAGTTGATGGTCATAGATGTACTTACTTTATCCAGCGGTATGCCGTCAAAGAGGACTTCCATATCCTGCAGTGAATCAATGGCCACGCCTACCTTGCCGACTTCGCCGCGAGCCAGTGTATGGTCTGAGTCGTAGCCAATCTGTGTCGGCAGGTCAAATGCTATGGAAAGTCCGGTCTGTCCCTGCTCCAATAAGTATTTAAAGCGTTTGTTTGTTTCCTCCGCTGAGCCAAATCCGGCATACTGACGCATTGTCCAATGCCGGCCGCGGTACATGGTAGGCTGCACACCACGTGTAAAGGGGTATTCACCGGGCAGGCCCAGGTCCTCTTCATAGGAATTGTCTGCAATCTCGGCAGGTGTGTATAGCCTTTCCACAATAATATCCGAATCGGTCTTAAATACTTTCTTTCTTTCAGGTGAACGTTCCATTTTTGCTTCTATTTTATTCTGCCAGGCCTCTTTCCTGCTGCGCAGTAACTTTATTTTCTCGCGATCATACAAAATTACATTCTCCTCCTTTAAATTACTTCAGCGCCTCGGCAATCAGCCCCGGCACCTGAAAAGGAAGTTCGGCCACAGGGACTCCGGCGCTGTTTAGCGCCTTTACCTTACCGTCAAATGTGCCTTTGCCCCGCTCAATTATGGCTCCCGCATGGCCCATCCTCTTGCCTGGGGGCGCACTTTTACCCGCAAGGTAGGCAACCACAGGCTTTGTTATATTTTCTTTAATAAAAAGCGACGCTTCTTCCTCGGCGCTGCCGCCGATTTCACCCAGCATGACAATGGCCTTGGTTTCAGGGTCTTTTTCCATCTCAGCCAGAACTTCAATGAAATTCAGGCCCACAACCCTGTCTCCTCCCAGCCCCACAACAGTGGACGTGCCGTAACCGGCAGCTGTCAGATTGCCCACGATTTCATAGCATAGTGTGCCGCTGCGGGATATGACACCGATGTCACCGGGGACAAAGAATTGGTTCGGCATAATGCCTATCTTGCATTTGCCCGATGAGACAACACCGAAGGTA
Source organism: Dethiobacter sp. (assembly GCA_018335875.1). Taxonomy (GTDB): domain Bacteria; phylum Bacillota; class Dethiobacteria; order Dethiobacterales; family Dethiobacteraceae; genus JAGXRN01. The sequence goes on from JAGXRN010000079.1 coordinate 104,444, forward strand.
TTTGGCCCCACGATTACCGTGCCCCGGCTTCTGGCAAAAGCCATAATGGCCATGGCATCATGGAGGGGGATATGCTCAGGTAAAAGCACAAGCACCTTTGCTCCGCCGTCTATGGCTTCAAAAGCGCTGTCCCTGGCAAAAGGCGCCGGGACAAAGAGAATGGAAGCATCAATCCTGTGCTTCTCCGCCGCAGCAGCCACTGTGTCATAGACCGGAATGCCGTCTAAATCCTGTCCGCCTTTACCCGGAGAAACACCGGCCACAATCTTTGTGCCGTAGTTAACCATTTGCCTGGTATGAAAAGACCCCTGGTTGCCTGTCATCCCCTGGACCAGAACATTAGTATTCTCATTGATGTAAATAGCCATGTTAATTCCTCCCCCCGGCGATTTCCACCACTTTGGCCGCCGCATCCTGCATGAACTTGTAAGCCTCAACCCCGTTCTCGCGCAGGATTTCGCGCCCTCTGTCCTCGTTTGTGCCGGCGAGGCGAATAACCACGGGCACAGTGATATCCATATTCTTTTTCACGATGGCAAAGGCGTTGGCAACATCGTCGCAGCGGGTAATGCCGCCAAAGATATTGATAAGTATGGCCTTGGGATTCTTGGAAAGCAAAAGCTCCAGGGCCTTTGCAGTCTGCTCCACTCCTGCCCCGCCGCCTGCATCAAGAAAATTGGCTGCCTCGCCCCCGTAGTACTGTATCATGTCCAGAGTAGCCATGGTGATGCCGGCGCCGTTTGCCATCACAGCGATATCACCATCCAGCTCCACGTAGGACAAGCCAAGCTCATGTGCCTTTTTCTCAGCTGAGGTGCGCTCTTCCACCACGGGCAGTTCTTTATGGCGAAAAAGTGAATCATCATCAATGGTTACCTTGGCGTCAGCTGCAATCACCTCTTCGCCGCTGATTACAAGCGGGTTAATCTCCACAAGCTCAGCGTCAAGCTCCACAAACATCCGATAAAGGTTGCCAAGAATAGCTGCAATCTGCTTTGCCACCTGGCCTGAAACGCCAAGCCTGCGGGTGACCTCCCGTGCAACAAACGGCGACAGCCCGATAGTTACATCAAGCAGTGTTTTAACTATGTATTCTTCCGGCACCTCTTCAATGTCCATCCCGCCCTGAGACGAAGCCAGAATCACAGGCTTCCTGGCGGCGCCGTCCACGGTGATTGCCAGGTAAAACTCTTTGTCAATTTTAAGCTTCTTCTCTACCAGCACTTTCTCCACAGTAAAACCGCGCAGTTCGCTGCCCAGCATCCTGCCGGCCAGTTCCACCGCCTCTGCAGGGTTGTCAGTAAACCCAATCCCGCCGGCCTTACCGCGCTTGCCGCTTAATATCTGTGATTTTACAACCACTGAGCCTATTTTTTCAGTAAGTCCCGCCGCCGCCTCCGGCGCAGAAACCACCCCACCTTCTGGTACGGGTATACCGTAGCTGGCAAACAGTTCCTTTCCCATGTATTCAAACAGCTTCATGCTTCTTCCTCACTTTCTGTTGTAGTAAACCGGACAACCATTTGAGCAGTGCGGTCAATATTATAATACCCCTTTTAGAAGTTCGTAAAAATTATAAAAAATCCTGCCTTGCTGAGAGCCTTTCTCATATCTGAATCTAATTTTAACGATTATTTACAATTAATAATAAATTTTTGAATCAAAAAAAGCCTTATTATCAACTTATCACTTATTTTAAATTAAAAAGACGGTTTTTAGAAGCATTATTTTTTTAAAAAAAGACCTTGCTTTCCACAAGAAAGGCAAGGTCAATCCCAATTACCCAAAACGCAGTTTGTTACTGCGCGGCAATTATAAAAAACGCTTATTCACTGAATAGGAGCACCGGGAGTGTTATACCAAATATCCAGGTGACATTCCAGGCAAATGCCCATCCCTTCGCAGCGCTTGAGCATTGTGCTCCGCGTTAGAGGCGCACCGGTCTGGTCGTATTTATCTCTTTCAAAGTCGTAATGATACCCCTGCATTATTGCCGTGCCATGGGCATAGTGGCAGGTCTTGCAGGTCATAAACTTGCCGCCCGTGCCGCGGTCCTCAAGCGGCAGACTGATGGGCACCTTAAGCCATTCTGCAATATTTATACCAGTGGGATGGCGGTAGTAGTCACCGCTTTTTTGAATACCCCCGCTGCTGCCTGTTCGCAGTGTATGTGTCGGGTAGTGGGGCAGCTTGGGATTAAGGTTCTGCCCGTAGTTGTATCTTTCATGACACTCGGAGCAAAATTCATTTATACCGCTTATGTAAACAGTCTCATAACTTGATGCTGTAATAAAAGAATAAGCAATTACAGGCGGCTGGTCATAAACACTGCCTCCAGGTATCATCTGGCGAAAATACTTGAGCAGACGGAAACTGCTGGAACGCACCGGTTTGGTTTGATCCTGAAGCACGTGGGCGCTGTGGCAATCGGTGCATTTTAACCCTGTCTTCTCCCCGCCCGGCGCCAAGAGAACAGTATCAGTGCCTTCGCGGAAGACATTGTGGTAAGAAGTAGCCACAGCGCTGCTGTAAGGCCCTGCGGGCGCCGGCACAGCTGCGCCGCCGGGAACAATCACAGACCCTGCTAAGATATTATACTTGCTGTTTGAACCGTCATGGCAGGTCATACACAGTTCAAACACCAGACTGGAGTTAAGAAGCTGGGAAGTCTGGGCATAGTGAGTACTGTGGCAGTTCTTGCAGGTGTCGGTATTTTTCTGGTAGTTGGCATGGGCGTTTTCATTGGGCGGATAGACTCTGGCCTCCAGCCATGCACCGTTTTTCCCAAACCTGTAGATATAATCCTGGTAGTTTTGCGCACGCTCAATTATATATTTATAATACCCACCGTAAGAGCCGCCTGACTCCCTTGTCAGGCGCATAAGTCTGCCGTTTTCGTCTAAATTTGTCCAGTACCAGTAAAAACCGCCGCTGCTTTTTGTAACCACCTGGCGCTCAATGTTATAACCTTCCTCTTCCATATAAAAGGTGATGCGGGAGAAGCCCCTGTCCTCAGGACTGTCGCTTAACATATTAACCACCACCTCAACACGGCGCGGCACCTTTTGGGCAGAGGCCGGAAGGTACCAGGCGGTAAGGCCTGCCAGAAGCAGAAGGACTGCAAATACAAGAGTGAATCTTTTCAAATAAACACCCCCGCTAATTTTTAATCACGCCCCCCCTGTTCCCAAAGACAGAGATACGGCCAAGGCCCCTTTCAGCAACATAAAGACTGCCATCGCCTGCCAGAGCAACACTGTTTGGAAAATAAAGCAAACCTTCGTCCGTCCCCAGACCGCCAAGCTCATATAACCTGTTCGCCCCATTAAAGACACTCACGGTGTGAGTCAGCACATCTGCCAGCCACAGTAACCCATTGTTATCCACCGCCAGGCCCCGGGGGACAGACAAGCTATCGCTTTTTCCCTTGCCGCCGATTATTCGTTCCACCCTGTCGCCATCAGGGCTAAAGACCTGGATACGGGCATTGCTTGAATCAGCTACGTAAATATTGCTTTTCTTATCAAGGGCCACCCCATTGGGGTAGCTCAGTTCACCTGTGCCTCCGCCGCCGCTCCCCACGGAAAATAGAACTTTTCCCTGCTGGTCTGCAACCAGTACGCGGTGCCCATAGACATCGGCAATATAGAGATGGCCGTTGTCGAGGTTAACAGCAAGCGCCGTGGGAATAAATACATCAGCCTCACCTTCACCGCTGGCCAGGAAAACACCGAGGAACTCGCCTTTGCGGCTAAACGTCAGCACTCTGCGTGCTATGTTATCAGCCACATAGACCCTGCCGCTGTAGTAGGCAAGCCCGTACGGCGTCTGCAGGTTGCCGGCGCCGTGCTCGCCGTAAGAATAAAGGTATTCTCCTTCTTTGCTGAATACCCTGACAGCGCCTGCCTCAAAATCACTGACATGCAGGCTGCCCAACCCATCAAACACAAGTGCCATTGGCCTTTTAAGCTCATCGGGCCACGGCATCTCTCCGAAAGAAAAGAGAAAAACAGGTGCAGCGTACCGCTTTGGCACAAAAGGCATTTAACACCCTCCATCCGAGTGTGAAAATAGTAACAATAATCTTTAAAAAAATTGAGCATGTCTGCCGACCCATTGACCAACATATTACATGCACATATACCAGGGGGTTTCCGTACCATTCAGGACACTATATCCAATTTTTATGCCTATAAGTTATGCGCTTAATATTATTCAATGGCTCCTTAGTTAATCCTTCACACAACCACCCATAAATAAAAAAAGATACCTATTATTCTAGGTATTGGAATAACGTTCTTTTATGGCAGTGCTGTCGATTTATGTTATTATGTGAATATATTTTCATTTTTTAAGGTGATTAAATAACAGAAATTATAAAAATCATCATTTTTTTTTATTTTTTTTAAATCTTCGACTGATAAAAAAATTTTTTTCGACGAATTAAAAATCACTATATTGTTCCATTTATTTTCAATTCATCTATCTCCTGCTGAGATAAACCAAGAAAATTTTTTAGCACTTCTGTGTTGTCTTCTCCCAAAACCGGCGCTGCCTTCCTCACAGAACCAGGGGAGAGTGAAAACTTAATCGGTATGCCTGCCAGGCCTACCGTACCCGCTGCCGGGCTTTCTACGTCCACAATCATCTCGCGGGCTTTTACCTGTGGGTCGTTAATTATGTCCGGGACAGTATTAATCGGTCCGCAGGGAATCCCTGCCTCTGTCAGTGTCTCCACCCACTCCGTACTTGTTTTAACCTTTAGCTGTTTTTGCAGTAACGGTTCCAGTTCTGTGTAGTTTTCCACACGCTGCACATTTGTGGCAAAGCGCGGGTCTTCAATAAGTTCAGGCACTCCCAAAGTATGGCAGAGTCCGCTCCAGAGCTTGTTGTTTCCTGCGGCGATAACTATGTAACCATCCTTTGTTTTAAAGGAACCAAACGGGGAAAGCGAGGCGTGCCTGTTCCCGATTGGCTCGGGAACATCGCCGCTTACCAGGTGCCTGGCAATATGATTTTCCAAAAGGGCGATTTGGCAATCCAGCATGGCCACGTCTACTTTTTGCCCGTGACCGGCCTTCTCCCTGTGCAGCAGGGCGAGTATGATGCCAAATGCCAAATAAAGTCCGGCAGCAAGATCACCGATAGATACGCCGACACGGGTCGGGCTGCCGCCTTTCTCACCTGTTACACTCATGATACCACCCATGGCCTGGATAACAACGTCATACGCAGGACGGGACCTGTACGGGCCGCTGTGGCCAAAGCCAGAGCATGAAGCGTAAATAAGGCGGGGATTGATTTTGCTTAGCTCCTCATAGCCAAGTCCCAGTTCTTCCATCACGCCAAAGCGGTAGTTTTCCAGGACAACATCTGCCCTAGCCACCATTTTTTTAAATATTTCCCTGCCCCCGGCGGTCTTCAGGTTGAGGGTGACACTTTTTTTATTGCGGTTGATGCTCATAAAGTAGGCACTTTCACCGTTAACATGGGGTCCTATCTGCCGTGCATCATCTCCGCCGGTATGGGGGTTTTCAATTTTTATTACCTCTGCGCCAAAATCGGCAAGCTGCATGGCACAAAAAGGGCCGGCCAGCACCTTTGTCAGGTCAAGTACCACAATGCCGTCTAGAATCATAGCTGTCTCCTTTGAGATTAAATCGTATTATACTTCTTCAACTTGTTATAGAGAGTGGCCAAGGAAATATTCAGCGCCTGGGCTGCCTTCTTCTTTCCTTCCAGCGTCTCGCCATAGCGCATAAGAGCTGCCTTTAGCATGATTTGCTCCATCTTATCAAGCGCCATAATTTCAGTGGAGCTGATAGTCTGGGTGTTTGAAAACTGCCCGATATAAAGCGATAGATGCTGTTGCCCGATATGATCATTGTCTACTGATACCATTGCACGCTCTACCACACTCTCCAATTCGCGTATGTTGGCGGGCCAATCATAATTAGCGAGCAGTTGGAGAGCTTCCGGGGAAACCCCTTTTATTTTTTTGCCAAGTTTACGATTAAGCTTAGTAATTAAGTTGTCGACCAGCAGCGATATGTCTTCCTTACGCTGGCGGAGTGGTGGAAGATTTATTTCGATTACATTCAGGCGAAAATATAGTTCTTCCCGGAATCGTGCCCTACGCACAAGTGACTTCAAATCAATATTGGTGGCTGCAATGATGCGAACGTCAGCTTTTGCGCCGTGGCTCCCGCCGACCCGCTCAAATTCACGGTCCTGCAGCAGGCGCAGCAGCTTGCCCTGCAGATAAGGATTCATCTCACTTATTTCATCAAGAAACAGCGTACCGCCGTTTGCCAGCTCCACTTTCCCCAGTTTTGTTTTTACCGCACCTGTAAAGGCACCTTTTTCATGACCGAAAAGCTCACTCTCCAGCAGTTCCTCCGGCACTGAGGCGCAACTTACCTTAATAAACGGTTTCCCGCGGCGATTGCTGGCTTGGTGGATAGCATGGGCAAAAAGTTCCTTCCCGGTTCCTGTCTCCCCGGCCAGCAGTACAGGCGAGTCGTTCCTTGCCGCTTTTTTGGCCATTTCCAGAGAAGCCTGGAAGATCTTACTTGTACCTATAAGGTCATCAAAAGTAAATTTGCTCCCTGTAATCTGGTCTATTTTTGCATACAGGTTCTCGATAATTGTAGTGCTTTTCTGTAGTTCATCCATGAGTTTGAGGATATCGGTTATCGGCTGAAAAACTACAACGCCTCCTATGATTTCTCCCTCAACCACGATTGGAGAGGCATTGGAAATGACCTCGACCCCGGAGCCACCCACCTTGGAACGGTAGCCGACAACCGGTTTTTGTTTTACCAGTGAGTTGGCCAGTGCGCCATGAGGGGAAACTTCAAAAATGTTTTTCCCGACCCGCACTTCTTCAGGAATACCGGTGACCCTGGTAAAAGCAGGGTTAACATACTTGATAAGGCCGGTATTGTCGGCCATTTCAATTGCTTCCTGGACAGAATTGAGGATCGCCCAAAGCTCTCCTTTCAGCTTTTTTACATCCAGCAGCTCTTCCTTAGACTGCAAAATATCCATTAAAAGACTGCCTGAGCGGGCTTCCAGGACAGTGGCGCCGGCACTCTTTACTTTTTGCACTCTCTCCAGAACTTCAGTGCCGCCCGTTGCAACAATGATGGTATCAACTTCAGGCTTTACTACCAGCTCTTCATAATCTTCAGTTACAAAGACCCTGTCTCTGCGAACTAGCATCATGCCTGGCGTAGTCATATTCAAATCAGCGGCGCCGACAACATCCACACTTTCCATTATACGAAGTACGCGGTAAACTGAACTCCCTTTATTACCCATGCCCACAATTGCAACTTTGTTTTTAGCCATGTCATCCACTCCTCATGCTCTCAAAATAAAATATTCTCTAAAATTTAGAAGAAATCCTGCAAGACTTTCGCAATTCCTTTTTTTTCATCAAGGAGTGCCGCATTATCTATGGCTTGGTTAAACCAGGGTGCTGTGTTATAATTATTTAAGCTAACGAGTAAGTCTTTACCCGGAGGGAAACAATGCAGGTCTTTGCCTTAGTAGGCTCAAGCGGTACAGGGAAATCCCACCGCGCTTCGTATCTGGCCTTTAAACATAATATTGACCTTATTATTGACGACGGACTGCTCATTCAGGGAAACTCCATCCTGGCAGGGAAATCAGCCAAGAGGGAGGCCACCAGGTTTGGGGCAGTTAAACGCGCGATCTTTCACGACCAGGAGCATGCAGCCGAAGTGAAAAAAAAGATATCAGAATCTGGAGCAGAAAACATACTGATTCTTGGCACCTCGGAAAAAATGACAAAAAGAATTGCCACAAAATTAGAGCTTCCTCCTCCGCAAGAGGTCATCAGGATTGAGGAGATAGCTTCGCCGCGCGCTATCGACAGAGCACTGGAGGAGCGCAAAAAGAAAAACAGCCATGTTATCCCCATACCCACTTTTGCTATTAAAAAAGATTTTCCCGGCTACCTGATTGATCCGCTGCGGTCTTTCTGGGGGAAAAGCAACCGTGAAGACGAGAAAAAGCTAATTATTGAAAGATCTATCGTGCGGCCGATTTTTAACTCCTTTGGCACCTTTTTTATCTCTGAACAAGCCATAGTGCAGATGACAACCCATATAGCATCTCAAATTACGGGGGTAGCCCGTGTGATTAAAGTAGACGTGATATCAAGGCAGGATGGTGTCACTCTGGATATTGACGTAAATATATACTACGGCGATAATGTTCCATCCGTTCTCAGAAATATTCAGACTGCAATTAAGGAAACTATAGAGTTTTTGACCGGCCTAAATCTCGTCTCCATCCAAGTTACAGCCAGACGCATCGAACTGGGGTCAGGTTTGAACAATTGAACTAAGTCCAATACAAACAGCAAATGAGCGTGGGCAAGTGCCTCACGCTCATTTGCTGTTTAAACCCCACTAAAATACCTGTTTTATTCTCTCAAGCGCCTCCTTGATATCTCCCATGGATACGTCCGAGTGCGTAACAAAACGGACCTCGCTGCGACCGGAAGCTCCGGCCAGCACACGTATTTCTGCTAACTTTTTTACCAATTGTGCTTTAGTCAGAATGGACTCATCAGCGGCGGCTAAAACCATATTAGTTTCTACGCGTGCGGTGTCTACCCGCAGGCCCGGCAGCAGAGAGAGCCCCTCTGCCAGGACCTTGGCTTTGTCGTGGTCCCCTTCCAGACGGGATGTGTTGCGCAGCGCAACAAGGCCGGCGGCCGCCAGGACACCTGCCTGCCTCATGCCGCCACCCAGCAATTTACGCCAGCGTCTGGCATCGGCGATAAATTCTCTGTTCCCAACCAAAAGAGAGCCCACAGGTGCTCCCAGCCCTTTGGAAAGACAAAACATAACCGAGTCAGCAAAGCCGGCGAGCTCTTTTACTTCACACCGGAGAGCCAGAGCGGCGTTGAAGATACGTGCCCCGTCCAGGTGGACTTTTAGGGCGTTTTCTTTAGCCAGGCTGTAGACGGTCTTCATCTGCGCAAGACCCATTACCGAACCGCCTCCGCGGTTTAGTGTGTTTTCCAGGCAGACAAGCCTTGTGCGTGGCAGATAATAGATTTGCTCACGGAAATGGCTCGCCAGCACCCCTTCATCCTTGTGCAGATTTTCCACCAAATGCAGCTGCACCCCTGCCAACACCGCAGCGGCTCCCATTTCATAATGGAAAATATGTGCCTCGCTGTCGCAGATTACTTCCTCACCCCGCGCACAGTGGGCCATAATTGCTATTTGGTTCCCCATGCTGCCGCTTGGAACAAATAATGCTGCTTCTTTTCCCATCAGTTCGCAAGCCTTGGCTTCCAGCCTGTTTACTGTAGGGTCTTCCCCATAAACATCGTCCCCGACTTCAGCTTCAGCCATGGCCTGTCTCATTTCCGGCGTGGGCCGGGTAACAGTGTCGCTGCGCAAGTCAATTACTTTCATTGCTCTTCCCTCCGCTATGGTATCTGTTCTATATTTAGCTAATTACCCTGTCTGTGCCGCTGTACACATTAAAGCGGCGGCCACGTACAAAACCGATTAGTGTAATCCCCAGTTTTTCCGCAAGTTCAATACTGAGTGTAGTAGGCGCGGACCTTGAAACCAGGATAGGAATACCGATTTTTGCTGTCTTCACCAGGATTTCTGAGGAAATCCTGCCGCTTGTCACCAATATTTTATCATTCAGCGGCACATTCTCCTTAAGACAAAGACCCAGGATTTTGTCCACGGCGTTGTGTCTGCCGATATCCTCACAAAAATATAAAATTTTGTCCGGTATACACAACGCTGCACTGTGGATGCCGCCTGTCAGCCTGAACAGGTCAGCATTTTCCTGCAGTCCGCCCATGAGTTCCAAAACCTGTTTGTAAGTAACAGTGAGCGGTGAGGATACAGGCTTACTTTTAAGGGAGTCAAGGACACTGAAAAAAACCGTCCCTTTGCCGCAGCCAGAGGTAATAGTCCTCTTACCGTAAAGCTTCTCAGCCAGTTTTTCCCCGCCTGTCTCCACAAAAACAAAACCGTTTTCCCTGTCATCCTTAAGCGTTTTTATCTCACTAAAATCACCGATAATCCCCTCGGAACGCAAAAATCCCACAGCAAGCATATCTGTGAGCTCAGGAGTGCACAGCAATGTAACAAACTCCTGCCCGTTCAGATAAATGGTAAGAGGAGCCTCCACCACCACAGCATCACTGATGTCACGGGCACCCTTATCATCCACCCTGCTTATTTCCTTTTCCCGTACTCTCTCGTCCATAACAACCTCCCGGGGTCAGGTCCGAACATTCGAACATTTACCATATATTACCTGATTAATAAAGCAACCAAAGATACTTTTCGACAAAGGCTCAGAATTTCCCTTTTCTTTTTTATAGCGACGTAAAATACTACTCTGGCAAGTACCCTCTCTCAACCGCATCATTTAACATACTCAACACAAACTGCCAAAGCTTTTCGGATCCTTCGATAATAGACCCATTACGCTTAATTACCTGCTCTTTCTTTATACCGTGTATCTGCCATGAGCGGCCTTTGGTCAGATAGTTGCACAAAAGTGGTTGCAGCTTGTCCAGTGCGGCGACAAATCGAGCCTCTCCTGATTGGCACTCTTCAAACTCCTCCCACAGGCATCTCAGTTCCTGAGCCTGGCTTTGGGGCAGCATGCCAAACAACCTGTCGGCCGCTTTCTGTTCGCGCTCCGGCTTATCTTTTTCCGCCTCAATGTCATAACAGTAGGTGTCCCCCGCATCTATTTCCACTATGTCGTGAATCAGCGCCATCTTAATAGACTTTAACAAATTCAGATCTTGTTTTTTGGCATATTCCGATAATAAAATGCACATCAAAGCCAGATGCCAGGAATGCTCCGCATCATTCTCATACCTTGACCCGTCCATTAGGAAGTTCTGCCTGTATACCTGTTTTAATTTATCCGCTTCGATTATAAAGCCAATCAGCTGCTCCAGCATTTCATACCTCCCGGGGTCAGGTTTGAACTATTGAACGTATTTTTGGATTATTGTCTCTATATCTTTTATGGGCTGAATTAACTCCGGGAATCTTTTTAGCAAAATCCTCTGATAAACCTTTGGAACATATTCAGGCGAAACTGAAAGGTAGCTTGCGACAACACTTCCCGGTAAGTGCAAAAGGTGCCTTGCAATGAAAATATACACTTTTCGTGCATTAGAACACGTTAGATAATCTTTTAATATAAACAAATATTTACGGAAGTCCTCATTATCAACAAAAATATCTAACTGTTTATTCCCACGTACAATAACATGATAAATTGCTCCGGGGTAGTGAACCCTTCTTTTTCTTGGCATTTTCTCCACTCCCAGATTAAATCTAAGAGCTTATTCGGCATAATTTATTATTTTCCTTTTTTTGTAATTAGCAAATTTATCCAAATGTTCGAATGTTCGGACCTGACCCCAAGTTAAACGGACCCCGTTTGGGATCCGCACCAACTTATCTGTGAAACATTTTAATGGTTATTCTGCTTTCTCAAGGCGGACGGCACAGACTTTGAGCTCAGGGGTTTTGGCAATGCGACAGAACTCTGAATTAGTGAGCAGGTTTGCCGCCGATTCGGCGAAGTGGAAGGTCATGAAGACGACGCCGCGCTGTACACGCTCTGTGAGTCGGACGTTACACCTGACGGAACCGCGGCGTGAACTGACAATAACAGAGTCATTGGGGCCAATGCCGAGTTTTTCGGCGTCCAGCGGGTTGATTTCCATCAATTCTTCGCTGTGGAACTGATTCAGGCCCTCAGTTTTGCGTGTCATTGTCCCTGTATGATAATGGTAGAGGCTGCGCCCCGTTGTGAGGAGGAAGGGGTACTCCCCGTCAGCCTGTTCCGCGGAGAGCCTGTATTCAACTGCTGAGAATTTGCCGAGGCCGCGGCTGAATTTGCCGACATGGAGTATCGGTGTGCCCGGATGTTCGGTGTCAGGGCAGGGCCACTGAATGCCGCCGTCTTCGAGGCGCTGATAGTTGATGCCCGCATAACTTGGCGTCAACCGGCTGATCTCCTCCATAACCTGCTCTGAATTCTCGTAGTTCCAGTCAAACCCTAATTTCCGGGCAAGCATTGTGATAATCTCCCAGTCAGGCTTGCTTTGCCCGCGCGGGTTCAGCGCCTTGCGCACCCGCTGGACACGCCGCTCTGTGTTGGCAAAGACGCCGTTCTTTTCAGCAAAGGTAGCCGCAGGCAGAACCACGTCAGCCAGTTGGGCGGTCTCTGTGAGGAAGATATCCTGAACTACCAGGAAGTCCATCTTCTCAAGGGTGTGGCAGATATGACTCCCGTCGGGGTCACTGAGGAACGGGTTCTCACCCATGATATACAGTGCGCGGATACGGTCCTCGCCCGCCGCCTGAAACATTTCCGTCATCGTCATGCCCGGCTTGTCGGGAAGTCGGACATTCCAAGCGTTTTCAAACTTCTCGCGGACGGTGGGATCGGCAACCGGCTGATAACCGGTAAAGACTACCGGCAGCGCGCCCATGTCACACGCCCCCTGCACGTTGTTCTGACCGCGAAGCGGGTTTAAGCCTGCCCCTGGTTTGCCAAAGTTTCCTGTAGCCAGGGTCAAATTGGCAAGTGAAAGCACATTTTCGGTTCCGCTCGTATGCTGCGTCACACCCATGGTGTAGAGGACGGTTGCGCTGTCAGCGCCGGCATAGAGCCTGGCAGCCTTAATAATATCCTCCGCCGGTACCCCGCTAAGCTGCGAGGCGTATTCAGGCGTATACTTGTCAACTGTGGCTTTCATGTCCTCAAAGCCTTCTGTGCGGTTGGCAATAAACTCGTTGTCAACGAGGCCTTCTTTAAGGATAACATGCAGCATGCCGTTAATCAGGGCGACGTCGGCGCCCGGTTTGAGCGGCAGGTAAACATCGCAAATTTCAGTCAGTGGAATACTGCGCGGGTCGGCGACAATTAGTTTGGCACCGTTTCTGACTGCTTTCCTGATCCTGTAACCTATAATGGGGTGATTTTCAGTGGTGTTGGAGCCGATAACAAAAATTGCCTGGGCATTTTCCACTTCACCAATGGTATTTGTCATTGCACCGCTACCAAGAACAGTGGCCAGACCGGCCACAGTGGGAGCGTGTCAGAGACGGGCGCAGTGGTCAATATTGTTTGTCCCCAGCTGGCGCATTATTTTCTGGAAAGCAAAGTTATCTTCATGAGTGCAGCGCGCGGAACTGATACCGCCGACTGCCCACGGGCCTGATTCTTCAATTATCTCCCTGAACTTCTCCGCTACCAGTTCAAGCGCCTCATCCCAGGAAGCTTCCTCGAATTTGCCGTCCCGTTTGATAAGCGGCGTTTTGAGGCGGTCCGGGTGATTGATAAAATGATAGCCGAAGCGTCCTTTAACACAAAGCTGGCCGCGGTTTACCGGATTTTCTTTATCACCGCGGACTGAAACGACGCGGTCACCTCTGACACCAAGGTAGATGCCGCAGCCGACTCCGCAATAAGTGCATACTGTTTTGACTTCCCTTGACGGGCGTTCGTGTATTTTAAACGCCAGGGCGCCGGTCGGACAGCGGTCCGCGCACTCGCCGCAGGACTCACATTTTGACTCTACGAGCGGCATGCTGCCTAAAGTGCTGACCCTGGTACCCGTGCCGCGGTGGCTGAAGTCAATGGCCGCTATACCGTTAATCTCCTGGCAGGTCCGCACGCAAATGCCGCAAAGAATACAACGTGAATGGTCCATATCGAAGAACGGATTCGATTTATCCGTGGGAACTTCACTCATGCCGCGCCGCAGGCTGGCAAGGTTCTCATCGGTAATGCCAACAAAAGCTGATACCCGCTGCAGGTCGCAGTCGTGGTTGCGGATGCAGGACTGGCAGTCGGGATTGTGGTTGGAAAGAATCATTTCCACAGTAACCCTGCGCACCAGAGATACTGCCGGCGAATCCGTCAGGACTACCATGCCCTCGGTAACCGGGGCACGGCAGGCAGTGACAAGCTTGCCGTTGATATCTACCATGCAAACACGGCAGCCACCAAATGTGGAGAGGTCAGGGTGGTAGCAAAGAGAGGGAATATAGATTCCTGCTTCTTTGGCAGCTTGCAATACTGTGGCGTCTTCGGCAGCCATAATCTCCTGGCCGTCAATATAAATTCTTGGCATTACTTCACCCCCTGTTCAATCTCAATTTTTTGCTGGCCGGTTATTTTGGAAATTGCGCTAAACTTTGCCGGGCAGCAGTCAATACAGATACCGCACTTCGAACATTTGGACTGGTCTATAACATGGGGCATTTTCTTTTCGCCCGAAATTGCCTCGGTGGGGCACGCCTTCACGCATATCCTGCAGGCTTTGCATTTTTCCGGGTCAATCCAGTAAGCGATTAATTCTTTGCAGTTAAGAGCTGTACAGACTTTTTCATTAATATGGGCGTCGTATTCATGCCGGAAATAACGCAGCGTGCTGAGAACCGGATTTGGCGCACTCTGGCCCAGGCCGCAGATTGACCCGGCCATAATTGCTTTACCCATCTCCTGCAGTTTGTCCAGGTCTTCCGGCCTGCCGTGTCCGGAAGTGATATCCTCAAGAATCTTCAGCATCTGGCTCATGCCGTCGCGGCAGGGAGCACACTGTCCGCATGATTCGTCTACTGTAAACTCCACAAAATATCTGGCGATGTCAACCATGCAGGAAGTTTCATCCATAATCACCATACCGCCTGAACCCATCATGGATCCAGCGTTAACAAGCGAATCGAAATCGACTTCCAGGTCAAGCATATCAGCCCGCAGGCAACCGCCTGAGGGGCCGCCGGTCTGAACAGCCTTAAATTCCTTGCCGTCTGGCACACCGCCGCCGATATCATAAATAATTTCCCGCAGCTTGATACCCATCGGCACTTCAATCAGGCCGCTGTTGCGGATCTTGCCGGTCAGGGCAAACACAGCAGTACCCGGGCTTCTTTCGGTGCCCGTGGCGGCAAACCAGTCTGCTCCTCTCCTGATGATATCAGGGATAAAGGAAAAAGTTTTAACATTGTTAAGCAGCGTGGGCTTGCCCCACAGACCTTCCTCTGTTGTCCGGGCTCTGGGAAGTGGCTTGGGCATGCCACGGTAACCTTCAATGGAACGGACAAGCGCAGTCGATTCGCCGCAGACAAAAGCACCTGCGCCCTGGAAAACCTCCGGGTCAAAGCTAAACCCGGTACCCATGATATTATCGCCGAGCAGGCGCCACTCTCTGGCCTGTTGAATCGCCTTTTGCAGTCGCGTAACGGCAAGGGGATATTCCGCACGCACATAAATATAGCCATAACTTGCGCCGATGGCATAGGCGGATATTATCATGCCTTCAATTACAGCATGCGGGTCTCCTTCAAGCACCGAGCGGTCCATAAAAGCACCCGGGTCGCCTTCGTCACCATTACAGACAACATACTTGGGTTCACCCGGCGCTTTAAGACAGGACAGCCATTTCTTACCCACCGGGAAGCCGGCACCGCCGCGGCCGCGCAGACCCGATTTGGAAACAACATCTATCACCTGTTCGGGGGTATAGCCCTGCAGAATCTGAGACAGCGCCTGATAACCGTCAACTGCAAAATATTCACGGATATCTTCCGGGTTAATAATGCCGCATTTTCCAAGGACAATCCTTTTTTGCCTGTTATAGAAAGGAACTTCGTGTTCGGTCAGGCAGCGGCTGCCGTCAGAATCTTCATAGAGCAAACGCTCAACGACTGTATCCTTCTCCAGGGAGGCTTCAACGATTTCTGCCACATCGCCTGCTTTTACCTTAGTATAAAAGACCCCCTTAGGCTCAAAGCGCACCAGCGGCCCCATCTGGCAAAAACCGTGACAGCCGCTGACAGCCACTCCGGACTCGCTATCCTTCCCCTCAAAAAGCAGCTCGACGTCAGCATCGATACCTTTTTCACTTAGCAGCCGTTTTAACTCCCCATAAACGGCCAAGGATCCACCTGCCACACAGCCGGTGCCGGCGCAGACGAGAAAACGTGTTTTCCGCCTGGCATAAGCTGCCTTGCACTCATCTCTGATTTCAGCAATTCTGGATGGTGAGTCTATCTGCATAACAACTCCAACCTCCTCTCCAAAGCATAGACTATTTCTTTACAATGTTGGCAACTTTGCCCGGGTCAACCTGTCCGTAGGCTTCTTCATCTACCACAACAACCGGAGCCAGAGCACACGAACCAACACAGGCAACCCTCTCCAGGCTGTATTCGTAGTCCTCGGATGTACAGCCGCAGGCTATGCCAAGCTCGCGTTCAAAAGCTTCAAGAACACGTGTTGCGCCCTTCACATGGCAAGCCGTGCCATAACACACTTTAACCTGGTGTTTGCCACGCCGCGAAAAATAGAACTGGGCAAAAAAAGTAGCTACACCATAAACCTGGCTCTCAGGCATTGAAACAAACCTGGCTATCTGTTTCATAGAATCGGCCGGCAGATAACCCCGGACATTCTGGACAGCCTGCAGAATAGGGATTAATTCCTCCCGCTTCCCCTTAAACCTGGCAAATACGTCATTTATCCCGGCATCACTCTTACACATAAAATCCCCCCCTTTTTCCTAGTTTTCAGCTGCATATCATTTGATTTCAATGTCAATACGATAACAGACAAAAAGAAAGACGTGCAGAGACACAAACATATTTATAGTTCGCTCTTAAATCTGCCTTTTCCTTTTTTTCAGGCTTAAGTTTTTGCCCATTAAGCCACTGTCTCTCGCATTTATAAATCAGGTTCAGAAACAGCAGGTTCCCGCTCCCAACTAAAGAAATGAAGGATCTGGGGAGAGGGCAAGGGTGAGGGGATACTGTCAGCGGCGGCAGTCAATAATCCTTTTTTCTGTAATGACAATGTCAACCCGCCTGTCCCAGGAGGCCACAGGGATGCCTGGCAGGATTTGCAGTTCAAAAGTTGCTGCCACCAGAGGCACGCATGCCCGGAGTTCCTCAAAAAACCTGTCATAATAGCCCCCGCCGTAGCCGAGCCTGTTCCCCTTTTCATCAAAGGCCACCCCGGGCACCAGCACAAAGTCTATGTCAGAGACATCTACGGGCCTTATTTTATCGGGTTTTGGTTCCGGGATACCCCACAGCCCCGGCGCCACGTCTTCATCTATATTTAGGATTTCGGAGAGAATCATGCGCCTTTCCCTGTGCACCGTCTTTGGCGCCACCACCCTTTTACCGCACGCCAGGGCAGCGGGGACCATCTCAAGTGTCTGCACTTCTTTGTTAAAATTTAAAAAAAACATTACAGTAGCAGCCTGCACAAACTCTGGCAGGGAGTACAGCTGCAGGGCAATTTGGCGGCTGTGTGCCCTTACTTCGTCCCAGCTTAAAAGGTCGCGCCGGGTCAGGACTTCTTTGCGAATAAGCTTTTTATCTGTCATGGCGCATTTAGTATGCCCGCGCGAAATATACCAGCTTGTCCGACTCGCTGCCGCAGTGCAGGCATTTCCCCGGCAAACCTTCCGTATCAAAGGGGATGCAGCGGATAGTAGCTTTTGTCTCTTCCTTGATGGCCTGTTCACAGGCCGGGTCACCGCACCAGCGGGAAATCACAAAGCCGCGTTTTTCTTCAATAATTCGCTTAAACTCTTCGTAATCATCAGTTCTTGAAGTATTTTCCTCACGGAAACGCCGCGCCTTCTTAAGCATATTGTCCTGTATTTCTTCAAGCATTGAGCGCACACGGGCCGCCAGGTCGTCAAGGGCCACTGTTTCCTTCTCCCCGTTATCGCGCCGCGCCAGCACCGCCTGCCCGTTCTCCAGGTCGCGCGGGCCGATTTCCAGGCGCAGAGGCACACCCTTCATCTCCCACTCATTAAACTTCCAGCCGGGAGAGTATTCTTCACGGTCGTCCATCTCAATGCGGATGCCTTCCGCTTTAAGTTTTGCATAGACTTCACCAGTTTTCGCCAGTACTTCGTCCCGCACTTTCTTTGGCGCAATGGGGACGAGAATCACCTGTACCGGAGCCACCTTTGGCGGCAGCACCAGCCCCCGGTCATCGCCGTGCACCATGATGATGGCGCCAACCAGGCGCGTGGAGACTCCCCATGATGTCTGCCACACATATTTAAGTGAGCCGTCGCTGTCCAGGTAGGAGATATCAAACACTTTTGCAAAATGTTCGCCCAGATTGTGCGAGGTTCCCGCCTGCAGCGCCTTGCCGTCGCTCATCAGCGCCTCAATACAGTAAGTACGAAGCGCACCGGCAAACTTCTCGTTATCGGTCTTGCGCCCTTTAACCACAGGCACTGCCAGGTCATTTTCCACAAAGTCCCGGTAGACTTCAAGCATCTTCAGAGTCTCTTCTTCCGCTTCCTGCTCATTACGGTGGGCGGTATGCCCCTCCTGCCAGAGAAACTCCGACGTGCGCAGAAACGGCCGCGTCACTTTTTCCCAGCGTACCACATTGCACCACTGGTTAATTAAAACAGGCAAATCACGCCAGGACTGTATCCAGCGGCTGTACATCTCGCAGATGATTGTTTCCGATGTAGGCCTTACCACCAGCCTCTCAGCCAGTTTCTCGTTGCCGCCGTGGGTGACCCAGGCCACCTCAGGCGCGAAGCCTTCCACGTGTTCAGCTTCTTTCTGCAGCAGGCTCTCAGGGATAAAGAGGGGAAAGTAGGCGTTCTTATGCCCGGTATCCTTAATGCGCCTGTCCAGTCCCTGCTGCATGTTTTCCCACAGGCCAAAGCCGTACGGGCGGATAACCATGCACCCTTTAACCGGTGAATAATCAACCAATTGCGTCTTCAAAATCACATCTATGTACCACTGTGAGTAGTCCGTTGCCTGGGGCGTGATTTCTTTTACAAACTCTTTATCTTCTCTGCTCATCATTATACACTCCTCTGCACAGGGAAATCATGGAATTTCTTTAATTCTTAGAGGATTATACCATATAGCACTTAATAGGGTCAATTTTAACAAAAGGAGCGGCACGCCGCTCCACTTTTTTATCTATGTTGTTTGAGGTTTTAATCAGTCTTAAATAATTCAGTGGTCAGGTAACGTTCACCGGTATCAGGTATAATTACAACCACCTGTTTGCCGCTGCCGAGCTGCTTGGCCACTTTCAGAGCGGCAAATACTGCTGCACCGCCTGAGATGCCGCACAGCACACCCTCCTGAGACGCCATTTTACGGGCTGTATCCATTGCTTCGTCATTATTGACAGTAATCACCTGGTCGATGACACCGCGGTTTAGGATGGTGGGAATAAAACCGGCTCCGATGCCCTGAATCTTGTGCGGCCCCGGAGTTCCGCCGGATAGTACCGGCGAGCCGGCGGGTTCCACAGCGACTACAAGTACTGCCGGATTCTCCTTTTTTAACACTTCCCCCACTCCTGTAATTGTACCGCCGGTACCCACGCCGGCGACAAAAGCATCAAGCTTGCCGCCTGTCTGTTCCCATACCTCGCGGGCTGTAGTCTGGCGGTGGATTTCGGGATTAGCAGGATTGGCAAACTGCTGCGGCACAAAATACCCGGGATTTTGCTGAATAATCCTCTCGGCCTCTTCAATTGCTCCGGGCATACCTTTGGCGCCTGGAGTCAGGACATACTGAGCGCCGTAGGCTTTTAGCAGGTTGCGCCGCTCTACGGACATCGTTTCAGGCATAACCAAAATCAGTTTATAGCCCCGGGCGGCGGCCAGCATAGCAAGGCCGATACCGGTATTGCCGCTGGTCGGCTCCACGATTGTGTCACCAGGCTTCAGTTTGCCGGATTTTTCAGCGGCCAGAATCATACTCAGCGCAATACGGTCTTTAACACTTCCTGCCGGGTTAAAAGACTCCAGCTTGGCCAACACCTCAGCTGATTCAGGATTTACCAACCGGTTCAGCCTCACCATTGGTGTTTGGCCGATTAATTCCCCCACATCATTTGCAACCTTCATCATTTTGCCTCCTCACAACTAACGGAAAATGTGTTATTACGCAATTTTTCAAGCAACCCGGAATTGCAGGTGCTTAATATGTCGTTAAAATCAGTAAACGGTATGTATGCTGTACCCTTTTTCCGGCAATACTCCGCCAGGGCGTCTTTGGCAAATACGACATCTGCCACATCACTGGCGCAACGGTCAGAATGGCCATCACCTATATAGATAATGCGTGACCCTTTACCCCTGACGCGCTCCACGTAGTTGAGCTTACAGTTGCCACAGGAGCCGCAATCTTCACTCTGATAAGGAAAATCGGCTTGGAGACTGCAGTCAACAACACGCAGGTGGTTGGCCAGGTAGGGCACATCTACACGGAACTTTTTCAGCATCAGGTCAATATAGAAATCAAACCCGTCACTAAGCACGGTAACTTCTATATCCGAGCGCCGGCAAAATTCAATAAAATCTCCAAAAGCGGGATCCAGCCGAAAATGTTCTTCCACAAAGCTGCGCAGTATGTGCTCAGGCACTTTTGTCAGTGAAAATATTTCTTCAAGTGCAACCCTTGAGCCTTTTTCTCCGCGTTGGTAGGCATCCTCAACTTCACGCCAGCCCGGACCGGCAAAAGTCTCTATAATTCTAAAACCAATATCATCACTGGCAATCGTCCCGTCAAAGTCACAGAGCACCTCTATTGCCTGTACTTTTTTTTTCATCTTTCCTCCTCTGGCTTGTCCGCAAAGAACTTTCTCTCTAATATAAAACATGTATGGACATAAACCGTCATCACATATTATTCTTCCGGCATTACACCAAAGTGTGTTGACTGCAGCAGTTGGCTTGCCCTGGCGGCATTATTTTTGGGCACCTTTACCGCGACCTCGCTAAGCGGGCCCACAGAGAGCCTATAGATGGCGCCTACTGCTTCTCTTTCCAAAAAAACCGGGATATCTGAGGCTTCGAGCATGCCTTTGACAATATTTGCCTCATCAATATTTGATGCTTCGAAAACAGTAACCCAGCTCTCAAAATCTTGATTTTGCATTGGCCGCCTCCTCTGGCTAAATTTATTTCCAAATCTATTATAACCCAATTAAAGGGACGGCACAAACGCTGCCGGTATATTTTTGTCGCTGCCTACTGCGCTTTTTTGGGCAGGATTAACGAGCGAGCCTGATTATCGGCACTGAAATGGTCACTTAGCCTGTGGTTTGCCTCCTCCAACGTCAAATCAGCCAATACATCCAGGTAAGTAAAGAAGTTTATATTTCTGAAATGATAGGCCAAAAAATTATTGGCAATAAACTCCAGTGAGTTAAAACTCTTCAGGAAGCCGCCCATCATCTTGCGCCGGTGGTGCTCAAAGGTCTCAGCCGAAATTCCTTCCTTCTGGGCGCGTCCAATCCCCTCCTGCAGGCGCTGGTAGAGGAGCTCAGGATCCTCAGTCTCACCTCCGATAATAGTATGGCCGTATTCTTTTTCCGACACTACTCCGGCGTCAAATTCGTCGTCAATCAAGCCTTTTTCATAGAGCTCGTTATAAAGCCGCGAACTGGAGCCTAAGACAGCGTCCAGCACAACTTCAGTGACCAGTTCCCGCCTGAGCAGGCGTTCACCGTCATAACCGGTTTCGCTGTCCTTGTAGCCTATGTTTAAAACCGGCTGGGAAACAACCAGTTCCATGGACACATAGTCTTTGGCCAAAGTTTTCGGTTCCTGCGGGTAAATGCGTTTAATTTCGCCCAGCTGATCATAGTTGCGGAGGCTGATGTTTTTGGCCACCTGCTCAATAACCCTGTCGGGCTCTACATCACCGACAACAAAGATTGCCATGTTGCTGGGATGGTAAAATGTCCGGTAGCACTTATAGAGAATCTCTTTATCAATCAGGCGTATGCTATCCACGCTGCCGGCAATGTCCTTACGGACAGGATGTTCATTATAAAGAGCTGTGAGCAGATTAAAGAAAATGCGCCACTGGGGGTTGTCTTCGTACATGCGGATTTCCTGCTCGATAATCCCTTTTTCCTTTTCCACACTTTCTTCAGTAAAATAAGGCTGCTGCACAAAATCAAGCAGTATTTCCAGGCATTCGTAAAAATTTGCAGTGGTAGAAAAAAGATAGGCAGTGTTGGTAAAATTGGTGAAGGCATTGCTGGAGGCGCCCAGCTTGGCAAAGCGGTCAAAGACATTGCCGTCCTCCTCCTCAAACAGCTTGTGCTCAAGGAAATGTGCGACTCCGTCGGGCACAACAAGTTCTTCACCCTCTCCCCCGACCACAAAGTGAGAGTCTATGGAGCCAAAGCGTGTGGCATAAGTGGCATACTTCTTGTTATACCCGCGCTTGGGCAGTACAAACACCTCAAGGCCGGGCTCAATTCTCTGCCAGAAAATCTTCTCTTTCAGCAGGCTGTTTTCCAATACTTTGTTCATTGCTGCGCACCCCCCTTGTTAGTCAGGAAGTAGACTGTGTCTAATTCAACCTGTTCCGCCACCCTGGCCACATCATCCCTTGTCACAGCATCGAGTCGGGACAGCAGGCTTTCTGTATCCTCATCGCGGCCTGCCAGCATGCCATCGAGAGCGCGGTTAATAATAAGTCCCGGGTTGTCCTCTTCAACCAAGAACTGGTTGCGCAGCCCGCTTATTGTATTATTGAACTCCTCATCATTAATATCAGCCCCGGCCAATGCCTCAATCTGCCGGCGGATGATATCCAGCGCCTGCTCATACTGCTTTACCTCAATTCCTGCTGAAACCAGGAGCAGGCCTTTATGCTTTTCCAGTCGTGAATAGGCGTAATAAGCAAGGCCCGCCTTCTCACGCACATTCTGAAAAAGCTTGGAATGTGGAAAAGACCCGAGAATGCCGTTGTAGACCAGGAGAGGAAAATAATCGTCATCTGCATAAGTCAGCCCCGTACGGTAGCCAAGCACCAGTTTGCCCTGGTTTACATCCAATTCTTCACTTATATAACGCACCTCCGCCACATCTTTTTTAACCAGTGTGGCTGGTATGTTCATTACATCAGCACGCTCGAAGTCCAATACTTCTTCCACCAGCGACACAACTTCTTCCATATCGATATCGCCGCTCACATGCAGGTCCGTGGGGCTCTCCATGAGAAACCGACGGTAAAAGGCATAAAGAGAAGCCGGGCTGATCACCTTGAGCTTTTCCAGACTGCCGTATTTAAAGATGCCAAAGGGTTCATCGCTGCACATTTCCTGCAGGCAGCGCTCTACAGAATAAGCATGTTTATCGTTAATCAGGCCCTGGATAACTTTTTCATGCTGTTCTTTCTCCTGCGAGACAAATTCTGCCTTAAAACCGTCATCCTCCAGTACCGGGTCTGTCAGTACTTCACGCAGGATTGAAAGCCCCTTACGCAGCAGGTCTCCTTCCCCGGGCAGATACTGGTCGTGAACAATATCCAATGTGAAACTGACAAGCTGCCTTTCACCTTTTTTTGCAACATCTGCCATTAACTCGCTGCCGTAGAGTTCCTCCAGCTTATACGCCAATTGCTGCCTGGTGGGGAAAGCACCGCAGCCTCTCTGCAGCACCGAGGGCAACAGCGAACAGGCGGTGACATCCTCTTCTTTCAGGTGACGGTGCAGGATCAACTGCACCAAAATAGTCTTAAACTTGGAAGTGGGATGGATATATAGGTTTATCCCGTTTTTTAAGCGCTTACGCCTGATATTTGTCAATATTGTTCCTCCTTTGTCATGTTAGGCCGCCATACCATAAAATGGTCAGCATATATATTCCATTCAAGAGCTGGATTTCCTTCCCTGTAGTCTATTTTGCTTTGAAAAGAAGCTGCTTATTACTGCACGCCAAAATTATTATGCCCCGCTGTGCGCCCGCACAACAAAATTATTGGCACCCCGGCATAGAGCAGGGTTGTGGCCGCTGCCACAACTCCCGAGTCATTCAGTAGAAGTGCTGTGATGCTGCCGGCTATAATACCGAGAAATCCGGCGGAAAGACCGGGGTAGTGTTGGTGCACAGATGTCAGCATGCCGCGGGGTCGGTAAAAGAGCACAGCCAAAACGGCAAGAAAAACCAGAAATGCCCTGCTCCACTGTGAATAGCGAAATAATTTTACATTCATCGAGGCCTTGCGCGCAGCCACATCGGCCAGTGCCTGAGCACCCTCACTATTCAGTAAAAACAACGTTCTCCCCAGATGGGACTGTCCTCCCTCCGGCACTCTCAGGTTGATAAGCACAGCAAGCACCGCCACGCCTGTCAACAGGGCAAGCAGGCTAAGCCCATTTCTCCAGCCCGGCCTCACTTGCCCCAGCACAAGCAGGGTAACAAGAAAAGCAACCATGGCCGTTACAGTACCGCCAAAATTAGCGCCCCCCGCCGGCGCTACAATCAGCAGCACCAGTGAGAAAAAGAACAGGGACAAGGCAGGGAGTAAAACTTTGCGCCGCAGGGGAAAGAGAGAAAAAAACGCCGTTGCCCCCAGAATAGCCGACCCCACCAGTACTCCCATATATTCATTGCCAAGACCGTAGAAGCGCGCCCCCGAAACCACATCGTAACCCAGCACCGACACCTTCATCAGAGGCGCACCCCGTACTATATCAAAGGCCAGTGAGGACGCGGTTAAAAGGCCGATCACAGCAAACCTGCTCTCTGCTCTGGGAATGAGATAATATACCAAAGCCACCGCCGTCACCATCGCTGCGAAGGTTACCAGAAAAGCACTTATCTGTGTAAAATTTTGCAGTGGCAGGTAGAGCACCACTATAGGAAAAAGCAGCAGCGCAAGCAGCAGCGGTTCAAAAAGTTCATTCCGCACAATACGTACAAATAGGTTGAGAAGCGCGCCAAGCACAATGACTATCTGCAAAAAGACATAGGTTTTTAAAAGCGGCGGACGCAGGCGGAAAATCCGATCAATGCCTGCCTGCATTGCAAGCAAATCACCGGCACCTCCGCTGCCGGAGGCAATTATAACTCTGCCAAGCATCATCCCCGGTACGTCAAGCCCGCTTTGGTTGAGTATCAAAGGTGCAACATCAGTGGATAGGACTATGCCCGCGCGCCTGGTGGACCCGGACATCAGGAGTGAGCCGGCTGGAAAATCGCTGCCAAGCACAAGTATGTAGCTGAGCAGTCCGGCACCGCTTTCACCCGCAGGAGGCGCAGGCGACAGAAGTATAAGTAAATCTTCATCACCCAATCTCCCGCTTGCATGTTCAATAAACCAGGCCGAATCGGCATATATTTCTTCCTGCAGGCCGGCGTAAACATTTTCACTGAGAAGCGGCCGGTATTCATCAAGGCGCACTGTATCACCCCAGTCCACCAGTATCACATCCGCCTCCTCATAAAGCGCGGAAAACCTCTGCCAGGCATCCTCACGGTCCACGCGCACACTAAAAGGAAAGCGTTCCTCATGCTTTAAAATGCCCCGGCTCACGTCACCCAACATTACCTGGCCCGACCTGTCAGCCAGCATGGCTGCAGACTCCCTGAAATAGCCCTGGCCGTCAGCATTGCCAAGGACCGCAGTCGCTCTGCCTCCTTCACGCAGTGTCTCACCCAGAAGCCCGGGCACGACCGGGTGGCGCAAAGCCTTGTTGGCACGGACGGCAGCAGCAGGCACAGTCTGCAATACAAGGCCATCAGGCTTAAAACCCTGGTGGCGAAAAAACAATTCCCGTGCAAGCACCCCTGCATACTCTTCTTCTGCGTTAAAGGCCAAACGAGTATATTCAGTGCCCATCGCCCTTGAGCCGGCGCCAAGGGTCACATATGAATGTTCACTTGTGGGCCGGTCAGCAGTGCCCACATTAAGCAGCCCAACTGCACCCCTGGCGAGCCAGGGGCCAAGATTGCGGCTTTGGGCCACCTGGTGCAGCCCGGTCCTGTTAAGGGAGATAATTATCACTTTTCCCGCTGCTTCACAGGGCACAACTCTTAATAAAAATATCAGGAGAATCAACACAACACGGCTAAAAAACTTCATGCGGCCACCTGCCATCCATTACCGATTGGTATAGGCTGCGTGTCTTATCAATCATACCGGCGATTTCAAACCCGCCTACACTGTCCAAAGCCCCTGCTCTGAGCCGCTCTGCCAATAACGGGTCATTAAGAACGCTGCTTACAGCGTCCACCAGTCCGCCTACCGAGCCAGGCTCCACCAATATCCCGTTTTTGCCGTGCCGGACCAACTCCCGCAGCCCACCGGCGGCACTTGCCACCACCGGGCAATCCGCCGCCATAGCCTCAAGCACGGTAATGCCCTGTCCTTCACTTAGAGACGGCTGCACATAGACAGTGAGCCGCGCCAGTATGGCTGGAACATCATGGCGGTAACCCATAAAAAAAAGCCTCTCCCCAAGCCCAAGCGCCGCGGCAAGTGACTCCAGTTTTGGCCTTAACGGCCCGTCACCAACCACCAGAAACCGAAGCTCCGGATAATTCAAAGCCAGCTGTGCAGCTGCCCGTATAAAAAACTCTACGCCCTTTTGACGCGCCAGCCTGGCCACAGTTGCCACCACCGGCTGCTCCGGCGGGAAAGGCAGCTCTGTCTCACACTGTCTGGCACCAAGAGCAATACCATTTGGTATTACCTTAATACTCGTACTGATACCCAGTTCTTCCGCTAATTCTCCGGCAAGCCACTCCGATACCGTCACATAGCCTGTTGTCCAGCGCGACAACCAACGTTCCGCAGTATAATAAAGCGGTCGCAGCCGGGAAGCTTTGGCGCCTGCAAAATCATTATGGATAGTAACAAGGCACGGCACTCTACCGATACGGGCTGCCGGACGCGCTACAAGGCCTGCCTTAAACCCGTGCGCGTGAACAAGCACAAAATTGTCCCGCTTTATAAGCTTGGCCAATCTGCCAACTGCTATCATATCCCTGTAAGGCTCTAACCGTCTGCCCAGCGTAAGCGGAAAAACATCGGCAGCAGCCGACTCAAACTCAGCAGCCATTTCAAACGGACAGGCCACTGTAAAAGTGAAATCATCCGCCAAATGCTTAAGCAGATTCTTAAGGTGGATTAAAATGCCTCCCTCTACCGGGCGGACAATTTGTAGTATGCGCGGCTTAATCATGATCCCTCCATGAGGCTGTATTAAAGTTATTATGTCCAGTGCCGGTTTCTTTTTGCGTTTGACTTTTATGGTTAAAGGTGTTATCATAGCTATGCATTTGCGCCCGTAGTGAAATGGATATCACGCAGGCCTCCGGAGCCTGAAGTCGGGGTTCGAATCCCTGCGGGCGCACCATATAAACGCAGAAAAAGCGACTGCCGAGGCAATCGCTTTTTTGATTTGTCCTTTTACAGGGTACTTTTAGTCGCTTTATTCTCCGACCACAGTTTGAAAATAAACTCCAGCAGCAATCCCTGATCAAAAAGCGGCAGCGGCAGGAACTTCACACCAAGTTTCACCTGGTCCTCATCTTCGGTTACATGAATTACCTCTGCCTCAGTTTCCAGTGTGTGTTCCACTTCATCCAGGTTGACAAGCAGCTTTATAATGTCACCCGGCTTACCGGATGCGGAGCAAAGCAGGCGGGCGCCGGTTTGTGAAATATCCAAAAGTACCCCCTCAAGCCATCTCTCACCGTATGCTCCTTCACCCAGATGAATGAACACGGGCCTGGCAGCTTTCAGGCGGTAGCTTCCCCGCTGCTGTATCCTGTTAAGCGATGAGAGGTTTTCCAAAAGCAGGCTGTGCGACTGCTCATGATATAATGCCACAATTGCTGTAAATTCATAAGAAGCGTCATCGGGCACAGTGAAGCGAACGATTATATCCTGCAACTCGCCAGGGTTAAAGGATAAGCCGGCATCAAGGAGCTTTAACACCATCTTATCGTTGCCGTATTGTCCCACACTCGCCAGGCAGGTTTTCTCCTCATTGCTCCATAAAAGCTCTACCTTTTTACCCGGATACAGTTTTTTGATCCTCATTGCCCCCGAAATTGTCACTACCACTGCGGAACCCTCCATCTAAAATAATCATTCTATCTATACGCCAAAGCAGCATGGCTGCCGCAGCCCGCTTTTTTCCACAAAAAATCCTGTCGCCGGCAATAAATAATATACTTCTGCAAAATGTAATGTTTTTCCTGTCTTAAAATTGGAAAATATTTTAATTATTATTATTTGTGATTTATTTAACAAATTAAATTTAATACTACAGGAATTTACTGTTCCATGCAGAAAAGATTAACATAGATATAGGATGAGGAGGTATGTTCCATGTATAAAATACTACTGGCAGCCGACGGTTCCGCCCAATCCTTTAAGGCTCTTGATTTTGTAGCTCAAATTGCCAAACCACTTGATGCGGAAGTGACTATCATCTCAGTTGCACAAGCAGTGCCTGTAATCAAAGGACAGGATGGTATTTCATTCGAAGATATAGCATCACTGGAAAAAAACATCGCCGAAGGTATGAAAAAAATGGCCAAGAAGCTCCTTGAGAAAGCTGAGGAAGCATTTATGGAGAAAGGACTCCAGGTTAAAACCAGGCTCGAAAAAGGGCAACCGGCTGACGTCATCTGCAAAGTGGCCGAGGACGAGAATTTCGACCTGGTGGTTCTTGGCAGCAGGGGGCTTGGCGGCTTTAAAGGCATGCTGCTTGGCAGTGTAAGCAATAAAGTTGTAAACCGTGTCACTACCAACGTTCTTGTTATTAAGTGATTTTAAACTTTGCACATAGTATAATCCCTTTTCTTTTTTAAACAGCACGCAGCGCGATGCTGTTTTTTTTACCGTACATTGGTTACAATGTAAATAATGACATATTAAAAGGAGATGATACTGTGCGCAGGCATATGATTTACTTTATGGTGCTGTTAGTGTTTTCCCTTCCCGCCTGTATAAGAAAGGGTCCTCCGGCGCAGCCTGCGCTTATCACTGAAAATATCCTGTTGTATTACGGCAGCGAAGGCAATGAAAAGTTTGTTACTGAAGAAAGGAAGATCTCCTATCGCGAAGGAGACGACAAATACGAAGCAACCCTTAAAGAACTTATAAAAGGGCCCGGCAATCAGGCTTATGTCGCCAACATCCCGAAGAGCACGGGAGTTTACGGAACAATCAGGCAGAATGAAGACTTAATAATAAACTTAACCGGTGATTTCCTCAGTTTCGGCGGCAGTGTTGCAGAAATAGTTGCTGTAGGTTCAATAGTTAATTCGCTGACACAATTTAACGAAATAGAAAGAGTAAAGATACTGGTAGAGGGTGAAGAGTACATCGGCCCCTCCGGAGAACCCCGCGGATTCATGGCGCCTTTTACTCAAAATGCTGAAGGTACAACTACGGATGTGACCCTCTACTTTGCCAATACTCAGGCCACAGCCGTAGTGGCAGAAACAAGAACCATCAGTATCCCCCCAGGGGCGACCAGGGAAAATACTTTAACCATTGTGCTTGCAGAGTTAATCGAGGGTCCGCAGCGCCCCGGACTGTACCGGACAATCCCCCCGGAAGTTACTGTACAGTCTGTAACGATAGATGGCAACACAGCCAATGTTGATTTTTCCCAGGAGATGCACACCAGGCACTGGGGAGGGGCCGCCGGAGAGTCAATGACAATCAATTCCCTCGTCAATACTATAACAGAGTTTGAAGGCATCGATCTGGTAAAATTGACTGTGGCAGGAGAACCCATGAGTATTGAACACGCCGTGCTGGGAGAACCCCTTCCCCGCAATGAAGCTATGATTCAAAAATAGTATCAAAATCTTTTTGCTCGCTGCTACAGAAAGAGGTGTGACCAAATGGAAAAGAAATTCATTTTAGCTCTCGACCAGGGCACAACAAGCTGCCGCGCCATTCTTTTTGACAGAGACAGCAATATTGTGGGAGCAGCACAGAAAGAATTCACCCAAGTTTACCCCCGGGCGGGCTGGGTGGAACACGATGCCGAAGAAATATGGAGCACCCAGTATGGCATGATTGCTGAATTGATGGCCAAAACAAACACAACACCCGCCGAAATAGCCTCCATCGGTATAGCAAACCAGCGTGAAACTACCGTAGTTTGGGACAAAGCTACAGGAAAGCCTGTCCATAATGCCATAGTATGGCAGTGCCGCCGTACCACCGCTATCTGCGACGAACTTAAGGCCAGAGGCCTTGAGCAAGCTTTCAGAACCAAGACGGGCCTTGTCATAGACGCATATTTTTCAGCAACAAAGGTCAAGTGGTTACTCGGCAACGTGGCTGGCGCCAGGGCAAGGGCTGAAAAGGGCGAGCTGCTTTTTGGCACCATCGACACCTGGCTGCTATGGAAGCTTACCGGCGGCCAGGTGCATGCAACCGACTATTCCAACGCTTCCCGCACTCTTATGTACAATATCAGGGAACTCTGCTGGGACGACCATCTTCTCAACGAGTTAAAAATACCTCGTGCCATGCTGCCGGACGTTTTACCCTCCAGCGGAGTTTTCGGTCACACTTCGCCTAATCAATTCCTGGGACAAAAAGTACCCATCGCCGGGGTAGCAGGCGACCAGCAAGCAGCTTTGTTCGGACAGGCCTGCTACCAGCCCGGGATGGCTAAAAATACTTACGGCACGGGCTGCTTTATGCTGATGAACACCGGAGACAAATTATATGAATCAAAAAACGGCCTACTCTCCACCATCGCCTGGGGTATTGACGACAAGGTGGAATACGCCTTGGAGGGCAGCATCTTTATCGCCGGCGCCGCCATTCAATGGCTGAGGGACGGCTTGAAAATACTGGAATATTCTGCCGACTCCGAGCATTACGCCGGTAAAGTAAAAAATACAGGCGGAGTATACCTGGTACCCGCCTTTACAGGACTGGGCGCCCCTTACTGGGACATGAAAGCCAGAGGTGCCATCCTGGGCCTCACACGGGGCACCATTAAGGAGCATATCATAAGAGCCACTCTTGATTCTCTGGCCTACCAGACCAAAGATGTGCTTTCAGCCATGGAAGCAGATTCAGGTATTAAACTTAAAGCCCTGAAAGTGGACGGCGGAGCTGTGGCAAACAACCTCCTGATGCAGTTTCAGGCCGACATTCTCAACGTACCCGTGGAAAGACCCAGCATAACAGAAACCACAGCACTTGGCGCAGCTTACCTGGCAGGCCTCGGTGTCGGATTCTGGCAGAGCAAAGAAGAACTTGCTGCAAGATGGCATCTTGACCGCCGTTTTGAAAGCCAAATGGATGACGCCCAAAGGACAAAGCTCTACGCTGGCTGGCAGCGTGCAGTGAAAAGAGCTATGGACTGGGATGTGGACGAATCTTAATCACTATATTAAAAATATTATGAATTTGTTTGTCCCTAAAGTTATGTTTCAGTGTGAAGCCAGCCAAAAGCCTGTGCCAATACAATGCCAAATAACCCGGCAAGTATTCCGTTTATGGCAGCCGTGTGGACATCCAACCATAAGCGCCACACCAATGCCGCCTGGCTACTTTCAGAGGTGGGGATGGACATAAAAGAGGTCAGTGAGCGGCTTGGCCATGAGGACATAACCACCACTTATAATTTATACTCTCACGTCATTCCAAGCACAAAGCGCAAAAGCGTGGACATCATTGAGGCCCACCTAAATGGCAAAGCCTCCCAAAAATAAATATCACAATTGAATAGGGGAAAAATTTTTATCACAATTTCTATCACAATCGGGGTTTTTATGAAAACTGGAACTTCCTGCCAGTGGCGAGAAGTCCCATGTTTATTGGTTTTATAGTGGTGCGCCTGGCAGGAATCGAACCTGCGACCTGCGGATTAGGAATCCGTCGCTCTATCCCCTGAGCTACAGGCGCATGTATTGTTATTATACCCGATAAACCCTTATAAATCAAGGCTGTTTCCAATTCAATGATTTCCAGTTTTATCGGATATTATGTCTACTAGCCCCGATTTTACCCCATTTGGTCACGTGACGCTTTTCACAGCTTGCCGGATTTACCATAGCATCAAACGCATCAGCAGCCTGCCTCTGTAAAGACGGCACTACATGGCTGTAGAGATCAAGAGTTATTGAGACACTGGCATGCCCCAGACGCTCGCTGACTACCTTGGGGTTGACGCCTGCTTCCATAAGAAGAGAGGCATGCGAATGCCGCAACCCGTGAAACGTGATGTTATAGCCGCGCCGCCGGGCAATTCTCGAAAAATTCCCGGACACAGTGTTTGGGTTTAACGGAGTCCCATTCGGATGCGCACATATTAAATCATTGTTCTGATAAGACTCACCGGCAGAGAGTTTTTCCTGGGCCTGCTTTGCCTTATGACGCTTCAATATCAACAAGACAGAACCTGATAAATGAATTACTCTGTTTGCGCTGGCAGATTTTCCGTTCCCAATTGTTATTCCCTTTGCCGTCCGCAACAAGACCTGCCTTACGCTCAATGTATTGTTTTCAAAGTTAATGTCAGACCAGCGCAGGCCAAGCGCTTCGCTGCAGCGCATACCGGTAAAGGCAGTCAGGTAAACAGGTATGAACAAAATGCTTTCAGTTAGATCCTACGCTCCCACCTAAAATTTATAACTACAACCGGATATCCTCGTAGAAACCTTGGGATGTGCCGTGTTTCTGCATAACAACAGGCTCTTACTCATAAGCGGGGGAATATAGCAATTTTTATATATTTTAGCCCGGTAAAACCATGTACGCATTGAGCAAGAAAATACCTGCTCTGCCCGAACTCCTTCGGTGGATTGCTTTGATTCTGCTGTTGACTCCTTCTATGGGGCCATTGCTTATCTCGT
The DNA here is from genome assembly GCA_018335875.1 of Dethiobacter sp. Taxonomy (GTDB): domain Bacteria; phylum Bacillota; class Dethiobacteria; order Dethiobacterales; family Dethiobacteraceae; genus JAGXRN01. The sequence continues at coordinate 137,154 of JAGXRN010000079.1, forward strand.
CATAAACCAAGCTGTTTTTACAGCTTCATAATCATCGGCAGTCCCTTCACATATTGTGCCAAAGCGTCGACGTCGCTTTCACTGTATGTATGAATCAGCATATCAAGTGCACCGATATCACGAGAGT
>JAGXRN010000080.1 GCA_018335875.1 Dethiobacter sp.
CCCCCTTCTTCATACATCCATACCAGGTGCATCAGGGGTTCTAAACCCATGGGGATAGAGGCGAAAAACGGCACCTCGGGCATTTTCCCCATCCAGTAACCGGGCCAGCTGTGGAAAGCGTCGATCGCACCGGCATGGGCTGCGTCAAGCACTTCCAGCGGGGGAACAAGCGCGCCGCTGGGATGAACGTCAATTAGCAGACGCCCGCCACTGGCGTTTTTAACCTCTTCCGCCCAGTGCTCCGCCATTTGGTGAAGCAGCCAGCCCTGGGGCCAGGAAGTGGCCATGCTCCAGCGGATGACTTCCTGCTTGGGAGCAGGCTGCGGCCCTGCCGGTTGGGCAGGCTGGGCTTTATTGCCGCACCCTGCCAAGGCAGTTGCTAAAATAGCAAGCATCAGTACAATCGCGAAAAGCCTATTTTTTTTCATTAAAATTTCCCCTCCTCATTTTTGTTGGTCCTTCAACCATCAAATAACAACTCTTTCCTGCTCACCTCCCATACTGCCCCCTGCCAGGGAGCCTGCATATTCAAACAGCGACATTGCCTCGTCACGGAAAATACGGGGGTCCATGGTACAGAGTGTCGATAAAATATGAGGCCGAAACTCCATTTGGGCTAAAATATCTTTTTCCAAGTCTACACCAGGAGCAATTTCAGTCAGCGTGATCCCCTGCGGCAGCAGCTCAAACACAGCCCTTTCGGTGACATAAAGAACCTGCTGGCCTTTTTCGCGGGCATAACCGCCGCTGAATGTGACCTGTTCCACTTCTTTGATAAACTTTTTCTGCTTACCCTCTTTTCTTATCCTCAACTCCCCTCCTGCAGCTGACACATCTAGCCCGCCGGCGGAAAACGTGCCGCAATACACTACTTTCTTGGCATTTTGGCTGATGTTGATAAACCCTCCCGCACCGGCGATGCGTGAGCCGAATTTGCTCACATTTACATTCCCCATGGCATCCACCTGGGCGCAGCCCAGGAAAGCCAGGTCAATCCCGCCACCGTCATAAAAATCAAATTGGTTGGGCTGGTCTATGATACATTCAGGGTTATATGAAGCACCGAAACACAAACCGCCGGCTGGGATACCGCCAATGGGTCCTGATTCCACAGTCAGTTTCATAAAAGAACTTAAGCCCTCCTCCGCAGCGACTGAAGCAACTCCTTCAGGCATACCTATGCCCAGATTCACCACTACTCCGGGGCGCAGTTCCATGACAGCTCTGCGCGCTATAATTTTGCGCACATCAAGCACCATAGGCGGTATTCCGGCTATAGGTATGCGAACCTCTCCGGAAAAAGCAGGTTCGTAAATCTTGCCAAATGATTGCATGTGATTCTCCGGACAGGCTACCACCACTGCGTCAACCAGAATGCCGGGGATTTTTACCAGCTTGGCCGGTAGTGTATTGGTATCAACAATCCTCTCTACCTGGACAATGACTTTGCCCCCTGAATTTTTGGCGGCTTGGGCGATAGACAGCACCTCCAGAGTGAGAGCTTCTTTTTCCAGAGTAATGTTGCCTTTTAAGTCTGCCGAAGTGCCGCGCAGCAGAGCTATATCAATGGGAATGGCATGGTAAAAAAGGTATTCTCGTCCGTTGATTATAATCAGTTCAACAAGATTTTTCACGGTGACCGGGTTTAGTTTGCCTCCCTGCAGGCGGGGGTCAACAAAGGTTTTCAGGCCGACGTGTGTAATAGTACCAGGCTTACCTGCAGCTGTATCCCTGAAGATGTGAGTAATTACACCCTGGGGGAAATTATATGCTTCAATTTTATTTTCCACAGCCAACTTCCCAAGCTTTGGCGCCAGGTTCCAATGCCCGCCGATAACCCTTTTTAAAAGTCCGCTGTGGGCAAGGTGATTCATGCCTTTTTCTTTGCCGTCCCCCTGGCCTGCAGCATAGATAATAGTCAGGTTCCCCGGCTTTCCTTCCTCAGAGAATCTCTCTCCCAGCGCAGACGTTAATTCTTCGGGGTGCCCAAACCCGACAAACCCGTCTATTGCTACAGTGTTATTGTCTTTAATCAGCTTTACTGCTTCTTTTGCTGTTAAGATCTGCATCTTTTATGCCTCCTTGTCTGCTAGAAAATAGGCATGTACTGGCAATCAAGTATTGCAAAAATTCTGCCAATTTATCTAAATAAAAAAACCCTTGCAGAATAAGGGTTGCATGCAAAACCTATATTTTAGTAAAACAATGTTTTGTCTAAATATTTAGACAATTAATATTTAAAAACCGGATTTAAACGCAGTACAAGCAGTTTTGCCCACTCTCTCTATCAGGTGCAATATTTTTAGACATGTCTATTTATGTTGCATGTCCTCGAGGCCATATTTCTTTATTTTCTGATAGACAGCTGAGCGGTGTATGCCCAGTAAAATTGCAGCCTGGCGTTTATTGTGATTAGTTAATGCCAGCGCCCTCTCAATTGCTGTTTTTTCAACCTTATCCAGTAAAGCCTCAAGATTCAGAGGCATTTCTTCTTCAAGGTAAAAAAACTCATCCAGCAGGCTATATTTCTTTCGCACCAGGTAAAGGGGAAGGTGGCTTTTGCCTATTTTGCCCTGCCTGTTAACATTTATCGCGCGCTCCAGGACATTACGCAGCTCCCTTATATTGCCGGGCCAGCTGTGATTCTTAAAAATACCTGCCACTTCGTCCTCTAACCCCTCTACCGAGGAGCTCAGTGCTTCATTCAGCTCAGTAATCAGGTGCCTGGCAATGAGCGGGATATCTTCGGCCATCTCCCGCAGGGAAGGAAGTTCAATCCGGAAGACATTGAGGCGGTAAAAGAGGTCCTCCCTGAATTTTTTCTCCTTCACAAGTTCCTCAAGCGGGCGGTTCGATGCTGAAACAACACGCACATCAAGCGGAATAAGATGCGTGCCCCCTACCCTCTCCGTCTCTCTTTCCTGCAGTACGCGCAGCAGCTTTACCTGCATCTCAAGCGGTATTTCTCCTGCCTCGTCAAGGAAAATTGTTCCCTTGTTGGCCAACTCAAACTTGCCCGGTTTGCCTCCCCTTGCAGCCCCGGTAAAAGCTCCTTCCTCATAGCCAAAGAGCTCCGCTTCAAACAGCGTCGACGGAATTGCACCGCAGTTTACCCTGATAAAGGGACCGAAACGACGGTGGCTGTAATTGTGTATGGCATGAGCAAAAATCTCTTTGCCTGTACCGCTTTCCCCGTAAATTAGGACAGTGGAGTTTGAAATTGCCGCTTGCTTAGCCAGCTGTTTAGCCTTTAGAATTTTTGGACTGTTGCCAAAAATATTGTTAAATGAATACTTGGCGCCTTTGATGCGCAGCAGCTCGGATTTATAGTACTTTAACTCGCTTTCTATCAGGTTGAGGTTTTCAGCCAATGCTCTCAACTCCCGGACATCCCTGAACATGACCTTGCCCACTGCCCCCACCACATCACCGTCCTTAAAAATGGGGATTCTCATAACCACCATTTCTTTACCCTGTATTTTCTGTATATGCCCTATTTCTGCCTTACCTGTTTCCACCACAATATGCATACGTGAGTTCTCAATCACCTCGGTTACATGCCTGCCAACCGCTTCTTCTTCTTTAATGCCGAGAAACTCCTGGTAAGCTTTATTAAGTTTGGTGATTATCCCGCTCCTGTCAACAAGCACAATGCCGTCATAGGTGGTGTTTAATATTGTTTCCAGGACATCGACAGCAGTGCGTGTATCCTCGAGGGTCTGTGACAATTTTGTGATACCGGTGATATCTTCAAAAACAGCGACCGCGCCTACCACCCGGCCGTCGCTGTAAATCGGCGTACGATTGCTTAATAGAGTTTTGCCGCGCACCTCCACCAGTACACCTAGCTGAGGCTGCCCGTCCTGCACCAATGCCTGCAGTCCGCTGCCCGGTATATGGTTATTAAGAACACTTCCCATTACTTCTTCTGCCGGCAGGCCGAGAATACGCTCAGCTGCTGCGTTGATTGTGGCGACCCTGCCAAAACTGTCAATGGCCACAATTCCGTCATGGGTAGAATTTAGGACCGCCTCCAGCTTTTCCACTGCCGACTTATTTTTTTCTATCAGATACTTAATAATATTAACTTTATCCAGCACTCCAACCAGTCCGCCCTGCCTGTTGATCACAGGGACATATTCCTGGTCTTTACCTAAGATTTCTTCCAGAAAATCATCATTTTTATTATTCTCTTCAAAGACAATGAATTCTCTGTCCATAATCTCAGACACCTTGCGGCCGGGATGGTCCCTACAGCATTCAAGCAGTTTCCCGACACTGGTCAAGCCTGTAATTTTTCCGCTGCAGTCAGCTACCAGCGTTTTTCCCTTGTCGCCTGACTTACCCAGAGATTCCAGGATCGAATCATTTTCGTGCAGCACAACAACATCATTAGCAAGAAAATCTTTGATCGTGACCAAGGATATCCCTCCTTGTAACCGTCGTCGTATAGTTTCTATTTAATTTTTGAAAAATCCTGCCTGACTGCATAGGGAGTAAGCGCCTTTTCGCTCACCTTATCAGTTCAATGAGTAAAAAAAAGACAAGGCGCCTGCTTCCTTGCCTCCCCCATTGCCTTAACGTGCAGTAATTTTGTTTGTTATTAATTAAATTTAATTAAACCGGCCGCCAAATAAGTAGAAGACTAAAGCCAGGGCCATCATCAACCCGATGAACGCGGCAATGCCGAGCAGTATGCCGGAAAGTGTCAGGTATGTTTTTTGTCTGCGCGTAAGCTTCCGGCTCATTGTTCGTCTCCTTTCCTCTCATTACCCGAATAAGCAATGCATACTCCGCCCAAGATACCGTGCCACAGTTCTTCAAGTTCTGCCTGCGACAGGTTTTCCTGCTGCATGCGCAGCACAGCAGCGGCATTCATAACCAGCGGGGCCGACACAAGCATCAGGTTGACAAGATTGGGGCAGCCGTTCTCTCCACCGAGAGCATGCAGGACATTGCGTGTAAATCCGGCGGTGATTTGTTGGCCTGTTAAGGCCCTCACCAGCGGGTAAGTCTGCCGGCAGGCAGCATGAGGAATTTTTTTCATATCCACAGCTGCATCCACTATCTTGTACTCTGGGACAGAGATCAACAGTGTGAGCACAATATCGTGGTACATGTCGGACAGAGTTGTGACAAGGCTGAAGACCCCGTCACTGTGGGCATTTATGTCAATATCAATGGTACGGCGAAACAGACTCAATTGCTATCACTCCTGCTATATATATTCATAATATTCCGTCTATTCTACTTAAATGAACAAGTTCCTGCTCCTTTTTTCGTTTTTAATAAATTAAATATTTCACTTTCTTATTAAAACCCTGACATTGTCAGGAAGCGTAAGCTGAGGATGACAACAAGGGTTGAGATGACGATAAAAATACACAAATCAAGGTTCATTAATGTCAGTTTGCGGTAAACATCCTCCCCGCGCGGGTTGTAATCCAGCTTAATCATAATTAAGAATGTTGATAGTTCCATCCTTCTTATGAAGCTTTTGGCCTGGTTAATCCTTGCCACAACTTTATCGTAGCTCCTGTCACGGACAGTTAAGGCCATGGGCCCGCGCCGGCCCGGTAAAGATGGATGTGAACAGGCGCAGGATGTAGCAGAAAGTGAGCCCGCCTGTGACTGTAAAGATTTTCTCCGCAACCCAGAGCGAGGAGGCGTGGTGGTGCTCAAACGCTTCCACGATTGCATGGTGGAGAAGAGTCTTGCTGGCGTAGCCGTTAAAACCGGGGAACCCTGAAATGGCCGCCCCGGCCACAAGGAAAGCGGCAGCCGTCACCGGGAAGCTGCGCCACAGGCCTCCCAGCTTGTCATAGTTCAGGTCGTGGGTGCGCAGATAGACGGCGCCCACCATGAGGAACATGCCTGCTTTGAAAAAGGCGTGGTTCAGAATATGATAGCTCAGGCCGGCAAAGCCCATGGCGCCCTCGTAACCAAGGTAGGCGGCGGCGCCGATCCCCATCACGATGTAGCCCATCTGGCTCACACTGCTGTAAGCCAGCACACGCTTGGCATGTGTCTGGGACAGTGCCAGCACAGCTGCCACGCTCATGGTAACTATGCCTATCCAGATGATCCAATAGCCCAACTCACCGGTGATCGCCCACAGAGGCGAGTGGCCGTCCGGGGGCGTGAGAAAGAGGTTAAACACACGGATGATGCCGTAGGCGCCTGTCTTAATCATGATGCCTGAAAGCAGGGCGCTGGCCGGGGTGGGCGCCACGGGGTGGGCCTGGGGCAGCCAGATATGCAGCGGCGCGGCGCCGGCCTTGATGCCAAAGCCGATAAAGAAGAGGATGGCAAGCAGGTAGCGCAGTTCACCCAGTGCGCCTGCAGCCTCGAGACTGGGCACAATGTCCAGTGTGCCCACCCGGGTAAAGAGGATTATCATGGCGGACAGCAGGCACAGCCCGCCGAAGATGCCCATGTAAAGGTAGTTGCGCCCGGCAGCCATGGCCTCGGGACTCTGGTTGTGCACAACAAGAGCGTAAGAGAAAAGAGTCATGGCCTCAAAGAAAAGAAAGAGGCTGAAAAAGTCGGCGGTGAGAAAGACGCCAAGGCAGCCGCCCAGGGAAAAAAGCAGGAACACATAGTAACGTGTTGGCGCCTGCTCGTGGCGCATGTATTCACTGGAATAGAAAGTGGCCAGAAACCAGATGAATGAAGCCAGGGCTGTGAACACAAAACCAAGAAAGTCGACGCGGAAGTTAAGGCCGAGGCCGATAAACCGGGGCAGGCTGTAAACCACTATCCCTCTGCTTACGTGGGGATAAAGGGCAAGTGTCATGATAAATACCGTCAATGCTGTACCTGTGGCCGCGAAGTCGCGCAGGTCCTCCCGCAAGCGTCCTATCAGTCCGGCAACCACAGCGCCCGCCATCGGTATGAGCACTATTAAAAGAGGCAGTATGCTCTGGATAGTCTCAAGAGGTTTTTCCACTGCAGGAGCTGTGAAGAACATGATATTCCTCCTCATGTCAACATGTATAGGTTAAAAAAGTGCTGCTGCAATCCGGGTTGCCAGCATTATCGGCCAGTTAGGTTCAAGGAAAGCAAATATTACGCAACAGGAAGCCATCAGCACAGTCGTCCAAAGCATACCGGAAGATACGCGGTCAAGAGTAAACCTGCCTGTGCCCTCCCTGTGACGGGGAAAAAAGGCGTTGATTACAACAGGAAAATAGTAGAGCGCATTGAGCATGCTGCTGGTCAGAAGGACCAAAATAAGTATGACCCGCCCTGTCTCCAGAGCAGCCATAGCCAGGTTAAACTTGCTGATAAACGCAATGAAAGGAGGCAGGCCCACTATGGTCATTGACGCCAGTGAAAAAGAAAGCATCACCACCGGCATGCGATAACCAATACCTGCCATCTGACTGATATATTTTTTGCCGGTCTGGGTGATAATGGACCCGGCACAGAGGAAAAGCGTGCTTTTCATCATAGCGTGGGAGAAAATATGAAACAGCGCACCGAACATAGCCTGCTCTGTAAGGAGCGACACCCCCAGCAGCACATAACCTATTTGCGCCACGCTTGAATAAGCAAGCCGCCGTTTCAGCTGGTCCTGCTGCAGTGCCATGGCCGAGCCGAGCCGGATAGTGATCACTGCCAGGATTAACAGCACGCGGTCAAAAGACAGCGCGCGTATAGTTTCAATCCCATAAACTTCATGGATTACCCTGATGAGGCCGTAGACTCCGGTTTTGATGCTGCAACCTGACAGCAGGGCGCTAAAGGGAGCCGGGGCGGCGGGGTGGGCATCAGGCAGCCAGATATGCAGCGGCACCATACCGGACTTAACACCAAAGCCTGCTAAAAAGGCCAGCAGTCCATAACGGGCAAGCGGTGAAGCAGTGATATAACCCCCCGGTATAAAGTCCAGCCGTCCGCCCAGATAGTAAGTTACCGCCATTCCGAAAAATATTGCCAAGCCGGCGCCAATGGTCATAAATAAAAATTTAGCTCCCGCGAACATGGCAGTTTCATCTTCTTCATGAATTACAAGCAGATAAATGCTGATAGCCATTAACTCAAAGAAAATAAAAAGGCCGGCAAGGGACATGGATAAGACCACGCCCTGCATGGCCCCCTGGGTAATAAGAAGCAGGGCATAGTAGCGCGCTTTTGCGTGACTGTGGGAGATATAGCTCCAGGAGTAAATAATGGCCAACAGGAAACAAAAGGAAAAAATCAGGCTCATAAAAATACTAAGTGAATCTGCGCCGATGGTAAAGGTGAGCGGGGAAGCCAAAAAACCTGTCTGGGTGCCCAGATATTCCAGTTCTCCCCGTTTTAAAAGCATTAAAATTGTAATTGCAAATGTAAGCAGTGCGCTGACTGCAGCAAGGGCTTTAAATATAATTTCTTTTCCCCGCACAAAAAGGATGATTGCCAGGGCAAAAATGAAAGGTGTAACTACTGAAATTAGCGGTAAATAATGCATGAGTTAACCTCCGTTTCGGCGCCGTGGCGCCTCTGGTTGTCGTGAGGCTCTCCTCCTACAGCCCCATCGTATTAAGCAGTCTAAGGCTAAAGACTACGACCAGCATAATCACTACAATAAAAATACACACATCAAGGTTCATCAGTGTCAGTTTTCGGTAGAGCTGCTCACCGCGCGGGTTGTAGTCCAGTTTAATCATGGTGGAAAAAGCCGACAGCTGCAGGTGGCGTATATAAACCTGAGCCATTCGTACTCTGCTCACCACAAAATCATAGCTCCTGTCGCGTATGACCCTGCCCGCCTGTAAAGCCGACTCACCGGCCCACGGCAGCGCCTTTCTTTCAAAAGTGCGTGTTGAGCGGGTAAGGTGGCTTAACGGTCCGATACTGCCAACAAGGGAGCCCTCAACAATTGTTTCAATCAGCCACCCTACATAAGTGAGGATCAATAACAGCCTGCCCAGTACGGGCTTGTAAAGCCTGGTTTCGATACTAAGCCACAGGGGCAGCGGAAAGGCAAAGTTCCTGGGCTGCAGAATGGCAAAAACAACGATGCCCATGGCCAGTGAGACTGCAATGCCGCTTAAGTCATGGCTGTTCCAGACATTGATGTCAGTGAGGTGGGCCACAGCGTAGGAATCATAGCTAAAGCCCCTGCTCATGGGGATGATTATTTTTTCTATCACACGGCCGGGCAGAAGCCCCCCAGCCAGGATGATGGCGGCAAAGCTGCCGAAAATCACGCGCTCAAGCGGTGTCTCCGGCATCAGCTTGTGGCCGTGGCCATGGGCCCGCGCCGGCCCGGTAAAGATGGATGTGAACAGGCGCAGGATGTAGCAGAAAGTGAGTCCGCCTGTGACTGTAAAGATTTTCTCCGCAACCCAAAGCGAGGAGGCGTGGTGGTGCTCAAACGCTTCCACGATTGCATGGTGGAGAAGAGTCTTGCTGGCGTAGCCGTTAAAACCGGGGACCCCTGAAATGGCAGCTCCGGCCACGAGGAAAGCGGCAGCCGTGACCGGGAAGCTGCGCCACAGGCCTCCCAGCTTGTCATAGTTCAGGTCGTGGGTGCGCAGATAGACGGCGCCCACCATGAGGAACATGCCTGCTTTGAAAAAGGCGTGGTTCAGGATATGATAGCTCAGGCCGGCAAAGCCCATGGCGCCCTCGTAACCAAGGTAGGCGGCGGCGCCGATCCCCATCAGGATGTAGCCCATCTGGCTCACACTGCTGTAAGCCAGCACCCTCTTGGCATGTGTCTGGGACAGTGCCAGCACAGCTGCCACGCTCATGGTAACTATGCCTATCCAGATGATCCAATAGCCCAACTCACCGGTGATCGCCCACAGAGGCGAGTGGCCGTCCGGGGGCGTGAGAAAGAGGTTAAACACACGGATGATGCCGTAGGCGCCTGTCTTAATCATGATGCCTGAAAGCAGGGCGCTGGCCGGGGTGGGCGCCACGGGGTGGGCCTGGGGCAGCCAGATATGCAGCGGCGCGGCGCCGGCCTTGATGCCAAAGCCGATAAAGAAGAGGATGGCAAGCAGGTAGCGCAGTTCACCCAGTGCGCCTGCAGCCTCGAGACTGGGCACAATGTCCAGTGTGCCCACCCGGGTAAAGAGGATTATCATGGCGGACAGCAGGCACAGCCCGCCGAAGATGCCCATGTAAAGGTAGTTGCGCCCGGCAGCCATGGCCTCGGGACTCTGGTTGTGCACAACAAGGGCGTAAGAGAAAAGAGTCATGGCCTCAAAGAAGAGAAAGAGGCTGAAAAAGTCGGCGGTGAGAAAGACGCCAAGGCAGCCGCCCAGGGAAAAAAGCAGGAACACATAGTAACGTGTTGGCGCCTGCTCGTGGCGCATGTATTCACTGGAATAGAAAGTGGCCAGAAACCAGATGAATGAAGCCAGAGCTGTGAACACAAAACCAAGAAAGTCGACGCGGAAGTTAAGGCCGAGGCCGATAAACCGGGGCAGGCTGTAAACCACTGTACCTCTGCTTACGTGGGGGTAAAGGGCAAGCGTCAACGCAAACGCTGTCAGGGCTGTGCCAGTGGCTGCAAAGTCACGCAGGTCCTCCCGCAAGCGTCCTATCAGTCCGGCAACCACAGCGCCCGCCATCGGTAGGAGCACTATTAAAAGAGGCAGTATGCTCTGGATAGTCTCCAGCGGCTTTTCCACTGCAGGAGCGGAGAAAAACATGGTATTCCCCCCTATACTCTGGTTAACACATTAAAAGATATTGGCAACAAGACTGGTTATTATAACCACCGGCCAGTTGGGGCGCCAAAAGGCAAACCCCACACAGAGGACAGCCATCAGCGCGGTCGTCCAGAGCATGCCCACCGGCACCTCGTCACGGATGAGTTTGGCAGCGCCGGCCTGCTTGCCGCCGGCAAAGAAAGCATTAATCACAATGGGGAAATAGTAGAGCGCATTAAGCAGGCTGCTGGCAATGAGCACCACCACCAGCAGCGCGTGGCCTGTTTCCAGTGAAGCAACGGCCAGGTTCCACTTGCTGATAAATCGTGGTAAACAGCCGCAATATATAGCAGAACGTGAGGCCGCTTGTGACTACAAATATTTTCTCGGCAAACCAGAGCGATGTAATATGACGATGCTCAAGCGCTTCCACGATAGCGTGGTGGAGCAGTGTTTTGCTGGCGTAACCATTAAAAGCGGGGAATCCGGAGATAGCTGCACCTGCAATCAGGAAGGCAACCGCGGTGACAGGAAAGCTGCGCCACAGGCCTCCCAGTCTGTCATAATTAAGGTCTTTCGTACGCAGGTATATGGCCCCAATCATGAGGAACATGGCAGCTTTGAAGAAAGCATGATTTATTATGTGGTAAGTAAGCCCGGCAAAGCTCACCGCCCCGTGGTGGCCCAGATAAGCGGCGGCGCCGATGCCCATCAGGATGTAACCCATCTGGCTGATACTGCTGTAAGCGAGCACTCGCTTGGCATGTGTCTGGGACAAGGCCAGAGCAGCACCCGTAGCCATTGTAACAATACCAATCCAGATAACAGCGTAGCCCAGGTTTTCTGTTATCCCCCACAGGCCGGAATGGACATCATGTGGAGTAAAAAGCACGGCATACACGCGTATCAGGCCGTAAGCTCCGGCTTTGAGCATGGCTGCTGATGAGATCGCGTTTACAGCAGACGGGGCAAACTCATAGGCCCTGGGCATCCAGACATGAAGGGGAACGGCAGCAGCTTTGATGCCAAAGCCGATGAAAAAAAGGATAGCAATCAAGTAGTTTACGCCGCCAAGCCCGGCCAACGCTTCCATGCTGGAAACTATCTTGACTGTTCCTGTCTGGCTGAATAGAAGCAGGATGGCGGACAGCAGGCAAAGGCCGCCGAAAATACCGAGAAAAAGATATTTACGCCCGGCGGACAGCGCCTCTTCACTTTGCTCATGGACAACAAGCACATAAGAAAACAGCGTCATGGCTTCAAAAAATAAAAACAGGCTGAAAAAGTCTGCCGTCAGGAATACACCCAGGCAGCCGCCAAGGGTCAAGAGCATAAAAATAAAATAGCGGGTGGATGAATGGCCCTGGCCCTTAAAGGAAGTGGAGTTAAGAATGACCAGGAACCAGATAAACGATACAAAGAGGGCAAAAACAAGCCCGATAAAATCAACTCTGAAAAACAGGCCAAGGCCTATAAATTTTTCAAAAGCAAATAAAACATCTCCCTTTTTAACCAGGGGAAAGAGTATGGCAGACATGATAAACGCAACAAAGGCTGCGGCCGACGCAACCAGATGGCATAGATGCTCACGGTGGCGGACAAGCCCGCAGGCTAGGGCACCCGCCATTGGGACAAGGACAATCAACAGGGGCAGCACGCTGTAACTGGATTCCATAGCCTGAGCTGCAGGCGCGGTGAAATACATTGTATCCCTCCTATCTCAATGTTTAGAACAGAGAGGCGGCAATGCGGCTGGCCACCAACACCGGCCAGTGGGGCTGCACAAAGGCAAATCCAATGCAGAGTAGCGCCATGAGAGCAGTAGTCCAGAGCATGCTCACAGGTACTTTGTCCCTGATAAAGGACTTTTTCCTGTACTCTGCACCGCTTGGCATAAACACCGCGCTGATAATCGGAAAGTAATAAAGCGCATTGAGCAGGCTGCTGGCCATGAGGACAGCGACCAGAATGGCCTGGCCTGTTTCCAGTGAAGCCAGCGCCAGCTGCCACTTGCTGATAAATGCGTTAAAAGGCGGGATACCGACAATTGTGACCGCGGCAAGTGTAAAAGACATCATCACCACAGGCATCTCGTAACCGATACCCTTCATCTCGCTGATATACTTCTTCCCTGTCTGCGTGATAATCGCACCCGCGCACAAAAACAACGTACCTTTCATTAAAGCGTGGGAGAAAATATGAAGCAGCACCCCAAACATGGCCCGCTCTGTTAATAGCGAAATACCCAGCAGTATATAGCCGATTTGCGCCACACTGGAGTAGGCGAGGCGCCTCTTCAGGTGGTCCTCCTGCAGCGCCATGGCCGAACCCAAAAGTATCGTAATCACAGCTAAAACAAGAAGCGTACGGTCCAGCGACAGCGACCGTACAACATCAACCCCGTAAACATCATGAATAACTCTGATCAGGCCGTAAGCCCCGGTTTTTATACTCAGCCCCGATAGCATGGCACTGACAGGGGCAGGGGCGGCGGGATGGGCATCAGGAAGCCAGATATGGACGGGGAACATACCTGCCTTAACACCAAAACCCAGCAGGAAAGCTAGCAAAGCGTAACGGGCCAGTGGTGACGCCATGATATAGCCTCCCGGTACAAAATCAAGCCTGCCGCCGATAAAATAGGTGATCACCATGCCAAAAAAAATGCAGAGTCCGGCAGCCAAAGACATATATAAAAACTTGGCGCCTGCAAACATGGCAACTTCATCTTCTTCGTGAATAACAAGAAGATAGGCGCCCACAGTCATCAGTTCAAAAAAAATAAGAAAACCGATGAGTGAGGCAGACATGACTATTCCCAGCATGGCCCCCTCGGTAAATATTATTAGTGCCAGGTAGCGCGCTTTGGCATGGCCGTGTTCCAGATAGCCGAGGGAATAAATTATTATCAGCATGAAACAAAATGAGAAGACCACACCCATAAAAAAACTAAGCGCATCTGCCTGGAAGAAAAATGAAAGGGGTGGTGATAAATGGGTTGTGCCGATGCCAAGCCTGCTGCCGTCCCCGACCACAGGGTACATTGCCAGGGCGGAAAGGAATGTTAATATGGCTCCGGCGACAGCAATAATTTTTGATACTATCACATTGCTGCGGGAAAAAACTATTATAAAAAAAGCGGATACCAAAGGGATAACTACGGCTAATGTCGGTAGAAAGTGCATGCACTAACCTCCTCTTAAGCGAGCGCCTGTCTGCAATACTGTTTAACTAATGAGGCGCCGGGAATTCTTTATGTTCACTGCTGTGGCTGTGAGTCACATGTGCAGGCGCCGCCAGACTCTTCAGGCAGAGAAAGATACCGATAACGGCTGTAAATAAGACAGTTATTTCTATCAGCGTGTCATAACCGCGGTAGATTACTACGATGTTGGCAACAAGGTTGTGGCCGCCTGTCTCTTCGTATCCTTTTTCAAGATAGCGTTCAGAAACATAGTTGTTGGTCGGGCGCTCCATCTCCCCATATGGAGGAATCTCGCTCACTGTCATTACCAGCATATAACCTATGAGAAGCAGTAAAAATATGGTGACAATATTAAAGATAGCTTTCACATACGTTCCCCCCTGACCCGTGTGACCACTGCAACCATGAGGATGGTTGTGCCAACACCCACAGCCGCTTCGGTTATGGCGATATCAGGTGCGTTGAAATGCTGCCAGAGCAGGGCCATCACCAGTGAAAAACCGCCGAAAATAATGACAGCATAGAGCAGGCTGCGCATAAACACCACTCCCAGGGCTGCCACAATCAGGATAGTCAGCAGCAGAAACACCAGCCAATCAGGCATTGACGTCACCCCTCCCCAGCTCTTCCCGCCCGGGATATGGGTCATGGTAGCAATCCTTAAAGAAAGTGTTTGGAACATATTCCTCGCCGCGAATATAGGCGGTGCTGCCGATGACATGGGTTACCAGCGGGTTGATGGACCAGATGAAGGCGCAGATAATAATCAGCTTGATAACCTCATTGTAGTGGCCTATCTGAATCATTAAAGCAATCAAAATCATGCCTGTGCCGAGCGTGTCACACTTCGATGTGGCATGCATGCGCGTATACAGGTCCGGCAGCCGGATCAGGCCTACGGTACCCACAAAGATAAAAAACAGTCCGGACCAGAGAAGAAAACAAACAATAATGTCCACAGCCGGCTTCATGACAGCTTCCCCTTCCCCAAGCTCTTCAGCACGCAGATTGTGCCCACGAAGGCGCTGAGCACATAAACAAACGCCACATCCAGGTAGGTATAATTACGGAAAATATGTGCCAGAATGATGATGGCCAATATAACATTAGTCATCAGCACGTTCACGCCAACTATGCGGTCGGAGGCATGCGGCCCGCCGATAATGCGGTAAAGCGCCATAAACGACAGGATTACCAACCCGAGAAATACGCCCTGCAGGCTGAAATCGATCATGGCCCGCTCAACTCAATGTCGCGCATTTGTCTTGCATATACCAGTCGCAAACACCTTTTGCCGCTTCCTCAGTGATACAGTGCACAAGCAGACGGTCCCCGTTTAAATCCACTGTTATGGTACCCGGTGTCAGCGTAATGGAATTGGCATAGAGGACACGCGTCAGGTCAAGCTTTAATTTTGTCTGCAGCAGAATAAAGCCTGGAGAGATGGGCAATTTCGGACTGAGTACGATAATGGCCACACTGATGTTGGCAAGGATGATATTCCAGCCCAGATGCGCTAAATATAGTAAGAGCTTTATTACCTGACGCAGGTTGAACTTCATAGGGTGACCGGGGCGGAACAGATCAGAGCTCCAGAAATAGGTAATGCCCAGGACCGATGCGATGCCGATAATAACATTTGCAGGCGCCAAGCTCGGCGACATCAGAAACCAGAATCCAAACAGGATAAACGAGATAATGAGAAAGCCTTTCCAATCCCGGATATTCTTGATGTAGTACACGGATCCACCTCCTATGGTAAGAATATCATGACTGCCTGTTGTGCCAGAGTAAGCGGGAATTCCGGGTTAAGCCCGAAATAAATAATGGTAAGCGCCAGCACAACAAGCGTAGCTGCCATGGGGAACGGGATGGCGTCGAGAGTAAACGTTTTTGGTTTATGTTGGTCGACGTCAAAAAACGCCTGCCAGATAATTGGCAGGAAGTAGCTGGCATTTAAAAGGCCGCTTAGTATTATCAGGCCCACAAATAACGGCATGCCTGCTTCGATACTGCCCTGGGCCAGGTACCACTTGGAAATAAACCCGCTAAACAGAGGCAGCCCCACCATGGACAGTGCCGCAATGCTGAAAGCGCCCAGAGTAATCGGCATTTCATAGCCCAGGCCCTGCAGCTTGTTAACCTGTTTATTCCCCGTCTGGTAGTAGATGGCGCCGGCAGCCATAAAGAGGCAGGCCTTCATGACAGCATGATTGAAAATGTGAATGATACCTGCAGCCATACCTAAGGGACTGCCAAGACCGATGCCCAAAAATACGTAGCCGATTTGAGCAACACTGGAGTACGCCAGGCGGCGTTTTATATCAAGCTGGGCAAAAGCGAACATTGAGCCAAAGAGCATGGCGGATGCAGCCATGATCAGGATCAGGTGGCGGATAAAAATGGCGTCCAACAGTTCGAAACCAAAAATAATGTAGTAAAATTTTAATAATGCCACGATATACGCTTTTACCACCAGGCCGGAAAGGATGGCGCTTGAGGAGGTGGGAGCGGACGAGTGGGCGTCCGGCAGCCAGAGATGCAGCGGAAAAAGAGCCGACTTGATACCAAAGCCGACAAGAAAGAAACTAAGCACTGTCCAGATAAGAAAGGGATACTGCGTATAAACCTGTCGAAATTCCATCGCCACATAATCAATATTAAGGTTGCCTGTAATCATATACATCAGCGAAATACCAAAAAGCACAAAGCCTGAACCTACGGTAGCCAGCAGAAGATATTTAAAAGCGGCATCTGTGGCCATTTTTGTGTTTTTTGCCAGCACCAGGGCGCAGGCGGAGATGCCGGTGACTTCAATAAACACATACATGTTAAAAATATCATTGGTAATAGCCATGCCCATCATGGAGGCAACCAGAAGTAAAAAGATAGTATAATACCAACCAATGGCGTTATAGGCAATCTCTGTCTGCAGGGAAGCGGTGCTGTAAAAAAGAATGAGCAGGCAGATAAAAGAGATAATAAGGAGTATAAAAGCTGAAAAGGAGTTGATTACCACTTCAATGCCCCAGGGGGGAAGCCAGCCGCCGGCTGCGTATTTTATTGTGTTCCCTGCCATGGCAAACCGGGCCAGGTGGAAACTGCACATCAGGGCAACCAGCATTATCACGCAGGAGGCGGGGCCGCATAAAGAACGCCGGAAATGGGAGATGGTAGGCATAATAAAAGCACCCATCAAGACAAAAACAACAAGCGCCGGGGGGTGAGCCACAACGAAAGAGAACATTATTCCCAGCTCCTTATCTCAAGAATCTCATTTGATTCAATTGTCCCATAGTAATCATACAGCCTGACCACAATGCTAAGCGCAAAGGCCGTGACACTGAGCGATACCACAATTCCTGTAAGCACCAATGCTGCGGGGAGAGGATTAACATAAACGATTTCCTGCGGCAGGTGGTCGCCACTGTGCATAATAGGCGCAATCCCTTCACGAATGTTGCCCGCAGCAATCAGGAGCAGAAAAATAGAGTTGCCAATGATATTGATGCCGATAATTTTTTTCATCAGACTCGTCTGGGAAAGGGTAGTATAAATACCGATACAGAATAACACCTCAGAAACAAAAAAGGGGTAATTTTGCATAAGCTTTGCAAAAACACTCATTTGTCAACCTCCTCAACCATGGAGGAAAATATTGACAGAGCAACCAGCGCTACTATTAAGCCGATACCGATTTCAAATACTCCGCCAATCAGCAACTCGCCAAAAATGGTTAAAATCAGCACCAACCCGCCTACCA
This sequence comes from Dethiobacter sp., assembly GCA_018335875.1. Lineage (GTDB taxonomy): Bacteria > Bacillota > Dethiobacteria > Dethiobacterales > Dethiobacteraceae > JAGXRN01. The sequence goes on from JAGXRN010000080.1 coordinate 17,621, forward strand.
TGGCCAAATCGGACGGCACCCTCTTTTGGCCCTCACTCAACCCAAACACCAGAGAATACAGGACCAAACCTACTCCGAGCACCATACCCCCGGCAAATCCGCCCCCGGGTGACTCATGGCCATGAAAGATAATATAAAGTCCATAGACCTGCATTATAGGAATCACATAGCGGGAAACTACGTGAAGGATCGAATCTTCCATTCCCGCCTTCACCTCCTGGTTTTGTGTGATTTCATTCACAAACTGTCAGAAAAATTAAAAACCTCCCCTTTAGATTATATCAAGGGGAAGTCAGGTAAATGCCCGCTACTATATGTATAAAATCTTTTTATGTCAGGGCGTTAATTGTGTATTTTGCGTCATCTCAGGTGCTCCCCCTTGTATATGTTTATTCTCTCAGTGACAGGAATTCCCTTCTTTTATGGTGTGATTAGCACTATTATTCTAGTATATAGAAGGCTTTCCGCAACAAGAAAAAGGACCCGGATGGTCCCTATGTCTGGTTGTCACTGTTTTGTTTTTTGGGCAGCGATGCAACTCCTTCTACATGTGAAATGTCTTTTTCGCAATAAGGACACAGCCATTTTACAGAAGCTGCATCAGCGGCGGAATAAGAAGTTTTTTCACAGTAGGGACAGATCTTATACGGCACAAGTACCCCCCATTTCAATAATAGAAAGTACATTATAATTCTGCCAATAAGTCACTTTATCCTCTTTTTGGCAGAATTTATTTATTTAGCCATATTTCTTGCGTAAATTATGCGCAGGCCCTCTAAAGTCAAGAGCGGGTTAATTATCTCAAGTGTTTCCGACTCTTTGGCTATCAGGTTTGCCAGCCCGCCTGTGGCAATAATCTTGGGTGCAACATCAAATTCTTTAATCATTCTCTTTACTATGCCGTCTACCTGGCCCACAAAACCATAAATAATTCCCGCCTGCATGCTGGTAATTGTATCGCGTCCGATTACCCTTTTTGGCCTTACAAGCTCAACGCGTGGCAGTTTGGCCGCGCGCTGGAAAAGAGCTTCTGTGGAAATGGCGATACCCGGCGCAATGGCTCCGCCAAGATAATGGCCCCGCTGGGATATAGCGTCAAAAGTAGTGGCGGTACCAAAATCAACAATAATGAGCGGCCCTCCGTAAAGCTCATACCCGGCCACAGCGTTTACTATCCTGTCTGCGCCGACCTCCCTCGGGTTATCATAAAGAATGTTGAGTCCGGTTTTAACTCCCGGGCCTACAACAAGCGGCTCAATGTTAAAGTAACGCAGTGCCATTTCCTCCAGGGAAAACATCAGAGGCGGCACAACCGAGGAAATAATAATACCGCTCAGACAGTCATCACGGAGCCCCGATTGGTGAAACAGGTTTTTCAGAATAATGCCGTGCTCGTCTCCGGTCTGCTGCCGGTTAGTTGAAACGCGCCAAGATACCACAAGTTTATCGCCGTCATAAATCCCCAGTATAATATTGGTATTGCCAACATCCACCGCCAAAAGCATTCTTTATTCTCCTCCTGCTTTAGCAGGCCGCAGTGTAACCTCTCCTGCCAAAAATTTTTCCTCGCCCATGGCGGTTCTGACAAGCAGTGCGCCGCTATCGTCAATATCCACAGCAGTCCCTGTCACAGTCCTCCCAGCAGTGTGCACTGATACTTCCCGTTCCAGAGTCACCGAGTAGCGGCGCCAAAGTTCAAGCACCCGGCCAAACCCGGCTGACAATGCTTCGAGGTAATACATTTCCATATATACAATGAATTTTTTCACCCAGGCGGCCCTGTCCACGGGACTGCCAAGCTCCTCCAGCAGTGAAACGGCCGTTTTACCCACTTCACCGGGGAAAGATACCGCCCTGATATTGGCGTTAACCCCTATCCCCAGAACTAAAAAGTTTACACGTTCCATTTCAGCCGATACTTCGGTCAATATCCCTGCCAGTTTTCTCTCTCCCAGCAGCAAGTCGTTGGGCCACTTTATTCCCGGCCTGATACCGCATGCTTCCTCTGTTGCCTCCACCGCGGCCACTGCCGCTGCCAGGGTTAATAGTTGCGCCTGAAATGGCGCAAGGTTCGGGCGCAGAAGCAGCGACAGCCAGATGCCGCCCGCGGGGGAAATCCACTCGCGGCCCAGCCGGCCCCGCCCTCCTGCTTGCACCTCCGCCAGCACTACGCTCCCCTCAGGCTCACCGTTCTGCGCCAGCTGCCGGGCTACCCGGTTTGTAGAATCAACTTCTGCAAAATGATAAATCCTCTTACCCAAAACGGCTGTGACAAGCCCGTCCTGAATTTCCGCCGGCAGCAGCAAATCAGGGACTGCAACCAGCTTATACCCCCGCCCCGGCGAAGACTCTATCTCATAGCCTTTTTCACGCAGACTGCGGATGTGCTTCCAGACAGCAGTCCTTGTAACATTGAGTTTTCTGCTCAGTTCCTCCCCTGACACGAATACACCCGCATTATTTTTAAGCATCGACAGCAGCTTGTCCTTCATCCTGCCTCCGTCAACATAAACTATTTATCTGGGTTGACATTTCCATTGTACGTATTTGATGGACAAGTGTCAACACTACCCTAGCCGCCATTTAAAACAAGACAAAGGGACAGTGTGAGTTGCCCCTTTTGTCAATTTATCAATTCTGACCTATTTGCCTTAATTCTGTTAAAACCGGACCCCGTTACGCTTCCAGGTCATCTAGAAGAACTTTCAGCTTTTCTGCCAGCAGCGGCAGGCCGACAGGTTGGATTCGAAGACTTTTGATAACACGACGGTATTGCCGCAGTGTCCCCATCAGGATAACGTCGCCGCTTGGCTGCGTGCAGTTGACGGAACCGGCATGAACAGCTGCCTCGCCTCCCTTGGAGAGCATCTCCTGTTTTAGAATGTTGGCGGCGGTAGCCGGCAGCCCGTACACTTTAATCACTCGGAAAACGGCTTTGGGGGCCATAATGTTAACACTAACGGGGCTGACTCCCACTTTAGCGATTTCCTCTTTGGCCCGGGCCAAATTGTTAATTGTTAGCAGTTCTACATTCATACCGTTACCTTCCCACCTGGTGGAGTGTAACATAGAAACGAAGCTTGGCTATCATGGCATAGGTAAACATGGAGTAAACCGGGATTTGAATCACTAACGCAATTGCTCTTGTGGGCAGCAGCACCATAAAGGGTACGTTGTTAATCCAAGCAAGCCCCCAGGTCGTCAACCACAGCCCGCTGACAAGCTCAGTCATAACAATGGCAGCCACGACTTTAATATGCATATTACGGTCATTATTGCCCAAAACTCTTACCACTAACGGCGGTATCACACCACGTGCCACCGAAGCCAGCAAAAGATGAGGGGCAGGTATAGAGCCAAAATTGTTGATGGTTACCCCCAAAAAGTCGGACACACCGCCTACCAAACCACCCACAGCCGGCCCGAAAAGCAGGCCTGCAATGTAGATGGGGATGGTGCCAAAGGTAACCCGGATGGTATTACCAGCCAGCATAAATGAGGCAAAACGAGTCAATACCACACTTATCGCGACCAGCAGTCCGGCATGAATAACTTGGCGTGTTTTTAACTTCACAGAAAAACACCTCCTTCCTCTCGAGATGGCAGAGTGCCACACTCAAGAGAAAAGAGGTTTTCCTTACTCTTTTCGTGCGGCAGCGGACGCGGTGATATATCGCAGGTTAAACCTTTCGTCTAAGGGCGACTTCCCATCCCTTAGCACTTGACGCACATCACCTACTCTGCACAATATCTGTCCGGGCCCGCCAGGCGGCCCCGGACAGACAGTGTAAAGCAAAACCGCAATATTCAGTTGTCGACTCAAGTGTACAACATTACGCTGCAAAAATCCAGCTTTTTTAGAAGAGACCCTTAACTTTTCCGGTTTCGGTGTCAACATCCACACGGCGGTAAGCCGGGTTAGCCGCGGTGCCGGGCATGAGAGAAATCGCTCCGGCCACAGGTACTACAAAGCCGGCGCCACTGTAGGTGAGGATGTCGCGCACACGCAGTTTCCAGCCTGTGGGCACTCCCTTTAACATCGGGTTGTCAGTGAGGCTGAGGTGGGTTTTAACCATGCAGGTGCCAAGTTTCTGAATTTCGGGGTCTTTTTCCATGCGAATAACTTTTTCCAGGGCATCCGGGGTGTATTCCACACCGTCTGCTCCGTATACTTCCCTGGCGATAAGTTCAATCCGCTCACGGAGCGGCGTCTCAAGCTCATAGAGGAATTTGAAATTATTTGGCTCGTTGCAGGCCTCTATCACAGCATCAGCGAACTCAAGCGCACCGTCACCGCCAAACTGCCAGTGCTTGGAGACAGCCACCCGGGCGCCTGCAGCTTCAGCAAGGCGGCGGACTGACTTGATTTCATTGTCGGTATCGGTATGGAAAGCATTGATGCAGACAACGGGGTTGATACCCGCCTTTTTAACAGTATTGATATGATGGATAAGATTGGAACAGCCTTTTTCCACCCACTCCACTTGCTCGGTGCTGTAAGCCGGATCAAGTGGTTGGCCGGGCAGCGGCAGCGGAGCTCCGCCGTGAGCCTTGAGAGCACGAATGGTAGCTACAATCACGGCGCAGTTCGGTACCAGGCCGGACATGCGGCACTTCAGGTTCCAGAACTTCTCAAAGCCGATATCAGCTGCAAAACCTGACTCAGTGACAACATAATCACCAAGCTTAAGCGCAATCCTGTCTGCGATAATTGAAGACTGGCCGATGGCGATATTGGCGAAAGGACCGGCATGAACAAATACAGGCTGACCTTCTAAGGTCTGCATCAGGTTCGGGTTGAGTGCCTCCACCATCCAGGCAGTCATGGCGCCGGCCACACCAAGGTCTTCAGTGGTAACCGGGGTACCTTTCTTGTTATAAGCCACCACAATTCTGCCCATGCGCTCGCGCATATCTTTAAGGTCTTTGGCTACAGCCAGGATAGCCATAACTTCCGAGGATACAGCAATGGCAAAACCGGAGTTCATCATAAAGCCGTCTTTTCTGCCACCGATGCCGATAATCATGTTGCGAAGTGCCTGGGCGCAGAAGTCAATTATCCATTTCATTTCTACGTTGTTGGGATCGATATTCAGGCGCTTCAGCCCGCTCCTCTCCAAAAAGGCGTCGCTGGAGTTGAACTCGTGCTGAATCCTGGAGGTCAAAGCCACCATGGCCAGGTTATGCGCGTTCATGATAGCGTTGATGTCGCCTGTGAGGCCAAGTGAAAATGGTGTGAGAGGAATGCACTGCGCAAGTCCTCCGCCTGCCGCCGAACCTTTAACGTTCATAGTCGGCCCGCCGGAAGGCTGCCTGATAGTGGCGATAACATTTTTGCCCCTCTTGCCAAGGCCCTGAGTCAGGCCCATCGTAGAGGTAGATTTACCCTCGCCCAGCGGTGTGGGCGTAATAGCCGTTACGTCGACATACTTGCCGTCAGGACGATCCGCAAGACGCTTCAGAACCTTGTTAAAGTCAACCTTAGCCACATAATGGCCATAAGGCAAAAGCTCTTCCTGCTCCAGCCCAAGTTCCTTGCCAAGATCATAAACAGTCTTCATTCTCGATTCTGCCTCTTCGGCAATTTCCCAGTCGGCGTGCTTGGTTGGGTCAAGTACCATTAAAAAAATCCCTCCTTAGCAAAATAGTTTTTCTCCTGTTTAAAGCCAATAGGTTATTTTCTACACAAGCTCAGGTTTTCCTGCCAGAGGCGCCATAATTTTTTATATTATGTTCATTTATTCCCAAGAGACCTTTATCTGGGGCAGTCTGGAGCGGCCTGCAGGACAATAAGTCTATTTTCCCGCGTCCCACAAAAAAAATGTAAGAAAGGCGCGCTTATTCGGTTCCCCTGCGCGCGCTTTTGCTAGTGGTTTCCTTAGCACTTCACAAGCTGTGAAGCGTTATAATTTCCTGGCAGTGCCAAAAAAATAGTGAGAGCGTCGCTCCCACTATTTACAGCTCTTTAGCTTTCAATCTTTTTTTCATTAATCATTACCTGAATCGGTTCCTTTTTTGTTGTTGATTCTTTGGCCGTAACTTCGCGGGCCGGGCGGGCTGCAACCTCTGCATCTTCATCAGCATTCTTTTTTGCGGTTTTCGCGCGCTGATTGTGTATCTCAGTCAGCGGTTTGCCTTCCATCAGGGCAGCAATTTCTTCTGCATCAAGAGTTTCCTGCTCAAGAAGGGTGTTGGCCAGCATATCCAGCTTGGCACGGTTCCCCGTAATAATTTCCTCGGCTTTTTTATAGCAGTCATCGATGGTGGAGCGGATTTCTTTGTCAATGGCGCGGGCGATTTCTTCTGAATAGTCGCGGTCACGGGTAAGATCCCGACCGAGGAAGACCTGTTCCTGGTGCTTGCGGCCAAGAGTGATGGGGCCGAGTTGTTCACTCATCCCGTATTCCATTATCATCTGGCGGACAATCGAGGTACTTCTCTCCAAGTCATTTTGAGCGCCTGTGGATATGTCGTCTAAAACCACTTTTTCTGCTACCCGACCGGCCAGGAGAGTAGATACGCGATCCAGAAGTTCTGATTTGGTCATATAGTAACGGTCTTCTTCCGGCAGCATCAAAGTGTAGCCGCCGGCGCGCCCGCGGGGGATAATCGAAACTTTATGCACCGGGTCTGTGTTAGGCAGCAGGTAGCCGACAAGCGCATGTCCTGCTTCGTGAAAGGCTACAATTTTTTTCTCGAAATCACTGATAACGCGACTTTTCTTCTCCGTGCCGGCTAGGACGCGGTCAATGGCCTCTTCAAGCTCAATCATAGTGATTTTTTTGCCATTTCGCCTGCCGGTGAGAAGCGCGCCTTCATTAATGACATTTTCCAGGTCTGCGCCTGTGAAACCGGGAGTGCGGCGTGCAATTACGCCGAAGTCCACTTCTGAGTTGAATGGTTTACCGCGGGAGTGCACTTTTAGGATTTCTTCGCGGCCCTTTACGTCAGGGAAATTTACTGTGACCTGGCGGTCAAAACGCCCGGGCCGCAGTAGCGCCGGGTCAAGAATATCCGGCCTGTTGGTTGCTGCAATTAAAATAATCCCTTCATGGGCGTCGAAACCGTCCATTTCCACCAGCAACTGGTTCAACGTCTGCTCACGCTCATCGTGTCCACCGCCAAGGCCTGCTCCACGCTGGCGCCCCACTGCGTCTATTTCATCAATAAATATAATACACGGGGAATTCTTTTTGGCATTTTCAAACAGGTCACGGACGCGTGATGCACCAACGCCTACAAACATCTCCACAAAGTCAGAACCGGAGATGCTGAAGAACGGCACACCGGCTTCGCCGGCAACGGCCCGGGCAAGCAGTGTTTTACCTGTGCCGGGCGGCCCCACCAGCAGAATTCCTTTGGGTATACGGGCGCCCAGTTCAATAAACTTACGCGGCTCTTTGAGAAATTCTACAATTTCAACCAATTCAGCTTTCTCCTCGTCGGCGCCGGCCACATCACCGAAGGTAACACGCTTCTTGGTGACATCGTGCAGCCTGGCACGCGACTTGCCAAAGTTCATCACCCTGCTGCCGCCACCCTGGCTTTGCTGCATGAAGAAGAAGAAAATTACAATCAGAATGATAAAAGGAATAAGGAATGTTAAAAGGTTGGACGCCCAGTGCGGTCCAGGCACAGGCTCACCCTTTACAATTACATTTTTTTCATGCAGGCGTGCGGCCAACTGGCCCCCTTCAAGATTAAAAACATAATAATTTGTACCGTCTTTCAACTCACCTCTTACATCGTCACCAACTATGGTGGCGGTCCTTACATTACCCGCCTCAACCAGAGTGATAAATTCATTATAAGTCAGCGACTTCACAGTATCCGGCGGTTTACTGAAATACTGGATAACAACTACGGCTATCAGCAGGATTAACAAATAAAATGTTGCCTGCCGGACGAATCTGTTCAAAAGACCCGCCTCCTCTCTCCAAAGGCGATAGAAACATCATTTAGTGATTGTAACACATATTTAATGCCGCGACAAGCTCTGAACGTGTCCTGAAAATAGTGCTGAAGGAACGGAGTTTCAGAGTAAGGTAATTTGGTCACCGGGACAAAGCTTCCCCCCTGCCAGTACTTTGGCAAAAATACCTTCCTTGGGCATCACACAGTCCCCTGCCTGGTAATAAATGGCGCAGCGTTCATGGCACACTTTCCCAATTTGAGTTACTTCCAGCAGCACTGTATCTCCTATTTTCAGTTTGGCGCCTATGGGCAGTGTAAGGAGATCTATTCCCTCGATAGTTAAATTTTCTGCAAAGTCGCCTGCCATCACATCAAGCCCCAACTTTTGCATCTTTTCTATGCTTTCGGTGGCAAGCAGGCTGACTTGGCGGTGCCAGGGCCCGGCGTGGGCATCTCCCCGGATGCCGCTGTCAGTTTCTGCATATACTTCGTCTGCATTTGTTTTACGCATACCTTTTTTTTCACTCACTGAGACTGCTACCAGTTTAGCCAATATGATCACCTGTTCCGCTTTATTTTTCTATCCTCCGATTTCGACCATACCCCGCGGGCCGCAAGACGCTCCCAGGGCTGCGGGGCTGGTTTCGGAAAAGGCAGGTTTCAACCTGGCAGCCTCATGGTAAAGAAGCTGGATGTTCTCACCTTTTTGCAGCGCCGGCAGCAGGTCCACCTCAACGTCTGAAAAAAGGCATGGTTTTAACCTGCCATTGCTGGTCAGGCGCAGGCGGTTGCACTGGGCACAGAAGTGCTGGCTGACAGGAGTTATAAAGCCCAGCCTGCCTGTGGCATCTTCAAAACAGAAATTACGGGCCGGCCCGTAAAAATTATCTCCGGTAAGCCCCACAAGGGGAGCCACCGTGCTGCAGAGGGACATTATCTCTGAGCTTGGCAGGTAGTGCCGCTGCCACGTTTCTTCCTGCCCCAACATAGGCATATACTCAATAAACCGGATATGAATATCGCGGTCCAGTGTCAAACGCGCAAAGTTAATCACTTCATGGTCGTTGACACCTTTCATTACAACCATGTTTATTTTAACAGGGAGAAGCCCCGCCACAAATGCAGCTTCTATTCCTGCCAAAGTAGCCTTAAGCCTGCCGCCGCGTGTTATCTCTCTGAAATTGCGGCCATCCAGAGAATCAAGCGAAATATTTACACGCTTCAGCCCAGCTTCAGCCAGGGGCGCTGCCAACTGAGCGAGCCGGGTCCCGTTTGTAGTTAAACTCAGGTCTTCTATACCAGGAATAGCGGCGATTTGAGCTGTCAGGCCGACAATGTCACTGCGCAGCAGGGGTTCACCGCCAGTGAGCCGCACCTTACGAATGCCGACGTCCGCGGCGCCTCTTACAGCTTGGACAATCTTGTCCCTGCTGAGAACGGTCTGTGCTTCCCGGGGCTTGCAGCTTTCCCCGGGGCGGCAGTAAAAACAGCGCAGATTGCAGCTGTCAACAACTGAAACGCGCAGGTATTCCAGCCTTCTGCCCAGCGGATCAAGAAGTGCAGCCATAATCTTTCCTCCGTATATCAGATTTACTGCCTGCAATATTTTATCTTAACCTACCTGTATCGCTCATCGCCATTTTACCATGCATACCCGGCGGAGTAAAGCAAACAATGAAGTGCAGGCACTCCAAATAAAAAATTTAAATTAAGATTTAAGGAGTATTCTGCTTTCTATCAGGTCAACCATCGCCGGGTAGTCATCCAAGCCAAATACAGGCACACCCAGTTCAGGGGTGATATCACTTGCCACAGCCAACAGGCCGTCAGCTGCACTGCAGAGTGTTTTCCCGTGCACAGTTGAGCGGAAGACCTCAATCTTCGGCTTGTCATTGTGCTTATAGCCCTCGGAGAGGATAATATCAACATTATTAATTTTATCGATTACCTGGTCGAGTGTCAGTTCCAGAGGCGCCTTTTCTATCATAGCTACCTGCTTTAATGAAGAAATAACAACTGTATCGGCGCCCGCTTCAGCGTGCTTCCAGCTGTCTTTTCCCGGATGGTCAATGTTAAAGCCGTGTACATCATGTTTAATAGTTGCGACTCTGTAGCCCCGACGCTTCAACTCGGAAATGAGGCCGCAAATCAAATGTGTTTTGCCGCTGCCGGACCTGCCTACCACTGAAACAATGGGAATTATCATTTCTTACTCCTTTGCCTCTTTAATGTTTGCATATATTTCTTGTGCCAGCAGGTAATCTTCAGGTGTGTTCAGGTTAAAGAAAGACAACAATTCGGGGTCATAGGGCTTAAGTTCTTCAGTATCGACGTGGAGGACGTGCAGATAATCAAAAAGATCGGTGACCCTGTAGCGCCCTGTTGACAGGAATTGCTCTATCTGCTCACAGCAGCGCCTGTGGTAGACGGCGCACAGCGGCTGCAGATGCCTGCCCTGCCGGGGCAGGACAACATCATACCCTTCCCGCAGCAGGCAGAGGTAGCCGGCCAGGGCAGGAGCCAAAAAAGGCATATCTCCGGCCACCACCAGATTATATGAATGCCCTGAGGCTAAAAGTCCGCTGTATATGCCCACCAGTGAGTTCCTGACGCTGCAGGGAAACAGGTCACCTGTTGTAATCACAGGCAGGGCACGGTATGGTTCGGGGTCGTCAGTCACCACTATGCACTGCGCAAACAGGCCGGAAAGACTTTTTACCAGATGGCCGATGACAGTGGTGTCCCCCAGCGGCAGCAGCAGCTTGTTTTCCCCCATGCGCGAACTTTTTCCGCCGGCTAAGATAATGGCTGACATAGCAGTTTTCTCCAATTAATCTTCCTCCATTATATAAAAGGCGGCAGCAGGCGGGCAATCACTGTCTCCCCCGCTTTCAGTGAAGCTTTGGCGGGAACGCAAAGCAGCGAGTTCGCCATGCAAAGCGGGTAAAGTGAGCCGGGATATTTGGAGGCGGCTGCCGCTGTTGTCCACACATTCTGGCGTGGAAGAGTAAGGGACGGCATGAAAAGGTCAGAGGTGCTCTGGTTGTCTGTATCGTATTCGAGCACAGCCTGCAGCATGGGAAGTTCACAGTTTTGCCTCCCCTGCAGTGAAAAGAGGGCAGAACGTACAAGCAGGTTAAATGTTACCCAGGCTCCCGTGGGCTTTCCGGTCAGGCTGAAGATGAGCTTCCCCTGCCTCTCTGCGACAAGCATAGCACCGCCCGGCTTTATATCCACGCCCCGGAGCACGATTTTTGCGCCCGCCGCCATCACTGCCTCCCCGGTCAGGTCATAATCACCAGACGAAACACCCCCGGTGGTTATTATGATGTCACACCGTGAGAGGGCATTATCGAGGGCAAAAGCAAGTCTGTCCAACTTGTCTTCTACGGTTTCCCTCACAGCAATCACTGCACCGCACCCGGCGGCCAGGGACGCTGTCATTACACTGTTGCTGTCATATATTTTCGCCTTGCCCAAGCGCTTTCCCGCTGCTGTCAGTTCTGAACCGGCGGCAAGGATGCCGGCCTGTGGTTTGCGATAAACCCGCAGGCTGGCACTGCCCACAGCTGCAATGACTGCAAGGTGGGCGGGCGAAAGCAGTGTTCCGGAAGAGAGGACTTTAACTCCGCCCGGTATATCCGCCCCGGCGCGGGAAACATTTTCTCCTTTATTAACAGGCTCATATATAAGAACGGACTGCTCAGACTGAACAGTTTTTTCTGCAGGGATGACCGCGTCGGCATCAGCAGGCAAAGGGGCCCCTGTCATTATGCGTATACATGTGTCGGATGTTAGCGGTTGCTCAAAGCTTTCTCCTGCGCCTATGGCGCCGATTAGTTTTAAACTTACCGGGCAGTTGGGCCGGGCCTTGTGCGTATCTCCCGAGCGGCAGGCAACTCCGTCAAACAGTGACGAGTCAAATGACGGCACAGCGAAGGTACTGTTTATATTCTGCGCCAGGACCCGTCCGTCTGCGGCACAAATATCCACATCTTCAATCTCAAGCGGCTTGGCCATGCTTAGAATTATGTCCAGCGCGTCAGTCAAAGCAATCATCTTCTGCCTCCGCCTTAAAAGTTAATAACAGCAACCCGCAGTAGGCCTCGTTAGTCTTATGTTGCCCGGATAATTCAGGGATGATATAATAAAACCGCAACCTTGACTGAGGCAGCTAAGACTATCCATGCCTAGGAGGGTTAAATGTTAAAAAAATTAATACTTATACTGTTTGTGTCCATATCACTTGTCACCCATTCCGGCTGCCTGGGAAGGCAGAATCTCCCCTATATTTCTCTGGTAGATACAACAGATCCAGCCATAAAAGAGCCCGCCGGCGAGCAGGATGTGCTCCGGATGGCTATCGCCGGCTTTGCTTCCGCCCGGGAGACTACTCTATTTCATGAATGCGCGGCAAATCGTTTGCTTTTACAGACCCAACTTCGACACTGGGGACACTTTACCCTCTTTATCTGCTCAAAGCAACAGGAGAAACAGCAGACTCTTTTTTCAAAAGCCATACTTTTACCTTCAGCAGCGATAACTCAATCCAGTCAGTAGCTGATAATCTGGTGGACGGTGCGGCAGTAAACAGCCTCGTCTATGATAACATGTTTGCCCGTATGCCCAATCTGTTTAAGGACATGAGGTTTAAACGCTTTATTCCTCAGCTGCAAACCGCCTACGAAGATATCAGGGCTATGTCGGAAGCCCTGCTCAGGTAGCTGATGGCCGTTTCAGACCGTTTAATGTGCAGGCTGGGGCCAAGGCTCTCCAATATAATCGGTATCAGGGCTAAAATCAGCGGCATAGCCATTTTACTGGTGCTGCTGCTGGGCAGTTGGATTGCCTGGCGGTCCGATTCCACCACAACGGGAATACTTAAACAGCAGTTGGAAATGCGCGGCGTATCCATTGCCAGGGATGTAGCCGCACGGAGTGTTGACCCTGCCCTTACCAATAATATCTTTGAACTGTTTCGCCTTGTCCAGGATACTTTGGAGAATAATACAGACGTTGCCTACCTCTTTATACAGGACAATGCGGGAAATATAATGGTTCACTCCTTTTTAGGGCACGGAGTATCCACCGGATTGCGTGATTTCAACCATGTATCCGGTGGGGAGCGCTACCGGCTGGCCCCTTTCCGCTCCGAACTGGGAGTGGTTTATGATATCGCGGTGCCGATTTTTGAAGGCCGTGCGGGTACGGTGAGGCTGGGCATGCAAGAGTCGGGCATGCTCGCCGCAGCACGCCAGATGATGCTGTCCATGTATATTTCTCTGGCCGTCGCTTTTATTATCAGCATTGTAGCTGCATATATGATGGCCAACTTGCTTGTTGTCCCGCTTCACCAGTTGATAGCGGGTACGCGTGCTGTTGCCGAGAGCGACTTCAGCGTCCGTGTCAGAAGATGGACAAAAGACGAGGTGGGCCAGCTTACAGATGCCTTCAACCTAATGGCCGAGAAGCTTGGCGCCTACAGAGAAGAAAATCTGGCAGCCACCGCGGTGCAAATGCACGAAATATCAGTGTCAAAGTCACTTACAGGGATAATTTGCTTACTGCCGTTATCAGTGACGCAAACAAAAAATAAAGGGACTGGCAAATGAACAAGCCCTTTATTGTTTATGAAATATATTACGCCTCTTTTGTCTCAGCTGCGTCCAATTTTTCCGGACCCTTTTCTTCTATATCTTCGATATTAATACTTTCCTTGAATTCATTTGTGGCCTGCTTAAATTCCCTGAGGCCCTTGCCAAGTGAGCGTCCGATTTCAGGCAGCTTCTTTGGCCCAAACACAAGCAGTACCAAGGCAAAAATCAGGACAAGTTCCTGAGTGCCTAATCTTCCAAACATTTATCCTCACCTCCCTCTTATAAAATTTAATCCTTATACGGCTGCTTTTTTATGCATCCGTTTTTTTGGTACAAAAATTCACTAACTCTATTTATTATAACATAAAAGTACGAGCCTTTCACGCTACTAATAACAATTCTAAGGATAAAAATAAAGATTAGAACAAGTGACAAAGAAGAAATGGCAACCGCATGGCTGCCTCAGCATAGGAGATTTTTTTGAGGAGACAAGAATATGTCAGATTGACTCAGTGTCCTTTTTATTGCTCCAGAGAATAAATCCCATGGCAAATACAACTACGACGCGCAGCGGGCGAAACAGCGCGTTCCAGACATATGCTGAAACAGGGACTCTTGGCCTGGCCGGCAGGCCATATGATTCCGGGGAATCTTCAAGACCGTAGATTACTCCCATTCCGTCCAACTCGCTAACACCGTATACCCTGGCATTGATTTTACCATGGCCGATGAGTTCGGCCACCCTCTTATGCGCCCCGGACACCATGTCGCCGCAGGCGGTGGTACCGTCGTCTTTCAGCAGGCCGAAACTGTTATAAAGGGCGGTGCGTCCCTTGGTAGTATCATAGCCGTTAATCTCCATGGCCACCAGATCCGCACTGGGGTCATCACTGTAATCCCAGTTCATCTTGTTGATAGGGTCAGGGAACTTGCCGCCGGCCTTATACTCTTCGCGCAACGCCTTGAAGAGCTTATCTGCGATCCAGAGGTCGGACCTGCATTCTCCAGGGGGTTCCTGAGCTTTATTCTGCCATAAAGACATCACTGTTCTTGTAATCAATCCAGTGGTTGGTCATAACCCCCCTGCCAAACGTGGCGCCGAGACCGGCGACCGTGGAGGAGTGTCAGAGGCGTGCACAGTGGTCTAAATCGATAATACCGATGGAGCGGGCCAGCTTTTGAAAGAGGTAGTTCTCCTCGTTGGTGCAAAAAGCGCTGCCCAGCCAGCTGATGCCCGGAGTACGGTTTACTGTGACACCACCGGAGGTGGCTACAAAAGTTGCATCGCGTGTTTTTTTGATCCTCTTTGCTATTTCCGAAAGCATCCAGCCCCAATCTTTCTCTTCCCATTTATTGCTGCCGGGCGCACGGTAAAGGGGCTTTGTCAGCCGGTTGGGGTTGGGTACCGGTTTCCCCTTGGTGTCATAGACATATGATATGTTGTAGTGAGAGCTGCCTTTACTGCACAGGGCGCCTTCGTTAATCGGATTATCCGGGTCACCCTCTGTATTTGTAACTACACCGTTTTGTACATGGCAGATAATACCGCACCCAACACCACAGAAAGTGCAGATGGTGGAAACTTCTTTGGCGTATTGGACGCGTACGTTTTCGGCCGCTTCGGCCTGCTGCGGCATGCCGGCACCGGCTAAGGCTGAGGCGGCGGCCGCCTCCTTGTAATTTTCAAAAGAATGGCTTAATGAGTTTCTTTTTTGCTGCCTATTAACTTGTATCCCTCCTTATGCGCCAAATAATCGAGATAGAAAGTAGCCACATTTTCAAGTTCAGGTATTATCTCCCTCCCCAGCTCCCGCAGCACTGTTGTTTTCAGGTAATATTTGCATCTTTTGCAGACATAAACTCTGCGGTATTGCTGACTGGGAAGATAGAAAAAACCCAGTGTATTCTGGTCTTTGTTTCCGCAGTCCGGGCACACCAGGCGGTAGAATTCCCACCTTGTATGGCAAAGCCCGCACTCAAGCAGCCGGGCGCCGTTTCCCTTGCTTAACATGGCCAGTATTGGTTTCTGTCCGCAAACAGGGCACTTTCCTCCTGACCAGAGCCTGAAATCATGCTTCTTTGCCGCTTGGCGGGCAAAACGCTCCCAGAGAACCGTAAGGAAATACACCAAAAAAAAAGAAAAAACCCTTACGGGTTTATGTCAGGGTTTCCCCTTTTTATTTTAGTTTTTCAAACATATATTGTGATTTTGCGCATATTGCACAAGGTCACGTCGGTGAAAAATATTAAGTTTTTCCTTTATTCTGGCCTTATGGCTCTCTACAGTTATTAAACTGAACAATTAATTTTAATAAAGTGTGTGCAGGAGAAAAGACTCGCTGCTTGAATAACTAATGTATAAGAATTAATTCACAAAACCGGAGGGGGAAAACCAATGTTCTTTGGCCGATTTGGACTGCTTGAAGTAGTTCTCATCTTATTTGTGCTCATCGTTATATTTGGCCCAAAACGCCTGGGGAAAGTAGGGCGTGATATTGTCCAGGGCTTTACTTCCATGCAAGATGCAAAAAATGATAATGATGGAGACGGCAGTATCGGCGGAAAGAAGTAAGGACTTTCTGACAGCAGGCAGTAACCGCAGGAAAAAACAAGTTAAGGATAAGGAGCTATCACTTGTCCTGCCCGGTTTTTAATTATGCTAAAGATTTTTCCCGGGAAAAAGAAGGATTGGGCGGGTGCATCTGCGTACCACATTCTCCGCTGTACTCCCAAGCAGTAATTCTTTAATACTTCCGGCGCCGCGGGTGGCTATCATCACTGATGTGACAGCCTCTTCCCGTGCAGTCTTGATGATATGCTCAGAGGGGATGCCAACACGGATACATATTGAACTTTTAACTCCTGCATCCTCCAGGTTCTGCCGCATGGCGTTAAGGCGATCGCCTGCCTCGGCTCTGCGCACTTCCAGCAAATCTTCTGTATGGCCGCTGTCTACAACATGTATCAAGATAGCTTCTGCTATTTTCGGAGCAAGCCTGTCTTTGACAAGTGAAAAAACGCGCATGGAAGCCTCTGAAAAATCAGTTGGCAGGAGGACTCGCTCAAATTTACGGCTGCAGACAGGCATCCACTTTCCTCGTGCATTTTTAAACTTTTCGATTAAGACCGGCTTTTTTGAGGTTCTAATCAAGTCACGTACAGTATTGCCAAGAAAAACTTCACGGATACGGTTCTCACCTTTGGCCCCCACAAGCACCAGGTCAACCTGTTCTTTTACCGCAACGCTGTTGATTTCCTGCGGCGCCTGCCCTACCTGTACAACAATCTTTGCTGTAAAGCCCTGCGACTCCACTTCAAGTTTTCTCTCTTCCAGACGAACTCGTGCCTGATCCACAAAACGGGCAGGAGGCGTCAGGGGCACGGCATGCATAAGCACAATCTCTTTAGTACCAAGACTTGAGAACTCACCCAGGCAATCCCACAGCTGTTCCGCGCACGCTGAAAAATCAGTTGCTACCATCACCTTTTCAAACATGCTCCAACCTCCATTTTTTATGTTTATATTACAGCTTGTCGCCTAACACACAAACGCCGGGCAGACTGCGGAATCTTTCATTAAAGTCAAGTCCAAATCCCACAACAAACTCGTCGGGGATTTTAAACCCGCAGTAGTCAGGGGCTATGTCCACTTTGCGCCGCTGTGGTTTATCCAGCAGCGCTACAACCTTTAAAGAGGCAGGGAGTTGGGAGAGCAGGTATTCTTTCATGTATTTTAAGGTTAGTCCGGTGTCTATAATGTCTTCAACTATTAAGCAGTGCCTCCCTTCTATGCTTCGTTCCAGGTCCTTTAATATTCTTACCACACCGGAAGATTCAGTGGCTGCGCCATAGGACGACACTGCCATAAAATCAATTTCAACCGGGATATCAAGGCTGCGCATCAAATCTGAAAGAAACACAACAGCACCTTTGAGCACACAGATAAGGACCAGATCTTCTCCGGCATAATCTTTGCTGATTTTATCGCCCAGTTCTTTTATTTTTTTTTGAATTGTTTCCGCTTCTATTAAAACTTTTTCTACATATTTGCCACTGCTCATAGCTTAACTCATTCCTTTTTATTGTTGTTTGGGCAAAGCCTCAAATAAAGAACTCTCTTTGTGCCTTTTGTCACGCGAAAATCATGGGCAGTTTCCACTCCTCCAATCCAGGCGATCTGCCCGCCGCTAAGCAGCAGTGGAATCATGTCCCGCTCCTTTAGCGGAATTTTTCTGTCGATAAGTATTGACTTAACTTTGCGCTGACCTGCGGCCCCCAAAAGCCGGACTCTGTCTCCTGGTTTTCTTGCCCTGACCTGCAGCGGCTCCTGCAGCAGATCAAGGTCGAGGCAGGCCTCCCGGCGATCTGCAAGGGGCAGCTTAATTTCAGATACATTAACTATATCCGCTTCAATCACCTCATTGCCCCAGGCCAGGACAGTCCGCCCGGGGACATTCAGGCTGCAGACTTCATCTGTGGCAGGCATGTGGCCGGCCTTTCTGCCAATACAGATCTCACCGTAGCTTCTTTGGGCCGCTATTCCCCCCGGCAGCGAAACGGAACCTGAGGGGGAGCCGCCTTGAGCAAGTGCCAGCACACTTTGCACATGTCCCTCTGACGGCCTCTCAACACCGGCGGCCCACATCAAACGGCGCAGCAGGCGGGACTGCACAGCTTCATGCTGTTTTTGAAAAACATCAAGTTTTAGGATACAGCTTTCATTACCCATACACCTGATGCTTTCCCTGAAAGCACGCTCAGTCAGCTCTGCAACCAGGTTGCTGTCTCTGGCCAATAATTCACTCGTCTTCAACAGTGACTTTCGTACATGGTTGCCAAGCTCCGCTTCCAGGAAGGGGAGCAAACGAAGCCTGACACGATTGCGAAGATAGTGTGTGTTGAGGTTTGACCGGTCAAACACCGGCCTCAGTTTATGCCTGCTGCAGTAGTGCTCTATTTGAGTGCGCCAGACGTTGTGGAGCGGCCGGATTATGGTCAGGCCATCCGCCAACTCTCTCTTGACAGGAATACCGCTCAACCCGTCCAGCCCGCTGCCGCTAAGCAGGCGGAGAAGCACTGTCTCTACTCGGTCGTCAAGATGATGTGCCACAGCCAGGCGGTTGGCCTTTACACGTACTGCAATTCTTTGCAAAGAGGCGTAGCGGACGCGGCGGGCCGCATCCTGCTTTGAGTATCCCCCGGCCCTGACACAGGCGCCCACATCAACCCGGCAGACTGCAACAGGCAGCCCCAGACGCAGTGCCCATTTTTTTACATAAGCCGCCTCAGCCGCCGCTTCAGGGCGAAGCCCGTGATTAACGTGAGCAACAAAGAGCGTGATGTCAAGTTCTTTTGCCTTTCTGCCGAGCAGGTGCAGCAGACAGAGCGAATCAGCGCCGCCGGAGACGGCAACAAGTACCCGGTCACCGGGGACAAGCAGGTTAAAACGGTTGATAGTCTCAAAAACCATATTTTCCATATAGTGCCTCCTGCTCTATTTTTCTTCTATGCTTTCTTGTTAATTCCTGCCTGGCAAAAAAATAGCATGCCTCCTTTATTTTTGGGCATGACAAATTATAGAATAATATTTAATTATATGCAAGCATGCAATTTATATTAGTTGGGCGTCCCCGTTACATAATCGTTGATCCTGTGTTTAAGGCGCTTAACACGGCAGACAAGAACCGTCAGGTCGTCACGCATTTCAGTTTCACCACTTAGGGCACGGGCCTGGTGAAGTATCTCGTCCGCCAGCACCTGGGGATGGTTTAAATCTGTTTCATTTAAAAATATCTTCAGCCAGTCAGGCTGCAGGGGCGACACATCAAAAATCCCGTCTGTTACCATCACAATCAGAGCGTCATCATCCACAGTAAGGCGTACCGGCTTAAGCTCTACCTCACTCAGGATGCCAAGGGGTACAGACGGAGACCTTACTTCCCTGACCCTGCCGGACATGCGCAAAAAACTGGGCGCCGCCCCAATCTTTATAAACTCAGCCTCTCCCTTTTCAGTATCAACCAGCAGTGCATCCAGTGTGGCAAAAATTTCATCCCGCGAGCGAAGCTGCAGGATTGTGTTTACTGTACGGATAACCTGTTCCTGGCGGAGGCCGGCCAGCAGGAGCTGTTCAACCAGGCCCACGGTTGAACTGCTTTCCAGATGCGCCCTGCTGCCGTTTCCCATGCCATCACTGAGAATAAACGCCTGCCTGCCGTCGCGCAGTTCAAGATAACTGTAATAGTCGCCGCAGATTTCTTCTTTGCCTTTTGAGGCCTGGGCCACACCTATTTCCACATGGAAAAACTGCCTGTTTATTTTTTGCTGCACATTAAGTCCCACAGAACGAATGTCCTTGGCAAGTTCAAGCATAATCTCAGATAATCCGGACAGCTGCAAAGAGACAAACTCACTTGTGCTGTCCATTTTCTTCTGCCAAAACCCGTTTGCCTGCTGCAGCTGTTTCACCAGAGTCAGGGTATTAAGGAATTCCTCCTTTCTCCTGCAGTATCTCTGGAAGAATTCATAAGTGCGCGCCTCCCTGCCGCCCGGCCCGCTGTCCAGGTCCGCCAGCATACGGAGCAGGGCATTATATGTCCGCCGCATGTCTTTATCCCAACAACGCCTGTGTGACGCGCAGTTTTGACAGATGTGTATATTTACAGACTCAGCCAATGCGGACAGCGCGGGTTCCTGTTTCGTTTCCAGGGTGGCCGCGTGCCGGAATGCTTCTGACAGCTCTTTAAATACCAGGGCATAATCTTTGATGCGGGTTGAGGTAAGTTCCCGCACCTGCTCCCCTTCATCCTCCACGCGCCGGCGTAAAAAGGGAGCAAGGGCCTGCACACGCCGCGGCAGGACAGGCCCGAGGAGGAAAAAAGTGACGGCTGCACCCGATAAGGCAAATTCAGGCCGGACAGCCTCCCAGCCGGCGAGATAGAGGCAAAGGCTTGAAGCACTGACAATAAACCCTGCACTCAGTGCCAATCGCCCGTAGGGGCGAAAAAGTCCCGAGAAAAAGCCGGCAAAAGTAAGCAGGCTGAGCCACATCAACCCGCTGCCCTGTATGCCCAGAAGAAAACCGAGCAGGGCGCCTGTGGCGGCGGCCATCCCCGGCCCAAACATAAAAGCCGACCAAAGCACAAGCAGGCGCGCGATTGCCCCTGCCAAGAGCGGCAGGTAATGACCCCCCTGCACAAGGGAAAGCAGCATCAGCCCCGCAAAAACAACCCAGGCCACCACACCTTCCACACCTTTTTCACCGGAAAGCACGGGCCTGTGGCTTAATACCTGCTCAAAAATCACAACAGCAAGAACTGCCAGTAAAACTTCAAGACAAAGCAGCACTACGTCATATGGATGAAAATAATCAAACCAGAGCTGAGGCACATATCCTGCCAGCAGGGACACCCCGGCCAATATTGGAAGCGGCACTTTAAAGCCAGGCAGCCTGTCCAACAGCAGGTAAAAAACCGCCATGGAAAGCAAAAGGCCCAGCACATACCCGGTGCTGCCCATGGTTACAGCCGCAAAGAGGGCAACAGCACCGTAAAAAGCCATTCTTTTCAGTTCCCCCCGCCCGCATACAACCCAAAACGCCAGCCCGAACGGGGACAATTCGCCAAGCAGGCGCAGCCTGGTTAAAAGGAATACGGCAACTGCAAACCCAAGGACACTCCAGTCGAGTGCCCGGATTGCAGCCCGCAGGCTGAAATTCTTTTTTCCCGCTCCCGATTTAAACCCAAGCTGCCTGCTTACCCTCCGGTATGGTTCGATTGTAGAATGTCCTGTCACTGCATCCCTGCTTTCTGCTTAGGAGCTGTCCACTGCTTTAGTGAGCAGGCATAGTAGGGGTTCCTGTTCCTTTTTATTATAGTTGCTTTAGCCGCAGGATTTTGTCACAGCAAGGGAGCACTATAAAAAAATTTTTCGACAAAACTACGCACTGCTTTCTATGTCAATACAGACGGCCAATTCCAAGTCAAGAGCCACCCATGTGTACCCGCACTGCAGCACAAATCCCGGCCTGCGGCGCAGCAGGCGAAAAGGTGTGCCGGGAAGAATGCCGAGGCCCATCAGTTTACCAAGAATTTTGCGGTTGTCAGTTGTTAATTCTACAATTTTTCCTTCAGTCCCCTCGGCGCAGCAGGCCAACTTCTTTCTGCAAGACAAGCTTAACACCATCCCTGCCTTAAAGTATGGGCAATCCAAGCAACAGGCGCAGCATTGTACCTGCCGCATAGGCCAGAAGAGCAACAGAACCCATGATAACCAGTGTGGCCGGCAGCTTCCTCTCCTTGACCATCACAGCCAGTTGAGCCAGGCACGGCAGGAAGAGAGTCAGTACAACGGCGGCCACCAGCAATTGTCCGCCGCTCAAGGTCCCTTTCCTATAGAGGTCCAAAAGCCCTGCGGCGCCGTAATCACGTCTAAAAAAGCCGAAAATGAAGACAATGCTCAAGCCGGGGGGCAGGCCCATGGAGCCAAGCAGCGGTGAAAGCAGGGCAGTTAACTTGTCAATCCCCCCACTGCTTCGCAACAGGAATAATAACACACTGATGAAGATAAAAACGGGGATAATCTCCACAAAGTACCAGCGCATCCTGGCCAGTGTTTTTTGAAAGATAGCGTTAAGCTTTGGCATACGCAATGGCGGCAGTTCCATAAAAAAGGGAGCGCGGCGGCCGGGCACAATAGCGCTCAGCACACTGCCGCAGAACAGAAACATGCCTCCCACAATAATTGTCCAGATAAAAAGGTAATACGGCTCATGCGAAAGGATTGACAGCATAAGGCCAAGCTGTGCCGAGCAGGGGACGGCAAGAGCAAGCAGGAAGGTTGCAATGAATCTCTCCCTTTTACTTTCCAGCGTGCGTGTCACCAGCACAGCCATTGTCCCGCAGCCAAAACCCAGCGTCAGAGGAATTACAGCCCTTCCGTTCAAACCTACTCTGCTCATCAGTCCATCGGCCAGGTAAGCGAGGCGGGGCAGGTAGCCGCTGTCTTCAAGCACCGAAAACATGAAGAAAAAAGTGCCCACGATGGGAAGAATTACTCCAAAAGCATAGCGAAATCCCAGCGTCATAATACCATACTCCCTGGCCAACAGCTCTCTCAGCGGCTCCCAGGGCACATAAGCCTCCACCCAATACTCCACAATGGGTATAATTATGCCCCCAAACAGCGTACCTTCCAGAAGGTCAACCAGTGTACCGGCGCCAAAACGGCCCACCACCAGGTAAAGTCCCACATAGAGCACAAGCGCCATCAAAATAACACCATAAAACGGATCCAGGGTAAGGCGTTCAGCCAGGCTTTGGCGCCCCGGCCCTCTGCCGGATAAAAAAATTCCCTCCAACACTCTCTCCGCCTGCTGCCTCCTCCTCAGGGCAGACAGATACGGTGATTCTTCATCAGCTGGAGGGAGTTCACACTCTGCCCTTGTTCTCTGCTGCAGAGCCCTGGCTATTTCTTTCTTTAAAGCTGTGACCCCCCGCCCCTCGGTAAAAGCCGCCTCCAGCACCGGCACACCCAGGCGGCGCGCGAGTTCAGCCCGGTTAATGGCAACCCCATGCTTGGCAGCTTCGTCCATCATATTGAGGACCAGTATCAGCCCAAAGCCGCAGGATAAAAGCTCAAGCGTCAGCGGCAGCATCCTGGGCAGATTTTTGGCATCCACCACGTGCACAACAATACCCGCCCCGTTCTCCATCAGCAGGCGTCGTGTCACTGCTTCTTCTTCTGTTACCGGCGACAGGCTGTATAACCCCGGAGTATCAAACACATTTACCTGCTTTCCGTGAATGTTGGCTTTCCCCCTGGCCACTTCCACGGTGGTCCCTGGGTAGTTTGATACTGTCACATAATTACCGGTTAAATGGTAAAAAAGCACGCTCTTTCCCACATTGGGATTGCCTGCAAGGATTACTGATTCCAAGTCTCTCCCTCCCATCTTCCCTCCACTGATAGATATGCAGCAGTTTGGGACATCTTGCAGTTAAATTGTTTTTTTGTATAGATGACGGCAGGGAAGAGCAAAATATTTGTAATGAGAAAGGAGTAAGCACATGCACATCCTTGCTCTTTTTATTGCCTTTGTGGCTGGTATCGCCATGGCAGTACAGGGCTCAATCAACGCAGCACTGGGGAAAATAACCGGTTTGCTGGAAGCCACTTTTATTGTGCATATTGTCGGCACAATTGCAGTTGTTATATTATTATTTATCCTGCGCCTCGGCAGCGGAGACCTCAGTAATGCTGCACATGCGCCATGGTATCTATACCTTGGCGGATTGTTCGGTGTTATAATTGTTTATGGAGTTGTAGCCAGCATTCCACGTCTAGGTGTGGCCACCGCTACCACATCAATTATTGTGGGGCAGGTCGGGATGGCCCTGGTCATTGACCACTTCGGCTTTTTCGGACTGGAGCGCGTCCCCTTCTCCTGGTTTAAAGCAGCAGGGGTTGGGCTTCTTGCTGTGGGCGCCAAATTGATGTTAATGAAGTAGGCTGTTGAAAAAAAAAGAAAAAGCACGCTCGCGCGTGCTTTGTTGGTGCTATCAGTTGAACTATTTGACTATACCTGGAACGGGGAGCCCCGGCCGCCGCGCTTAGACTCGGTGTTGCGGCGCAGATCCTGTAAACGTTCATCACTGTCTTTTAAAAACTTATTGAGCTTATCCTCAAAAGACAGGCGGTTTATTTTACTGCTGTGGTGAGAACGGCCATTGCTGTTAGCCTGTTTAATGGACAGGCCAATTTTACCCTTGCCGTCGATGGATAGAATCTTTACTTTGACCTTGTCCTTTTTTTGCAAATGCTCATTGATATCCTTCACATACGTATCTGCTACTTCTGATATATGCACCAGGCCCGTTTCTCCGTTCTGGAGCAGGACAAAAGCACCAAAATGGGTGATACCGGTGACCACCCCTTCAACTATGGCTCCCACCACTAAAGACATAAAAAAGAAATTCCCCCTTACAAGTGTCTAAACCTAATTATAGCGGGTTTATTATTTTTGTCAAGACCAGTTATTTCCTATTGTCCGCTTCCTTGCAGCCTGTCCTCTTCCCGGAAAAAGAAAAGAAGCTCGCCCGGACGCACCATGCCCAGATCCTGCCGGGCTGCCTTTTCCAGGTAGGTGTGTGTATAGAGAAGCTCAATCTCACTTAGCATTCTGTCATTTTGCTCCCGTACCAGTGTTATCTGTGTTTCCAGCTCGTATAACGTCCGTTTCATCTGATAAAGATTCCTGTACTGAGAAATAAATAAAACAGAGAAGTATATAAAGACAAATATAAGCAGGCAGAAGGCAAAGTGGAACCTTCGCTTTGGCGCCAACCGTTTTGTGCCAGGCAGGTAGGTTACTTTTTCCTGTTTGCGGACTGGTAAATTTTTCATCATAACCCCCAAAAGTAGGTAATTTGTATACTTCGAGGGTATTCTTTCAATTCCTTCTTTTATTGTGCAATTTTTCTTTAATTTTTTCACGCAGCACCACATTTTTCCTGGTTACTCTGCCTGCTATAGCTTTTTTCCCCGCCATTGCCCTGCCTGTCAGGTCTTTTTCCAACCTGAGAAGTTGTGCCAAAACAAAGCGGACAGGACGAATAGTTGGAGTGATTATCATCTTGCATATTTTAACTGCTGTTTGCACTATAAGATTTAACATCCTGTAAATGTGGTTTGTCAGGAAGAGGGCATAAAAAGCGCATCCGATACCAAGGCCTATCATCACATACGCGCGGACCTCGCCCCAGTTGACAGCAAGCAGGGCTGTAAATGCAACAAATGTAACACACAGCCAAAAAAGTAAATCCCAAAAAAATAGTACTTGTCGTGATGGACGAAGCAGGCGGCGTAAAACTCTCAGCAGATCATAGGCGAACCCGATGAACAACCCAAGTATAATAGTGACTGTAAAATCTATTACCTGGTAATAAACAACTGTCTCCTGCTGCACTGATTTTCCTCCGTCTTATTATTTAAAAAGGCGGTCAAAAAATCCCTTGCCGCGGTCACGGAAACGTTTATCATCAGAATAGGCCAGTTCCAGGATTAATCCTTCAATTGACATTTCACCTTTTTCGAGGTTTAACTGCTTGATATGCAGGTCTTCTCCACGGATGGCAAGCAGCCCCTGTTCGGTCTCCAGCATCACCTCTTCATCATCAAAGCTGTCCACATGTATTACTCCTGTTACTTCCAGGGTTTCACGGTTGTTGATTACCAGACGGTGCTGTCCTTGTTTGTAAGCAGTATGATCCATGGACAAAACCTCCCTTTTTGGACAGATGCCTCTTGTTCCATAGATATGAAGTGGAGAAAAAATTATGCATAAAAAAACCAGGAGATTTCTGTCTCCTGGCTTTTTCAACGGCCTGTCAGTCCCACAACTTGACTATATCCACATTGCGGTAATAAAACTGTACTATTTCCTCGGGGCTCTTTCCGTCCTCAGCCAATCCCCTTGCGCCCCACTGGCACATTCCCACACCGTGTCCGAAACCGCTTCCTCTCATAACAAGGCTGCCGCCTTCAATACGAACGTTTTCCACAAAAGTCGATCTCATCACAGTGCTGCCAAGTGTCAGGCGCAGTTGGGGGCCTGACACCTCCACATCATTAAAGCGGAAAAGGGTCACACGGCCTGAGGGGCCTTTTTGTGCTATCTCCACACTTGTGATGGCTCCTGGATCCCGGTCTGCTATCTGCCTCACTGCATTGCGCACACGGGCGAGCGGGAAGGATGCCTGCCAGTCACGCTCCTCAGCCGGAATCACATCTTCTGCCGGGCTGTCCACAATTTTAATGTAAGGCGGATTGGGGCCGCGGAATTCAAGGCCCTCCCGTGCCGAAGCTGTACGCGGGCCTGCATAAGCATGGAACCAGCCCCTGATAAACTGGCCTTCATAGACAGCTACCTCGCCGCGTGTGCTTTCCACTGCTTTGCGCACGTTGTCATTGATACGTGAGGCGTCATAAGCCTGAAACTCTTTTATATCAGTGGACGCGTGAGCATTACGCGCGGGGACGCCTCCGTTTTCGGCAATTTTCTGCAGTGTAAAGCTGCGGGCGATGATGCCCTGGGCAGCCAATGCTTCCTGCGGCCAGGTGGGTTCCATCTCAGCCGCCACCACACCCATCAGGTATTCTTCCATTTTCATTGTCCTGGTCTGATTCCTTTCAGCAATAAAGACACGCAGCTCCGGTTCCTGATTTCTGCCCTGGTTGATGGGAGCGGGAATCTCCGGTTCCGCCTGGCCAAATATTCTCAGTCGCGGCATTCTTTGCTCGGGCAGCGGCGTGCGTTCAGGGCGGCGCAGGCAGCCTGCGGCTGCAGTCAATACCAGCAGTACCACAATGAAGAAAATTAGATGTTTTATCCTGGGCACAATTTCCCTCCTTTACTTTCACTACAGCGAAGTTATTTACTGCTCTTAGTATTTGGAGGGAATGCGAAAATATGCGGAAACTATTATTACTGCCGGAAGCAAAAAAATTAGGCCTTAGCCTAAAGACCCAATTTTTTTGAGAAGAATTTATTTAATGTTGTCTTTTAAGGCCTTACCTGCTTTAAAAACGGGAACTTTCACCGCCGGGATCTGAATGGTGGCGCCGGTTGCAGGGTTGCGTCCTTCCCGTGCTTTACGGGCGCGGGCATCAAAAGTGCCAAAACCAATAACCTGGACTTTGTCGCCTTTCGCTAAAGCCTCGCCAATACCGTCAAAAACTGCGTTCACCACTTTTTCAGTGTCTTTTTTTGTCAGACCCGCTTTTTCCGCTACAACACTAATGAGTTCAGATTTGTTCATATTATTCCCTCCTATTACCATAATTTAGTTATGGAAATTACATTTAGCATATTCTCTAAAATTTTCTTAATTCCTGCCTATTTTAAAGGTTTTTTTAACTTTAGCCTTTATTTTTGGCTTCCTCCCACCATTCATCCAATTTCGACAATGTTTGACCTGCCATCCCTCCCCCTTCTTCCACCGCCCGTTCTTCCACATAACAAAGTCTCTGGTAAAACTTTGCTGTACTACGGGCTAATGCCTGTTCTGCATCCACCTGTAAGAATCGGGCCACGTTAACAATTGAAAAGAGTAAATCTCCCAGTTCTTCCTCTATTCTTGCCTGGACCTGCTGTTTATATGCATCTTTCAGCTCTTTTAACTCTTCTGCCAGCTTGTCCCATGCGCCTTTTGCGTCGGGCCAGTCAAAACCGACGCTGGAAGCCTGCCGCTGCAGTTTTTGGGCCCTCAGCAGGGCAGGAAGGTAGTTTTCAAGGGTGAACATTGTATTGGCCTTTTTTTTCTTTTCTCCTTTTTTAATAATCTGCCAGGTGCTGATTACTTCGTCGGCAGTCTTGACAACGGGTGAATCAAACACATGGGGATGGCGGCGCAGCAGCTTTTCAGTTATGCCATTAACAACATCATAAAAAGTAAAATTTCCATTCTCGCGGGCGATTTGGCTGTGAAAAACAACTTGGAGCAATAAGTCGCCCAATTCCTCACAGAGATCATCCATACTGCTGCTGTCAATTGCGCCCAGCACTTCATAAGCTTCCTCCAGCAGGTATGGCCGCAGGGTTTTGTGATCCTGTTCCCGGTCCCAGGGGCAGCCGTCCTCTCCCCTCAGCCTGTCCATTACGTGTAAAAGCGCTGCAGGCCCGTGTGCGAAGACGGGAGGCAGGTAAAAGGTTGTAAGGTGGTCTATAAAGGGAAGGCGGTCCATTTTATAAAGAGGTACTGTAACAATTCTCTTTCCCGACGGCAGGCCTGCGCCACGGATGGCAGTTACAGGGTGATTATCGGGGTAGAGTCCGCTTAGCGCCAGTTTGACGCGTGACGCTGCCTGCCTGTTGTAGGCCTGGATTACAAGGATATGCCTGTCGGGATAGTCCTGCAGCTTGTCCTGCTCCAAAGCATCAAGGACTATCAGTTCCTCCCCGGACAGAGGGGCGATCTCCGCTGCCACGGCATCAACAAAAGAAGGCGAGGGCAGGACTTTGCACTGTATCCCGGCAGCCCGGGCCTTTTTCAGGATCAGTTCCACTGTTTTTTCTGCAAACATGGGGCTTCCCGGCACAGCATAGACTACTTCTTTGTTTATGTGTGCGGCATTTACAATAAAAAAAGCAATCTTGCGGTAGGTTTGCTCAAAACTTCCGGACTTCTCATAGAAACGATCCAGTGTTTTGTAATTAATTCTGTGACGGTCCAAAATTTTTAGGCCGGGATGCCTGCCGGTACGGACATAAACATGCTTCACGCGCCTGAGAGTCTTCAGGCCGCGCAGGGTAAGCGCCTGTGGGTCTCCCGGCCCCAATCCCACAATATAAATTTTGCTCAAGTTTGTCATCCCCTCAGTAAGAAAAGTTTTTTAGCAATTTCTGCCAGCTTTGGCCCGACCCGCGGTATGGCTTCCAGGTCCTGACGCTTTATGCCGCCGATTATAAACAGAATGAGGACGTATACAAGTATGCCTGTGGCGATAGACGCCAGTGTGGCCAAGGCATTGGCTTTTGTGGGGCCAATCAGAATATGCAGATTTTCCAGCCGCCTGTAAACAAACACAACCGCTGCTCCCATCCCGCCGCTGGCCGCCAGGGGTTTGACGATTGTGTTCACAGCATAAAGCGGCATACCAGTTAAGATATGAACCCTGTAGACATTTAACACTGCCGCCAGGCCGAAACCTATAACTGTTGCCAGAGCAGCGCCCCTGATGTGAAAAGCAGCGTTGGCAGTTAAATTCCATGTCAGTGCAGTCTTTACAAGCGCACCGTATATAAGGCTTTTTACAGGCTCCATCGGGCGGCCCAGCCCCTGCAGAATACCCGAAGTAGTCTGGAAAAGTGTAAGGAAAACAACGCCCAGAGACATTGTTGCCAGCGCAGCGCCTGCTTCAGCATTTTGAAACAGCAGTACTGTGATAGGCTCAGCCAGCAGATAGAGCCCCAGAGCAGCAGGGAGCCCCAGCAAGAGAGTCATACGGACAGCAAGGTAAGACCGGTCCTGAATCTGGCGGATTCTTTTCAGTGCTACCGCTTCAGAAATAGCGGGAACAAGGGAAATGGCCAAAGCTACTGTTATGATTGTGGGGATATGTACAAGGGGACCGGCCATGCCTGTAAGCTGGCCGTAAAGAGCCGTGGACCTGCTGGTGTCAAACCCGGCGCTATGCAGCCTCTGCGGCACTATTGACAGGTCCACAATGGTGATGAGAGGCAAAACCAAGCTTCCCAGTGTGATAGGAACTGAGAGTGTCAATATCTGATAAATGATTGTTGAAAATGGCGCCTTGTTTCCTTTCCTCTGGCGCCGCAACCCCTCCATGAATGACGGCTTCTGTTTCCCCCAAATCAACAGCAGAACCAGGAGCCCGGCGAGAGCGCCGGCTGCTGCCCCGAAGCTGGCGCCGGCTGCTGCCTGCTCCAGTCCGCGCGGCAGCAGCACTACCACCAGCAGCAGCGCCACAAAGACGCGGCCAAACTGCTCGGCAATTTGTGAAAGGGCTGTAGGCATCATTTGCTGCTGCCCCTGAAAGAAGCCGCGGTAGGCAGACAGTACAGTCACCAGAAAAATGGCAGGTGAAATGGCGGCCAAAGCCAGGGCAGCCCGGGGGTCCTGCCCGACGGTACGGGCAAAAAAGCCGGCGCCAAAAAATAAAACAGCGGATATAACCAGGCCAAAGAGAGCCAAGATGACAAGCGCCACCCGGAATATTCTGTAGGCGCCGTGATAATCGTCTCTGGCCAGGTTTTCAGCAACCAGCTTGGAAATGGCAATTGGAATACCGGCTGTGGATATAGCAAGCAGTGTGCTGTAAACAGGGTAAGCCATCTGAAAGAGGCCCACACCCTCATCACTGATCAGCATCGCCAATACAACGCGGAAAACTGCGCCCATAAGACGGACGGAAAGACCGGCCATAGTCAGTATTACCGCGCCTTTAACAAAAGAGTGCTTTGTCAAGAACTCCCGCCTCCCCCATAAGCTTCCATACTGACAATCTATTATAGCACAGACATATAAAATAACCACTTCAGTCAAAAGCAGCTAAAATAAAAGAGCAGTAACCGGATGGCTACCGCTCTTCCTTTTTTCTTATGGTTCCATTTGTTTTGCCAGAAACCCGGCTGCAGTTTCCACCAGTTTCAGTTCCAGTTCACTCATCTTGGCGTCCTTCTCCCTGGTGCCAAGTATTACTGCACCAATGGGATCACCCTCAGAAATAATGGGCGCGATCACTTCGGTATTGAATTTGGACATAGCGTCTTCGTCGGCCTCTTTGTAGAATTTATGCTCCGCTGTATTGCTGATCAGGATGCTCTTGCGTGTTTCCATCACTTTCTCCACGGCGGGAGACAGCGGTTTGCTCAAAAATTCTTTTTTAGGCGCGCCGGATACGGCGATAATTGTGTCCCTGTCGGCGATCAATGC
Organism: Dethiobacter sp.; assembly: GCA_018335875.1. Classification (GTDB taxonomy): domain Bacteria; phylum Bacillota; class Dethiobacteria; order Dethiobacterales; family Dethiobacteraceae; genus JAGXRN01. The sequence goes on from JAGXRN010000080.1 coordinate 48,585, forward strand.
AATATGTCCCATCGCTTCGTACAGAGAATCGGCATACTCCTGCGCAAAGTCTCCTAATTCACCAATGGGCGAATATTTTTTCAGGATCACTTCACCGTCACGATCGACAAATATCTCCAAAGGATCGCCTTCACGAATTCTGAGAGTCCTGCGAATCTCTTTTGGGATAACAACACGTCCCAAGTCATCGATCCTGCGTACAATCCCTGTTGCTTTCAAACAGATTTCCCCTCCTTTTTCTGCATGGAGTTACAGTCTTAACCTCTAGTCATAGTATATATCGAGGGGAATTGTTTTATTCATGAAAACAGAGCCAACTTAAAAGTTAACTAAAGTTTAGTTGTAACATCGGCTTCGCTGCGCAGTGTGAAAAAGTAAGCATCCAGCTTCTCGGACACAATTGCGTCCGCAGCGGCGGCACGCACCTCTTCAAAACTTAATTCACTCTCTTCTGTGCGGCCGTGCAGTTTAATAATGTGCCAGCCATAATAAGATTGAACCGGCATTGAAATCTCGCCTACCTCAAGCGCAGCGGCGGCAGCCAGGAAGCTTGGGTCTATTCCGGTAGTGTTCACGGGAAACTCATTCATATAACCCTGGTATATCTCGGCGCCCGGCTCAAGAGACAGTTCCGCGGCCAATTCACCAAAATCTTCCCCTGCCAGCACCCTTTCACGGGCAGCCGCAGCTTCTTCCTCGGTTTCAACCAGAATATGGCTTGGCTCAATCAGGGCGGGGGACAAGGCATAATCAGGGTTATCGCTTAAGAAGTTCCTGATCTCCTCATCGCTGACTTCGGAAAGAAAATCATTATAAAGTTTCTCAACATAAGTGTTGATGCTAAGAAGTTCTTTAAGATCGTTCTCGCTGATTTTGAGCTCTTTCAGCCTGGCCGTAAATTCATCTTCCTGTCCATACATCAGCATCATTACTACCTGCCCTCTGAATTCCTGGTAGTCGGCTTCGATTTCTTCACTGCTGACGCTCAGGCCCTGCTTAAGCACAGCCTGCTTAATCAGCAGGTTTGACACCATTGACTCCAGAATGTCTGACTCCCACTGGCCCTTGGCAGATTTATCGCCGAGCATCTCGTCCAGCTGCGGCATCAGCAAGCGTAGTCCGTTGACATAAGTGTCCAACTGCGCCCTGGTGATTTTTTGCCCGTTTACTTCGGCTACTGTTTTGTTGCTGCCACACCCGGTTGCCGATACAAGCACAACCAGTAATATCAGGGCTATCGCCCATTTTTTATTGCGCTGTAATATATAAAACATAAAAGCACTCCCCTTCTTAATTTTGGACATAACCCTATTATACTTGAGAAATCTTTTACTTGGCAAGGCTTTTTAACTCGTTAAATAGTTCCAACAGCATTCTGAGCTTTTCACTGCCATCCAGTGCAGTGTGGCGAAACGCCAGTAAAAACTGTTTTTCCCTGCCCGCAGTGAGCCTGCCCTGGTATTTGCGGGCAAAGGCGAGAAGCCTGGAGCTGTCCAGTGCCTGCTCCGGAGCAAAACGAACCATCAGCTCGTTTTTTTCTTCACTGATGGCAGATACACCAAGCCGGCCTGCCAGTATTTTCAATTCCGCCACACAAAGCAGGTTGGCGGCAGCTGCGGGCAGCGGCCCAAAACGGTCACAGAGTTCCTCCCGCACTTCACTCACTTCATCTATTTCCTGCAAAGAGGCAGTTTTCTGGTAAAACACAATCTTTTGCCTGGCATCGGAGATATAGCTCGAAGGCAGATAGGCGTCAACGTTTATTTCCACGCGGGGCAGCGCCTTCTCCCCGGGGCGCTCTCCTTTGTACATACTTACCGCTTCTTCCAAAAGTTTTACATAAAGGTCAAACCCCACCGACATCATGAAGCCATGCTGCTCCGGGCCAAGTATGTTGCCGGCGCCCCTTATCTCCAGGTCGCGCAGGGCAATTTTAAAGCCGGATCCCAGCTCAGTAAATTCCTTAATGGCCTGCAGACGTTTTTCAGCCACCTCGTTTAGCACCTTGTCCTGCTGGTAGGTTAGGTAGCAGTAAGCAACCCGGTTTGAACGGCCCACACGGCCGCGCAGTTGGTAAAGCTGAGAGAGGCCGAATCTGTCTGCATCATGTATGATAATTGTATTAACATTGGGTATATCGAGGCCTGCTTCCACGATTGTGGTTGACAGCAGAAGATCGTATTCACCCTGCAGGAAGTCCACCATTACCTGTTCTAAACGTTCCTCCGGCATCTGCCCGTGGGCGACGCCGATACGCACCTCAGGCAGCAGTTCCTGCAGCGTTGACGCCCACTTGTCAATGGACTGCACCCTGTTGTGGACAAAGTAGACCTGCCCTCCCCGGTTTACTTCCCTGATAACCGCATCGCGGATTACAGTGTCGGAATACTCAAGCACATATGTCTGAACCGGGTAGCGGTTTTCAGGGGGCGTTTCTATAACACTCATATCACGCACCCCAACCAGTGACATATGAAGTGTACGGGGAATGGGGGTGGCTGTGAGGGTCATGACATCAACATTTTTTTTGAGCATTTTTATTTTTTCTTTATGCCTTACGCCAAAGCGCTGCTCTTCATCGATTACCAAAAGGCCGAGGTCGTGAAAACGGATATCTTTGGAAAGAAGGCGGTGTGTGCCTACCAAAATGTCAATCCGGCCGTCTCTCAATCCCGCAAGTGTTGCTTTCTGCTCAGCTCTGCTCTGAAAGCGGCTCAGTACATCCACTGTCACAGGCTGGCTTTCAAAACGGTCTTTGAAGTTTCTGTAATGCTGCTGTGCAAGGACTGTGGTCGGGACAAGAAAGGCTGCCTGTTTACCTGCCATCACAGCTTTAAAAGCAGCACGCAGCGCCACCTCGGTTTTGCCGTAGCCAACATCGCCACAGACCAGACGGTCCATGGGGCGAAGCTTTTCCATATCTCTTTTTACTTCACGGGCAGCCTGCAGCTGGTCGGGAGTTTCCTCGTAAAGGAATGCCGCTTCAAAATCCTGCTGCCAGGGGTGGTCGGGAGGGAAGGCAAAGCCTGTTACAGTCTCCCGGGAAGCATAGAGTTCAAGCAGTTCCTTTGCCAGTTCCCGGATAGAAGCCTGCACCCTGGCTTTAACACGGCTCCACTCCCCTCCGCCGAGAGCGTAGAGTTTTGGCCTTTTTCCTTCGACCCCGATATACTTGCGCACAACGTCTATTTGTTCGATGGGAATAAAAAGCTTATCGTTGCCGGCATATTGAATAAATAAATAATCGCGGTGGATTCCCCCCACATCAAGGGTGCGAATGCCAAGATACTGGCCTATCCCATGCTGTTCATGGACTACAAAGTCCCCTGTTTTAAGCTCCTGATAGTCCCCGATGCGAATGCCCTCTTTATCCTTCAGACGGCGTCTTTTTTTTCTCTGTGGCAGTATGTCGTGGTCTGTGAGCACAGCCAGTTTAATTTCAGGCACAATAAAACCGCCCTCCAGGGCGCCGTGCAGCATTACCACTGATCGGGGCGAGAGGTCAGGTTCACTCAGAGTGTAATAGGCAGGAATCTGCCTTTCCGCTAAAATGTCGGCAATGCCCGTACTTCTCTCGCGCGAAGAGGTGAGGATTACCACCCTGTATCCTTCACTGCGCCAGTGCCTCATTTCATCACCGAAGATCTCCCACTGCCCGTGAAAGTGAGGGACAGGCTTGGCTGAAAGAGAAATGCTCTGCCGGTAAGGACGTGAGGTAAGGCTTGCATGAGAGAAAAGTGAAAAGAATATTGCACGCCCCGCGGCAGCCTCCAATAGCTCCGGAAAATTAAAAATGAGCTCTGTCTGACGGGCAAGGAGTTCTCCCTGTGCATAGAGCGTGCTCTGAGATTCCCTGAGTTCCGCTGACAGCTGTCCTGCCACCTGAGTACAGCGCAGGGGGTCATCAACAAAAACAAGTGAAGCCGGGGGCAGGTAATCAAGAAGAGAAGCCGGCTGCTGGTAAAAGTAGAGCAGGTACTGGTCCATCACCGGAAAATATAAATCCTCTTTAATAGCTTCGAGGCATTGGGCTATTTTCTCCCGCATCCGCAGCACTACAGCCGAGCCCGAGCGGGCAGCGCTATGATTGCCGAGGCGCTCCATTTCATGTTCAAGCTCCAAGGCGGCAAATTGGCGCTGTGAATTGCCGACCACAACTTCCCGCGCCGGCACCACACACAACTTCTCCACACTGCTGCGCGACCGCTGTGTCTGCAGATCGAATCTGCGCACAGATTCAACTGTATCGCCAAAAAACTCAATCCTGTAGGGCATTGCCTCCCCCACCGGGAAGATGTCCACAATACCCCCGCGCACAGAGACCTGCCCCGGCTGCTCCACTATTTCAGAACGTTCAAAACCGGCTGCCAGCAGTTTAGCCAGCAAATTATCTATTTCCCATTCCTGCCCGGTCTGAATTGTCACAGAAAAACTATAAAATTTGTCAGGCGGCGCCATTTTGCCAAGCAGTGCGACGGCCGTGGTCACAATCACCGCATTTCTGCCCGCAAGAAGCTGCCGCATGGCCACAAGCCTCTGCTGTGAGACTTCACTGCTCCTTGACAGAAGATTGTTATAGTAAAGCAGGTCCTGCCCGGGGAAGTGAAATACTTCTCCCTCTCCAAAGACTGAGACCATATCTTCATACATTTTTTCCGCCCGCGCCTGATCCGGGGTAACAATCAGCAGAGGCCGCCCTGTTTTCAGACGAATGGCGGCCATAACCATGCTTTTGGCACTGCCGTCCACACCATAAAGCAGCTGGGGGCCGGCAATTCTTGTCTCAAGTCCCCTGGCAAACACGTCAAGTTGAGGCAGGGTCAGAATTTCATCAGCCAACTTCTTTAACATTTTACACTCCTCCCTGCCGATTAAAGCAAAAACCATGGCCTTTTATTCCCGGCAACACAAAACAGGCCTTGACCGTAGGCAAGGCCTCCTGGCTCTGTTGTCGGGCAGCGACTTTAATGAAGCTGCGGCCCCTGTAAGAAAGTAATTTCACTTTCTTCCTCCCGCTTAAGATCCTCCAGGCAGTCCTCACACAGGATTTTTATAATCATTGTACCTGTGTGATCGTATTCTATTATATCGTCACCCGCCTGTGCCGTCAACGCCTCTATCCTCGGGTCGTCCTCCCTGGCAGTGACACTGGCTAATCTTTCCCCGCAGTTACGGCAAATCCATGTTAATAGCATAATTCACCTCTTTGCCGTACGGTAGAGCATGGCCATGTTCCAGGCAGCATGGATAATCACTGCTGACAGGATGCCAAGGCCAAGGCTGCCGGTTTCCCTGCTTACTTTTACAGTCACCAGGCCAAAAGCACCGTGAGCGGCAATGGCTAAAGCGGAGGCCGGCAGGCGTTTGCTCTTTCCGCACCAATCCAAAACCGCTTCAGTCAGGCCAAATGCCAGATGTGTGTAGACAACCGCGCCTCCCAGCCAAAATGCAACCATGGTTTTTGCCACCTCTTCTGCCAGCGGCACCGCACTTATCATTGCCAGGCAGCCCTGCGCCCGCAAGAAGAGTCGGTTGGCGGCAAAAGCGATGGCGGCGGCCAACAGGCCGGCGGCAAGGTCTCTCATAACAGGCCCCCGTACGTTTGTACACTAGTATGGACAGACGCGGGCAAATTATGCTAAGCCTATCAGACGTCTTTCATCACGGCGTAAGTGCCGAGCAGTTTTAACATTACCGCCTCTCTTGACGCCTCCCGCAAGGCTGCCATTATTGTCTGGTTTTCCGGTGTGCCTGCCAGATCCACAAAAAACAGATAGTCGCCTAACTGGCGTTTGGCCGGGCGGGACTCAATCTTAGTGAGGTTAACGCCGTGGACGGCAAAGGATTGCAGGACCCGGAAAAGGCTGCCCGGGCCATCCTTAACAGCAAACAGCAGCGAAGTTTTTTCCGGTGTACCGGCAAGGCTGCCCTGCCTGCCAAGGATGACAAAACGTGTCTGGTTCCCGTTATCCTGAACCGCCGCCGCACAAATTTTAAGGCCATACAGCTCCGCCGCCCGCCTGCTGCCGATGGCCGCCGCGCCCACACCCAGCTTTGCCGCGGTGGACGCCGCCTCCGATGTGCTGACCACAGGCACTTTTTCTGCTGCAGGAAGGCTGCGGCGCAGAAAGTTGCGGCACTGCGCCATGGCCTGGGGATGTGAATAAACTTGCTTTATTTCACCCAGCCCCCCGTCTGCAACCAGCAGGTTCTGTTCAATGGCAAGCACCAGTTCGGCGCAGATTCTGAGCTCGGCGCTGGTTGTCAGTAAATCCAGTGTTATATTTACTGAACCTTCCAGCGAGTTCTCCAGCGGAACCACAGCAAAAGAGGCTGTACCGTCCTCCACGGTTTCCGCGCAATCCTCAATGGTGGGACAAGGTAAAAGCTTTGCTTCCCCGCTCAAAGTACCTGCAAAGCGCAGTGCCGCTTCCTCGGAAAAAGTCCCGACCGGCCCAAGATAAGCAATCTCAACAGTCATTTTCTTCTTCCCCTCTCCAGAGTGTTTTATTGAAAACTTTGACCATGATTTCTATTTCTGCCATTAGTTCCTGAAAGTGGCCGGGATTAAGCGATTGCGGCCCATCACAGAGTGCAGCGGCGGGATTGGGATGGACCTCTATCAGGAGCCCGTCCGCGCCGGCAGCCACACTGGCCAGCGCCAGCGGCCTCACCAGCCTCCAACTGCCGCTGGCATGGCTGGGGTCGGCAATTACGGGTAGATGAGAAAGGCGCTTGGCCAGAGCGATGGCACTAACGTCCAGTGTATTTCTGGTATACGTTTCAAATGTCCGTATCCCCCGTTCACACAGGATTACATTATAGTTTCCCTCCGCAAGAATGTATTCAGCAGCCATCAACCATTCTTCTACCGTTGCACAGAGCCCTCTTTTTAAAAGCACAGGCAGGCGCAACCGGCCAACTTCCCGCAGCAGCGGGAAGTTCTGCATGTTTCTTGCTCCAATTTGAATCACATCGGCTATGCGTGCCACCTGCTCCACATCAGAGGGGTTCACTACTTCGGTGACTATGGAGAGCCCCGTTTCCTCCCTGGCTCTTGCCAGGTACTCCAGTCCCTGTTTCTCCAAGCCCTGAAAAGCATAGGGCGATGTACGCGGCTTAAAAGCGCCGCCGCGCAAAGCGGCAGCACCGGAGGTGCGCACCACAGACGCCGACACAGATAGCTGTGTAAAACTCTCCACGGCGCAGGGACCGGCAATCACAGAAAAATATCCGCCGCCAAGGCGCAGCATTCCGGCTTCAATAACAGTGTCTTCCGGCTTCATCTCCCTGCTCACAAGCTTAAACGGCTGCATGATGGGAACTATTTTTTCCACTCCGGTCATCATTTCCAGACCTTCCGGCACACCATGCCCCGAACCCACCGCACCGATAACAAGACGCTCCACACCACGGATAAAATGACAGCTGTAGCCGAATTTTTTAAGAACCTCTTCCACCGACGCCACATCCTGCTCCGTAGCCCGCAGATCCATTACAACTATCATTGCCAAGCCCTCCTTAATTTAAAAATAGAAAATAAAAAACCGTCCCAGACAGGGACGGAAAATATCCGTGGTACCACCCTTATTGACGTATACGCCCACTCGGTTCAGGTACGGGATAAATTATCCGATACCTGTTCCATCAATAACGGGCGGAATCCCCGGCACAGCCTACTAAGTTTCAGCCTGCAGCTTTGGAGGGAACTTCGGGCAAGTCCTGCATCTGGGAGCGCTTTCAGTCGTTGACGCCCCCTCCCTGAAGAGAGGAAATACCCTACTTTTCTCCATCATAGCCTTTATCAAATATATGAGAAGAATTATAGCACAGCCTCATTGTAATGTAAAGAAAAAAGTTACTCAAGCCTGACCCTCAAGCCTGACCTTTTGCGTTTATTTTATTCATAGCTGCTGATATGCCGTCACTGAGAAGAACCATAACGCCGTCAACAGCCAGGGCGAGAGTACGGTCAAATTCATCCATCTCTGCGCCCGCCAGCTCCTCCAGAACATAATCGGCAGCGTCACACTCCACAGGGCGCCCGATACCGATGCGCAGGCGGAGGAATTCTTCACTGTGAAGATGATAAATGATGGAATTAAGTCCGTTTTGCCCTCCACTGCCTCCGCCGCTGCGCAGCCGCAGTCTTCCCGGCGGTAAGTCCAAATCGTCGCAGATAACAAGCAGGCGGTCGCTTGGCACGCCAAAAGCACGGCACAATGCAGCAGCGGCCAGACCGCTGTTGTTCATAAAGGTCATCGGCTTCGCTAAAACCACATCCTGGCCGCCAATAACGCCCCTGGCGTAAAATGAATGGTACCCACTCTTATACAGTGGTATTTTTGTTTTGCCTGACAGGCAGTCGATAACACGAAAACCCGCGTTATGACGGGTTAGCAGGTAGCGGGGGGCCGGATTTCCGAGCCCCAGGATAATCATCATCTTCTTGTTTTAACCTTCTTCCGTCTCCTCTTCTGCGCCGGCTTCTGCTGCTTCTTCATGCTTCTCTTCTTCCTCAGCAACTCTTGGCGCCAGGACTGTGACAACTACTTCGGCAGAATCACTTATCATTTCTACGTCACCGGTGGTGACAAGGTCGGCAACTGTGAGGCTTTGCCCGGTGCCAAGGCCAGTGACATCAAGCTCAATCATCTCCGGTATTGCGGTGGGCAGGCACTTCATCACAACTTCACGCAGCGACTGCTGAACCACGCCGCCATCCCTGACCCCCTGGGGCTCCCCGATAAGCTGCACAGGCACATTGACCTCAAGCTTGTCTTCAAGAGAAATGCGGATAAAATCAACATGGGTTAAACGGTCATGATACAGAATATCCCTGGTCAGTTCCTTAACCATTACTGTATCTTTTCCCCCGTCCATTGCCAGATCCACCAGGGTGTTCATGCCCGAAGAATGTCCTAAAACCCCGGCTAAATCTTTGCCGTCTACAGTCACTGTAACCGCTTCTTTATTTCTACCGTACACAACGCCCGGAACAAGCCCCTTTTGCCTGAGCTGCCTGAGATGCCCTTTTGAGGCAGGTGTGCGCGGCTCTGCCTTTACTTGTACACGTTCCAATCTTTTACCCCCTTAAGCTTATTCCATGGTATTATACCCCAACAACCTTACAGAGTCAAATTATCAATCAAACAGTTTAGAGACAGACAATTCCTCGTGGATGCGGATAATTGCATCTCCCATTAAAGGAGCGACAGAAAGGACACGTATTTTATCCAGCTGCTTTTCAGGCGGGACCGGTATGGTGTTGGTCACTACCAGCTCTTTAATCGGTGCGTCAGCCAGGCGTTTAATAGCCGGGCCCGAGAGTACGGGATGAGTGCAGCAGGCATAAACTTCTTTGGCGCCCTGGTCAAGCAGGGCCTCTGCGCCAAGCACCACAGTACCGGCAGTGTCTATGATATCGTCAACCATAATCACTGTTTTCCCTTTTACCTGCCCTATGATGTGCATCACCTGGGCCACATTGGGCTCAGGCCGCCTTTTATCAATAATGGCAATCCTCAGGTGCAGCCTTTCCGCCAGTTCCCTGGCCCGTGTGACACCACCCATGTCGGGTGAGACCACAACAGCGTCTGTCAGTCCTTTCTCTTCAAAATATTTGGCCAGTATGGGCAGGCTTGTCAGGTGGTCCACCGGTATGTTGTAAAATCCCTGTATCTGGCCGGCATGGAGGTCCATTGTAATCACACGGTTTGCCCCGGCCGCGGTAAGCAGGTCTGCAATCAGCTTGGCGGTAATGGGGTCGCGCGCACGGGTTTTGCGGTCCTGGCGAGCATATCCGTAATAGGGGAGCACAGTATTAATACTCTTGGCCGAGGCGCGTTTAAGCGCATCCATCATAATCAGCAGCTCCATCAGGTTTTCATTGGCTGGACAGCTGATGGGCTGCACAATAAATATATCTGCTCCCCTGACGCTTTCCCCTATATAAATAGCAATCTCACCGTCACTGAAGCGTTTTACTTCAGTAATTCCAAGCGGAACGCCAACGTGTTCTACGATTTCCTCGCTTAACCCCAGATTGGCCGTCCCGCTGAAAATTTTTAACTTACGCCCTCGATACACAACATTACCTCCCGCATACATAAGCATATAAATCTATCAGTCAATGGAATTAATGTTCTATCCTGGCAGCGCTTATTCCTGCCTAACGTTTATTATTCCTGATTACTGCTTTTTTAAAAAGCGCTTTCCCATATTTTCTTTATTCACTTGTTTGGGCCTGGCAAGTGAAAGCGCTCCCGCAGGCACATCCTTTGTAATTGTCGAACCGGCTGCCACAAAAGCGCCTTTACCGATACTAAGCGGCGCCACCAGGTTGCTGTTGCAGCCGATAAAAGCCCCGTCTTCAATGTTGGTTACATGTTTCTCCCTGCCGTCATAATTCACTACGATGGTACCGGCGCCAAGATTCACTTCGCTGCCAATCTGTGCGTCGCCCACATAAGAAAGGTGTGGAATCTTGCTTTGCTCACCAATGTCCGATTTTTTTATCTCTACAAAATCCCCAACCTTAACGCCTTTTCGGAGCCTGGTGCCAGGACGCAGGTGGGCAAAAGGGCCCACACTTACATCGTCATCCATAACGCTCTCAGTTGCCACAGAGTGACTGATGGTGACTCTGCTGCCAATTTGGCTGTGGCTGATTTCGCAAAACGGCCCAATGGCGCATTCTTCTCCGATTGTGGTAGCTCCCGCAAGTATGGCGCCCGGATAAATTATGGTATCGCGGCCTATTTCAACTCCGGCATCAATATATGTTGCAGCCGCATCCACGATGGTTACTCCGGCCGCCATCAATTGTGTATTTATTCTTTCACGCATCAGGCTGCCTGCTTCCGCCAACTGGGCACGGTCATTTACACCAAGGGCAAGCCGGTAGTCGTCAAGGCAGTGCGAAGATAACGCAAACCCTTGTTTTAACAGTATCTCCAGGCAGTCGGTAAGGTAGTACTCACCTTGGGCGTTGTTGTTGCTTATAAGCTTTAGCGCCGCATGCAGCGGAGCGGCTGCAAAAACATATGTGCCTGTATTGATTTCAGTTATCTCTTTCTCTTTGAGGGAGGCATCCTTTTCCTCAACTATTTTTTGCACAGCCCCCGCTGCTGTGCGCACAATGCGGCCGTAGCCTGCCGGGTTTGGCACAACGGCAGTCAGCACCGTGACAGCAGTATTTTTATTATTGTGTTCAGTAAGAAGGGCAAAGAGTATTTCAGCAGATAAGAGCGGCGTATCACCGCAGAGAATAAGTACTGTTCCCTCGCGGGGCAAAAGCTCCGCCGCCTGCATGACGGCGTGTCCGGTGCCCTTCTGCTGCTTTTGATGAGCATACCTCACAGAGTCACCCAGTTGTGCCTGCACGCTGTCGGCACCATGACCCACCACCACAATCAGGTCGCTGCTTACCTGTGAAGCCGCAGCAACCACATGGCCAAGCAGTGAGCGTCCGCAAAAACGGTGCAGAACTTTAGGCAACGCGGAATTCATCCGCTTGCCTTCACCGGCTGCCAGAATAACAGTACTAACTTTCTTCATTTTCTGCCCTCCTTGATGGTAAGGGGACACACCCCTGATTTTTGAGCAACAAGTGGGTGGGGAATGTCACTCTGCGAATGCTCAAGATAAGTTTCCCCGTTTTTAAGAAAGAATAAAAAAAAGGAGCATCCGCTCCTTATGCTCCGACTAGTTCTTTCTCCAACTCCATTGTATAGGCGGTTAACACTGCGGACTGGATAATCTCACGTGTCTCTGAAGTAATCGGGTGGGCAATATCTTTAAATTCGCCGTCAGGCGTCCGCTTGCTCGGCATGGCGACGAACAGCCCGTTGTTGCCTTCAATTACACGCACGTCATGAACGACAAACTGCTCATTAAGGGTAATAGAGACAATTGCTTTCATTTTGCCGTCATTATTCATTTTTCTGATTCTGACGTCGGTAACTCTCATAATCTCACCGCCTTTCCAGTATGTTTGCACATGTGAATATTCAACACAAACTGGAAGATTCCTGCTCCCCGGTGAAACAAAGAAAAAATTATGGCAGGGAAAGTTCCCTACGAACAAGCTCTAAATCACTAATTTTATCTACATCAGTACCTATTTCCGGATAGCCGCAAATAACGGCTTTACCCGAAATACCTAGTAATCGCGGGACATTCCTTTCCAGCTCTGCAATAGTCAGGGTCTTTCTTATAAATTTTAGAACAAAGCCGAATCCCAGAGCGTTTGCCAGTCTGAACGGGCTTTTCCGCAGCTCAATAAATCTGTTCAGTCGAGGCAGCCACTCGTCCACTTTATGCGGATTTACCAAAAACAGGTTGCCTCCGGTGAAAACGCCGTCCTTCAGACGGGCATAAGTGCGCTCTATACCGGGGAACCGCTTTTCATTTTCTTCTTTGCTTACTATGGGATAATAAAAATCCGCCTCATATGGTGCGCATTGCTCAAGAAAGTCTTCTGCCGCCCTGGCGGTAAGCAGCGGAATATCTCCCGCCACAATTAAAAAATGCTTCCGGGGCCTGAGTGCCGAAACTGCGGCCTGTATGTTGTCTGTAATCTCTCCTTTTTCGCTTACAACCAGTAGATTATACTGTTCAATCAGCGCAGACAGCTGGTCAACCGGCCCCACTGCCGCTATCCTGTCAATGATTTTTACAGCGCGCAGGGCTTCCAGTGTAAAGGACAGCAGTGTCCTGCCGTTAATTTCAATAAAAGCTTTATTATCAACGCCCTCCTGTTCAGTAAGAGGTGTCTTCTTCCCGGTTCCTGCCAGTACTACAACATCAAACATATTGGCACCCCAGTTCTCTTCGTGTTGACGTTTCCGTCAGCCAGGCAGATATCCCTTCATTTTTAAGGTTGCAAGTCAATTCATATGCTTTTTCCCAGTCATCAAACAAAGAAAAAACTGTGGGACCGCTGCCGCACATAAGGGAAGCACCGGCACGGCTCATCCTTTGTTTTAACTGCGCAATCTGCGGGTAAAGTTTAAAAGCTGCACACTCAAGGCTGTTGCCAAGGTTGGCGATAATTTTATTACTGTCTCCACGCGCTATGGCGTCGCGAACAGCAGCCAGATCCGGGCGTAAGGCCACATCACTCCCCCTGTAATGACTGTAGACCAGAGCTGTGGACAAAGCAAACCCGGGATTTGCCAGGACTACTGAAAATTGAGGCAGCGGCTGCAGTCGTTCGATAATCTCTCCCCTGCCCGTGCCATAGGACGTTCCTCCTTCGAGGCAAAATGGCACGTCTGACCCCAACCCGGCCGCCAGTCTGTACAAAACATCCCTTTCCACAGGCAGCTGCCAAAAACGGAGCAACCCCCGCAGTGCGGCTGCTGCGTCGCTGCTGCCGCCACCGAGCCCCGCAGCAGCCGGAACCTTTTTTTCCAGTGTTATCTTTACTCCGGCTGATACGCGGTAGTGCTCCTTTAACAGCACAGCAGCCCGCCAGACCAGGTTTTCCGGACCGGCGGGCAGGGTTGCATCGCTACATGATAAAGCAACCCCCGAGCCGCCATTTTTGCTGAAACTAAGATTGTCATGCAGCATCAGGGACTGAAAGACTGTATTGATTTCATGATAGCCATCCGGCCTTTTGCCAACCACATCAAGCACGATGTTAATCTTGGCATAAGCCTGTTCATATATAACCATCTGTTTCCCCGTTTTCCTGTACAAAAAGCGCGCCTTTCTTGACACTGCAAAACTATTCGCCCACAGTCCCCGGAATTCCTGCTGCGATAGGTACAGGACCGGGAAAATTTAATACCATTTAAACATGAGCTTTTGTCTCAGCCGTTAAAGCCGGCCGAAACTGAACTAATTCACTCATCAGAGGCTCCAGCTTTTCATAAAAGATGACAATCAAATCACCTCTTGAGGCGCTTCCTAATGCCGCTCTGACAGCAGCCTGCTCATTTTCTGCCATCACAATTTTTTGCCTGTCAAAGCCGACACAGGCCGCTCCCTGTGCAAGAAGTGACGCCGTTTCTCCCGGGATTCTCCCGCGCAGGTCACTGTCCTCCTTTATATACAGATAGTCAAAATAAAGGCCTGCAGCCTTGCCGGCCTCGATAACAAGTTCATCACTGCGGTCGCCGGGAACTCCCACTACGGCAATACTCCTTTGCGGCCTAAGCTTTCTTGCCAGTTCTCCCGTTTTGCCGATGCCGTCGGCATTGTGGCCATAGTCCACTAAAACCCTGCAGTAGCCCAGGTCAAACAGGTTTGCCCTGCCCGGGTTATCCTCGGGGTTAACTGCAAATTTTCGCAGGTAAAATCCCGCTTGGCGCGGCGTAATGCCATAGCCCCAACATGCAGCCAGAGCCGAGAGCAGGTTTTCCACCTGATGCGTGGCTTTGCCGCCAATGGTCACGGCAAAGTCGCGCACACGCCCGACTATAACTGCGCGGTATCCCTGGGCTGCAATGATTGTGCCGCGCCGGATAAAGACAGCCCGCCCGTCTTTGCCAAGGTGGCGCCTGACTATTATATTTTCATTTTGTGTACTGGTATAGATTATATCCGACCAAGCCCGCGCGGTCAGGTCACAGACATAAGGGTCATCAGCATTTAGCACCACTGTGCCGCTTGCGTATACAGCTTCAGCCACCAGGCTTTTAACATGGAAAAGATCATCCATGGTCTCAATGTCATCCTGCCCCAGATGGTCAGCCCTGATATTTGTTATTACAGCCACGTCAGCCTTGTCATACCCCAAGCCACGGCGCACAATTCCTCCCCGCGCCGTCTCCAGCACCGCAACTTCAACCTGCGGGTGTCCCAAAACATTACCTGCGCCCGTCGGGCCGGTCAGGTCGCCCTGGCGTACTTTTGTGCCGTTAATATAGATCCCGTCAGTGCAGCACATCCCGGTAAAGAAGCCGTTTTTACGCAGAACATATTCCAGCATGCGTGTGGTCGTTGTTTTCCCGTTTGTCCCTGTCACGCTGAACAGCGGTATACGGCAAGGCTTTCCCGCAGGGAAGAGCATGTCTACAATCTTTTGTCCTACATCTCTTTTTTTACCCTCTGTGGGAAACAGATGCATGCGCAGGCCGGGAGCAGCGTTTATTTCAATTATACCCCCGCACTGTATCATCGGAGGGGTGCTGATATCGTCCATAACAAGATCTACACCGCTTATATCAAGGCCTATAATTTGAGCAGCCCTGACGGCCAGTTCCGCCTGCAGCGGGTGGACTTTGTCAGTAACATCATATGCGATGCCGCCTGTGGAGAGGTTGGCACTTTCCCTCAGCCATACAAGCCTGCTACGCAACGGCACGCTGCCAAGTGATAAGCCCTGCTTTGCCAGTACTGTCCCGGTTATCTCGTCTACTGTAACACGGGTCAGCGGCTTCTCATGCCCTTCCCCGCGCAGGGGATTACTGTTTGCCTGGGCAATTAACTCCAGAATCGTACTTTGGCCATCGCCGATAACATGGGCAGGTATTCTTTCTGATGCCGCTACAAGTGTATTATCTACGATGAGCAGCCGGTAATTGCGCCCGGGCAGAAATTTTTCAACCATGACTCCTGAACTGTACTGTGCAGCCCTGGCAAAAGCAGTTTCCACCTCAGCTTCGCTGTTAATGTTAAGGGATACACCTTTACCCTGGTTTCCGTTATCAGGCTTCATTACAACCGGGTATCCCAATTCCTGAGCGGCTGCCAGAGCTTTGTCAAGGCTGTATACCACTTCGCCGCACGGTACCGGCAGCCCGTGTTCCCGCAGCAATTTTTTTGTCAACTGCTTATTGCCCGCAATGTCGACAGCGATGCACGCGGTTGTATCGCTGATACTGGCGGATATCCTCCGCTGGTAGATACCGCTGCCCAGCCTGTAAAGACTGGCGCCCTCGGCTAGATGCTGCACAGGTATCCCCCGCTTGTGTGCCGCAGCCAAAATGGCAGCTGTGCTTGGGCCCGGCAAATGTTCAGCCGCCAGCCGTTTTGCCAAACTTACCGCTTCTTTAAAATCCGGCTCCGACCCTGCCAGCAGTGAATTTACCACCGCCACAGCAGTCCGTCCCAGCAAATCAGCAGCCTGCCGGCAGCGGTATTCACATATAATATCAACAAGGCCGCCTTTTGCGCTCATTGTTTTGCCGTAATCAGTACCTACTCCTGCCTGCTGCTGTAGATCGAGGCAGACATGCTCTATAACATGTCCCAGGTATGTGCCCTCAATCAGACGCTCAAGAAAACCGCCGGGACGTCCACGTGAACAATAATGGTCTGACAACCCGGGCAGCAGTTCAACTAACTTTTCCACAAAGAACGGATGTTCATTTGTACGGAAAGACCGCCATTGCTCCGGATCAAGCCGCAACCTCATTACGGGGCGATGACTGTAAATATTTCTTCCCGTAAAGAAACAAATATCCTTAATCTTCATTTACCGAGGGTCCTCCTTATTTATATGCATCAAAACCTGTCTTTGTCCCAGATGATACCCGTATCCCCGAGGCAGAATGTGCAGGCGGACATCAGTCAGGGCTAAAGGGTTATTCATGCCCGATTCAGAAACATTTGAGTGGGAGACTCCTTTGCCGTCAAGGACAGTCACTGTACCGGAACCAATAACTTTAAATATTTCGTCAGGCGAAACAGAAATCGCCGTGTCCTCATCTATGCCTACACCAAGAATATAAGGGTTATGTGCCATGACTGCCAGCAAGCGCCCGATTCTGCCCCGCTGCGCAAAGTGTTGATCAACCACTACCTCTTTTAGAAATCCAAGTCCCGGCGCCATGCGGATAATCTCCTTGTTTGGCGTGGCATCATCACTGCCCCCAACCAGCATCGTCTCACTCATGGCTGAAGCACCGGCACTGGTGCCGGCAATTACTGCGCCTCCATGATAAGACTCAAGCAACGCACGGCTCAGCTTGCTGCCACCAAGCACCCCGGTGATTCTGAGCTGGTCGCCACCTGTAAAAAAAATGCCGCTGCTCTCCCTGGAGACTGAAACATATTGCTGCTGATTGGCCTCCGCTCTGTGCCGGACAGCGAGCACGCTCACCTCTGCTGCGCCCAGCTCAACAAACAGACTGCGATACACTTCCCCTGACCGGGGATCCTCACTTGCGGTTGACAGCACAGTTAAACGGCTGTCGCGCCCTCCTGCCAGCTTGATAAATTCCCGCAGAATGGCACAATCACCGCTTTTATCCTCAGCGCCTCCTATTATAACCATATGGCCACGGGCCTTTTCGCCCAAGGACAACACCTCCGTGTTTAACAGCATTAGTTAGAATTTCCATGCAGATAAAATATATTCAACTCAGGCCGTCAAGAAAAACGCTTCGCGCCTTTAACAGAGGACGCGTTTTTCTTGTCCGCTAGGGGGCGCGCCCCCTTCGGCGGGTCTGCGGACCCTGAGCACCCCGCAAGATTAAGGGGAAGTCCCCCTTAACAACCCCCATCGTCAAGGAAAGAAAGTTAAAAGGTATGATATAATTTCCTTGACGACAAAAAAGGCGCATCTTTCGATGCGCCCCAGATTGTTGAGAAACACAGGCTGTTCAAAAACGAGCAGGACGCGAAGCAAGGAACCCCGGCACCGCAGGCGTATATGTAATACGTTGAGGATGCCGGGGTTTCGCAGCGACAAAGTAATGCGAAGTTTTTCAACAGCCTGA
>JAGXRN010000081.1 GCA_018335875.1 Dethiobacter sp.
CATCTGGTCAATTACATCCGTTAAATTCTTTTCCAGTTCTTGGTGCGTCAACTTTCCTTGTTTGACCAGGGATCTCATGGTTTCTTTATACTGCTCCATTAACCTTTGAATATCGTTCTCTTTACTGCCTTTGTTATTGTTCATGACCAAATCCTCCCCTCATATTAGGTAGAGCTTTGATCATATTGTATTTTATGGCAATGTGGTTGTCCAGCTTTTTTTCCTTAGCTATGCGTTTCCATTTAATGGTACATAAAAATCAATTACACCCGCTTTAGAAAATCTTTGGCAGGTATAAAGTTACGCCGGCCAACAAAACATAAGTTCAGAAACATTTACAAGGAGGTTATGTTATGGATCCACGTGCAAGCCGTAAAGACAGCCCGATTACCAGGGTAAAATGTGTCGTTGACACCTGTGAATTTTATGATGCAGGTGACCGCTGTGTCGCTTCATCCATTGAAATTCAGCCACCCCATGCTTCAGACACTGAAGAGACCGATTGCGCAACTTTCCGCCCCAAGAGCTGATTCTTTTTTAAGACGTGCGAAGGCACGTCTTTTTTTAATATTACTTCCCTGTCAGCGCCTGTAAAAGGCCGGGGACTTCACTTGGCCTGCCTGCAACGGGAGTCCCGGCTGATTTAAAAGCAGCAGCCTTGCTTTCCACTGTGCCAAAACCGCCTTTGCCCGTAATAGCTCCGGCATGTCCCATCCTTCGCCCCGTGGGTGCGGTACGGCCGGCAAGATAAGCTACTACTGGCTTTGTCATCTCCCTGACATAGCTCGCTGCCTCTTCTTCGGCGCTGCCGCCGATTTCACCGATGACAACCACAGCATCGGTGTGCTCATCAGCTTCAAATTCACTGAGTATTTTTGCCATACTTGTACCCACCACCGGGTCCCCTCCCATTCCCACCATAGTGCTCTGTCCGAAGCCGGCTTCGTTAAGAACGCCGGCTATTTCATAGGAAAGGGTGCCGCTGCGGGAAATGATGCCAATTCTGCCGGGTTTGAATAAATTTCCCGGCATAATCCCAAGCTTGCCGATGCCTGGGCTGATAATTCCCGGTGTGTTGGGCCCGATAAGCCAGGCGCCGGCAATTTCTGCTTGTCTTTTCATCTTAAGCACATCGTGCACAGGCACGTGTTCAGTTATCGCCACTATTAATTCTACACCTGCATCAACTGCTTCCAGCACAGCGTCTCTGAGAAAAAGAGCAGAAACAAACAGGACAGCGGCATTGGCGCCGTGCTTCTCCACCGCTTCATAAACATCGTCATACACCGGTAGACCGCAGATCTCTTCCCCGCCTCTGCCCGGTGTAACGCCAGCCACCAAATCGGTGCCGTAATCAAGCATCCATCTGGCCTGCACACTGCCAATCCGCCCGGTAATACCTGAAACCACAGCTTTTAAACCTTCTTTGACAAATATACTCATTTATTCCACCCCGCACTCTGCTGTCATTAATTGCCATCCATTAATTCGACAAGACGCCTGGCAGCCACTTCTGTCCTCACAGAGGAAACCACGGGAATACCGCCCTCTTCAAGTACACGCCAGCATTCTTCCTGCTTGTTGCCAAGAGCTTTAACAACCAGCGGTGGCCGCGGCGACATTTCATTTATGGCACGGACAATCCCGGCAGCTCCTTTTTCTATGGGATTGACACCTCCATATAAATTGACCAGCAGGCCGCGTACTTTTTCGTGGCTGCATACCAGTTTTACTGCCCTGTACATCAGCTCTTCGGTGATACCGCCGCCTGTTTCCAGGAAGTTGGCAGGATTATGCCCTGCTTCCGCCAACAGGTCCATGGTGCACATGGCCAGCCCCGCCCCGCTGGCAATAATTCCGATATCCCCCTCCAGGCGGTAATAGGTCACACCTATATTGCGCGCTTCCATTTCAAGCGGATTGTCAAACTCCTGGGTTTCCTGCCATTGCTGCCTGTAGAGGGCATTGTCGTCCATCTCTACTTTGGCGTCGCCTGCTACTACACGGCCGTCTGAAAGTACAGCCAGTGGGTTAATTTCAGCTACCAAAAGGTCTTTGTCAAAGAACATTTTAAGCAGCTTAAAAGCTACATTGGCCAGTTCATTTAAAATTTTTCCCCTTAAACCTCCCTGGCGCAGGAAAGGCCGCAGGCGGTAAAGAGGCGGCAGAGCGCAGGGATCAATCTCCAGACTGAACATTTTTTCAGGTTCAAGTTCTGCCACAGTTTCAATCTCCATGCCTCCTGAGGGAGAAAAAAGCATGACAATTTTTCCCCTGCCGTCAACCACCAGGCTAAGGAACAGTTCCATATCTATTTCCATTTTTTCTTCCACCAGCAGTTTCATAACAGTGAATCCCTCGTGGTGCGCACCAAGCAAACTGCCGGCCACTGTCCCTGCTTCTGCTTCACTGTCCACAAGCTTAATCAAGCCTGCTTTTCCTCTCCCCCCCACCGGTACCTGCGCTTTTACAGCAGCACTGCCTCCCAGCACTTTTACCGCACCGGCGGCCTCTTGCGCCGTAGCTGCCACTTTTCCCTCAGGCACTGGAATCCCGTATTCCCTAAACAGCTGTTTACCCTGATATTCCTGTAGTTTCATAGCTTCTACACTCCCTAAAATTAGACACTGGCCCAACCGCTTAAAGATCGATATAAGAAAGCCTTTTGTACTCCTGCCCGCACGGATTTCCCTCAGTATAATACATAACTTTTTCTTTCATATCAAGAATGAATGAAAAGTTGGTCTATGACCTGAGCCAGGCAGGCGCATCAGGTTCAGGGTGCTTGCAGATAGCATCCGGATAATTAAAATGGTCTCGCAAAATCGTTTTTCTGCCAGTTTACTGTGGTCATATTACCTCCCTGACAGTAATTTTTACCTGCCCTGCAAGTATTTGCAGGTTTCAAAGTTTTCTGTTTATTTGCGCAGCAGGCAAGGAGCCTCCCGCTGCTTACGGAAGCCTCCTGCTGTTTATTTCCTGGCGATAGTTCCTTCCCAGGTGCTGACTTTATCTTTGCTGTCTTCTTCTGTAAACCATTTGCTTGTGACGCACTTTGCCTCAGTGTAAAAAGCAACGCCGTCTTTACCCATCACATGAAGATCGCCAAAGAAAGAATTCTTGTGCCCGGAGAACGGGAAGACAGAGATGGGGACAGGAATACCGACATTAACACCAACCATGCCTGCATGTGTCCTTCTGGTAAATTCCCTGGCATAATATCCGCTTTGAGTAAAGATGCAGGAGCCGTTGGCAAATTCACTGGCATTCATAATAGCAAGGCCATGCTCAAAATCTTTAACGCGCTTGATGCAGTTCACAGGGCCAAAGATTTCACTTTTTCCCACGCTCATTTCAGGTGTAACATGGTCCAGGATTGTGGGCCCCAGATAAAATCCGCCCTCGTATCCTGCTATGGCTATATCTCTGCCGTCGAGGGCAAGCTCTGCCCCTTCTGCAATACCTTTGGCAATCCACTCAGAGACAAACTTTTTGTGTTCTGCTGAGACAACTGGGCCAAGGTCAGTGGAGGGGTCATATCCCGGGCCGACTTTAATCTCTTGAGCAAATTTCACCAGGTAATGAACCAACTCATCAGCAACTTCTTCCTCCACACAGATGACAGGCAGAGCCATGCAGCGCTGGCCGGCGCAGCCAAAGCTGGAGTTGATGATGCGGCGGGCTGTAATATCAAGTATGGCATCTTTGAGGACTAAGGCATGGTTTTTCGCCTCGCAAAGGGCCTGTACCCGTTTCCCGTGTGCTGCGGCTGTGGCGTAGATATGCCTGCCCACAGATGTGGATCCCACATAAGATACGCCTTTGACATCAGGGTGTGAGAGGAATAGTTCAGCTTCATTGCGGCTGCAGGTAACAAGATTTACCACGCCTCTTGGCATTCCGGCTTCGATTAACAGCTCAAGCATCCTGATTGCTGTTTGCGGTACCAGGCTGGCTGCCTTTAAGACAAATGTGTTGCCGGTGGTGATGCAAAGTGGTATCATCCAGCCAAAAGGAATCATACCGGGGAAGTTATAGGGAACAATTCCGGCAAACACACCCAGCGGTTCACGGTACATGACAGTGTCATGGCCTGCTGAGACGTTCATCAGTGAATCGCCCTGCATCAGCACAGGGGCGGCACAGGCGAGCTCCACCACTTCAATGGTCTTAATCACGTCGCCGCGGGCTTCATTAATACTTTTGCCCAGTTCTGTGGATACCATTAAAACCAGCTCATCCAGGTTGTCTTCAATAACCTTTCTGAATCTGAACATTAACTGGGTGCGCTCTGAAACCGGTGTTGCCGACCAAGCCGGGAACGCTTTTTGTGCAGCATCCACTGCTTCGTTTACTTCTTCAACGGTGCAGCAGGGAGCTTCGGCAATTAATTTACCGGTATTTGAATCGGTAACAGGCATATATCTTTCGGTCTTAGAATCTTTCCATTCCCCGTTCGCACAATACTTAAGCCTTTTAACTGACATTTTTCTGCTCCTTCATTCAGGCATAGGCATTTTTACTTGCTCTTGGACAATCAATCAGTGCTTTTCTGCCACGAAATTCCCTGCGTGTCCTGAGGCGGTCCGTGCTAGAGAGTGCCTAAGGATTCTTTAATCACGTTAACAATAAACTCAACATCATCGCTGGTGGTGGAAAACGGGGGTGAAAGTGTAAGCACATTATTGAAGCCCGGGATTGAGTCACCGTTTTTCCCGATTAGCAGGCCTCTTTTTTTACATTCGGCTATAACCTGAGCAACTTTAGCGGGTTCAGCCGCTTCCTTAGTCCTGCGATTCTCAACTAACTCAATTCCGGCTATAAAGCCGAAGCTCCTGATATCACCAACATTGGGATGGTCTTCAATTGCGGAGAGCTTGCTGCGCAGTTCCATTCCAAGCTGCCCGGCCCGTTCTACCAAGCCCTCTTCCTCCAATAGCTGCAGATTGCGCAAAGCCAGGGCACATGCAGCCGGGTTGCCGCCAAAAGTATTTATGTGGCGAAAATGCCGGTTTGTGCCGCTCCCCATAAATGTGTCTGCTATTTCGGCTTTTACCGCTGTGGCGGATAAAGGCAGATATGCGCTGGTAAACCCTTTAGCCATGGTCACAATGTCAGGCTTAATGCCGAAGTTTTGATACCCGAACTTTCTGCCTGACCGGCCAAACCCGCAAATCACTTCGTCAATGTGCAAGAGCACTCCATACTTATTGCAGATTTCCTGCACCCGGGGCAGATACTCAGGGGGAGGCACTATTACGCCGCCGCCTGTGATGGCCGGCTCCATAATAACGGCTGCCACTGTCTCTTCTCCCTCCCAGTTGATTACTTCATCAAACACTTCGGCGCACTCAAGATTACAGTGGCCATATGTCTTGCCAAAGGAGCAGCGGTAGCAGTAAGGTGGAGAAACATGCAAAAAGCCAGGGGCGAGGGGTTCATATATCACTTTACGAATAGACTGGCCGGTAGCGGCTAAGGAGCCCATGGTGTTGCCATGATAGGCACGGTAACGGGAAATGATTTTATAACGGTTTGACTGACCTCTGTGGTGGTGATACTGGCGGACTAATTTAAAAGCAACCTCGTTTGCCTCCGACCCGCTGTTGGAGTAGAAGATTCTATACTCCCCCCCCAGCCACTCACTGACCTTTTCAGAAAGTTCAATGGCCGGCACATGGCTTTGCGTCAGGGGATAGTAAGCAAGCATTTTAAGCTGCTCATAAGCCGCCTCCGCCAACTCATCCCGCCCGTAGCCGATGTTAACACACCAGAGGCCGGACATACCGTCAAGATAACGGTTCCCGTCTATATCAGTAATCCAGGAGCCCTTGCCTTCTGCAACAATCAAAGGATTAGGGTTATAAGGGGACATATGGTGCCACATGTAAGTACGGTCTTTTTCAAGCAACTCCTCCTTATCAGCATTGGAACGGCGCTGAGCATTCGCCTCATTTTTTGACATAAAAACCAGTCCTCCTATTGTCTTTTATTCGAATTGATTATTTTTGTCCTTGAAGCTCTGCCGACAGTTTATCGAGCGTGACTGCGGCATTGCCAAGCACGAGGGACACATGGGGCATCGCATACAGCGTATTTTCCACGCCGGAATACCCCGGTTTTGTGTCAAGGTTATAAATGAGCACATGGCGTGCTTCGGCGACGTTTAAAACAGGCATGCCATAGATTGGGGTGCCCTCTGCAGTATTTGCCGCCGGGTTGATGACATCTGAGGCGCCCACCACAAGCACCAAATCGGTATCTCTAAACCTGTGATTTATTTCGCTCATTTCGCAGAGTTTTTCGTAAGGGACATCAGCTTCGGCAAGGAGGACGTTCATGTGTCCGGGCATACGGCCCGCCACCGGATGAATGGCGAATTTTACGTCAGCCCCTCCTTGTTCCAGCAGATCCATTATTTTTTTGACATGTACCTGAGCCTGTGCCGCAGCCATGCCGTAGCCGGGAACAATGATGACGCTTTGCGCGTTTCTCAGGAGGCCGACGGGCGCGATGCCCTGTTTTGAATTTATAAGAGCTGCTTGCCCGGAAGCGGATTTCACAGCACTTCCCTTATCAGGCATTACTGTTGTTCCCTGCAGCACACTGCTGAGAGACCGACTCATGGCAGAACACATGATTTTTGTCAGAATCAGGCCGGAAGCTCCAACAATTGCGCCCACGGCAACGAGAAGTGGCTCGGAGATGGTAAAGCCTAAGATGGCTGCTGCCAAACCTGAGCATGCGTTTAGCAGGGAAATGGTTATAGGCATATCAGCACCGCCTACCCTGATAGCGAAAATGATGCCCAAAACAACCGCCAAGCTTACAACCAGAGCCGACATTAACACAATTGCTTCGGGAAATAGGTAGGTTGATGATACGATGGCCAGTGCCCCTATTGCGACGAGCAGTGTCCTTGACACAGGGTTATAGTAAGGAATAACAACGGGTTTTTGTGAAATGAGCAAATTAAGTTTGGCTGACGCTATTAGGCTGCCGCTGAGAGTTGCCCCGCCCACCAGAAGTGCCAGCTGGCTCGATGCCCTCATAGAAAAATCCATCTGGGCTGACCGTTCAATAATTTCAATGAGGGCCACCAGTGCGGATGCCCCGCCTCCACAGCCGTTAAGCAAAGCTACCATTTGAGGCATTTTAATCATGGTCACCCTAACTGCCATGAGATAACCAACAACACCGCCTGCAGCGATAGCAACCCAAAGCAGCGGAACCTGTATGATTTCATTTCTATACAGTACATAGAGAATAGCGGCAAACATGCTAATTGCCGCCAACCGGTTCCCTTGCACCGCTGTTCTGGGAGAACTCATATACTTGATCCCCAGCAGTATAAGGCCTGAGAGAGTCACAGAAATGATATATGTTTCATTCATTTTATATACCTCAACTACTTCTAAACATTTTTAGCATTCTGTCTGTTACAACAAAGCCTCCCACGAGATTGATGGTGGCGAGGAAGATGGCAATGAAGCCAAAAATCTTACTGTTGGACGATAGAGCAAACGCAGTGGAGACCAGGGAGCCAAGAATGGTTACTCCGGAAATAGCGTTTGTGCCGGACATTAAAGGGGTGTGAAGCAGCTGCGGGACGCTGCTGATAACTCTGTAGCCAAGTATTGCTGCAATAATAAAAATGAATAAAAGAAACAAAGAATCCATAGCAAGTCTCCTTTCTTAGTCCAAACCCATTGCTTCTCTTGCTCCGGCATGTAAAAGTTTTCCATCTTTTGTCACAATAGATGAAGCAATAATCTCATCCTTTAAATCTATCTGGATACTTCCCTCTTTGATAAAATAGGATACAAAATTATAGATATTGCGTGCAAACATCCATGTTGAGCTCGTAGGGACCATGCCCGGGATATTTTTCGTGCCGTCTATTGTGACATCATAACGCGTAACGATTTCACCACCCACGGTTAATTCACAGTTTCCTCCCTGGTCGATTGAAATATCTATTATTACAGAGCCGGGCTTCATTTGTTTAACCATTTCTTCAGTAATAATGATCGGCGCCACTTTACCGGGCACCAGAGCTGAAGCTATGATTATATCCGCGTCCACTGCCATCTCCTGAATAACGGCGCGCTCCCTGAGAAGCCATTCATCAGACAGCCTTTTTGCATATCCGCCTTCTCCCACCGCAACCTCTGCCGGGATACCTGTTTCTATCACTTTTACACCAAGGCTCTTAGCGTGTTCAAGCGCATCTGGCCGTATATCCAAAGCATAGACGGCCGCTCCCAGCCTCTTTGCAGTTGCAGCTGCCTGCAAACCCGCAACTCCGGCACCAATCACAAGTACAGTAGCAGGCTTTATCATCCCAACTGCCGTACCCACCATGGGAACAAATTTAGTCAGCATGTTAGCTGCAACTAAAACGCTTTTATACCCTGCCACCGTACTCATTGAAGTCAATGCGTCCATTGCCTGAGCACGGGAGGTCCTTGGGATGCTGTCAAGCGTGAAACTTAAGACACCTTTATCTGCAAGCTGCTTAACCATATTATGATTTGATGGCGCAGCAGGGTGTATAAATGTAACTAAGGTTTGACCGGGACGCAACATATCCACTTCATGCATTTTGCACCCCTGGTTAAAGGCGGGTTCTTTAACTTTTAGGATAATATCAGAATTGCGAAATACCTCCTCCGGTCCACTGACGATTTCAGCGCCGGCTTTTTCATATTCGTCATCGGCAATAAATGAACCCTCTCCCGCACCTTCTTCAAATAATACTCTTGCGCCGCCGGCAATTAATGCTTCAATCGTTTCCGGAATGGCAGAAACACGCCTTTCACCACTCATTATTTCTTTTGGAATGCCAAAGGTAAGTCCGCAAAACTGAAGGTTCGACATATGAATTAATAACCTCCTCGGGTTTTAATAGTTGCTATACGATGTTAAGCTGGTTACAAGCTACACTTTCCATTTTCGTCAGTTCAAGTAAAAAACCCTTTTATCCCTTTTTAAATTATATATAATTTTTCCAGATATTTCACTATACTTAAAGTAACACACTTAGTTTTGTTATGTTACAAATTGTCTAACACAGAAAAATAAAGTATAATATATTATACTCAGAGTACGGGAGGTAAGGGGATGGCAGAAGAGCGAGCGCTGACAATTGCTAGGATTTTAAAACGGCCTTTATTTAAACATGCCCGGGTAGTGGCCGGGCAGGGAGGATTGTCCCGTACTATCCGTTGGGTGCACATTCTTGAATCAGCTGAAAATGCCTCCTTTCTCAATGGCGGCGAATTCATACTTTCCACGGGAATAGGGTTTGGGCAAAAAACCAAGAAACATCTCTTCTATCTAAAAGAAGTCATCAGGCGCAAAGCAGTTGGCCTGTGTATAGAACTGGGGCCATATTTTCCTGAAATACCTCCTGATATGATAGCTTTGGCAGACAAGCTAAGGTTTCCTCTGATTGCGTTCACCCAACCGGTCCGTTTCGTTGATATCACTCTTGATTTGCATGAACATATTGTCAACATCCACACCAAGGCACTGCGTGAGCTGTCGGTTTTTTCACGCGACTTACAGCAACTGACTCTGCAGACTCACAGTCTGCCGCGCATACTCAACCATTTTCAGGGGATGATCCACACCCAGGCATTTTTCTTCTCACTTGACGGGCCTTCAATTGCTCCCAACATGCCGCAAGCTGTACAGAGTGAAATTACTGAACTTCTCCGCTCTAAGCTTGCCTTAGCCTCACTGCCCGCTGCAAGCGGGCTGATTCCAATCTCAGATAAAAAACAGATATTGTACAGGCCGGTGACTGCCATGGGCAGTATATTGGCTTATTTATGCGTGATTCTATATGAACAGGAACCGGATGAATTCCTCTACCTAACGCTGGACTATACGGCCGCAGCCATTGCCCAAATTCTACTGCGAATAATGTTTGCCCAAGAACAGGCGCTTGGTAATGAGAACCGCCTGATTGAGGACATTCTAAACGGCCGAGAAACAAATGAAAAACAGATCCGCGAGACACTTGGCATTTCTGATTCTTTGCACACATACTCATACTGGGCAGCTGTTCTTAAAATCCACCAGGAAGTGCGGTACTCTGACGAGGCAGTTTCACCATTCCACGATATGCTCACAGTGTTTAGGACAATTTTGACCCGTGAGGGGTTCCGGCCTGTTCTTCACAGCAGAGGCAACAGGTTATACCTTTTGTTATTACAATTGAGTCCAAATCTCACACAATCAGAGCATTTAAGCCAAGCCATGAATAAAATCAAGCAAAGCTGCAGGCAGGTGCTGGGTAATGATAAAACCCTGCTGCTTGGGGTAAGCAATGTTTCCAGTGACTATGTTGATATTAACCGTTCATTTAAAGAGGCTGAACAGGTAGTGGCCTTCGGGGCTCAATCAGCAGGCCCATTCTTCAGTAATTTGGGTGTTTACCGCCTTCTGCTTCAGGTAAACGACCACAAGTCACTTAAATCTTTTATTGACGATTACCTGGGGCCGCTTCTTTATCACGACAGTGAGCATAGGACAAACTTACTGCTGACACTGCGGGTCTTTTTGGAAAACGGGCTCTCGAAACATGATACAGCCAAAAAGCTGTATATCCACCGGCAGACACTTTACCACCGCCTGAATAAAATTCAGGATATCATTGGTGAGGGCTATCTGCTGCCGCAAAACCGTCTCAGTTATGAATTAGCTTTTAGCGCTTATGACATGCTGTACGGAAGCAAATAGATTTGCGCACAAAGCAAAAAGCACGCTGGACGTGCTTTTTTGCTTGTCAGATATCGGCGCTACAATATGTTATACAGAAAAAACAAAGCTGTCTCCCTGGAATTCTCTTTTTACCTTACCCTTTTCCTGCAGATATTTCAGGTGGGCCAGAGCCTCACATGAAGCAAACCACTTTTGCTGGACAGGAAATTGCTCAAAAGAATCATAGCTCATATCCCAGGTCATCTTAGGCGCCACCTGGTAGGCGCTTTTACTGCCGTTTTCCGATAATACGTAATAATTTCCTGAGCGGAATATCGATTTTGTAAAGGCCGGTCAAGATTTCCTGAATCATTTTAATCACTCCCTGGAATTTTATGTGTTGGTCTT
Organism: Dethiobacter sp.; assembly: GCA_018335875.1. Classification (GTDB taxonomy): domain Bacteria; phylum Bacillota; class Dethiobacteria; order Dethiobacterales; family Dethiobacteraceae; genus JAGXRN01. The sequence continues at coordinate 11,119 of JAGXRN010000081.1, forward strand.
GTTAGCTTACGACTTGCCTTATTTTACCGGTCTTCGACTCTGATTTTGCTCTGAGCTTACCAGCGTAGATGTTTGTACAGTGGGTCTCTCTGATAAAAAAGATGCTGACTAAACTTACAGCAGCGACCAGCGCCAATGCTAAAAACGCTGCCTGATAGGCCTCTGGCGGATAAATTCTCAGGCCGTTAACCATATCCCCCTGCCATTTCAGGTCCAGTATATGGCCAAATAAAATCTGCATCAAGGCGCCCCCCAGAAAACCGCCGATATTAGCAAAGCTTGTGGCAACACCCACCAGGGAGGGATGACTGACTTCTTTGGCACAGGCCCAGGTTAGAGCCGAAGCAGAGCAGAAAATCCCCATCATGAAAAGCAGAACAGGTAGAACTGCCAGCGGCGGTTTGCCTCCATTCCAAAAAACCAGAATAAACCACATTAGCAGGTAGAGCGGTGCAAAGATAAGAATAGGTAGTTTTCTGCGCCTTATACGGTCGGAAAAGAAGCCGACAAGGATGGGGCCGATAAGTCCGGCAAGCAGTGAGAGTAATACATAGTTGGCAGCCCGCTCCCGACTTAAATTGTATACCTGCATCAGGTAAGGGGTAATCCACATCCCCTTCAGGGCGACCATTGTCCCATAAAGGCCAAAGCTTACACAAACTGTGGGCCAAATTTCCCGGTTTAACAAAGTCTCCTTCAGGCCTTCTTTAAGGCCAAACTGCAGGCGCGTGCGGGGTTTATCGCCCTCAGGCGAGCGTTCTTCACTTTGCATCTCCTTTGGAGACGGCAGGCCCAATTGTGAAGGCCGATCCCTGACTAAAGCCCACACCAGGAACGCTACCGCTACTGTAACCATGGCAATAACCTGAAAGGACATCCGCCAGCCTATGCCATTCACCATTAAGCTAAAAGGAGTTGTGGCCAGCAGTGCTCCCACACTTCCCCAAAAAAGAGTAAGGCCTGTCAGGGTACCAAATTCATTGTCGCGGAACCACTCAGACATCAGCTTCATGATACAGATTAAAGTCAGGGACATACCAAACCCCACCAGAAAGCGTCCAAGGTATGCCACCCAAATCAAGACTGCGCTGCCGAATACATAAGATCCCGCGCCGCCAATCAGCGCGCCTGCTGTCAGTGCTTTGCGGGGGCCAAGCGTATCGGCCAGTATTCCCGAAGGAATCTGCATGAGAGCAAAAGTATAAAAATAAACCGATCCCAGACCTCCCAAACTTGCAGCAGTAGTGTTAAAAGCAGCCATCAGGTCTTGAACAACCATTGTTGGTGCAATGCGCTGAAAATGACTGATTAATAAAACCAGGGAAGGTACGCCCCAAATCAACCAGCGCACCCGCAGCATACGCCGGCCTCTTGACTGAAATTCTTTTTCCCCGTCTGTCACCTTACGCCCTCCTCGGTTTACATTACTTCTTTTCTAATGTCTTGTCACTATGCATGTAAAGAAACAAAAATGATTTTAACTGGTAAGCAGAATTAATCTATGATAAAATGATGCCTAGACCGGATATTTTTCGGGATTATGCTAGAACTGGGGGTGTATGAATGAAATCACATAATCCTATTATTATGATTTCTCCTTATCCTGAACTATCATACTTCGCAGAGCAAGTTTCAAAAGAAATGAATTTCCCTGTCACAATTGTTGAAGAGGTGCTGGAGAAAGGCGTTCATGTGGCCCGTGAGTTTGAAAAAGAAAATGTTGATTGTATAATCAGCCGCGGTGCAACAGGCATTCTTATTAAAAATAATGTCTCTGTTCCTGTGATTCTTGTCCAGATTTCTACTTTTGATATCCTGCACGCATTTTACAGGGCTAAAGATTTAGGTAAAAAAATTGCCTTTTTTGAACATATCATGAGAAAGCATAATTATAATTTTGAGCAAATTCGGGAAATTCTGTGTCTTAAAGAAGAGATAGAAATTTTCTACTACAGTGATGTAGATTCCCTTGAAGAGCAGGTGGAAGCAGCAGCTTTATGGAATGCAGACGTGGCAATCGCCACAGGCCACTGTACGCTGAGGATGGCAGGTAAAAAAGGAATGCATGGCATTATGGTCTGTTCTACCAAAGAGGCGGTGGTTGATGCTTTCCAGCGGGCGTATGACCTTGTTACAATCCGTTATAAAGATCAAAAAGCGGCAAAGCTGATGAAAACAGTTATTGATAATACAGAAACCGGAATTATGGTATTGGATGAAAGAAAGAAAATAACCCACTTTAATCCTGTTTCTGAAAAATTGCTGGGAATAAAAAAAGAAGAAATTGTTGGCTCCTCACTAAAGAATATTCCTGATGTCCTTTTTGAGGTCAAAGACTTTATTAAAAATAACAAGCATATGTCAACACAGATGTTAAATGTCCGGGATAATAAAATCCTTGCCAGCAGTATCCCTCTGATCAACGAGGATGATCAGTTCGGTGTGATGTTGACTCTCCAGGGAGTCAGCAAAATTCAGACACTGGAAGCAAAAATCAGGAAAGAGCTTTATGCGCGCGGCCTGGTATCACGTTACACATTTAAGGATATTGTGTATAAGTCCGCCATTATGAAAGATATAATTGACCGGGCGCACCGCTATGCAAAAACCAAGTCCACTGTGCTTATTATCGGGGAGAGCGGCACGGGAAAAGAGTTGTTTGCTCACAGCATTCATAATTCCAGTCCCTGTAAAGACGGCCCCTTTGTGGCTGTCAACTGCGCGGCGATACCCGAAAATCTTCTGGAGAGCGAACTGTTTGGCTATAGTGAAGGAGCTTTTACGGGCGCCAAAAAAGGCGGTAAACCCGGACTGTTTGAATTGGCCCACGGTGGAACCATTTTTCTTGATGAAATTTCTGAGATGCCTTTGCTTCTGCAGGCCCGACTGCTCCGTGTTTTACAGGAAAAGGCTGTGCGGCGGGTTGGAGATGATAAAATACTTCCCGTGGATGTAAGGATTATTACTGCCACAAACCGCGATCTTTCCCGCCTGGTGGTGGACAATCTGTTCCGGCAGGATTTATATTTCCGCATTAATGTGCTTTCAATAAATGTCCCGCCGTTGCGTGAACGCAAAGAAGATATATACCTGCTTTTGGAGCACTTTATCAATAAATCCGAGTCAACAGCGATTCAGGATACTAAATTACTGGAAAACTCCAGAAAATGGCTAGAAGAGTATAACTGGCCCGGCAATATCCGTGAGATGGAAAATTTCGTAGAGAAGTATCTTATTTTAAGCGAAGAGACAAATGACCCTGCCATTACACTGCAAACTCTGATCAACGAACTCTACAGTTTCGGCAGTGAATACCTGGGGCCTGAAGATCAAATCCTGTCCGGGTCAAATAAAATCTCCATCAATGTCGGGACACTTGAGAAAATGGAAAAGGAAATCTTTGAGAAAATACAGCAGATTTACCCCAGTGAAAATAAATCTGCCCTGGCACAACAGTTAAACATCAGCCGTACTACTTTGTGGAAAAAACTTAAAGATTTTTCCCCGGAAGTAAAGAACACTAAAACAAGCTGAACTGAATCAATTAATGCAGACCCCGTTTTTAAAAAACGGGGTCTTTTATTGCATCTGTTAATCAGCAAGAATGATTATAGAATCGGCTGCCACACCGCCTTGGCCTCTGTCATAGACAATAAATGGGTTTATGTCTGCTTCTAATATTTTTTCATTGGCCATGGCCATTTCAGATATTCTAAGCAGGGCTTTTACAATAGCTTTTTTGTCCACGGCAGCACCGCCCCTGTAGCCTTCCAGTATTTTTTTACCGTTTATTTCTTTTAGCATTTCTTCTGCGTCATACCTTGTCAGGGGAGCTATTTTAAAGGAGACATCTTCGAGTACTTCTGTAAAGACGCCGCCTAAGCCAAACATAACCACCGGACCAAGATTCGGGTCTCTTTTCATGCCAATAATTATTTCCTGACCCTTTGGCGCCATCTTTTGTAAAAGCACACCTTCAATCAATGAGTTTGGCTGATTCCTGCTGATTTGTTCAGTCAGGTCAGCAAAAGACACCCTTAACTCCTGCTCATTTGCTATGTTAAGCCGCAGGCCGCCAACATCACTTTTATGCAGAATATCCGGTGACTGTATTTTTAATGCCACCGGGTACCCAACACGCTCTGCTGCAAGGATTGCCTCCCCGACAGTAACAGTAATCTCTCCCGGAACACAGGGGATATCATAATGCTTTAAAACATCCATGGCTTTGTGCTCTGTTAATATTTTACTCTCATAAGGCAATTTCAGCGGCTGGCGTTGTGTGCCTGTGCGGGGGAAGCAGAAAGAATGTTTGTATTCCCTCACCCGTTCATCCCAGTTAACCAGGGAACTAAGTGCCCATATAGCGTGGTTAACGTCCTTAATTATGGGAATGCCGGCTTTAAATATCTCATTTTCCAGGCATGCCACTTCCTGTGCGGGCCCAAAAAGCCTGCCCACAAACAGAAACGGCTTGTCAACTTTTTTATAGACATTCAGTATATCCCTGATTATTCCCTTAGACATCATATACTGCATGTGAAATGAGAGGATAACAGTATCCACATTAGGATCAAGAGCTGCTGCTTCCAGGCACCTGCTTAGGATTTCCGGCTCAGTGATAGCCTGTGATGTAACATCGATGGGGTTGGCACTGGAAGCAAATGACGGAAGCACTGAGTCCATGGCTTCCCGCGTCTTTGCTTCCAGCTTTGCAATCTCAAGGCCAAAGTGGGCACATTTATCCGTGAGAATTACTGCTCCACCACCTGAGACCGAGACCACGGCAACTCTTCTTCCTTTTGGCCGGCGCCCGGGGACAGCCAGCAGCAGAAATGCCACCAGCTGTTCAATGTCGTCAATGCGGATGACGCCGGTCTGCCTGAAAAGGGCGTCATACAGACGGTCGGACCCTGCCAGGGAACCTGTATGGGAGAGTGCCGCTCTTGCCCCTGCTTCTGTACGGCCAACTTTCATAGCAAGTACTATCTTTTCTCTTTCCAGAGCGCAGCGGGCGACCTGTAAAAATTTCTGTCCGTCTTTCAGCCCCTCGATATAGCCGCCAATTATCTTTGTCTTCTTGTCGTGTACAAGATAATTAAGAACATCACTGAAAGTCAAATCAGCCTGGTTGCCGATACTGGCATAGCGGGCGAAGCCAATGCCGTGTTCCATTATCATCTGGTAAATAGCAACACCAAAAAAGCCGCTTTGCGAAATCAAGTCAAAAGCATGGGGAAATTCCACCGACACATCCGGCTGGGATGCTGCAAAGGTGGCCCAGAGCCCGTTAAAGTTATTTATCAACCCTACACAATTGGGCCCTAAAATACGCATACCGCTTTTTTTAGCCAGGGAAGCCATCTCAGCTTCCACGTTTTTCCCCTGCGCGTGCGCTTCAGAAAACCCTGAAGTGAGAATGACAACACTCTTAACTCCTTTTTCTGCACATTCACGGAGTATTGGCATTGTCCTGTCGGCGGCCACACCTATTACCGCCATATCGACAGGACCCGGAATGTCAAGGAGAGTGGCGTAGCATTCGATGCCGTTTATATCTTTGTAATTGGGATTAACGGCATATATTTTACCCTGGTAACCGTTTTCCTGAATAGATTTGAATGCTTTGCCATGAGGTGTGTTAATGTTGGGTGAAGCTCCAACGACGGCGACTGAGCCGGGTTGAAACAAAGACTCCATCTCTTCAAATTGCGGATACTCTTGTGCCAACCAAATCTCTCCTCCATCCTTGATACAGACGCCGGCTTATAATTTTATAGTCAGTTCCATTGCGCGGCGGTTAACTTCACGGCTTTCTGCAGGCACTTTACTGAGAAACTCTTCAAGTGCTTCATCAAAGAAAGAGCGTGCAAAAGGCAGGTACCCGGTTGCCGCCAGAGCACTGATCATAACCATATTGACAATCTTAGGCGACCCGGCTCTCCGAGCCAGATCTGCAGCGTCAAGGGTGAGCACTCTGCCCAACATCTTTTCCAGTTCTGCCAGCATCTCTTCCACCGGCGGGTAGGCGCCACCCACACCCATCAGCATATCGGCAGGATATATCGGGTTTGCGTTTACAATGGCAGTGGTTTCAGAGTGGGCGTATTTAGCTGCCACGCGCAGGGCTTCCAGTGGTTCAAAGCAGACAAGGATATCAGCACAGCCTGTTGGAATCAGGGGGCCAAACTCATTCTTTTTTGACAGGCGGATATGGCTCATAACCGAACCGCCCCTTTGCGAGGCGCCGTATGTTTCACCGACGGCTACTTTAAACCCGGCCATGGTTGCCGCAATCCCAAGCAGCCTGGAGGCAACAATATTCCCCTGGCCTCCAACTCCTGCCAGAATAATATTAAATGGCTCTTTAAAATCTTTCATTAATTTTTCCCCTCCGTTCCCGAGAAGGATTTTTCATAAATGGCTCCCCGCGGGCAAAGAGTGGCACAGGCCCCGCATCCGGTACATAATGTATCATTTATATAGGCTTTGCCTATGCTTTCATCAAAGAATATCGCCGGGCAGGCAAAAACCCGGCTGCAAAACCGGGAACAACCGCAATCATCGCCCAGGCATTTTTCAGAATCCACTTCAAACAGGCGCTGCTCCAGGCGGTAGTTCATCAGGGCACAGGGTTTGCGCATAATCAAAACATTGGCTCCTTTTTTCTTCAGCAGCCGGCACAAATTTTCCACTGTGTCGTCGAGCTGGTGAGGGTCGCACACCACTGTTTCCAGGCCCATGCCACGTGTAACATCCTCTATCATCATGATGCTTTTTGAATCTTTGCCCGGCGTGGCGGTACCGGCATGGGGCTGAAACCCTGTCATGGCTGTAGTGGAGTTGTCAAGGACAACCAGTGTAAAATCTGCATTGTTGTAGCGGGCGTTAACCAGTGCCGGCAGGCAGGCGTGGAAAAAGGTGGAGTCGCCCACGGTGGCTATGACTGGCTGGTCAAAGCCCATGTTCTGCAGCTGACCGAAACCGTTGGCCATGCCGGCGCCGCTTCCCATGCAGAAGACACTGCGCAAGAGGAAGTTTGACGCTTTGCGCGCACCCATTGCGTAGCAGCCGATATCACCCAGGGGAAAACCATCCCTGCCGTCAAGTTCGAGGGCTGTTTTAATAGCCCAGAAAGAAGAGCGGTGGGGGCATCCCGGGCACATGGTAAGTTCGCGCACAGGCAGTTCTTCCTTTAATACGCCGTCAGGAGTGGGGACCGCGGGGGCTTTAAGCGGGTTTGGCAGATCAAAAACATTGCACAGAGCCTGCACTGCCTGGTCGGGATTCATCTCTCCCATCCCCGCTCCCCATTCACCTTTGACGTGCCCTGAACCCTGTCCGAAGAATTTATAGCGTTTGCCCCCAAACTGTGCCAAAACAGTTATAATATTCTGTTCAATGAAGGGATCTATATCTTCAATAAATATTATATTTTCAGCGTGGCCTGCAGTTTTTAGTACAAATTCCCGGGGTACCGGCCATGACGCCCCCAGCTTCAACAATCCCACCTTGTCCTCAAGCCCCAGTATCTGCAGAGCTTCCCTGGCGTAGAGGACAGAAGGCCCGGAAGATACGATCACTGTCTCTGACTGCGGACCGCTGTAGCTGTTAAACGGCGAGTGTTCATAAATCTCCCGTGCTTTTTCTTGCCGGACGTGCACATCCACATGCAGCGGAGGCCGGCAGCGGAAGCGTTCCTCTTTGCCTATACTCGGTTTGACGGCGGGAAAATCCGGTATTTCCCGTAATACAACGTTCCCGCGTGCGTGACAGATACGTGTCACCAGGCGGACAATGACAAAAGTTCCAACCTGTTCGGACAGCTCAAATGCATAACGCGTCATCTCACGGGCTTCTTCAATCGTTGAAGGTTCAAGCAGGGGAACTTCGGCAAAACGGACAAATTGCCGCGAGTCAAGTTCGTTAACGCTTGAATGTCCTGAAGGGTCATCCCCGATTACTACAACCAGCCCGCTTTTTAGAGCGGCGTGGTTTAAACTGAGCAGAAAGTCTGCAGCCACGGCAAGGCCGTTATGTTTCATAACAGTAATTGCCCGCAGGCCGGCATATGATGCTGCCGCCGCCGCTTCAAAGGCTATTATCTCATTGGTGGACCACTCGCCGTAAACATCTTTGGCGCTAAAGAGCACATCAGCCACCTCTACCGCAGGAGAACCGGGGTAAGAGGTACAGAAACGAACCCCTGCCTCAAGCGCTCCCCTCGCTGCAGCTTCGTTGCCCGTCATGAGCACGGTTGTACCGGCATTGTTTTGGTTAGACATTTTCGCCCCTCCCTTTTAGAAACTGGCGCATCTTTTCATCCATGTTCAGGTAAGAACTGTTTATGGGGGCAAAATCATGTTGCTCCAGAAGAACGCGGCGTTTTTTATTTACCACCGCTTCCCTCAGCTGTTTTTCTTTTTCCGCGGGATAAGGTTGAACTTCTATCACTTTTTGTGCAATGGCCTTTTGTACAAGTGCATCTCCCTTTTCTGTACGTACAATAAGTGTGCACCAGCCGGGGTCGGATTCTGTGGAGCCCACGGAGATGTCAGACAGCTCAGAAGTAGGATCAAAACAGGAATGGCAGCCTTGCTTAATCAGCGGGCGTATCTTATCAAGGGGCACTTCATGCTTGCCTGAAGGTGAGAGAACCCGGACATCTCCGTCCTTTGGTATATCCATGCCACAGACAGCGTCAATGCCCAGTTCATCCTGCAGGAAATCGTAGAAATCATAGCGGAGACTAAAGAAACAGAAAAGGCCAATAATAAGCTCAACATTTTTACCCTGGCGCATCTCTGTCCGGTGCTGAAGCTTTCTCAGCCCTGTAACCTGACAGGGCCGTCCCACAACAAGAACCCTGTCATCGTCGTTTGTTTTATACAAGCCTTTTACTGTGGGACAAACAGTATATTTGGAACCGGCTGCAGCAACAACTTCTTCTTCCTTGCGCGCCAGGACAGGCTGCGGCCTATTGCCGGGCGAATTGCCTGTCAGCAACGCGGCATCAACTTCATTTTCAGAGAGTGCCAGTGCTGCCAGTGCAGTTACAACGCCCCCGTATTGTGCAGGCTCACTGAACTTTTCCTGTGCTGCCCTGGCAAAATAGAGTTTTCTGTGCCCGCCCAGTACAGGTTCGTATTCGTCTTTTTGGTGTACCATTTTTGACAGCGTGTGATAGTCAGTCTCTGTACGCGGGCAGATCTTATAACAATTACCGTCATCCAACCTGCAATCGTGGATGACTGCCACGCGGTCTCCCAGAGCTTTAATGTATGGGCACGCCTCTACACAGACGCCACAGGAAACACACCAGCCTCCATCCATCACTTCTCTTTTGAGATCCTGCGAACCCTTTTTTAACTCTTCCAAATTTTCACACCCTTCCTTCATATATACTATAACGGCTAAAAAAGAGTTTTGCTTTTACCCTCTCTTTCTGGAATTATCAATAACCTCCAGGAAAGCTTCCACCTGCGCCTTAATTCTGCTGTCCGACCAGGCACGGGGATCGGCCATGTCGCTTTCAAGAATAAGGGTAGGGATGCCCACTTCGTTTAAAACGTTGCTGTAGTGCACCTGGCCAAGACTTGTGGCACGGCAGGAACGGTTGCGGTGCATAAGAGCACCGTCGAGGTCATATTCTTTTACCCAGTTTAAAAGGCCAAGGCTGCCAAGGGGGCCAAACACGCCATGATTACATACCTCAGGCGCAGCCTCAGTCCTGCGTGAGTGGCGCCAGCATGTTTTTTTCCAGATCCTCTGTACAAGCCCTTCCAGCGGGTCGTCAAGATTAACTTCTTCCATTGGACCGCAGTAATAACTTGCTTCGATTACAACCACCGCTCCGAGCGACTCCAGATAGTTAAAAAGCCCAAGGTTAAACCAGGGCGGAAGTCCCGTCCAGAACAGACGGTATTTCTCGTTGGCAATCACCCCTATACCATTTTCGACCCTCTTTTTTACTTCATCATGAATAGCCTGGTAGTAATTGATTGTCTCCTCTTCACCAAGCATGTACATTTGCGGTATTATTGCCGAAAAATAGTCGCCCGCGCCCATGGGGCAGGGCTTGGCTTTACGCATATCGAGTATTTCATGCCAGATTTTAATTGCTTTCTGTGAATTGGCCATGATCGTGCGGAATCTGTCAGGATCAAAAATTTTGCCTGTATGTTTTTCCAGAAAAGCAATTTGAGCGTTTATATCTGCAGAGTATTGCTGGGTATAATGTTCTGCTACCCTGGGATCATTTACATCAATGTCAAAGGGTGGGCTCATAGGGTCTGTGCTGAATATAGGCACATCAAAATATCTTGTCGCTATAGCCTGAAACCACTTCCAGCGGGGATCACAGCCATACCCTGAGCCAAGAAGCATTGTCGGGACTCCCATCCCCCCCTCAAGCGGCGACTCAGGTGGGGGAGCGGACAGGTCAAGTGTACGCTTGCAGTAGCCCATAGTATTAGTCAGGTATGAGCACAACTCACCGGAGTATCCCTCTGCTTCAGCAATTTCTATAAAGCCGGGGGCCACCAGCCTCGCCGCACACATGGTGCTGAAATTTTCCGGCCACTCGGCATTTAAATCAAAAACCTGGAGCAACTCAGGCGGAATACCGGCCATGCACCACGCCAGGGGGCCACCGGAATCCTTTCTGTTCTGCGCCCTCATGTAAAACTTGGGCAGCATTTTTTTTGAGCTTTTTACAGCGTCAAGCGACCTTACAGCTCGGGACATTTCACTGAAAGATTCTGCCATGTTTAATACCCCCGTATAAACTTTGATTATACTGCTAACATTTGATTTTCTCCAGTGCCCAGGCTGCGCTTGCACGCACCATCTCTTCAGGATCATTCAGGGCTTTTTCCAAGTCAGGAATTGCTGTAACATCCTTCAGGTTGCCAAGTGCTATGGCGGCATTTCGCTGCAGGTATTTCTTATGCCAGATATAATAGGTCAGCCGCCTCAGCCGCTGGAAGTACTCTTCATCCATATTGAGCACTCTTTTTAAGTCAAAATCCGCTCCTAGCTCCTGCAGATAAATGCTTTCGGGCTGGGAAGTTTTTAGCTTCTTTTGATTTTTTGGGCACACATCCTGGCAGATGTCGCAGCCAAAAATCCACGTCCCCATCTTTTCCCTTATCTCTTCAGGAATCTCCCACTCTCTGCCAAACATGACTTCGGTGGCATAGCTGTTGAATGCCAGGCACTTCAGAGGATTTATATGCAATGGTTCACATAAAGCCCCGGTCGGGCACGCTTTAAGGCACCTGCTGCAATTGTCCGGGCAGACAATGCCTTCACTGGGCGTATCATAGTCAAGCTCTTTGTCTACAACAAAACAGATAATCGAGAGGTAGCTCCCCATATTTTCATTATAGACGAATGTGTTATTGCCAAATGTTACAAGCCCCGCCCGCTGTGCCGCCCTCCTGGCAGGAAGTTCAGGCCTTGATGCCACCTGAAAACCCGCCTCCTGCAGGTAATTAATCATTTTTTTTACTCTTGTCCCGAATTCCTTTGACTGCGCCAGTTCATACTGGTACTGGTATGCTTTACCAATTTTGCCGGTAAGACTTTCCGGAAAATTCAGTTTATAGTAATCAGTAATACAAACAATAACTGACTTGGCGGAAGAGAGGATGTTTTGCGGATTTGCCACTTCCAACAGCTTTAGCGGTGAGCTGATGGTCCAGGAGTAATTCTCACTCCTCTGCATGAGAATCTCGGCAAACTCTGTAAAAGGGGATGCTGTCGTAATGCCCGCCAAATCATAGCCTATGCTTATGGCATATTCCTTAATTTCTTCTGAAACGGTAGCCATGCTGTTCAACTTCCTTTATTTTTTATTCAGTGCCTGCAGCGGCATACAAACACTTAAGAGACGGTAAAAAGGCTGTCGTTAAATTCATCCTTGCCTTTATACCTGTCAGCTAAGGACTGCCGGTACTGCCGGTATGTTTCCAGGTCGGCTTTGACTCCGTTTTCATTTAAAACTTTTACAATTTCATCCATGGTAGGAGGGCAGCCTTTTATCTTTACTGCCTGTTTTATGTTGGGGTTATCCTTGTTGACCTCTGCAATGCATTTGCCGAAAAGGAAAGTCTTGTCATAGCCACCTTCAGAAAACATTTTTTTGCCGGTTAGAAACTCAATATTTGGGAAAGGTTTACCGTCATAGCTGCCAAGCAGCAAAATCAGTATCAGGTTGTTGAAAAATGAGCAGGTTGAACAGATGGTTTCATCATATTTTGGATAATTGATGCCTGTAATACCCATGCGCTCAAAAGCAGGAGGCCCGCTGTTGTCGGCTTTCCATTCCCAATCCCACCTCAGCTTCCTGGTGACTGAAGCAAGCGGCTCGCCCACAATGTCTATATTTCCTGCATCCAAAGACAACCCGTTTCTTTGTGCAAACATACTCAGATGATCTATTTCACCGGGCTCAAATCCCATAACCATGCTGCCCACAGTATCAGCACTGAAAATGTCGGTGGAACTGATGATCAAATCAGCGCGATGGGCTGTACCGTTGACAGCAGGTCCGCGCTCCATGGTAAAAATACCATCTATTACAGTTAAGCCGGGATTTAGCCTCTCTCCCAAATGGGAAACAAAGTTATCCAGGGGAATATTCACATTATGACAGAGCATTTTTGATTTCCTGTCCAGGCACCCCTTGAGGTTTTTAAAGCCCAGGGAGACTTTGGTGGAATTGTGGGTCTTTAGCACGGGAATGTCGATTAAAAAGTTTGTTTCCAGGGCTTCAGCAGCAATGTTCAGCTTAAAGTCGCCAAAGTCGACCTCGGTAAAAGGCCCGCGGTTGAAATCCAGCAGCTTTACACCATATCGGCTCTCCAGCTTATGATAGCCCAGCCCCTCATAGGCCAGGACGGTGCTGCTCCCCCTGCTTTTATCTTCAGACGATGCTTCTCCGATGCTGATATCAGTTAAACCGTTCTCAGCAAGCAGCTTTACAATTTCTTCTACCACAACAGAGGTAGTAAGTACTCCATACTTGGGGAAGGCAAGAACAGAATCCCACATAACCAGATTTGGCTTAATTAAAACCCTGTCAGAGGGGCTTAATTTTTTAATCTTTTCCAAACCGCCGCACATTTCAAGCGCTTTTTTTATATTTTCCCTGTCATTGCCATACTTAACAATGCTTACTTTCTGCTTTTGCAATTAGTTCACACCTCTTCCGTATTCTAAACAGGGGAATCTGTGGATTCAGGCTGGATGCAGTACCTTACAAAATTGCAAGCATGCGTCCAGCCTGAACAGCAGATCAGAATTTGAGAAGACTCCGCTCATGCGGATATTCTACTTATCGTAACTGTAAAATCCCTTTCCAACCTTTTGTCCCCATTCACCCTTAACATACTTTTCAACTATTGTGGGTGAGGGTTTTTTCGCCGGGTCCATAGACTCGATGTAACGTTCCATCCGGACGTGATAACTAAGGTCTATCCCTGTCAAATCCATAAGACGGAACGGCCCCATGGGATGGCCGAGAGCATTTACCACAGCACTGTCGATATCTTCCATGGACGCCACGCCGGTTTCAAGCAGAAAGAGCGCTTCTCCTCCGATAAGCTGGATAATGCGGTTAACCAGAAAGCCGTAAACCTCTTTGTGCAAGAGCACGGGGACTTTTTGCAGTCTTTTGGATAGCTCCATGGTGATTTCTGCTGTCTCATCCGAGGTATGGGGCCCTTTTACCACCTCAACGCATTTCATCACCAGAGCCGGATTAAAGAAATGCATGTTGCACACTTTAGCAGGACGGCTGGTGGCATCGGCTACTTTTGAACTGACGATATAGGAACTGTTGGTGGCTAATATGGCATGGGGAGGGCACAATTCGTCCAGCTGTTTAAATAACGCCCTCTTTATATTAATTTTTTCTATAGCTGCTTCAATTACAAAATCCACATCTCTGGTGGCTTCCTCAAGGCTGGTGGTAAAGCTTATGTTTGCCTTGGCCTGATCGGCCTGCTCCTGAGTCAGTCTGCCCTTTGCCACCCTTTGCGGCAGATATTTTTCCACAAAGCTGCTGGCTTTGTTTATTTGTTCCTCACTTATATCAGTGCACACAGTTTTATAGCCTGACAGAGCACACTGCAGGGAAATTTGGTGTCCCATATTCCCGGCGCCAACAACACAGATTTTTTTAACATCATCAATATTCATAAAATTTCCTCCTTGCTTTTACACAACTTATTTAATCTAAAGCCGCTCCAGGATTGTGGCCACGCCCTGGCCACCTCCGCAGCAGGCGGTTATCACTCCGTAACGTGCCTGCTGCCGCTGAAGTTCATATATCATTTTTACCGTCAATATCGCCAGGGAACCGGCAATGGGATGGCCAAGGGCAATGGCGCCTCCATTGGGATTGACCTTATCCATACCAATCCCAAGCTCGCGCATGCAGGCAAGCGCCTGACTGGCAAAAGCCTCGTTAAGTTCAAAGATATCAATATCTTCCACTTTCAGGCCAGCCTTAGCAAGGGCTTTTTGGGTGGCAGGCACAGGCCCCATTCCCATGATATTAGGGTCAACACCGGCAGCAGCAAAGGCTACAATTCTGGCCATGGGCTTTAAGCCTTTTTTCTCTGCCACGGTGCGCTCCATTAAAACAACAGCGCCGGCTCCGTCATTTATGCCGGAAGAGTTGGCGGCAGTAACCGAGCCGCCTTTTTTGAAAGCAGGAGAAAGCTGTGCCATTTTTTCCAAAGTGGTATCAGAACGGGGATGCTCATCTGTGTCAAAGACAATAGGCTCCCCTTTTTTCTGCGGGATAACCACCGGGACGATCTGCTCCTTAAACCTGCCTTCTTTAATGGCAGCAGCAGCTTTTTGCTGGCTGAGGTAACCAAACTTATCCTGGTCTTCCCTGCTTACGTTGTACTTTTCAGCAACATTTTCCGCTGTAATGCCCATTGGCGGGTCGCCAATGCTTTCAGTTGAAAGAGTGCGGCGAATAAAAGGAGGGGCTACCCGCTGGTAGGCACTTGTGGGTTTTTGCATCAGATAAGGCTGCCTTGTCATGCTTTCCACGCCACCGGCCACAACAATCTCAGCCTGGCCTGACATAATCATCATTGCCCCCCGGTTTATGGCTTCCACCCCGGAGCCGCACTGCCTGTCGATGGTGAGCCCCGGCGTTGCCTGAGGAAGTCCTGCCTCAAGCAGCGCAACACGCGCCATGCAGCCAACAGCCCCCAGACAGTGCCCAAAGACTACTTCTTCGACTTCTTCAGGCTGAATTCCTGCACGCTTTACAGCCTCCCTTATGACTAATCCGGCAAATTTCTCCGGGGGGACATCACGTAAGCTTCCATTTTCTTTGGCAATGGCTGTCCTTGCCGCACTTACTATTACGACTTCACCCATAAAATTCTGCTCCCTTCTTTTAAGCAAATAACTGTGTTTTGCAATGACAATATACTTAATACTGCAGGCCGTCCTTTAATAATGTAGCTGCAATTACCATGCGCTGGACTTCAGACGTGCCTTCGTAAAGGCGGGTAATACGTGAATCACGGTAGATACGCTCGATGGGCATCTCTTTCATGTAGCCCATGCCCCCATGAATCTGGACCGCGCGGTCGGCAACACGGCAGTAGGTTTCAGAGGCAAAAAGCTTAGTCATCGCAGCGTCCCTGATAACATTCATTCCTTTGTCAGCCTTCCATGCAGTCTGTAGAGTCAGCGTCCTTGCCGCCTCAGTCTCTGTAACCATATCTGCCAGCATCCACTGGATAGCTTGGTTCTCAGCGATAGGTTTGCCAAACTGCACCCGTTCTTTGGCATATTTGGTTGACAACTCAATCAGGCGGCGGCAGGCGCCTACAGACCCTGCGCCCAACCCGGCCCGGCCTTTTGCCAGAATCATGAGAGCAGTGACAAATCCCCTGTTTTCCTCACCCAGCATGTTCTCCTCAGGCACTTCACAATCTTCAAAAATAATCTCAGATGTATAGCAGCCCTTTAATCCCATCTTCCTCTCATTTTTGCCTGTCCTATAGCCGGGGAAAGTACTTTCAACCACAAACGCCGAGATACCCCGCGGCCCCCTTGATGGGTCTGTAACCGCCATAGTTGTAACCACATCGGCAATAGGCCCGTTTGTGATAAAATGCTTTGTGCCGTTAAGTATCCAGCGGTCGCCTTTTTTAACAGCAGTAGTCTTCAGGTTTGAAGCGTCTGAACCCGCATCAGGTTCTGTAAGGGCAAATGCTCCAATCTTTCTGCCCTCTGCCATGTCGGGCAGATACTTTTGCTTAAGATACTCAGACCCCTGCATAACAATTCCTGACGTCCCGATGCCTGTATGCGCGCCAAGAAACCCTGCAAAACCGGCAATACCGCGGCCCATTTCTTCACCAATGGCGCACTTGCCAATCATGTTTAATCCCAACCCGCCGTATTCTTCAGGAATGCTGGAACCAAAAAGGCCAAGTTTACGCGCGCTCTCCACCAGTTCTTCAGGTATACGGTCTTCCTCTTCAATGATACTCTCCCGTGGATGGACCTCTTTCTCAATAAACTCTCTCACTGCAAGCTTAATGGCTTTTAACTCATCAGAAAACTGGAAATCCATTAAATAGTACCTCCTCGTTATTATAATCAGGCCTAAAAAAAGAATCTTAGAAACTGCTGCCTCCTTTATGAATGATTTAAAAACATGAACATAAAAAGTCTGTCCTATCTGCAATTTTTTTGAAAGTCCAAATAATGTTTATTATCTAAACATTGAGTTAAAGAGATTAACGCCAATGTTTTCAAATAAAACACTTATTACTTTACATAATTAAAAGATAAATTAATTTAGGCAGGAAAAAACTCTAATTTAGTCGAAATTTATACTATTACTTCTCCACCCGCGGCCATTCAGGCCCGCAAATTTTTACTTATCTAATAATGCAAAAATCGTGCCGTTTATAAATTTAGTGCCTGTTTTAGTGCAAATGTTCTAAAACCGTACAAAAACGAGTTTAATATTATTATTTAATTTAGAATTTTGGCATATGTCTTGCAGTATTTCTATACTTTGGACAAAAGAGTTTGCCTGATCAAATAATTATAAAAAATTATGCACTGGTGGTGATTGGTATAGCGTTTTAGGTAATCGTTCTCTGGCTATAAATCTATTTTTTATTTTTCTTAGAAAGGGTGATATTCACAAGATGTCCTTTGACAGACCCTGGCTAAAAAATTACACGGTAAGATACAACCTTGACTACCCTCTAATCTCGTTATATGAATACATGGAACAGAATATAAAAAAACCGGACGCAACAGCTATCGTGTTTTTAGGCCAGGAAATTACGTATCGCAAATTGCTGGAGAATATTAACAGAGTTGCCACGGCCATTGCTGCCCGCGGCATAAAAAAAGGCGACCGTATCGCCTTGATGATGCCAAACTGCCCTCAGTATATTTATACTTACTACGCCGCCATGCGCCTGGGTGTTACTGTAACTCAGGTCAATCCGCTGTATACACCAAAGGAATTAGAGTTTCTGATAAAAGATTCCGGGTCGAAACTGCTGTTTGGAGTGGATGCGGTATATCCCACTATTAAGCAGGTTAAAAACATAAGCGACTTGCAGGAAATAATAATCGCCCGGCTCAAAGGGACTGAAGTTGACGGAGAAGTAACATGGTATAATGATTTGCTTGAAAAATATGAGCCCAACCCTCCCGCAGTACAGATTTCGCCCAAGGAGGACATAGCCGTATTCCAGTATACAGGGGGCACAACCGGTTTCCCCAAAGGCGCTATGCTTACCCACTTCAACCTGGTAGCAAATTGCGTACAGGTCAGAGAACATATCGGTGAGTGGAGAGAGAAAAATGGCGATAAGCAGGTATACAGCATTGGTGTACTCCCTTATTTCCACTCCTACGGTATGACGTGCAGCATGAATGCCGGGCTGGCAGCAAATGAAACCATAATTGTTTTGCCGATGTTTGATATTACCATGCTTCTCAACGCTATTAAACAATATAAACCGGCATTGTTCCCAGCTGTCCCCACAATTTATAACACCATTGCCAACCATCCCGACGCCGATAAGTACAACGTTGACTGCATCGAGGTCTGCAACAGCGGCGCAGCACCGATGCCGCTTGAACTGCAGGCGCTTTTTCAGCAGCGTACGGGAGCGAAGCTCCTGGAAGGTTACGGTTTGTCTGAAGCATCACCCGTTACACATTCCAACCCCTATAACGGCATAAGAAAAGCCGGCAGCATCGGACCGCCTTACCCTGATACCGACTGCAAAATTGTTGACCTTGACACAGGCACCCGGGAACTTCCTGTGGGGGAAGAGGGAGAATTGATTCTCAAAGGCCCCCAGGTAATGTTCGGTTACTGGAACCGTCCCGAAGAAACAGCCCAGGCTTTACGTGACGGCTGGCTTTACACCGGAGATATCGCCAAAATGGACGAAGACGGTTATTTCTACATCACAGACCGCAAGAAGGATATGATTATTTCCGGAGGGTACAACGTCTACCCGCGTGAGGTCGACGAAGTCCTCTTTGAGCATCCCAAAGTACTGGAGGCCACTTCCATCGGTATCCCGCATGAACATTACGGTGAGGTGGTAAAAGCCTTTGTGGTGCTAAAAGAAGGTATGACAGCCACGGCTGAAGAAATTATCGAGTTTTGCAAAGAGAGGCTTGCCCGCTACAAGGTCCCCCGTGCAATTGAATTCAGGGATTCACTGCCAAAAAGCAATGTGGGTAAAATACTTCGGCGAGTTTTAAAAGATGAAGAAAAGCAAAAACAATCAATGGGAGGTTAAGAGCATGAGGACATTTGAACAATACCTTGAGAAGCTTAAAACGATGCGCCCCAATGTTTATATGGACGGCGGCATCGTAGCCAGGGACGATGCCCGGTTTATGCCGGGGATAAGGACAATCGGCAAAACATTTGACATGGCTGCCGATCCCGAGCACAGCGAACTGACAACTGCTGTCTCCCATCTCACAGGAGAAAAAATCAACCGCTACACCCATATTCATCAGAGCCAGGATGATCTGCTCAAAAAACAGAAAATGACAAGGATGTACTGCCGGCAAGCCGGGCGCTGCATACAGCGCTGCATGGGTATTGATGCTCTAAACGGCATTTCGGTTGTCACCAAAGATATGGACAACGCTCTTGGCACGGAGTACCACCAGCGTTTCCTGAAGTACATGGAATACTACCAGAAAAACGACCTCGTTGGTAATGCCGCGCAGACCGATGTAAAAGGCGATAGAAGCCTTCGCGCCTTCCAGCAGGAAGACCCTGATATGTACCTTCGTATAGTTGAAAGGCAAAAGGACGGCATAATTGTCCGCGGCGCCAAAGCCCACAACACAATTGCCCCTTACGCCGACGAAATTATCGCTTTTCCAACACGTGCCATGACAACAAAAGATTCAGATTGGGCTGTTGCTTTTGCCATGCCGGCCGATACCGAAGGTATGTACCTGGTCTCAGTAGCCCACAACCAGCGGGAAAAGGAAGAATTACCCTCTCCCTTTGCAGAAACAGGAACAGCACATTCAATTACCATCTTTGACAATGTTTTTGTCCCCTGGGAGAGAGTGTTCATGTGCGGCGAAGACAAATTTGCCGGCCAGATGGCAAGCCTGTTCGCCCTCTATCACCGCCACAGCTACACAGGCTGTAAGCCGGCGCTGACAGATATCCTGATGGGTGCAGCCGCTCTTGTATCCGAATATAACGGTCTTGAAAAAGCGTCGCACGTCCGTGATAAACTGGCGGATATGGTTACAGTGGCCGAACTTGTCTATGCCACAGGTATAGCAGCCTCTGTAACAAGCAAATGCTCTGCCTCGGGTACCTATGTTCCCGAAGTTGTCTACACAAACGTGGGAAGATACCACGCCGGTGTAAATGTATACCATGAATTTGAAATACTCGCTGACCTGGCAGGCGGTCTTGCCGCCACACTACCCCATGAGAAAGACTTTTTT
Organism: Dethiobacter sp.; assembly: GCA_018335875.1. Classification (GTDB taxonomy): domain Bacteria; phylum Bacillota; class Dethiobacteria; order Dethiobacterales; family Dethiobacteraceae; genus JAGXRN01. Next base: position 31,135 of record JAGXRN010000081.1, read on the forward strand.
GAACCAACTGTCGGACCACTGCTCAATAAATACATCAAGAGAAAAAGCGGTGTATCAAGCGAAGACATTCACCGCTGCTACAGGCTGATTGAAGGGTTAATCTGTTCAGCTCCCGGCGCCGCTTCCCAGGTAAGCGGCATTCATGGCGGAGGCTCTCCCATTATGGAAAAAATAGCGATCATGGCCCAATATGACCTCAGCAAAAACAAAGAACTGGCAAAATTCCTTGCCGGTATAAAAAGTTAACTTATAACCTGACTTGTTTCCGGCCAAAGGGACTAAAGCCATACTCTTTGGCCTGAATATTTTTCCCGCGCAATTAGGCAGGCGCATTTGTGTGAATTTACACATCCAGACATATACCGACAATCTTCTTGTTTACAATGTGAACGCACTGTTTTAATAGTTAACTGCCCTCAAGGAGGAATTTAGCTATTAGCATAGAAGTATTCCTATCATAATACTTAATTTATTTGCCATTAAGTGATTTTATACTCACTCTCTTTTTTTTAAAGGAACTGAGATTGTTTTTGGCACTTTAATTGCATGTATTGAATTTTCAGAACATTTTTATTAAATGGAATTTACTTACAAAGGGGGTTGATAGGCTCAGCATAACTGTTGTACATCTTGGGTTGTTATGTGCTAACTTACAAGAGGAGGTTTAACAAGTTGAAAAAGAAACAAATATTTATTTACCTGTGTGTATTTGCCATCCTTGCAGTGGTAGTTCTTACTGCCGGGTGCAAGCAGAGCAAACCACCCGCAGTAGAAGCGCCCGTGGTATACGAATTTGACGCCGAGGTTATTATTGGCTTCTCAGGGCCTCTGTCCGGCGCCGGAGCTCTATACGGGCAAAGCTGCCTTGACTCCCTGGCTATGGCCGCCGATGACGCCAATGCCGCCGGCGGCATTGTGGTGGACGGAAAAAGATATGCCTTTAAGGTTGTAGGCTTTGACGACGAATACCGTCCCGACCTGTCAGGCACAAACGCCCGCCGCCTCATCGACCAGTATAAAGTTCCGGTCCTCTTTATACCCCACGCCGGCGGAATTCTTGCCGCAATGGCCTTTAACCAACAGGAAGGCGTACTGATTGGCGCTTATACTACCTTTGACCTTATTGTCCAGCGGGGAAATGAGCTAATCTTCCGCATACCGCCGCCTATGGCTACCTACCATCAACCCATGGCCGAGTGGGCTTTCAATACAAAGGGATACAGGACTGTTGCCCTGCTGCCATCAGACTCACTTTACGGTGTAAACTGGCGCAATTCCTTTAAAGACAAATGGGAGTCAATGGGCGGCACAGTGGTCTATAATGCCGATATCAGTTACGGCGCTGTTGACTTTTACCCTCACCTGACACCGGCCATTGCCGCCAACCCCGATGTGATGCTGGTAATCGGCCCCTCCGAGCCAAGCGCCCTGATGGTAAGGCAAGCGCGTGAACTTGGCTATAAAGGCGGTTTTGTGTTCGGTGAACAAGTTAAATATGATGACATGATTCCGTTTATCGGTATGGAACCTCTCTACAACTCAATAGGTGTAGGACCTCCGGGCAGGACGCCCTATGTTACAGAGTTTGGCGAATGGTTTCCTCAGGAGTTTCTTGCCAGATATCCCAAGTATCCAATGGTTAACAACGAAAACCAGCTGCACTACGAGGCTTTCTGGGTTACTGTAAAAGCCATGGAAGCCGCAGGCACAGTCACCGATGCCAAAGCCATCCGTGCAGCCATTCCGGAAGTGATGCCTGTTAAACAGCTTTCATCAATCCGGATGACTATAGCTGCAGACGGTTCCTTCCTGGGCCCTGCAACATTTATCACCATTGATGCCAACAGCAAATTTGAAGAGGGGACATTCACCCCCTTCCCGGCCGGGTACGATGAATACTTCGTTGATTTCAGAGACGTCATCCCCTGGACCCCGCGCACTGAAGTTGCCCCCTGGAGACTAGCCTTCGAGAAAAAATACTTCTAAACTGATTACTTAAACGGCACAGCCAAAGGGTGGGTAAAGCATCATTTATGCTGCGCGCCCATCCTTTGGCATTATTATTAATGTTATAATTTTCCAGATTACAAAAACAGACGGCTTGAAATGGAGGATACTGCCTTGACTTTGGTATTTCAGCAAATCCTAAACGGCCTCGTAGTAGGAAGCATTTACACTCTGGTGGCTCTTGGCATGACCCTCATCCAGGGGACTATACGCATCCCTAATATTGCACATGGTTCACTTTATATGGTTGCCGCCTATATTATCTACACGCTTACACACACATTGGGACTTAGCTACTGGGTAGCAGTTGCGGTAGCCATTGCAGTAATGCCTGTGCTGGGAATCATCGTGGAGCGGATATACTGGCCGGTAAGGCAAAAAGGTACAGGCATCAGCCTTTTTGTGGCGGGTATCGGCATCTTGGTCCTGCTTAACAATTCCGTCCGCTTAATTTACGGAGCTCAATGGAAATATGTCCGCGGCCCCCTGACCGGTACAGTGGATGTTTTTGGCCTGATTGTAACACGGCAGAGGATTCTCATTATAGTTGCTGCTATTGTAAGTATTGCTCTGCTTAACCTGTTCTTAAACAAGACTTTAATAGGATCAACAATTCAGGCTGTGGCGCAAAACCCCTCCGGTGCTTCGCTGGTAGGTATAAACATCAGGACAACTTCCATGCTCACTTTTGGTATTGCCACAGCGCTTGCCGGCCTGGCAGCAGCACTGATAGCTCCAGTCTTTCTCGTCTATTACGAGATGGGGACACCGGTAGTCCTGCGGGCCATGGCCATCCTTGTCGTCGGAGGCCTTGGCAGTGTGGCCGGGGCCATTGTGGGAGGTTATATCCTTGGACTTGCCGAGGCCATGTCTGTCTTATTTATGCCGGCCGGCTACCAGGATTTAATCGCTTTCGGCCTGCTCATTGCAATCCTCACCTTTAAACCCACCGGGCTGTTTGGGAGGGAATTATAAATGAAAAATCTTGCACTTAACAGGAAATTTTCCAAAACCGCCCTTACCGCAAACACACAGGCAATCCTTGTGCTTTCTGTAATAGCTGCGGCGGCAGTTTTCCCCGCCATGTCTCCCAGCCGGTATATAATGACAGTAATAACCATGGGTTTTATCTGGTCCATGGCCACCATGGGACTCAACATCCTGCTTGGCCTGGCCGGACAGGCCTCTATTGCCCACGGCGCCTTTTTTGGCATCGGCGCCTATACTTTCGGTATCCTCAATGCCAAGCACAATGTCAACTTCTGGCTGGCTATGGTAATCGCCGTCCTTTTTACCAGTCTGTTGGCAGGGTTAATCAGCCTGCCGGCGATCAGGACCAGGATTACCTATTTTGCCATTTTCACACTCTGCCTGAATCTGATTATAACCAGCCTCGTCAATAACATGGAACATATCACTGAGGGGCCGCGGGGACTGATTGGTATTACAAGGCCGGCAATACTTGCTTCCACAGCCGGCATGTATTACTTCTGCCTGATTTTACTGGTGCTTGTAACACTTTTTGTCTATCGCCTGAGAAATTCTGTAATCGGGCTGAGCTGGGCCTCAATCAGAATCAACGAGACACTGGCTTCTTCTCTTGGCATTAAACTGGTGTACAACAAAATTGTGGCCTTTATGCTCAGCGTGGCCGTTACCGCTTTGGCAGGCGCGCTCTACGCGGCTGCCATCGGCTCACTTACACCGTCAATCACCAGTTTCACCATTAGTTTTTATCTGCTGATTTATCTGATTGTGGGCGGGCCCGGCACTATACTGGGGCCTATAGTTGGCGCTTTTGGCCTGAACACACTGACTCAGCTCCTTTACGCGCTTGAACAATACAGGCCGCTAATCTACGGTGTGATCATGATTTTCTGCATCGTTTATATGCCGCTTGGTGTTATGGGCTATATCAAGGCCAGGCTGCAGGAACGTTACCCGGCCTTAAGAAAATGGTAGGGGAAGGAGTAAAACTATGCTACTTGAAATCAGCAACCTGACAAAAAGGTTCGGAGGCCTGACCGCTGTTGATAATATAAGCTTAACCATTAAAAAAGGGGAGATCTTCAGTGTAATCGGCCCAAACGGTTCAGGAAAATCAACCCTTTTTAACCTGATCAGCGGAATCTATCCTCCCACCTCCGGCAGTGTCAAGTTTAACAATGACAATATCACAGGCGCCAAACCCCACCAGATAGCATTTAAGGGTATCGGTCGGACTTTTCAGTTCACCACCCTTTTTCAGGACTTAAGGGTAATTGACAACCTGATTATAGGGCACCGCCTGCGCATTAAAACAGGCATTATTGATGTGGTCCTGCGCACGCGCCAGGCACGCGACGATGAACAGTTATTAGGGCAAAAATGCATGGTAATGCTGGACTTTATCAATCTGACAAGCTTAGCCTTCAGGCCTGTAAACTTACTGACCCAGGAGGAACAAAAGAGGCTCTCCATCGGAACGGCTTTAATGAGCTCACCCGAATTGCTGCTGCTTGATGAACCCACCGGATGTGTCAATATCGAAGAGATTCACAACCTGATACAACTCGTCCGCAAAATCAAGGAAAAAGGCGTTACAGTATGCCTCATCGAACACAAAATGAGAGTGGTAATGGACTTGGCCGACAGGATAGCAGTCCTCAACTACGGCAAGAAGATCGCGGAGGGGGACCCTGCCGAAATCAGGAATAACGAGGAAGTTATCAGGGCTTACCTGGGGGGGGAATACGTTGCTTAAAGTGAGCGGCCTTACTACCAAATACGGCGTTTTTGAAGCCATACGGGATATAAACCTGGAGATTGAAAAAGGTGAATTTGTCTGCATACTTGGCGCCAACGGCGCCGGTAAGACCACACTGATGAACACAATCAGCGGCCTTGTCAAGCCGGCGGCGGGAAGTATAATATTTGAAGGGCAGGATATCACAACCCTGCCGGCACATAAAGTAGTAGGACGCGGCATCTCCCTCTGCCCTGAGGGCCGGCAGTTGTTTCCACTGATGACAGTGGAAAAAAACCTGAACTTAGGTGGCCTTATCCTCCGCAAAGACCTGAAAAAAGTCCGTAAAAATATGGACTTGGTCTTTGAGATCTTCCCAGTGCTGAAAGAGCGCAGGAAACAACTGGCAGGCACCATGAGCGGCGGCGAGCAGCAGACATTGGCTCTTGCCCGCGCTCTGATGTCGGAGCCGGCTCTTCTCCTTATAGACGAGCCTTCCCTGGGCCTTGCCCCGCTCCTTATCCAGCGAATAGCCCGGGCCATCTCAGAAATCAACGCCATGGGCACCACCATCCTTCTGGTTGAACAGAATGCCTCCATGGCGCTAAACGTCAGTGGGCGCGGCTATATCGTGGACTGCGGCCAAATCTCTATGGAGGGAACATCCTACTCCCTTAAAAACAACGAGCTGGTTAAAAAAGCCTATATCGGCGCATAAACCCATCTACTGCATCATAAAACTGTCACTTTTGTGGCAGTTTTTTTATGTCCTACAACAAAGGCGCGCTTATTCGGTTCCCTTATCGCGCGCTTTTTAGTGCCGGTTTCCACTGCAGCTTTGCTGACTGCAAAGCGTTATAATTTCCGGTATAAAAAAGCTGAGCAGGCGCTTGTTCCTGCTCAGCTTAGATTCTGCCATTTCCTGTTTAACCAAACCATGTGGTCCTGTCACGTACATTGCCCTTGGGCGGGCTGGGAGGAACTTCTTCGGGGTAACCAAGCGGTATCAGGGCTATCAGTGTTTTGTCAGGGATGCCGAAATAATCGCTTAGGATTTGGTTCTTCTGGACAAGCGGGCCGCACATCCAACATGACCCCACACCGTCCGCCCACGCGGCCAGGATTAGATTTTCTATGGCAGCAGAGGCATCCTGTGTGTTAAGAAATGACCTCCAGGGATCGGGATTCTGTTCAACGTAGACTAAAATTGCTACCGGTGCTTTCCCCAGGCTTTTGTAAAAATTCCGCAGCCCTTTGATTTTATCACCGTCTATGGCCGGTACCGGCAGTTCCTGTATGCGCCTGCTGTACTCGGCATAGCCGATAGCTTCAGCTCTTTCATTAAAGGAATCCTCGAGTATGCTCTGTATCTTATCGAGTTGCTCGCGCCTGATTACTATAAACCTCCATGGCTGGTTGTTGCTGGCAGTCGGCGCCATGTTAGCTGCCTCCAGGCACTTCCACACCTGTTCATCACTGATGGGGTCACTTTTAAACCTGCGAACACTGCGCCGTGTCATAATAGCTTCGTATGTATCCATGCTGCTCCAAACCTCCTCAATCGGCTATTTATTTGCCTGTAAAGCGCGGCCGCCTTTTTTCCAGGAAAGCCGCCACGCCTTCCATTCTGTCTTCAGTGTTAAACAAAACAGTCTGTGTAGAAGCTTCGCAGTCCAGTGCCTCAGGCAGTGTCATGTTTAAGCTGTTGTTCAGAAGCCTTTTCATGGCCGCATATGCCCGCGGCGGCTTGCCGGCAAACTCAGCAGCTGTTTTATACACATACTCAGCAAGTTCACTGTCAGGCAAAACTTTGCTTACAAGGCCAATCTTTAAGGCTTCTTCGGCGGAAAGCATCTCCCCTGTAAACATCATCTGTTTTGCTCTGGCAAGGCCGACCTGTCGGGGCAACAGGTAATTAAGCCCTGCGTCACCAACCAGGCCTATCCTTAAAAAAGGCACAGAGAAACGTGCGCTCTCAGCTGACACTACAAGGTCAGCCGCAAGTGCGATGCCAAGCCCGGCCCCGATAGCATCCCCGTTAACTGCCGAAATAACCGGTTTGGGAGACTCAGCGAGCTTCAGGACGAGCCTGGCGAGCTTTAGCATGCCGTCGTGGCGCTCGGCCACGGTAATCTGTTGGGTAAAGGCTTTAACATCGCCCCCGGCACAAAAGGCCCTGCCTTTTCCTGTTAAAACTATGACCCTTACTTCATCATCAGACATTGCCGCCTCCACAGCGGAGATAAACTCAGCTGAAAGGTTACTGCTGAGCGCGTTCATGGCTTCAGGTCTGTTCAGGGCTATTGTCGCCACGTTATCCTGAACCTCGTATAATACATATTTGCCGTGCATTCATCTGCCCCCTTAAATCATGGATTTTTTATTTTTCCTGACCAAGGAAATAACGATCCGAGTCAAGGTAGCGGAGTTTCTCAATCTCTTCAGGTGTAGGCTGAGTGATTACCTCAAGCTGCGGTAAAACTTTTAGCTCCCAGCCGCACTGTTCCCGAATCTGCCGGATAATTTCTTCCTCATTGAGTAAGGGATCTTCCAGGTAACCGGCCAGCACAAATTCATCGTCTTCGTTTTTCTTGAATACACCAAGCTGTGAGATCAACGTTTGCATCCTGCCGCCAGGCGAAGTGATATAGTCTACTTTTTCCATAAAGCGGGACTTGACCTGCTTAGCCACTACCACCACTTCGTCGGCGCCTGACGCCACGTCGTTTCCGCCTCCTGACCCTGTCAGGTAGAGATCCTTTTGCGGGATTTTGGTACTGTTGATATTGCCGCGACAATCGATCTGTGCCGCACCAAGGGCACCCAGGCATTTTCCGGGGTTTCCCTGTACCATAATCCCCAATATGCCGAATATATCGCTATAGAACTCTCCTGTGGGGATATTACGATTGGAAAACAGGAAAGAGTCTCCTGGCAGGGGCACATACCCGTAGAGGCCGGCCTCGGTCATCAGAGTGACACTTTGCCCTTCTTCATGCAGCATGTAATAAGCAAGCCAGCTTGCAACGTGTGAAGCGCCAACGCCTGTCAGTATATGGTCAAACTTTTTTTCTATAACTAATTTCTTAATCTGCCTGGCGGCAATAACAATCATTTTTTCTTCTGCTGTGGGCTGGGCCGGTTTATTAAGAAAATCCTTTTCCAGCAGCTGTGTCTGCCAGGCAGAAGAATATACCTTCCCTTTTAAAGCCGACAGGCGTTCGTATCCTACTTTTTTAAGGTAATCCTCATGGCCGCTGCAGCTTAATATCCACTGCTCCAGCCATTCTTTAAATTTAGACTCGTCACGGCAAACCTCGCGGGCATTGACTAAAAACTCTTTATCTTCAGCGTAGCCCCCGGCTTCCTGCGGGAAGTGGGGATGGCCGGAAGGATGGGAGCCATAAGGAGCTTCCACCACTGCTTTGACGATGGCTGCCGGTATGCGTATGTGTTCCCTGTATTTTAAAACTTCTTCAGTGCTGACAATTCTTTCAGCTGAGACAATTACCCCTTCCCGGGAGGCCAGGGCGCCGTAAACATTGCCTGATAAGGGGATATTTACTACTGTATTGCCCTGCTCATCCGCCATCCAGCCGTGCACTATGCAGATATCCGGGTTAAGTGCGCGTACCAGGCCCACAGTGGTATTATCAAACGGCTCTTTGAATTCGTGGAAATTGGGATTGTTTTCGGCAATGGAACTCCCCATGATTGACTTGGTGGGAAAAAAAGGAAGTCCAAGCGCTCCTGCCATCAGCCTCAGTGTCAGTGTCAGCATGGTCCATTCTTCAACCTTTATCTTCTTGTCAGCATAAGCTTTCTGGAGAATACGGTTCGGTGAAGGGGCAGGATAAGGATCGCCCAAAAATGTAGTTATTATTTTATCCACCATGTTGCCGTATACCATGGGAGCCAGTGTGGTGGCATAGCCTCCGTACATAATTAAATTAAACTTGGGATCTTTGCCATAAAACTGGCGGATTAATTCATATAAAACGGCAAAAGGATACCCGAGGGGATAGGGTTTATCGCCGACTTGAATAGTCTGCCCAGGCCTGATGTGTAAACGGACAGCCTCCGGTATTGTTGTAACTTTGCCGGCAGGCCGGCAGTTTCTTGCCATAGCCTGCTCTACCCATTGCAGCTTTTCAAACATATAAGATTCCTCCTTTAGCGTTAGCCAAAATACTGAATAGTAGCATCCGGATAGACGGCCACTTTGGGCGCGCCGTCAAATTTGCCGGAGAGCAGCTCTAAAACCTCATCCCATGTCCTTGCCCATTCAATTATTTCTTCAGGGCCGTACCAGGCTTCATCAGCCTTGAAGACAAAGGGAGAGTACACAATTATTCTTTTAAGATGTGCCGGCCGTCTCCGCTTGCTGTACATACGGCCCCCGAGGTCGCTGCCGAAACATCCTATAAGATAATGGGGAATTTGTCCTTCAGGCGTATGGGTGATTATTACCACATCACCCCCCTCTTTTTTCAGGGACTGTATGCCAAGATTAAGCGCGATGGCTGCCTCGTTTACCTTGGCATGGGCATTTACCACGGCAATATCACAGTCTTCTTCTCTTACTGTTTTATACAGCTCCTTGCCCAGTTCTATGCCTGCCTCGTGCACCTTTTCTGCGTCTCCCACAAAGAGAGCCACAGTTTCACGTCTCGTGTTTACCAGGGCATCAATTTTAATATCCAAACCCACCATGCGGCATGCTTCGTTTATATCCAGCCGCATAATGTTGTCTTCATATTTACCCAGGCCCGCTGTGGGATGAAGCCCCGACATACCTGGTTTTGCAATTAATTTATGATTGTCTTCGATGGTATCCATGGAAGCAACTCCCGGCAGTATTATTTTGCCGCCGCCACCAAAGCCGTTTAACGGGTGTGGGGTAACAGAGCCGATTGCTATTTTCAGGTCGCATCCCATTAAACCCGCGTTTATCGCCACTTTTGTTCCCCGTGAAGTAAAGCCCAGGGTTACACAGTTTTCATAAGGATTGTGATTGTAGACGCGGTAGTTGCTGACAATATCCTCACCAAGTTTTTTTGCCAGTTGTTCCCGTGTCATGGCGCCATGAGCTCCCAGGGCTGCAATAAACCTGATCTGGTTTTCCTTTATTCCCGCTGCTTCAAGTTCTTCCAGAACAAAAGGTATTATTTCATGCGCTTTTGTCGGACGGCTCAAATCATCAAAAACGATGGCCACTTCTTTTTTGTCTTGTGCCAATTCCCTTATCCGCCGGGTGCCAAGAGGATTGTCAAAGCTTTGACGCATTTTTTCCTTATCCAATGGCTCCCTGGCACAGCCGCTCATTCTTTGTACGGAAATATCCCACTGTTCAGGAAAAGCCAGTTCCAGCTCTGTATCACCGTACCAGGCCATCTGGGGCACTACTACTTTTGTCACCACACTACCTCCTCTGCTACTAGACTATTCAGGCTTGCGGCGCACCATAACTTTCATGTCGCCTTTTTGTACTGTTTTGCCGTGCTGGTTAATCAGTTCAACCTGACGGATAACAATGCCGCGGTCGTTTTTTGAGGTTTCGCGCTTTTCCTTGATTGTGGCCCTGGCATAGACTGTGTCACCGAAAAAGATAGGGCCGGTAAAGTCCCAGGTCAGGCCCAAAAAGGCAATTGTGGTACCTTCGGCAAGACCCAGCCGGGAAAGAAGGCCGCTGGTTACAGACAATCCCAAAAGGCCATGGGCTATTGGCTTGCCAAACAGTGTCCGGCTGCAAAACTCAGTATTGGTGTGGAGTTGGTTATAGTCTCCGGAGAGCCCGGCAAATGCCATAACATCACTCTCTGTTATAGTTCTGCCGGGGCTGATGAACTCCTGGCCAATCTCAAAATCTTCAAAATAATAAGCCATTAACTATACCTCCGTTCGCGTTTTAAATAATATTGTTTATTGTCCGCCGTTAATGTGATGGGAAAAGATTGCCGCCCCCAGTGCCCCTGTGATTTGAGGGTTAAAACCAACCTTGACTTCACAGCCTGTGATTCTGGCCAAAGCTTCAATCATGCCCTGATTTTTGGCTACTCCACCTGTAAAAACTATTTCTTTTGCATCTGCTATATGCTGCTTGGCAAGTGAGTAAACCCGCCTGGCAACTGCGTTAAAAATCCCGGCCACTATTTCATTTTCTGCTGTCCCTCTTGAAACATGGTTTATAACCTCGCTCTCCGCAAACACAGTACAGACACTGGTTATCTCCACGCTACCGCCGGCAGAAAAGGCGGCAAGGCCGAATGCATCAAGGTCCATCTGGAAAATATTCGCCATTAATTCCAGATAACGCCCTGTACCGGCGGCACACTTGTCATTCATGGCAAAATTTAAAACTCTGCCCTCTTTGTCAAGCTTTATTACTTTAAAGTCCTGCCCGCCTATATCGATAATCACCCGGCAGTCAGGAAAAAGCCAGTGCACGCCTTTGGCGTGGCAGCTTATTTCAGACACTGTTTTTATTGCCAGCTTAATATTTTCGCGCCCATAGCCCGTAGCAACCAGGCACTGCAGGTCATGCTCTGTTTTATCCGCTTCCTCAAACCACAGTTCAAGCACTTTTTGTGCAGATCTCAGCGAGTTGCCCCCGGTGGGGACAACATAATACCTGTCAATTTTTTCATCCTGCATCACAACCAGTTTAGTTGATGTAGAACCACTGTCCAGCCCGGCAACATACCCCATAGTTCTCAGCTCCCCTTGCTGTAATTTTGAACAGAGTATGCAATGCAATTACTCCAGCATTTCCAGAAATGCCTGCACCCTGTTCTTGACTGCTTCCACGTTGCCGAGGGTATAGTCGTCGTTTATAAGGAGCATGGGAATTCCATGGTCATTAAGATAGTCACGCAAGTCGGGATAATCTAGTTTATGGGGATCACAAAAAGTAAGCGCATACCCAATCACGCCTTGGACGTTATATTCACGGATAAGGTCTAAAACATAGCTGAAGCGCTCTCTGGATGGCCCATGGTCAGTGCGAGGGCAGCGGAAATCCCTGAAGTAAGTGTTGGTCAGGCCGCGCATGACACCCTCTGAGGTATCAATCTGGGCAAGAGCAGTTCTGGTTCCTATACAAAGATCGTCGCTGACCACATGAGCTCCGGTTTGCTCAATAATTTCCAGGAATTTTATATCGTCAATAATGCAACCCCAGACGAGGACTCTGGGCAGTTCTTTTTTAACAGTTTCCCTGGCGGCTGCTTCTTCTTTTATTTTCTTTAGGAGTACATTGAATTCCTCGGGAGGAGTGCAGGATTGTGCCAGCAATATCTGGAGCATCTCCACACCGCTCAATTTGGGTGGTTGCGTTTTTCTCAGCTCATAGAGCTCTTTGATTAAACGCCTGTTGTCGTTGCTAAGTTGTATAGCGGAAATTATCTGCTCTTCTGATATTTTCTGGCCGCTGTGTTTTTCAAGGCTTTCTTTAAAGAATGTGAGTTCTCTTTCAAAAAAGTCCAGCGACCAGGGGACAACCTGGTGGGGGACATTAAACAGGTAGCTGAAATTGGGATTATTATAGTACTTCCAGAGACCGTATATCCTCTGTACCATATCGCAGCTGTGCGGAATCACGCGGCCCTCCAGAAAATCATGCCTGCCTTTTAATCCCTGTTCAAAACAGTTTCTTACATATGGGCAGCCATATGGCTCAACATAGCGGTTAGCCTCTACGATGTCATCACCCAGCTGTCCCGTAATACGGTATGGTATCATACCGGCGGCAGAAATAATTTCAGGCGGCGCAAAATGGCAGAGATAGCCTATTATCTTTTTCTCTTTGCTCAGTTCCCTTGCCCGGGCATCCCTGTTTTCATAAATACTCTTCACCTGTGCCAATCCGGATTCATTATTCATTTTTGTTTCATCCCCCTTGTGCAAAATAAAAAAAATTATGAATAGTTTGTACAATATTAGTCTGAAACTCATCCAGATTAATCAAGGCCTTCTCCTCCCGTCGTGACAATGCCCAACGGCCGGTAAATAGAAGTTTAATTTAACTTAACAGTCTGGCAAAAGCACGCCCCATGATAATATCGACTTCTTCCTGTGTAAAACTAAAGTCATGGGTATCAGGCCCTCTCAGTGCTTTAATCCACTTGTCAACAGGACATACCCCGTTTAAATATGGCCCGTCTGTCCCAAAAAAGACACGCCACGGCCCGATATGGTCCACAATTTTTCTCAGCATGCCGTAAAATGAAGTCGGGTCACTTAAATATTTTCTCTGCAGTCCTGATATATCAACATTACAATTTGGCTTAACGTTGCAGACCATCAGGGCCTCTTCCCACCAATCATGACCGCAGTGCGCCATAATAATAGGCAACGAGGGGAAGTCACCGGCTACATCGTCCACATACACCGGGCGTGCAAATCTTGACTTCAGCGGTCCCGGTTGGCCTCCGGTGTGGATGAGAACAGGCACTTTGTACTCAACACACTTCTCATAAAGGGGGTAGACAATCTGGTCATAAGGAAAAAAGCCTGCAGCGGGATGAAGCTTAAGTCCCTTTAGGCCCCAGTCTTCAACGGCACGCGCAAAAAGCTCTGTTGCTTCCTTCCGCCTGGGGTCAATGGTAAAAAACCCGGTTAAACGGTCGGGAAACCGTTTAACCGCGGCGGCTACTGCCTTATTTTGTTCTGCCATAGGCACCCCGGGCTCTCCGGTGGCGAGCCCGTAGTCAAGAGCAAAGATACAAGAACGGTCCACCCCTGCTGCGTCCATGGTCGCTATCAGTTTATTTCCTGTGGAATCAAACAATCTTGTTTTCATGGGGGCAAGTAATGCTAAGGGATCGGCAGGTTCGCCGCTGACTTTACCAGCACCAGTGGCGGCAACTCTGGCTATACCAAACAAAAAACTGTCATGAATCCACCCTTCATCCACAAGATGGACATGAGAATCGATATTCACCTGAAAACCTCCCGTGTCAATTATGCAATGTCAAAGCTGTCAAGCCCTTTTTAGGCAAAGGCTTCCGGGACTGATTTAAGTGTTTCATAGCAAAAGACCGGCCCGTCTTTGCACACATACAGGTTTCCTGCATTGCAGCGCCCGCACTTGCCAAAACCGCACTTCATCCTGTTTTCAAGGGTTGTGTAAATTTGCTTGTCGGCAAAATTAAGCTTTTTTAAGTTTTGCAGCACAAAGTTGATCATTACCGGCGGCCCGCAGGTTATGGCAATGGCGTTTTCAGGCGAGGGATTGACATCCATCAGCAATGACGGAACAAATCCCACATAATGGGGCCACTCTTCCTCTTTGATGTCAATGGAAAGATTGCAGCTCACATCGCCAGAGCTGCCCATGTCTTCAAATTCACGCTTAAAGCAAAGGTCCGCAGAGGTCCTGGCGCCATAGATGATATTCAGGCTGCCATAGTCATCCCTGTTTGCTTTTACATATTCAATAATCGGGCGCAGTGGCGCCTGGCCTATACCCCCGCCAATAGTTATGATATTTTTTCCTTTCCACTCATCCACCGGGAAATTATTGCCGTAAGGACCCCTCACTGTCATTTTATCGCCCTTTTCCAGTTCGTGCAGCGCTTTTGTCACTTTACCGGTGCGCATTACAGAAAAACGGAGGAACTTACCCTCTGTAGGTGAACAGGAGATGGAAATCATGCTTTCACCAATACCGAGCACTCCGATGATGGCGCACTGTCCGGGCAGGTGACTCCAGTTATATCTTAATTCCTCATCATCAAGGACCACTTTAAATGTCTTGATACAGCGGTCGCCAAGGGTTTCAAACCAGGTATCTTCTACAGTTGCAATGTAGGGCTTGTATGGATTAGTATTCATAATGCCTCCCCAACCTTCGATAAAATGTTAAGAATATCGATATTGACAGGACAGAGATTAATGCACCTTCCACAGCCCACGCAGGCTATAACATTAAATTTATCTACAAAATAGGAGTACTTGTGGTTTATCCTGTTACGCGTACGCTCCCTGCGTGTGGGTCGTGGGTTGTGGCCGGAAGCATGAAGGGTGTACTCCGGAAACATGCAGGAGTCCCATGTCCGGCACCTGCGGCTGTCGCAGCCTTCCGACTCATCCTGAATATCAAAGCAGTGGCAGGTTGGGCAAAGATAGGTGCAGATACCGCAGCCAAGACAGCTCTCAGACACTTCCGCCCACAAGGGGTCTTCCCACAGGCGCGGCAGCCCGGCTGGAATGGGGCCTGTGTCAGGCGCCTGCCTTGTAATCTTATTTACCGCTGCTGCATGGAGTTTTTCAGCCGCATCTTTGTCTTCTTTTACAGATTCTTCAAGCAGTCCTTCTGCACTTTGACAAAGTGTTTGACCTTTCTCTGTGAGAACTTCAAGCAGGTAACCGTCCCCGAGGTCTGTCATCAATACATCCAAGCCCTCTTTGGAGGCGGGGCCGCCTCCCACAGACGAGCAAAAGCAGTTGACACAGGGCTCAAGACAGGCCAAACCCACAAGAGTTAAGTCCGCCCGCTTCTGCAAATAATAGGGGTCATCAACATCCCAGGAAAAAACATTGTCAACTATAACCATCGCCCTGGCATCACATGGGCGAACGCCAAGCATTACCGCCTTACCTTCCTGCACAGGAGCTTCCAAGTCTGTCTTCCCCAGTTCAAATCTAAGCAATGTTTCTGTCTGCGGGAAAACTACACTTTTAGGCGGGATGGTGGTATTAGCGGCAGCTAAATTGACATTACTTCCCTTGGCAACCGGAGCAAACACAAGCGCCTCTCCTCTTTTTTGGGGAGCGTAGACAGTCTGCTCAGAAATCGCTGCAATAAAATCAGCAAGCTTGTCTTTGTTAATTTTCATAAGCTTATATCACCACCTAAAGTATAAAGTTTTCCTTGTCATCAGGACGGTAGCCCACAAGGGGCGGTTTAGCTTCCACGTCTACTCCGGGCTCAAAGCCGAATTTCTCAGTTACTTCTTTAGTAAGTTTCCTGTTTAACTTGGTAATTGGTATATTGACAGGGCAAACCCTCTCACATTCTCCGCATTCAATACAGCGCCCGGCCAGATGAAAAGCTCTTGCCAGATGGTAGGCAGTATTTTCCGAAATATTAACCGAGCGGTTTACCCAGGTGGGATTTAACTTGTCGAGTATGCACTCCTGGCAGTAGCACATGGGACAGACATTGCGGCATGAGTAGCACCTTATACAGCTGGAGAACTTATCCTGCCAGAATGACCATTTATCCTTTGTACTCTTCTTTTCCAACTCCGCCACATCGGCAAAGCTTTCATTGCCTCTTGCTGCTACTTCTTCCCGCAGATTTATATCGGCAAGCACTGGGTTTGGATAGCGGCAGGTCAGGCACTTTTGGGTCAGCAGTTCCTCTCCCACAACTTCTGTTTTCCCCTCCGGGAAGCAAAGGCTGATTTTACCGTTCTCCCACCGCGCCTCCACCTGCCCAAAGGTACCCGGATATTTTTCTTCCAGTTTGCTTTGGTCTACTACCCCCTCACAGGGGCAGCCGATGATATATACGCTCTCTCTCTCTATCCCCTGCTCAACCAACTGCTGCACCACAGCACGGCTGTCGCAGCCCTTTACCATGACAGCAACTTTACGGGTATCAGGCTGCTGCCCCCGGGGGACGGGACGCTTTTCCGCCAGGGTAAGATAGGTGGCAAGGTTGTTGCTGCAAAGAGGAGAAAATATTAACTCCTCTGCTTCCTCTGGTTTTCTTACAAAGTGAGGGGAAACACGAAAGCCATATGTGCCCTGTCTCCATCCGATAAGATATTTAATATCATCGCGAGAGACGGTGTTTTTGGCTATATCCCTTATTTTTTCAAGGTTTATCAAGGCTCCTCATCCTCCTCCTACCAATCAATCTTGTTCCTGCGAAACTCAGTGAAGGGCCCCGCTTCTTTTGCCTTGTCCACAACCCCAGAAACAACTTCTTTCCATTTTGCGCCTTCTGAAGCTGAAACCCAGCTCATATTGAAACGGCGGGCATCCACTCCCACATATTCCAGTAACTCTTTCATCACTGAGAATCTGCGGCGGGCATAGAAGTTTCCTTCCATATAGTGACAGTCGCCGGGATGGCAGCCTGAGATCAAGACACCGTCAGCACCCTGCTGTAATGCATTGACAACAAACAGAGGATTCACCCTGCCGGAACACATTACCCTGATTACATTAAGGTTTGGGGGATATTCTATTCTGCTTGTACCGGCAAGGTCAGCACCGGCATAAGAGCACCAGTTGCATAAAAAGGCAACAACATTTGGTTCAAGATTTTCACTCATTATTTACCCCCCAATACTGCTATTTGCTGCAATATCTGGCTGTCCATAAAGGACTTCTGCTGGATTGAACCAGACAGGCAGCCTGCTGCACAAGCGCCACAGCCCTTGCAAAGAGCCTCATTAACCCTGGCCACCAGGACCTCGTTCCCCATCTTGTTAACAGTTACCAGTTCGACCGCGGTGTAAGGACAGATTTCCACACAGTAGCCGCAGCCTCGGCAGGTTGCTTCGTTGACAAAAGAAATCTGGGCATGCACTTTAACCTTGCCGCTTGCCATGAGAACAAGCGCTGACGAGGCAGCGCCCTTTGCCTGGGCTACAGTATCGGGAATATCTTTTGGCCCCTGGGCACATCCTGCCAGGAACACTCCTTCGGTAGCTGTATCCACCGGGGCAAGCTTGGGGTGCGCCTCTAGGAAAAAGCGGTCAGATGACTGGGACAGACGCAGCAAGTCGATTACTTCTCTGGCGTCCTTGCGCGGCTCAAGGCCCACTGCCAGTACCACCATATCGACTTCATCCTCAAGAGGAGTAGAGTTTAAGGTGTTTTCCACCTTTATAACCAGCTTACCGTTTCTTTTGAATATCTCAGACGGATTGCCCCGTATATAGCGGACTCCCTCCCGGCGCACCCTGTCATAAAACTCTTCAAACCCCTTGCCAAAGGCCCTCACGTCCATGTAGTAGACTTTTACATTGGCCTCAGGTATTTTCTCCTTGACCAGGTGAGCCAGTTTTGCTGTGTACATGCAACAAACTCTGGAACAATACTCATTCCCCGTGGATTTATCCCGTGACCCCACGCATTTGATAAATGCTATATCCCTGGGGATAACTTCTCCTTCCCCTTTTCCCAGCACAATTTTTCCGCCTGTGGGTCCCGAAGCAGAGATTAAGCGTTCCATTTCAAGTCCTGTGAGTACATTATCATAGTCACTGTAGCCGTACTCCGGTTTTCTGGCAGCATCAAACACATCAAAGCCTGTGGCGACTATCACAGTACCCACTTTAAACTCTTTTATTTCGTCCTTTTGTTCAAAGTCAATGGCGCCCGGGGCACAGGCATCGGCACATTTTGGTGATTTTCCACATTTACCCCTTGTCAGCATGAGGCATCTTTGCGGGTCAATTGTATACTTGGCGGGGACAGCCTGCGGGAAAGGCAGGTAAACGGCGGACCTGTTGCCAAGCTCCATATTAAACTCACTGGGAACTCGCCCTGCCAGCCTGCACTCCTCAGCACAAACACCGCAGCCTGTGCACTTTTCAAAGTCCACAAAGCGGGCTTTTTTACGTACTTCCACGTTAAAATTACCCACATAGCCGCTGATTTTCTCCACCTGAGAGTAAGTCATCAGTTCAATATTAGGGTGGCTCGCCACGTCGACCATTTTTGGTGTAAGAATACAGGCGGAGCAGTCTAAGGTTGGAAATGTCTTGTCAAGCTGAGACATTTTACCGCCAATGGATGGGGTTTTTTCCACCAGGTATACCTTAAAGCCTGCACCCGCTATATCAAGGGCTGCCTGTATACCGGCAATGCCGCCGCCGATAATCAAAGTGGCAGGCTCAACGCTGACTTCCTTTTCCTGCAGAGGCTCAAGCAACCTCGCCTTGGCAACAGCCGCAGAAACCAGTTTTTTAGCCTTGGCTGTTCCTTCGCTTTTATCCTTGTGTACCCAGGAGCACTGCTCCCTGATATTGGCTATCTCCAGGTAGTAGGGGTTGAGTCCCGCCCCTGCCAGGGCCCTGCGAAAAGTTAGCTCATGCATCCGTGGTGAACAGGCGGCCACCACAACCCTGTTTAACCCGTTTTTTTTGATATCTTCTTTGATCAGCAACTGTCCCGGGTCAGAGCACATATAGGAGTAGTCGCGGGCAACTTCAACATAAGGCAGCTGCTTTGCATACTCAGTAAGCTCATTAACATCAACGGTCTTGGAAATATTGACTCCACAGTGGCAAACATACACGCCAATTTTCGGTTTATTGTTCATACTCAAATTCATCCTCCACCTAATTAGCTACGCTGTGCCAACTTATTTATTTCCTTAACTCTTTCAGTTTTTCTGTTAATTTGGGGACAACCTTAAAGAGGTCATCCACAATCGCATAGTCGGCAACTGAAAAAATCGGCGCGTTGGGGTCCTTGTTAATGGCAATAATAGTTTTGGCTGATTTCATCCCCGCCAGGTGTTGGAATGCGCCTGAAATACCGATGGCTATATAGACTTTGGGTTTTACAGTTTTGCCTGAGGTGCCGACCTGGCGGTCATGGGGCAGCCATCCAGCGTCGGTGGCAGCACGTGAACCGGCAACAACAGCATTTATTGAGGAGGCCAGTTCATTTATCAGCGCCATATTTTTTTCTTCCTTGATACCACGCCCAACTGCCACCAGCACATCAGCCTGAGTTATATCGACATCGCCGGCTATGGCCTCTATATATTCAACAAACTTGCGGTACTGGATATCTTCCTTGAGGGGAGATTCTATCTTTTCAACAGCGCCTTTTTTTGATGGTTCATCGGCGAGGAATGATGATTCCCTCACAGTAACCAGGTAAGGGGCCTGCCCTTTAAAAATAAAGTCAGCATTAACTTTGCCCTGGTAGTAAAGCCTTACCGGGACAAGCTTGCCGTCAGCTGCTCCCAGTCCTACAATATCGGGTACAAACGGCATATTCAGCTCCACAGCCAGCGCCGGAGCCATGTCGACACCCTGGGTTGTGTGCGCCACCATCACCAGTTCGGGGCTGTACTGTTTAATTAATTCACTCATTACTTTCTGATAAGCTTCGGAATTATAGTTGGCGAAGAGAGGATCGTCCACAAAAAGGACTTTATCACTGTAACCTGCCAGTTTTTCTGCAAATGAGCCAACTCCACTGCCAATCAGGACAGTTACTATCTCACCGCCAAGCTGTGGCGCCACTTTAGACGCCGCAGTGAGCATCTCAAAACTTACCTCACGCAATTCATTACAGCGGTGTTCTGCCAGGACAAGAATGTCACCCATTACAACAGGCCCCCTTTCACCAGTTTGGCAGCCATTTTCTCTGCCTTCTCCTCCGGTTCACCCTCAATAATTTCCGCGTTGGAGACTACTTCAGGAATGTATAGCTTCTGCAGTTCAACCATGGAATTTGCTGCATTCACTGAATTTTCATCAAGGCCAAGGTCTTCGAGCTTTAGCACTTTAAGCTCTTTCCTTTGAGCTTCCCTTAAGCCGCGAATCGGAGAATAACGCGGCACATTGATACCTGTCTGAATTGTAAGTACAGCCGGCAGTACTATTTCCACCACTTCGGAGAGGCCGCCTTCCAGTTCCCTCTGCACTTTTACTATGCCGTCGCCAACTTCAACTTTTTTGACCATGGCAGCATGGGGCACACCAAGTTCCTCTGCCAGTGCAACACCGACTGACATATTGCTGTCATCACTGGACATGCACCCTGTGAGAACGAGGTCGAATTCATCGCTCTTAATAACCGCGGCCAGAACCCTGGCTGCCTGCAGCGGATTCTGATAATTAATACGCGGGTCATCAACACGGATGGCGCTATCTCCACCCTTGGCCAGCGCCATGCGTATCATCACATCAGCATCCTGTGGCCCCATGCAGATAAATTTGACTGTTCCTCCACCG
Source organism: Dethiobacter sp. (assembly GCA_018335875.1). Lineage (GTDB taxonomy): Bacteria > Bacillota > Dethiobacteria > Dethiobacterales > Dethiobacteraceae > JAGXRN01. The sequence continues at coordinate 51,802 of JAGXRN010000081.1, forward strand.
GCCTCTTTAATCAGTACTGCTTCTTCCACCGCGTAGTTGTCAGCATCATTAATGCCAAAGGAGAACCTGCTGCTGTCAACGCCCTTTCCGGTCGGGTCTATTTTTATTTCCGCTTCCGAGGTATCGGGGACTCTTTTGATACACACAAATGTTTTCATACTGACTCCACCTCCTGATTCGCTATTTTCGGATTATTGTTATTAATGTTTTAAAGATTGATCAGTTGCTGTGCCAGCCGGATTACCCGGCAACTTCACCGAGGATTTCCAATATATCGGCTACCTTCATTTCCTCTTCCAGTCCCTTTGCCTTAAGCGCATCATCAAGTGTGAGGACACAGAACGGACAGGCAACCGCCAGTATATCAGCACCGAGTTCTCTGGCATTTTTAACCCTTGTTTCCGCCAGGCGCTCTTTGCGGGATTCTGTCTCCACCCACATTTTGCCGCCGCCGCCTTCACAGCACAGGCTGCGCTCCCTCTTACGGTCAAACTCAAGGACACTGACACCGGGGATCTTGCTTAAGATAAAGCGCGGTTCATCAAAAACATTATTCTGTTTGCCAAGGTAGCACGGGTCATGAAAGACAATCTTGCTTTGCAGTTCTTTTGTCAGCACAATTTTTTCGTCTTTCAGAAGCCCGGCACAAAGCTCTGTGTAGTGTAAGACGTCTGCTTTTAGCTGCGGGTACTGGTTTTTAAAGGTTGAATAGCAATGGGGTGAAACTGTGACAATTCTTTTGGCGTCATAACCGTTGAGCAGTTCAGTGTTATCTTCCACCATCATCTCAAACAGGCCCGCTTCCCCCAGATTGTACACTTCACTTGAACAGCAGGTTTCCTGCTCCCCGATTAAACCATAATCAATGCCTGCTTTATTCAGGATTTGTATCAGGTTGCGGGCAATACCCTGCAGCTTGGGGTCATAAGCGACCGTACAACAGACAAAGATGAGATTTTCAACGCTTTCACCAGGCTCGGCTATTTTTGCGTCAAGGCCGTCTTTCCAATCCATGCGCGTTGCTTTGGGCTTATCCCAGGGGTTGCCCTCCTGGAAAACACTCTCCAGCGCATCCCTGACAGTGGGTTGAATGACACCGCTTTCCACAAGGATGCCCCGCAGGCCTATCAACACCTCCACAGGCTTAAGGCCTTTCGGGCATCTGACAGCACATGTGTTGCAGGTGGTGCAATCCCAGATTTCGGGAAGTTTTGCCAGTTCGTCCAGCATACTTTCGTCAATTGAATCGTAAACAAAGCGGCGGACATTTAGGTTGGTACGTACTGTTACCGGGCAACCACCGGTACACCTTCCGCACTGGATGCATCCCAGCAAGTCATGTTTCTCGATAAAACTTTGAATCTCTGAGTTCATGCTTTTTACCTCACTATCTCAACATGGGTTTTCAGCACTAAACAAAACAGGATGGCTATTAAACAAAAGCGGGAATACCAAGCTCGATATTGCCGATAATCAACTGCTGAATCTGTGATGTCCCCTCATAAAGTGTGTTGATGCGTGCATCCCTGTAAATTCTCTCCACAGGATATTCAGATGAGAATCCGTAGCCGCCGAATACCTGTATGGCATTGTAAGCAACCCTGTTGACCATTTCACTGCAGTAATATTTAGCCATTGAGGTCTCGCGTGTATTAACAACGCCTTTGTTTTTCATATGGCCGGTCCTGTAGACAAGCAGCCTGCCGCATTCCACGTCTAATGTCATATTTGTGATTAGCTGCTGCACCAATTGATGTCCGGCAATAGGCTTGCCAAACTGCACCCTTTGCTTGGCATGCTGCTTTGCATAGTCCAGCGCAGCCTGCGCTGAGCCCACACATCCTGCGGCCACAGTATACCTGGCGTTATCGAGAGCGGCAAGGGCAACCCGGAAACCTTTGCCCACTTCTCCCAGGACATTCTCTTTAGGAACCCGCACGTTGTTCATAATAATCTCACCGGTATTGGAGGCACGGAGCCCCAATTTGCCGTGGATATCCTGGGTGGAAAAGCCCGGAGTATCATGGTCGACCAAAAATGCTGTGATACCTTTGGCGCCGGCGGCCCTGTCAGTTTTGGCGAAGATAATTGACACATTTGCTATCCCTGCGTTTGTAATCCACATTTTATTACCGTTTAAAATATAGAAGTCCCCATCCTTATCTGCGGTGCTGGAAAGGCTGCCTGCATCACTGCCTGAGTCGGGTTCAGTCAGGCCATAGCAGCCTATTATTTCACCCATGGCCAAGCCCGGCACATATTTTCTTTTCTGTTCTTCGTTGCCCCAGGCCAAAATTGTTTTGGTTACAAGCGAGATCTGAACAGAATATGTGCCCCGCATTGAGGAGCAGCCATAACCCAGTTCCTCAGCGACTATGGCGTGTGTGATATAATCCATACCACTGCCGTCATACTCCTCCGGGATGGATGTGCCGAGTATGCCTATCTCACCCATCTTCTTCCAGACATGCCAGGGAAACTTTTCTTCTTTGTCCCACTCACCTGCGAAGGGAGTGATCTCTTTCTCCACAAACTCTTTTACTAATTTTTTTACCGCCAGCTGCTCTGAATCAAGGTCAAAGTTCATTATTTTCTACCTCCGTTAATTAAGCTTCATAGGAACAGGGGGATTCTGCGTGTAATCATAAAAGCCCTTTTTCACTTTACGCCCTAAATAACCTGCATTACTCATTTTCTCAAGCAGGTAACAGGGACGGTAGCGAGGATCTCCCAATTTTTCATAAAGATTCCTCGTTTTTGCCAGGTGCACGTCTATTCCTATTAAGTCAATCAGTTCAAGCGGGCCCATGGGCTGATTTGCACCCATTTTTAGTGCTTTATCAATATCAGCCACACCACCGATACCTTCCTCCAGCACCCATACAGCTTCATTAAGCAGAGCCGCCAAAACCCTGCTGGCGATGCCGGCGATACCTTCTTTGGCAGTAACCACTGGTTCTTTGCCGAGAAATTCAACAAACTCAGTGACCCGGCTAACTATCTGAGGGTCAGTGGCAAGCCCGGGCATAACTTCAACAAGCTTCATTACCACTGCAGGGTTAAAGAAATGCATCCCAATGACACGGCTTGGATTTTTTGTCGCGGAAGCTATCTCAGAGATGGAACACGCGGTTGTGTTTGTAGCCAGAACCACATTGGCAGGAGTCATCTCATCAAGCTGAGCAAATATTTTTTGTTTTACTCCCACATTTTCCACAATTGCTTCTATAACAAAATCTGCGTTTGCAGCTTCTTTTATATCGGTTGAGGCTTTAATGCGGCTGAGAATACCGTCGACCTCACTTGCTGACATTTTCCCTTTCTCTACCCTGGCATCCAGTCCTTTTTTTAAATTTTGAATGCTGCGCGTAACGACTGAATCATCAACATCAACCAATATTACTTCAATGCCTTTTTGCGCCATAACCTGGGCTATTCCTGCTCCCATAATTCCTGCTCCCAGGACAAAACCCTTTTTCACATCCACGCTTGTATCTCCTCTCTGTTTAATTTAATCTTTCAACAATAATCGCAAGCCCCTGCCCGCCTCCGACGCAGGCGCTGACAAGGCCGAGGCTCTTGTCATATGCCTTCATGGCATGAAGCAGTGTTGTGGTTATTTTTGCACCCGTGGCGCCAACCGGATGGCCCAGGGCTATGGCGCCGCCGTGGACATTAACAATATCCCTGTCCCATTTCATTTCTCTTTCGCAGGCCAGGTACTGTGCGGCAAAGGCCTCGTTGAGCTCGATCAGGCCGATATCGCCAAGCTTCAGGCCCGCCCTCTCCAGGGCAACAGGTATAGACGCAACCGGCCCGATGCCCATATACTTCGGCTCCACACCCGCTGCAGCGTAGGAGCGTATTGCCGCCATCGGGGCCAACCCAAGCTCTTTTGCTTTTTCTTCAGACATAATCACCATGGCTGAAGCAGAGTCGCAAAGGGAGCAGGCATTGCCCGCAGTTACACTGCCGTCTTTTTTGAAAACGGGGGGCAGTTTGCCCATGCCTTCCAAAGAAGCATCTGCGCGGGGAATCTCTTCTTCAGCAACGATTGTGGTTTTCTTTTTCTGTATAATTTCCACAGGAATGGTTTCTTCATTAAATCGGCCTTCGGCTATGGCTTTAATCGCTTTTTGATGGCTCTCCATGGCAAACTGGTCCTGCTCTTCTCTGCTGATGCTGTATTTCTCCACCAGAAGTTCGGCTGTGTTACCCATCAGCATCCCTGCCAGCGGGCACATAAAGCCGTCTTTGTGCAGAATATCGTATGAAGTCATATCTCCCATGCGTGCTCCCCAGCGTGCTGCAGGCAGCACATAAGGAACATTGGAAGCCGACTCCGCGCCCCCGGCGATAACCACGTCGGCATCGCCGCAGATGATTGATTTAGAGGCTTCAATAATTGCCTGCAGGCTTGATGCACAGCGAATATTTACTGTAAATGCGGGCACCTTTACCGGCAAGCCGGCTTTTACTGTCACAAGCCTGGCAACATTGGGCCCGATGCCTGCCTGCCATCCGTTGCCGAATACCAACTCATCAACTTGCTCGCCTGAGATGCCGGCTCTTTTTACAGCTTCAGCCACTGCTGCCGCGCCAAGGTCAACAGCACTTAAGCTGCTCAAAGCTCCTCCGAATCTGCCCCCGATTGTACGCACTGCACTAACTATTACCGGTTTTCTCATAATGACCCGGAAATCCGGGGATCCCTCCTCTTATTTTAAAATTTAGAATACTTAATGTGAAATATAAGCAAAAAAAATTTATGCCTATATGTGAAACGAGCTCTGGGGCTTGCGTCCACATAATAACAAAGCCTACCTCAGAGATAACTGCTCTTAAGTAAGTCCGATATGCGGCAGCATTTGCAATGTTGACAGCATATCGGACTTATTCAGTTACAAAACTTAAAACAGTATTAATGTTTCTCCATAAAAGCCTGCTTTCCTTCTTTTTGCTCCCGATTGATAAAGAAAGTACTAGCTCTTTTTCATCATCTGGGCAGCAATGACCATACGCTGGACTTCAGAGGTACCCTCATAGAGACGGGTAATGCGTGCATCCCGGAAGATTCTTTCAATAGGCATTTCCTTCATATAACCCATCCCGCCGAAAATCTGTACGGCCTTGTCAGCCACACGGTTATAGACTTCGGTCGCGAATAGTTTAGTCAGTGCCGCGTCTTTTATAATGTTCATCCCCTGGTCTACTTTCCATGCTGTCTGGTAGGTCAAAGCCTTTGCTGCCTGAGTCTCCATTTCCATGTCGGCCAGCATCCACTGGATAGCCTGGTTCTCAATGATGGGTTTTCCGAACTGTACTCTCTTGCTTGCATAATCAAGCGACAATTCAATCAGGCGGCGACATGCTCCCGAACATCTGGCGGCAAGCCCTGCCCGTCCGTTGGCAAGAATCCTGAGCGCTGTGATAAAGCCCTCATTCTCTTTGCCGAGGAGATTTTCGGCGGGGACTTCGCAATCCTCAAAAATAATCTCCGAGGTATGATTACCCCGCAGGCCCATTTTCTTTTCAATTTTACCAACACTAAAGCCCGGGAAAGTGTTTTCTACCAAAAATGCCGAAATGCCCCGCGCCCCGCGCGAGGGGTCGGTAACTGCCATGGTTGTGAGAACATGTGCCTCCGGGCCATTTGTGATAAAATGCTTGGTGCCGTTAAGAATCCAGCGGTCACCCTTCTTCACCGCTGTTGTTTTCAGGTTTGAAGCATCTGAACCTGCATCAGGTTCAGTAAGTGCAAATGCACCGATCTTTTTGCCTTCAGCCATGTCAGGCAGGTATTTTTCCTTAAGATAGTCTGAGCCGACCATCACTATGCCCGAAGTCCCGATACCGGTGTGCGCACCCTGATAGCCGGAAAAACCGGCAATGCCGCGCCCCATCTCTTCACCAACAACACACTTGCCAACCATATTGAGACCCAGGCCGCCGTACTCCTCAGGAATGCTGACGCCAAACAGCCCAAGTTTGCGCGCACCCTCAATCAATTCTTCAGGTATGCGGTCTTCTTCTTCGATGATACTTTCCCTGGGATGAACTTCTTTCTCAATAAATTCCCTGACAGCAAGTTGAATCGCTTTTAGTTCGTCTGTAATTAAAAAGTCCATATTGGTGCCTCCTTTTAGTAATCATTGCTCTGTTTTTAAACGTGACGTTCATTTGCTTAACATTTTTTGCTCTGCCATCACCGTCTACAGATGATATGGTACAGAAACTGTGCGCGGCCAGCCAGTAACCGTATAAATCCCTTTAAAGATATATACACCGCAGTAACAAAAGATGCAATATTTATGCCATCTCTGCTCTAAATTAGAATTTTACTTATGTTTCCGCCGGAATAGTATTAAGCAGTCGCTCCGCCGTCCACGAAAATCACTTGTCCTGTCATATAGTCGGAATGGTTAGAAGCAAGCAGCAGCAGCGGCCCTGCCAGGTCAGCGTCAGTACCCAGGCGGTGCATGGGAATGCGCGACAGTATCACGTCTTCCATTTTACTTACCCATTCCTGCCGTTTTTGGCACTTCCGCCTTTTTCTGCTTATTCAGTGTGTTCAATTGTATAATTACCACAACGGCAAGCACTGCAAACCCTGCAGCATCGGTCAAACCGCCCAGGTATACAAGTGAAAACGCAGAAATTAAAAGCATGATTCTCTGCCACCAGGAGGCAGCTGTTATCAAATACCCCTGGATAAAAGCGGCAAAAGCGACTAAGCCTACAAAGGCAGTGAGAATACCTGTGACAATGCTAAGCAGTGTACCGGACAGCAGCAGCGCCGGATTGTAAACCATCATGTAGGGTAGGATAAAGGCGGCAGCGCCGATACGCATGGACTGCCACGCCGTTTTAAGCGGGTTCGCGCCCGCTATGCCCGCCGTAATATATGCCGTAATGGCCACAGGCGGGGTAATCCCTGAGAAAATTCCGAAATAAAAAACAAAGAAGTGGGCCGCAAGCACCGGCACACCAATCCTTATCAGCGCACCCACAGCAACTGTGGCCAGGATAACATAAGCTGAAACAGTGGGCATCCCCATGCCAAGGATGATAGAGGCAAGCATAATCATTAATAGCATCGGCAGCAGTTCACCGCCTGAAAGCTGGATGGCAAGCCGGGAAAAACGAATTCCCAGGCCTGTCATAATTACTGCTCCTGTAATGATACCGGCGCCGGCACAGGCCATCACAGTGCCGATTGCGCCCTGCATCGACTCCTCAAGCGCCGCCAGGAACCCCACAAAACTCATCCTGGTCTCTTTTTTAAGCAGGCTTAAGAACAGGACAGAATTGATTGCCCAAAAGCCGGCCATCATGGGGCTGTATCCCCTCACCATAACAAAAACAATTATAAACATGGGAATTAGCAGATATCCTCTTTTTTTCATGACCTGCCAGAAGTCAGGCAACTGCTCCCTGGCAAGGCCCTCCAACCCCTGTCTTTTGGCCTGCAGGTAAATAACTACTCCCGCCACCACAAAATATAAGCATGCCGGCACAAAGGCATAGCCTGCTATCTTTATAAATGGTATTCCGGTATACTCGGCCATGATAAAAGCCGCGGCGCCCATGACAGGAGGCATAATTTGCCCGCCCTGGGAGGCTACAGCCTCCACCGCTCCGGCAAACTCGCGTTTGTAGCCCACCTTTTTCATAAGGGGAATGGTGAAAGATCCCGTCATGGTGGCATTGGCTGCGCCGTTGCCGGTGATGGTAGCCATGAGAGCGCTTGAAAGCACAGCCGCCTGGGCCGGGCCTCCACGCTTGGTGCCTGTGACGGCAAAAGCAAGTTCAATAAACAGCTGTGCGGCGCCTGTCTTCAGTAAGAGTGAACAGAAAATCAGAAAGAGTATCAATACGCTTGCGGCGATATAGATAGGTGTTGTAAAGATACCGTTTGTTGTGATAAACATGGTATCTGTCATCTTACGGTAAGTAAAGCCCGGGTGAGCCAACAGCCCCGGAAACCAGGGGCCGATAAAGATATAAACCCAAAAGAATAGGGTTACAAAGGCCATGGCTGAGCCAACAGTCCTGCGCACACCCTCAATCACAAGGAAAACCAGGATCGTTGCCATAATCATATCAGTTTGCGACGCATTGCCCTGCCGCCAGGAGATGGCGGGGAAAGCAATGAACACATAGACAAGTACCCATATGGACAAGGCCAGCGGGACAACATTAAACAACCAGTGCATTTTTTTGCCGCGAAATCTGAAGGGGATATAGGCAAAACAAAGTATCAGCATGACTGAAGTAAACACTGCCCTGTGCTGCCAGGAAGGCAGCCCTCCACGGGCGGCGTATTTAAACATATAGACAGCTAAGCCAATGGCTAATAGTGAAAGCAAGAGACGGCAGATTCTTAAGAAAAGGGATACATTGTCAGGGTTAAACAAGGCTTTTTCAAACATTGTGTTCATGCTTTCCTGCTCTACTGTAAGATCGATCTTTTGTAATTTTTCTGTCTCCATTTAAAAGAAGTCACCTCCTGAATTTATATGAATTTCCGGTAAGACATTTACTCTGAAGTCATGCCTGTTGATTATTCTAAGATAGCAGATATTTAAAGTATCAGACGGTTAGAGCTGGCTGAAGATATTACCGGTTCTAATTCAATCTTTCGGCCCGCTGAAACAGGCACCTCCTTTATTATAGATATAGTACATTTGACTTGCTGGTTAACTCATAACCGTACTGTAATTGTCACTTTTAGCGCTCGTGTGTTGAACTTTTTACCAAACAATCAGTCTTTAGATGTCTTATTTTTTCTGCAGAATTTAATATCTGGCCGGCAATCTGTTTCAAGATTGCCAGCCAGATTGTAAAAACTTACTTTGCAACTCCGATTTCTTTGTAATAGCGTAATGCGCCTGGGTGTATGTTATTGTTGGGGTCAGGAATACCAGAATAGCCTTGTGCGGGGTTCATGAAATTGCCACGGGTGGGCTGTTCTCTCCTGATTCTGTCTATACTTTCCCATAAAGCTTTTGTCATCCTGTAGACAAGATCCTCGTCCAAATCCCTGCTGACTAAAAAGATGCCCATGGTCGTCACTGTCGGCACAGGTTGTGTCTGGTTCTTGTAAACATTGGCGGGAAGCGGTACTCCTGTGGAGTACCCTAAACCGGCTGCATCAATGCTTTTTAGCACATCAGCGGGAACAGGGAGGATCCTGAGGGGGTTAGTGGTATCAACTTCTACCAGAATAGGCACTGCCGGGGAGCCGCCCTGCACAACCAGGTCAATAATGCCGTCTCTCATCTGGTTGGCGGCGTCGGTATACCCGCCGTAGGCAATTCTGACTCCTGCCTTCTCGAGGGCATCCGTATCATATCCCATATGCTTGAACACTAATCTGGCTATCTGTTCACTGGCGTCACCGGGGTTGCCGGGGATGGTGTAGCCGCCCATTTTAATAAAATCTTCAAGGCTGTTGATATTGCTTCTTTCAAGCACTGCGAACTCCCACCATGTGGGATACATGGCGCCGAGAGTCATAACATTCTTTTGAGGATCCTTGTCAAAAGCGCCCCTGCCGGCAATGGCATCGGCAAAGTGATTGGCAAAAGCCAGGCCGGATTGGGCATCGGTACCGCGGTTAACTTCACGGATGTTGCCGATAGCGCCACCCTCTACCACAGTAATATTCATCTCTGGAAGCTCATCCATCCAGATATCTGCAAACAACACAGAAATCGGATACCAACCGGAGCCGGTCGGCCCTGAAATTGTAGAGTGCATTACAACCGACGGCTTTTGTGGTTCACCGGGCGCCGGCGCCGCCTTCTTGCCGCAGCCGCTTACTATTAAAACCACTGACAGCAGAACAACCAAAAAAATTACAATCTTTTTACTTTTCACTAAATTAACCTCCCTTTTTTTTTATAACTGTCCAACCCTCCCAGACACTAGATCAGCTCCAGGATTACCGCCATTCCCTGCCCCCCTCCTACACATAGTGTTGCCATCCCAAACTGTTCTTTTCTGCGCATCATTCCATAAAGCAGCGTAGTCATTATGCGAACCCCTGTGGCCCCCAGCGGATGGCCCAGGGCAATGGCACCTCCATTAACATTGACAATATCATGATTAAGGCCGGCCTCTCTTATAACAGCCAGTGCCTGAGAAGCAAAAGCTTCGTTTAGTTCTATCAGGCCTATGTCTGAAAGGGACATACCGGTTCTGTCCAACAGAAGTTTTATGGCAGGAACAGGGCCCACTCCCATTACTTCAGGAGAAACACCGGCTGCCGACCAGTTAACAATGCGTGCCAATGGCTTAAGCCCAAGAGATTTGGCTTTTTCTGCAGACATTATCAACATGGCAGCTGCGCCGTCGTTTCTGCCGCAGGCGTTTCCCGCTGTTACCGAACCGTTTTCCCTGAAAGCAGGGGCAAGCTTTTGCAATATTTCCATTGTTGTATCCGGGCGCGGATGTTCGTCTGTATCAAAAACTACAGTCTTTTTCTTTTCTTTTACTTCAACCGGAACAATTTCATCTCTGAATTTTCCTTCAGTGATCGCCTTGGCGGCTCTGCGCTGACTTTCCAGGGCAAAAGCATCCTGGTCTTCCCTGCTCACATTATATCTTTGTGCCACATTCTCAGCAGTCATTCCCATTCCCAGGTGTTTACCATATATCTCTATGGGCTGCTGCCCGTTTTCAAGGTTTGAGTCTACCAATTCCGGGTTCCCTTCACCAAACCTGGCATTGCGCAGGTAAATAGGAGTCCGGCTCAGGTTTTCAACGCCGCCTGCAATTACTACGTCAGCATGATTAAAGACTATCTGCTGCACAGCGCAACCTGCGGCCTGCATTGATGAGGCACATAGCCTGTTAACTGTATATGCCGGCACACCTTCAGGGATACCCGCTCTAAGCGCCGCCACCCTGGCCACGTTAGACGATTCTGATGACTGCCTGACTTCACCCAGAATAATCTCGTCCACCACTTCAGGAGAAATACCTGCTCTTTGCAATACTTCTCTAATCACTATACTTCCCAGGGTTCCCGAGTTCACAGACCTCAGAGAACCTCCAAAACGGCCTATTGCTGTCCTTGCTGCACTGACTATAACTACATCGTGTTTCATCCTTGCGCCTCCTCTATTTACCCTTAAATTCAGCTTTGCGCTTGTCTATAAAAGCCTGCATTCCTTCTTTTTGGTCCTCGGTTGAAAATAGCAAAGAGAAACAAAGCTTTTCCACAGAATCACCCGAGTATAAATCCACATTTGCCCCTGTAGTAATAGCGGTTTTAGCCGCTGCCAGCGCAACAGCGCCGTGGCGCAGATAACCCTGCATCTTTTTTTGAGCCGCTCCGTCTAGCTGGTCTACAGGAACAACTTCATCTACGAGTCCAATCCTGTAAGCTTCTTCAGCATTTATAATTTTACCTGAGAAGATCATATCCTTAGCCCTGCTCATACCAATCAGCCTGCTCAACCGCTGCGTTCCTCCTCCACCCGGTATAATACCAAGACGGATTTCCGGCAGCCCCATCTGGGCAGTCTCCGAGGCAACACGCACATCACAGGCCAATGCCAATTCACAGCCACCTCCCAGGGCAAAGCCGCTAATTGAGGCTATAACCGGTTTGGGCATAGTTTCGATAAGGTTAACAACACGGCGTGTAGTCTCCTTTTGAAAAAGCATGTCTACCGGCGACGATTCCGCCATTGCTTTTATGTCCGCACCTCCTGAGAAGACCTCCTGGCCTCCTGTCAGAATTACTCCCCGTATGTCTCTGTCACTGGCGGCATCGGATAAAGCGTCAAACAATTCCGCACGAACCTGGCTGTTCAGTGCATTCCTCGCCTCCGGCCGGTGGATTGTCACAGTTGCAATTGAACCTTCCTTTTCGTACCTTATACATTCATAATTCATTGGCAAATCTCCCTTTCTGTGGCTTATTATAACTTCATAACACCCGAATTGAGAAGCGCACCATATTTTTTTTAAACAGTGCGTTTAATAATTGGACAAGAGACAACGGTAGTTGGTATAAATATTCAGTTAATTGGCGTGTTTTCAAGCCTGGCAACATAATGCCTAAATATAATTGCAATTTTCATGCCGTTTTAAGCCACACTGCTCAGAAGTATAAGATTTCTTATTTCGACATAAATCTTATATTCTCGACTATAGTGTTATAATCCTTTCATCTCCCAGGAAGAAGATATTAGAAAAATTCATTCCTGAGTCGTGCAGTTAAAAAAACAATAGCCCTAAAAGAGCTATTGTTAAAGATTTTTATATAGATTAAGTTTTAAAGTAGTACTTCAATTATCCATGGTCCCTCTATATGAACAATGCCCTGAGAAGTAACGTCTGGAAGGTTTCTGATTTCAAAGTTAATGCTTGTTGCCTGTAGCGGTATCGGTGCAAAGACAGCTTCACCGCTGAGCCCTCCGGAAGCATCCCATTGAGACTCCGAAAGCCCGGCAAACATTTGATCATTGTTGTCTGTAAGGCTTATGTCAAAACCTGACGGGACAGGTGCATTGGTAATGGAATACCGCACAATTGTTTCTTTTACCGTCATGGTAACATTGTGCACTGTCAGCGTACGACCGGCTAAAGAAACACTTTTGTATACTGTTTTTTTATAAGAGACAACGAGTTTGGGTTATTTAGGAAGATGATGACATCCGTAACTTTATACCGCAATTTTACCTCTGATTTTTTATTCTACTATCTGAATGAAAGCTGGTTTCAAACGTGCTGCACAGCGCACCAGGCAAATCGTCCTGGCTGTCTGTGCCAGTCCTTTTTTTGTCCGCCGCCGCGGGGCTCCGGCTGACAAAACCCCTTGACAGGCGTTAATGATTGCAATTCTTTGTCATTTTCGTTATCATATAGATAAGCGAAAGGGTGATGATGATGAGTACTGTTTATCCCGTCCATGAGATTCGCAGCCGTTTGAAACCGGTCTTTGAAGCGGCACCTGTTTACCGCGCCGTGCTGTTTGGCTCCTACGCAAAAGGCAAGGCCACCGAGAGCAGCGATATCGATATTGTCATCGACAGCCGCGGCGAGCTTCTAAACATCGACTTTTACGGCGTATTGGAGGACATAACTGAAACATTGGGAAAAAAGGTTGACCTTTTTGAAATCACAGAAATCAAACAAAACTCCCCCATCTACAGTGAAATCCAAAGTGAAGGGGTATTGCTCTATGACCGGCAAGGATAGGATTATCCTGCAAAAAATTGCCGGTTATGCCAGAGAAACCGGTGAATATATTCAGGGCATGACGTTTGATGCTTTTATGCGGGACAGAAAAACCATCGCCGCATCTGCGTTTTGCATCAGTCAGATCGGTGAGCTTGCCAAAGATGTCAGCGAGAGCGCCCAGTCCTCCCATCCGCAAATTCCGTGGCGCAGCATCAAGGGGATGCGCAACAGGATTGTTCACGATTACGAGAATGTCGACCTTGCGGTTTTATGGGGAACCATCACCAAAAGCTTTCCGACATTGATAGAGAGCATTGATGCTTTGCTGGCCTCGGAAGCATATTCGGACTCTGCCCTTTTACCTGAAAACGAACAATAAACGGCATCATGCAGCTTTACGACTCGTCTGTTTCGGCGGGTTTTTTCATGCCCAACTACAAGAGGTGAACCATAACACGTTAAACTGGCTTCCATACCCACAGTTCATCTTGGAATCACAGCAACCGGAGTAATTATTACACGACCGGATTTGACTTAACCTTCAAATCATCGCCGACTTTCAAATTCAATTCTTGCATCACTTCTTTGGGCAGAGTCACTTGTAATGATTTCCAGACAAGAAAAAAACCCGGGCAGCTCCCCTGAAAATGGCCAGTAGGCAAAACTGCCCAGGATAGGTAAAGGGTAACCGGGTTAGTTCAGCGGAAAGCCCGGCCTCACCTTAAAGGAGTGACCTCCCCGCAGACGTACATAGCCCGCAAGGAGATTATACACAAACTAACTAAGTCCCTCCCCCGTTCTCAGCTTTTATTTTTCTTTGTCTTGTTCGTGTGCGAAATAAGACAAAAAGTCCCACACCATGCGTGCGCGACAAAACCTGTTTTCTGCTGACCAAATCCCATAAAATGACCTGTAAACCCGCTTTCTTCCGCAACTTTTTGACTGATGGCATATAAGTCGGAACAAAGCACACCTGGTTTGGCCGCTTTTTCGACTCTTACTCATAAGTGTGGGATATAGCTGGACATTGACCCTGCTCTATGTTATGATATAATTAAAATTTACGAGCAGGGAGAGATGATTATGTCAGGTAAATTGAGTTGGAAAGACGTCCTCATAAATCAGTTAATAAAGAGCGGTTTCAGCAAAGAGGAATCACACTCGGTCTATCTGGTTGAAATGGAAGCAAGAAAGTATTTTGATTTCGACGGGATAGTGCCAAGCTGTTTGATGCT
>JAGXRN010000082.1 GCA_018335875.1 Dethiobacter sp.
CTGGGGCCTTGCCGCCGACCCGGATGCCACCAGCATCTGGGCTTCTGATTCAAGCTGGAACGCTGTCAAATTCCTGCATCCGAAAAACGATGAACTCTTAAAGGCAGGACGCGCTGTGGTGGACGTAGCCGCCCGTAAGAAAATCTACGACGAGTGGCAGCAGCTTCTTTATAATGAAGCCCCCTATGTCTTCCTTTACGCGGCAAATGAAGCATATGTCTACAACGGTGCTCTAAAGGAGTTTAAGCCTAACCCCTTTGGCATCTGGTGGGATGTAGAAAAGTGGCATTGGGATAAGTAAGTCTGACATACATCTGCGGCCCGGCCCCGGCCGGGCCGCATCCCTGCTTTACAGATTTGACAATCCTGGGTCTTCATTTTTGTGAGCCCATGGAAGGAGGCAGCATTATTGAAGCAATATATACTGCGCCGCTTACTGCTTCTTGTCCCCATCCTAATCGGCATAACTTTCCTGATATTTCTCATTATCAACCTGGCCCCCGGCACTCCTTTAAGCGGACTCATAGACCCCACAGTTTCCCAGTCCGACATCGATGCCCGTGCGGAGCAGTTGGGGCTCAATAAGCCCATAATTGTTCAGTATTTTACCTGGCTGAGAGAAACTGTGCGCGGCAATCTGGGTTACTCCATCCGTTACAAGAGGCCAGTGTCGGAACTTATCCGCACCAGGCTCTGGCCCACTTTTCTGCTGAGCTTTTCAGCTCTCATCCTCAGTTTTTTAATTGCAGTTCCAATCGGTGTCTTTTCCGCGACCCGGCAGTACTCCAAAGCGGATTATTTTTTTACCATCTTTGCCATGGCGGGTATTTCAATCCCGGTTTTCTTTTTCGGCATTGTGGTGATAAAAATATTCAGTTTTGACCTGCGCTGGTTCCCCATCGGAGGCATGGTGACAGCGGGCCTGCGGCATGCCAACTCATGGGCATATTATAAAGATGTGGGCAAGCACCTGATTCTTCCTCTTGTGGTTCTTTCCTATATGGGTACTGCCGGTTATACAAGATATGTCCGCTCCTGTATGCTTGAAGTGGTGCGCCAGGATTACGTGCGGACAGCAAGGGCAAAAGGCCTGAGTGAAAAAGTTGTTATCTACAAACACGCTCTGCGCAACGCCCTCATTCCCGTTATAACCATTCTTGGCATGACTCTGCCCGCCATTTTCTCCGGAGCAATCCTCACCGAAACAGTATTTGTCTGGCCCGGTATGGGTCTTTTGCAAGTCAACGCCATTGAAGCCAGGGACTACCCGCTGCTGCTTGGGATTAACCTCTTTCTTGCTTTGCTGGTTATCGTGGGGAACCTGGCGGCAGATATTCTCTATGCTGTGGCTGATCCGCGCATCAGGTATGATTAGGGGGGGAGAGTGGATATAAATTGAGCAGCGCAAACCCTGAAACTGTGAAAAGACCGCTGACAGGCCTAAGAGGAGCAAGAAAAGACGACGTCCTCACACCGGGTAAACTGGTTTGGAAAAGATTTCGCAGAAATAAAACTGCAATCGTGGGCCTGCTGGTGCTTTTTATCCTGGTCCTTTTGTCTGTCCTGGCACCTGTACTGCAAACCCATGACAGGGACGCTTTCAACCTGATGAATAAAGAACAGGAGCCTTCTGCCGAGCACCGGCTGGGGACTGATGCCATCGGCAGGGACGTTTACAGCCGCCTCCTCTACGGAGGCCGTGTCTCTCTGTCAGTGGGGCTGATGGCGTCACTGATACAGATGTCAATCGGTGTCCTCTTAGGTTCTGTGGCGGGCTACTACGGCAAGCTGGCCGATTCAATCATCATGCGCCTGACAGATATTGTGCTTGCTTTCCCCTTTCTCGCCCTGGCACTGGTTGTAGCATCCATCCTTGGCCCAAGCCCTCTTAATACTGCTTTAACTTATGGGCTTTTGGCCTGGACTACCAGCTGCCGCCTGGTGAGAGGCCAGTTCCTGCTTATCAAGCAAAGTGAATATATTGAAGCCACCAAGGCTCTCGGCATCAGGGAGCTGAAAGTTATCTACAAGCACATGCTTCCAAACGCCTTCGCGCCTATTCTTATTTCTGCCACACTGACCATGGCCAATGCCATCCTGATTGAAGCGGGTTTGAGCTTCCTCGGCCTTGGCGTGCGGCCTCCCCTGCCCAGTTGGGGCAATATGCTTGAGGCTGCCAGGAATATGAGGGTTGTAAGTTCCATGTGGTGGCTGTGGTTTCCACCTGGCATAATGATTTTTCTCTCCGTTCTTTCTATCAATCTGGTGGGGGACGGCCTGCGCGACGCCTTGGACCCCCGCCTGAAGCGATAGGAGGCAGAAAATGAAAAATTTACTGGAAGTAAAGGATTTAAAAGTGTACTTCTACACTGAAGATGGTGTGATTCCTGCAGTAGACGGAGTGAGCTTTGAAGTTAAACCCGGGGAAGTTATCGGCATTGTCGGTGAATCGGGCTGCGGCAAAAGTGTTACCGCCATGAGCCTGTTGAAGCTTATACCATACCCGCCGGGGAAAATACTGCAGGGCTCCATGAACTTTGACGGCAGGGAATTAACTGCTTTAAGCGACAGTGAAATGAGAAAAATAAGAGGCAACGATATTGCCATGATTTTTCAGGAACCTATGACATCGCTGAATCCTGTCTTCACCATCGGCAATCAGATCGGAGAGGCCATCAGCCTGCACCAGGGGCTCAAAGACAAAGAGGTTAACGCTAAATGTATTGAAATGTTAAAACTGGTGGGCATTCCCCGTCCGGAAAAAGTGGTAAATGAATATCCGCACAGCTTAAGCGGTGGCATGCGCCAGCGGGCAATGATTGCCATGGCCTTGTGCTGCAATCCCAAACTTTTAATTGCTGACGAGCCCACAACCGCCCTCGACGTTACCATTCAGGCGCAGATTCTGGAGCTGATGAAAGCATTAAAAGACAAAATAAATACTTCTGTCATGCTCATCACTCATGATCTGGGGGTTGTGGCTGAGATGGCTGAGCATGTGGTTGTTATGTATGCAGGGAAAATTGTGGAAGACACCGATGTGCTAACTCTCTTTAAAAACCCGCAGCACCCATATACTGTAGGTCTTTTAGCTTCAAAGCCCAAACTGGAGGAAGAAAGGGAAAAACTGGAGTCCATACAGGGGGCGGTTCCCAATCCGCTCAATATGCCTGACGGCTGCCACTTTCACCCGCGCTGCCGGCACGTTATGGATGTGTGCAAAGTAAAAATGCCTCCGCTGCTGGAAGAAAGCCCCGGTCATAAAATCAGGTGCTGGCTTTTTAACGGCCACAGGGAAGGGGGTCACAGCCAATGACAACAGCACAGCCCATGCTAACAGTAAAAAACCTGAAAAAATACTTCCCGGTCAATGCCGGCGTCTTTTCAAAAGTCGTGGGTTATGTTAAAGCAGTGGATGATATCAGCTTCTCCATCGCGTCGGGTGAGACTTTCGGCCTGGTGGGAGAATCGGGATGCGGCAAATCAACTGCGGGCAGGACACTGCTGCACCTGCTGTCCCCCACAGGGGGCGAGGTACACTTCAAGGGAAAAAATGTTTTTGAGCTTGATAAGCACCAATTGCGGGACTTGCGCAAAGAAATGCAGATCATTTTCCAGGACCCTTATGGTTCTTTAAACCCCCGCATCACTGTGGGCGAAGCCATCGGAGAATCTCTTGAGGAACACGGTATTGCCAGGGGTAAAGAGAAAAGAGAACGGGTAGAATATATCCTTGATATATGCGGCCTGGCGCCTTATCACTACCGCCGCTATCCCCATGAATTTTCCGGCGGGCAAAGGCAAAGAGTTGGTATAGCACGTGCTTTGGTGTTGAATCCGCAGTTTATCGTGGCTGACGAGCCCATCTCTGCCCTGGATGTTTCCATCCAGGCGCAGATAATTAACCTGCTGGAAAAGCTTCAGGCTGATTTTGGGCTGACCTTCCTTTTTATTTCTCATGACCTGAGTGTGGTAAAGCATATCTGCGACCGGGTGGCTGTTATGTATCTGGGCAGCCTTGCTGAGATGGCGCCCAAAAAAGCGCTGTATGGCAACCCTCTCCACCCCTATACAAAAGCACTGCTCTCGGCGGTCCCGGTCATGGACCCCACTGTGAGGAAGAAAAGGATTATCCTGAAAGGGGATGTGCCAAGCCCGTCCAACCCGCCAGACGGATGCAGATTCCATACCCGCTGCGGATATGTCATTGACATTTGCAAAGAGAAAATCCCTGATCTTAGAGAAATCAGTACCGGTCATTTTGTTGCCTGTCACCTTGTCGAGCGGAGTTGAAAAAAGTTTGGACGACGATAAAAAAAACGAGGAACACCACCAATTTGAAAAAAATGATATTCTCGCCATCATAATTGCCCTCTATAAAATAATGCTGCCCCAGCTCTTAATTATTGGCCTTGTTTTTTTTATCATTGCCTACTTTCTCTTATGGGTTTGGCTGAAATAGAGCTTGAAATTTCCTGCTTTTAACTGCTTCTGCTGCGTGTTGACTTAGGGTATTGAATGTTGTATAATCAAGAAGCCAAAAGTCAGGGTAAGCCAGGCGGGTGTAGCTCAGTGGCAGAGCTCCAGCTTCCCAAGCTGGCTATGTGGGTTCGATTCCCATCACCCGCTCCAAGCTAGTTAACGACGCGGGGTGGAGCAGCTGGCAGCTCGTCGGGCTCATAACCCGGAGGTCGCAGGTTCAAATCCTGCCCCCGCAACCATTTTTTATAGATATTTATTTTTGCTCACGTAGCTCAGTCGGTAGAGCACATCCTTGGTAAGGATGAGGTCACCGGTTCAATCCCGGTCGTGAGCTCCATGGCGGCGTAGCTCAGCTGGTAGAGCAGGCGGTTCAT
>JAGXRN010000083.1 GCA_018335875.1 Dethiobacter sp.
GAGGAAAAGGAAAAACCTAAAAAAAAACCAACTCTTCCATAAAGCAATAGAGATGTACCCGATAATCCTGATACTAATTCAATTCCTTAAAGACGTGTATAACGTATTCGACTCTCGTGATATCGGTGCACTTGATATGCTGATTCATACATACAGTGAAAGCGACGTCGACGCTTTGGCACAATATGTGAAGGGACTGTCCGATGATTATGAAGCTGTAAAAAACAGCTTGGTTTATGACGAGATAAGCAATGGCCCCATAGAAGGAGTCAACAGCAGAATCAAAGCAATCCACCGAAGGAGTTCGGGCAGAGCAGGTATTTTCTTGCTCAATGCGTACATGGTTTTACCGGGCTAAAATATACAGGAATTGCTATATTACCCACGCTTATGAGTAAGAGCCTGAAAGCGGTGAGATTTTTTGCATAGAGGAAGAATCGTATGATGCAGAGGTGTTTCTTGAGTTTTTAAAAAGTGTGCTTGCAAAGTATTCACAAGGTAAAATTGTTATGATTCTTGATAATTCCCGTATACATCACGCAAAATTGATTCAACCATTTCTGGAAGAGAATAAAGACAGACTCGAGTTGTTTTTTCTACCCCCGTACAGCCCCCAGCTAAATCTGATAGAAGGTTTTTGGAAATGGTTAAAAGAAAGGGTTATATACAACGTTTTCTATGGAACAGTGGCTGAAATAAGGGCCAATGTCAGAAGCTTTGTGAGTTATGTTAATGAAAACAAAGATGAAGTCGTTCAACGGCTGTGCGTTCAGCTATAAAGCGTAAATATTAAGTGCTATTTATATAGTTCTAAGGTTGCTTTAAAGCCTAAATTCCATTCACCAAAACTATAATCTGGCTTTTCATAACCATGGATAATGTGACAGTTACGCTTGACCGCCCGATGGATATTATTGACGGCAGAACCGCTGCCCCGCTTCGTTTTATAGTTGAAGTTAACGGCGGGCAGATTATCTCTTGGGACAATGTAACGAAAACGGTAGTGTTCAGGACGACTCAAGGAAAATTAGTTACTATGCAAGCTGGTAATCCGGTGGTAACAATCGGGTAGGGAGATTTCCTGTTAGAAGAAGTTCAGTAATCGGTAGCACAAACTCTGAAAATAACAAAATGCCCGTGCATAGCGGGCCATTTTTCTTACCATAGCATATAATGCAATTGGGTAACAGCCAAAGACGCCTCCTTCACAGTGAGCCGCCTCTGTTTTACAGGGGTGGTCTGCTTTATTGTCGGTTACGTCCGAGAAGTAAGCACAGGTTATTTTTTGAAAAATGTGATTTATGCTTTTGAAGATGAGCAGGAACAAACGCCAAAGCATAAAATTGGGTATAATCTCACATATTTCCTGTGAGAACTTCTTCGTAAAGAGGTGGTAAAGTGAAAAGGGATAGCTGCGAAATTAGGTTTTATGTATCTGTACTGTTCCTAGCATCGCCAGATATAGTAATCTCGTCCATGCCCTCATAAAAGGGAATGGGTGGAATGGGTAAAAATGTTACACTTTAAAGCGTTACTAAAAAAATTTATCTAAATTTGACATTGACAAGTTAAAAAAACAATTGTAAAATTTAATAAAAATACGAATACAGTTATAATTAAGATAATTAATTTACATTATCAGTATATTTATCTAATAATATCTACGTAAAACGAAAAAAGGTGAGATAATATGAGAAAAGTTGATTTGTTAGATAAAAAAATTATTTCTCTGCTCCAAGAAAATGGGCGAATGACCTTTATTAAAATAGCAGAAACATTAGGGGTAGCAGAAGGAACCGTACGTAAAAAAGTAAACAGTCTAATAAAAGATGAAGTTATTAACATAACGGCAGTATGCAATCCTTTTATTGTTAGCTACAATTCTCCAGCGTTTATTGGTTTGGACGTAGAGCGGAGTAAGATAAAAAGCGTTGCGCAGCAACTCTCCGATTTTCATGAAGTTCAATTTGTGGCAGTAACTACCGGACCTTTTGACTTAATAATTCAGGTTTTCGCCCAGTCAAACGAAAATTTATATGATTTTATTCTCAATAAGCTTACTTTACTGGACGGAATTATAGATACTCAGACATTATTGATTATGAATATATCAAAACAAGTTGGAAAAATCGAATTTGGCTTCTCAGAAGAAGGGAGTGAGAATTGATAAAAAGTTTTATATCATTTTGTTAGGAGGTGAAAAGGATGTTTATACCAACTCATATGTGGATATATCTGGGTATGTTTGTGCTTATGCTTTGCTATATCTTTATAATAACAAAATATATTAAGGAGGATTGAATATGGACACTATTAACAAGGGGTACCTGATCGGAATGCTTTTATATTTTGTAATAGTACTAACGGTTGGCTACTTGGCAGCCAGAGCAACACGCTCGGAAAATGACTTTGCCCTTGGCGGCAGATCTATTCCACCTTTGTTTTTGGCATTTTCCTTTATCATGACATTTACCAGTTCTAGTGCCTTTGTTGGTGAGCCAGGCCTGGCCTATATATTTGGATGGCCTTGGTTTTGGTTTGCTATATTTTGTATGCCTGCCGTGATAATCCCCGCTACACTAATTACCAAGCGATTACGAGCATATACGGGTTCATTGGAGAGTTTGACTATACCTGCTTTTCTAAGAAAAAGGTATGATTCATCATCAGTTGGTATATTAGCTACTATTGCTCTGTTTATTTTTTATGTTGCTGCAATGATTGCTCAGCTTAAAGCAGTTACAGTTATCTTTGGGACTATGTTTAACCTTTCAGCAACCTTATCGGTTATAATATTTACGTTAGTGGTAACTATCTATGTTACTGCAGGCGGCTTTAAAGCTGTGGTATGGACGGATGTAATTCAAGGTTCTGTCATGGTTTTAATTTCTATAGCCGTGGGTTTTGTAGCAATACGGTCTGTGGGCGGCTTTTCCGGCCTAAATTCGGGACTTGCGGCCCAAGGGGCCTCACTGGTAACTTTGACAGAATCAACTTTTGTTACGCCATTGGCAGTGTTGCTAATGCCGGTTTGGTTAATATTTCTAACGGCTGCTAATCCATACCTGGTAATGCGCCATATGGCCTTGCCCGACACCAAAAAGAAGACACTGGTTAGCTATTTTATCTATCTTCTTATTTTACAAGGAGTTATCTTGTTTACATACCTTGGCGGTCTAAGTGCAAAAGTATTGTTGCCTGAACTGTCAAACCCTGATTATGCTATTCCGCAATTAATTGATACCCTAATGCCTTCCTTCTTCGGGGCTCTATTTTTTGCAGGGATTATAGCAGCTATCATGTCTACTATGGACTCTATGTTGATTTTACTTAGCACTTCGATTACAGAAGATATTTATGTACCATATTTTAGACCGGATCTCTCTGATAAAGGTCGGTTGTTTTCCCAACGTGTTGGTATTGTCGTTATTGCAGTGCTAGTCGCCATTTTGGGTTTGATAAAGCTGCCAAATCTGCTTTCTTTAATGGTTTTCTTCTCAGTCTCAGGAGCTGGCGCAGCCATGCTTGGTCCACTTTGTCTGGGCTTGTATTGGGATAGGGGAACAAAACAGGGAGCATTGGTTTCAATGGTGCTCGGACCGCTATCCTATGCTTACCTGCAATATGGAATGGGAGTAAACCTGTTTATAGCAGGAGTGACGGGTGGTGTTATTGCATTAGTAACAATGATTGCAGTAAGTCTAGCTACTTCTGCTCCTTCTGCTGAGATTATTAATAGGATGAGAGCGGAGTTATAGATACCGTCTATAACTCAAATAAAGAAAATGAGGAGGATGATAATTACTATTTATTTCAAACTTAAACCCACCCGAAATGGTAAAGCGCTCTGCCTGGGAGGATACGCACGAAATTAGAGTTAATAACTGGACTAACCCTTGGGACATTCAGGAAGAAATTGATGCAGGTCTAATAATGGTGTCATTCTCGCGTGCCAGTATACTTCCAACAGGCAGTCATGCAGCTCCCAATGCTATCTGTCAAGCCTTCCTTTACATACAATCACAGCCCTGATCTTGATGTAGATATAAAGGACTGGGATACCGTGGATGTTGCTGGCCACATACCGATGTTCTGCCTTAAGCGTGGCGAGGCCCAGTTTGTGCTTACCACATCCGGATGGAACTCCGTTAAACCAAACACGGTATCTGGGAATTTTCGAAATTGCTCGGCGACGCGGCTATCATAGTTGGAAAATGGAAACCGACATGGCTGCCGTCGCTTGCTTGTTGTTCGGTGCCGCCAGTGCTTTGCAAACGCGCGCCCAGGCTATCGAGGAACTGGGGTGTTTGGCTTGCCACTACAATTTTTAAACCTGAGTATCAAGTTACCTCAGGGAGACACGGCAACAAGCTCATTGTAAGTGATAGTATCTGTTAATACACAGGCATTGAGCAACCTGTTAAACAGCTGGCCTTTGAACTTTCTGCGATTAAAGCGGAAACTATATTCATCCAAGTACGACTGTAAATGCCTCGGTCCCAGACCATGGTAAGTTCCGGCAATGTAGGCTTTAGCATTGGAAATAATGGTATGTAACCATTTTAAATGATCCGGG
>JAGXRN010000084.1 GCA_018335875.1 Dethiobacter sp.
GTAATGACAGCTACCGGGAAGACCATGGGGGAGAACATCGCAAAAGCAGAAACAGCCAACAGTGAAATCATTAAAACATTGAGCAATCCCATAAATAGCGAAGGGGGGCTGGCAGTACTGCGGGGCAACCTGGCTCCTGATACAGCAATCAGCAAACCTGCTGCCATTCATCCTTCAATGTGGCTCTTTACAGGCAAGGCCCGGGTTTTTGACTGCGAGGAGGCGGCTTCAAAAGCAGTAATGGGTGGTGAGATCAAAGAAGGCGATGTGGTGGTAATCCGTTATGAAGGGCCCAAAGGGGGCCCTGGCATGCGGGAAATGGCTTCAATTTCCAAGCTTCTTTACGGTATGGGACTGGCGCTTAAAACCGCCCTTATTACAGACGGCCGTTTTTCAGGGACCAATAACGGCTGTTTTGTCGGCCACATTTCTCCTGAGGCGGCTGAAGGCGGCCCCATTGCTGCTGTAAATGAGGGTGATACAATTACAGTTGACATCCAAAACCGTGAACTGAGGCTGCATGTCTCCGAGGATGAAATAAAACAGCGTCTGTCGCTTTGGCAGAGGCCCAAACCAAAATTTAAGAGCGGTTATCTGTCCCTCTACAGCCGGCTGGCTGAGTCGGCAAGCCTGGGGGCGATTATTAAGCACCGCCAGGAATAACAAAGAGGAGAGTGGCGGCAATGATTGTGCCTGTTGTAAACGCCTCTACACCTGTGAGCGAAATAGAAACTCCTGTACTTCTGCTTGATGCGGCACTCCTTGAGTCAAACATCAATAAGATGGCGGAATATGCACGGACACAGGGCGTGTTTCTGCGGCCCCACGCTAAAACACACAAATGCACCGTCATAGCCCATGCTCAGCTGAGAGCCGGGGCGATAGGTATAACGTGTGCCAAGATCAGCGAAGCTGAAATAATGGGCTATGCAGGAATAAAAGATATTCTGATTGCCAATCAGGTGGTAGACCCGGGGAAAATTGAGAGGCTGGTCTCTTTGCAGAATTACTGTGACGTCAAAGTGGCCGTCGACAGCATAAAAAATGCAGAGGATATATCACTGGCTGCACACCGCAGGGGACAGGTCGTAAAAGTTATTATTGAGCGGGATATAGGGATGAAACGGTGCGGTACAAGGACCCTGGATGAAACACTGCGCCTGGCAGGCGCCGTATCACGGCTGCCGGGGTTGGAGCTGGCAGGCCTTATGGGTTACGAGGGCCATACTGTGTTTTTGACTCCGCGGGAAACCCGGCTGGAAAATTGTTCACAGGCCATAGAAATTTTGGCAGAAACCAGGGATGCCATGGAGAAAGCGGGGTTCTCCACGGAAATTGTAAGTTCCGGTGGTACAGGAACCTATGATATTACCGGTGGCTACAAAGCTGTTACCGAGCTGCAGGTGGGAAGCTATGCCACCATGGATTGGCGCTACAGGGAAACAGGATTGGGTTTTGACCTGGCACTCTCAGTCCTTGCCACGGTAATCAGCCGTCCTGACCGACAGACGGCCGTAATAGATGTGGGCATGAAAGGCGTTACCTCCGAATTCGGCTTGCCTGTGGTAAAGGGAATTGAGGGAGCCGAGGTTGTATCGCTCTCTGAAGAACACGGTAAGCTGGAATTGTCTGCAGACGCTTTAAACCTGGCAGTGGGCGACCGCGTCGAGCTGATTCCATCTCACGGCTGTACCACCTTCAACCTTTACAATTGGGTACACGTCTGCCGTGAGGGCCTGCTTGAAGGAGTCTGGCCTGTTGCGGCAAGAGGGGCGCTGTACTAGAATGTGACTTACGTAGGAGGGAATTATTTTGCAGGTAAAAAAACACGATGCCATACTTATACACCCGTCTGATAATGTGGCGGTGGCTATTAAAGATTTGACAAAGGGTCAAACAGTTCATGTCTTGGGTGATTCATTTCATGCTGAGATGGTGCTGACTTCTGATGTTGCTTTTATAAAGCAGGTTCATCCCCCGTATCGGAAGTGGTGGAGTATGCATTCAGGCCTTCACGTACAGGACTGGTAATTATGGATACCCCCGGCTACGATGTTGAATCCATTACCGGTATGGTGGCAGGAGGGGCCCAGGTGGTGGTTTTTACAACCGGGAGAGGCACGCCGATGGGCTGCCCCATTGCTCCTGTGATAAAAGTTTGCGGCAACAGTTCAACATATGAAAAAATGCAGGATAACATAGATATAAACGCGGGTGTTATTATAGACGGCATCTGCTCTGTGCAGGATGTGGGCAGGGATATGTTCCGTGAAATAATAGAGGTGAGCAATGGAAAGCTGACAAAAGCGGAGCAACTGGGTTTTGGAGACTTTTCTATTACACGGATCTTTGAGGCTGATTATTGCTAAAAGCATAAAATCCCCGAAAACAATGAAGTTTCCGGGGATTTTTTTTAGACTTTTTTTTTATAAAGAAGCCGCCACGCCCCTGTAATTCTAAAACTGGAAGGAATAAATCATTTCTTGACGAAAGATAATATAACAAATATGAAACATTTGGTAAAACAAGTGAATTCAAAGGAGGAACAGGATGAACAAAGTTGAAAAAGCACTAATGCACGGCCTTTTTGTTCATTTGCATCACAACATCGATAAAGCTATTGATTTTGGTGCGTTTAAAAGGCTAAATGAAAAGGTTGATAAAACCTGGCCGGGTGCGCTTTTAGTCGGCCCCGATGCCAATGATGATGCTGCGGTAGTTAAAATACCGGGAGACGGCACTTTCGTTGTGGGAAAAATGGAAAGCCACAACTCTCCATGCGTTCCAAGGCCCTATGATGCTGCAGCTACAGGAGCCGGCGGGGCTATGCGGGACGTGGTGGCTATGGGAGGCAGGCCTTTATTTATTCTTGATTTTATAGGCACCCGTCCCCTTGAACAGGAAGTATTGGTTGGCCCCTGCGGCTTTAAAGGTGAATGCACCTGCGGCAACTGTAAAACAATGACCAGTCAGGAACGTTTAGATATTATGCTCAAGGGCATTCAGGACATGTGTAATGTTATGGATGTTTTTGTTGCGGGAGGCGGCTTTTCCACTTCCTTTAGCGATATAGTCCCGGCCTGTGTGATTGCTGTTGTGGGCAAGCTGGTAACGGACAAGCCCCTCACCAAACCTGCCAAAAATGCAGGAGACAAGATAATTGTGCTGGGAGAGACAGGCACCGACGGGAACGACACTCTTTACAGAGCAGGCCTGGTCTCAGAAATGCGTCCGGCCGTTGCCCTTTTTGCAGAAGAAAGAGCGACCATGGATGCCAGCATTGCCGCCTTTAAAACAGGTAAAATTAATGCCTGCTCCGACTTAGGCGCCGCAGGTATCGGGGCCGCAGTATGTGAATCAGCCCGCTATGGCGGCTTTGGAGCAAAAATAGATTTAACAAATGTTCCGGTGAGAGATAAAGATATCACACCCGAGGAAATTCTAATCTGCGAAACCCAGGCCCGTATGCAGTTCCAGGTTAATCCGGCGGATGTGGATGAGGTTTTAGAAGCAATCCGTTCTCAAAACGCAAAGGCAACCGTCATCGGTGAAATCACAAACGATGATAATGTTGTTTTCGAGTACCAGGGCAAAGTAATTGCATCCATTCCCAACAAACCTCCCGAAGAAATTCTGGAAGAGTTGAGAAAGTACTAGCAATAAACGCAAACATCCTTTGGCAATCCCTTAAGGCCAAAGGATGTTTAAATTTAGCGGGGTGATTCATTTGTGCGAGTTTTGCACTCAGCATGGCGAAGGGAAGAAATGGTATGAGGTTATGCAAAACTACTCTGCCGAACTTCTTGCCGTTTACTGGGGCTTAGATTCATACACAGTTTCTGCTTGTGTTTGCTGTTTATTATGCAAACCTCCTGGTGATTGAATCCACAGCTTTTTGCAATATACATACTATCTCATCAATTTCAGTGCGTGTGGTACAAAGGGGCGGTGCCAGAGAGATATTCTCCCATAATGAACGGATAATAAGGCCTTCTTCCCAGCACAGAGATGATACAGCGTTTGTGAAAGACATCTGCCGCCCACCTACCGGTTTCTTGGTTCCAGGCTGGGCACACTCTATGCTGGCCAACATACCAAGGCCTCTGATATCGGCCACAAAGGGATGGCTGCCAAATGCCTGGTTCATACACTCAAGCAGATATGCCCCTGTCTCCCTGGCGTTTTCCACCAGCCCTTCATTTTGAATAATATCAATATTAACCAGTGCGGCAGCACACGAAGCCGGGTGATTGTTGTAAGTCAAGCCGGCCATGAAGGGGAATTTGTCAGGACTTTTATCACGAATAGTCTCGTATACATGACGGGTTATTCCCATGCCGCCAAGCGGCAGGTATCCGCTGGTGATTCCCTTGGCAAAAGACATCAGGTCGGGGTAAATGTTCCAATGCTCCATGCCGAACCATTTACCGGTACGCCCGAAACCGGTTATGACTTCATCTAAAATCAACAGTATGCCATGCGATTTGCACAGCTTCTCCAAACGGGAAAAATATTCAGGTGGCGGCGGTATAATCCCGCCTGTTCCGGCTACCGGTTCTGCTACAAAAGCAGCAATTGTTTCTGCCCCTTCTTTATGAATGGCTTCTTCTACAGCATCAATGCATTTATAATTACAGTCGGTCAAAACACAGTCAAACTCGCAGCGGAAGCAGTAGGGTGCCGCTACATAAATGTGCAGCGGGTCCGGCGGCGAGAAAACATGATACACCGGAAGAGTAGTTGCGCTGCCGGCAGCCCGGGTAATGCCGTGATAAGACCAGCGCCGCGAAAGGATTTTCATCCTTTGGGGCTCACCAAGCACTGCATGATAAAGACGTGCTGTCCTGAAAATAGTTTCGTTGGCATCCGAACCGCCTGTGGTAAATAAAAAGTGGCTTATATCACTGCCGTCAGGAACCAGGCTTGCCAT
Source organism: Dethiobacter sp. (assembly GCA_018335875.1). Lineage (GTDB taxonomy): Bacteria > Bacillota > Dethiobacteria > Dethiobacterales > Dethiobacteraceae > JAGXRN01. The sequence continues at coordinate 4,931 of JAGXRN010000084.1, forward strand.
CCTCTCTGCCAGTTTAATCGCCGGTTCAGAAGAGAACCCATAGAAGGAAGGATAAAATGCCAATTTCCGCATTTGTTCGGCTACAGCATCTGCGACTTCAGTACGCCCGTGACCAATATTAATGTTAAACAGGCCGGAAAACCCGTCAATCACAGTTTTGCCATCAGACGTTTCCAGGCGGATACCCTGTCCTCCTGTGAATATGCGTGGCCCCTTTTTCTCGTGAGTTCGAAATTCGGTAATAGGATGCAAGAGATGAGCGCTATCCAGTTCCGAAAGCGACAAATTTCGGTTGCTCATAAGAATCCTCCTTGAAATAAGTATTTATAAAATTCAGATAATTACTCTGCCAAAGCATTCGTTCCTGATAAGCTTAATCCTTCTTCTGGTAACAATAATAAAGTTATTTTACTTTCATGAGAATACTTTAATGCCGTACGCAGCACCCATTCACCAATAAAGATTAATATCTTCCTGACGAATCGCCGGTTCTGATTGCAATCCAGAGCAAAACACCGATTATCAGCCCGAAATTGAGCTGATTCAGGGTATCAGGCTGAGTTGAAAGAAAGTTAAGCGTCAGGTATGAATACAAAAACGGGAAACCGATGGCAAAAATGAAGAAGTATGTGAGCACAATTAAACATCCCAAATCCTCGTGTCCTAGAAAAGCGGTGCATCCCACCGACAAGGAAGAAACGGACAAAAATGTAGTTGAAAAGTAAAAGATAGGAATTTGCTTTTCCTGAAGCAAGTATAGCAATATTCTGTCAGGAGGTCAACCACATAACTATCCATAAGTTACTTCCGATTACACAATATGGTACCGTTTTAGGGGCGGGCACCCGGCTTGGAATAAACGAAGGTAAGCCATACTACCCAAACTCCTGATGATGCGAAATATGTGGCCAGCGATCTGCTTGTTCAGGAAGGCGGCACTTCCATCCTTTCTGAAACCACAGAACTGGTTGGAGCTGAGCACCTGCTGGCCAGGAGAGCACTTTTTTTCTTTTTATAAAGAAGCCGCCAGTTTATTTGCTGCTTCCCTGATTGTCTTTAGTTTATAGTCACTGTTTTTCCTGGTAACGCCGATAAAGTCAAATTTACTGCCCCTTACATGATCAACAAACCTTTCCATGGATGCCAGGCACAGCAGAAAACCATTGCCGGTGCCGCCCGCAGCCGCCACGCAAATTACCGGCTTGCCTTTTATATAAGTATCTGTTTCTTTACGGCACTCACATCTCCTTACACGGTCAAAAAAAGCTTTTGCCGATTCACTCAAATCCCACCAGTAGACAGGCGTGATGAAGATAAAAGCATCCATATCACCCATGGCGGAATGGAGCTTCTGAAAATCGTCTTCTACCTGACAGTAGTGTTCCTGCCTGCATGTTCCCCAGCCGCTGCCACAGGCGCTGCATTTCCCAATCTCCAAGTCATTTAAACAAAAGTGAACTGTATCGGCTCCGCCGTCTTGAGCACCCTGGCGGGCTTCTTCACCGCAGGCGGCTGTGAGGCCGTCAGAGTTGGGACTGCTTGTGATGACCATTATTTTTGCCATTTAAAACAATCCTTTCATCCTAAAATTTTCTTTGCCGGTAATGATTAAGGTTTGAGCAGGTTGCCGTGATCGTCAAATTTAAGCGGCAGAAGTTCCCCTGTAACTTCCAGGTTCTTATTCTCTTTTGCCAGGGGGACCAGTGCTTCCGAGATAAACATTTCTGATAGGCTGGAAGTGTTTTTGATCCAGATTGCTTTAATGGATTTCGGGTCGCGGCTATACATTGTCGGGATGGCATTTTCCAGCACTTCCCGGTCTGAATCAAAATAAACAGGGATTTTTGCCCCTTCCGGTTTCATCGAAGTCAGGCAGTTGGCGTATGTAAAATGCCTGTTTATTTTTTCAACCAGGCGGGTTGTGGTAAAATCAGCACGGCCGATGCCTGTAGCATTGCCGTCAGTTTTTTCAGAAAGGTCACGCACAAAGATACGTCCAATATGGGGCTTGCCAAAGGGGTCATTCCACATCCTGCCTACAACATTGGGATCCATTCCTGAGCCGCTCACTTCTTTGCCTATTTCATCAAGGATAAGCAGGTCCAGGGTGTCAAAGGGCAGCTTGGGCAGCAGCTCTTTGGACAGGTTTAATATTTTGGGCTCTTCTTTCTCTATTTCGGCGCCGTGAAGTGCCTTGATAAAAGCCAGGTTCTTGTAGCCGTCCTCAACAAGGGCCACGCCAAAAACATTTTCTTTTTGTTGCAGCACCAAGCGGGACATTTTTTTAATTATTTCACTGGCAATATCAGGGTTAATCTGCTTGTGGGCTGCCAGCGCGCCTTTGTGTTTACCCAGGCCTATTACAATCATTTTGAGCAGGCCGCTTTCAATATCTCCATGGAAAAGGGTGTGCGCCTTTACCCTGTTTATGATAAAGATATGGTCTGCATTGTTGGCATACTGGTCGATATAGATGGGAATTCCATCCACTTCACCTAGTTTGTCTACCTCCATGGAGGAAAAGATGGGTGCCCCGGTGAATTCTTCTGTTATGCCGTATCCTGCGAGCACTTTAACCTGCCCTTGGGCTGTGCCGCCTCCATGGCTTCCCATTACCGGGATAATAAACGGGCTGGCGCCTATGTCTTTTAAATAGGTCACCACACACCTGGCAATCTTCTCAATATCTTTTATGCCGCGGCTGCCAAGGGAAACAGCCACACGGTCATTTTTTGCGATTTTGCTGCGCAGGTTTAATTTCTCCAGCTCTTCAATACAAGCGTCCTCAACGTCAGGCAGTTGTCTTGATGTAAAAGTTTGCTGTGTACGGGCAATACGAAAAAACTCCATTTTCAGTCCTCCTTGGTTTTTACTATATGTATTGTATTATTATTCGTTATTCAGATATCTATTTCCTTTATAAATAATACTGGCAGGTGAAAGCGGTGCGAAAACGGTTTATCCGTGTGATACTGGCTGTAATCATTCTTTTTGCTTCTGTTGTTTTCTATCTGAGTTTTAAATTTGAGACGCTGCGATACGGGGTAGCGCCGGTGGTACTGGAAAGCGTACCCCGGATTGCCCGCAAGACAGGCTGGAATTATGGTCGGCTCCTGCGCAAAGATTATCCCAAAGCTACCGACATTCACTTTGTTGAGGAGTATAATCTTTTAAATCAGCAGGTCTTTGAGCTTGGACGGGCGATTGAAACGCTCGCTGCACAAGGCCATACAGATACTGAAAAGGAACAAAAGTGGCAACAGCTGCGTGCTGAGCGGGAGAAAATCCGCCCTTTTGCCGAGGCGGTAGTAGAACAGCAGGTAGCATCAGTGGTAAGCGATGAAGGGCTTAAGGTCATTTTCGGACGTATTCTGCCACCTCCCATGTTTATTTTTGCAGATTCGTATTATATTCTGGTAGCCTCGCCGCGCCATGAGATACGTTTTGATAAATCAAGGCTCCTTGGCAGGGAACTTCATCTCTCTCAAATGGACGAGATAGAAACACAGTTTGAGCTGAAGTATCCCGGTATGGTTGCCCTCGTTCAGGATGTGGGCGGACTGGCTGTATTTTACCCGGCCTATATTTTTCATCAGGGAAGTATCCGGGAACTGCTTGAACTTAGTGTTCATGAATGGCTGCACCAGTACCTGTTTGTCGCTTCTCCGCTTGGGCGTGCTTTCCTCAAGGGCGGCAAGATGCACACAATTAACGAAACAGCAGTAAGCCTGCTTGGCCGCGAGATTGGCGACAAAGTTTACATGCGTTATTACGCGTCTACCGACAGCCTGCCCCTGATTGAAGAGGAGTTCAGGGCGTACATCAACAACCTGGCACAGCGGCAGAATGATACTAAACCCGATGTCGTGAAAACGGAAGGTTTTGAATTTCAGGGCTTTATGCGTGACACATACCTGGAGGCAGTGAGCCTGCTTGCCCAGGGGAAAGTTGAAGAGGCAGAAAGCTACATGGATGAAAGGCGCAGGACTCTTGCCGCCAGCGGTTACAACATCCGAAAAATAAATCAGGCTTACTTTGCTTTCTACGGAAGTTATGCGGATTCCCCCGGTGCAATTGATCCAATCGGTCCTGCGCTTGCCAAGCTTCGTTTGCGCACCACTTCAGCACTAGAGTTTATCAGGGTACTGAGGAAGATTACCTCGTATGAAGAATTCCTGCAGGTTATGGATGAGTGGCAAATCACAGCCACAGGCCGTTTTTAACTTAATATTGCCATCGCCGAGAATAATGCTCTTAACAGGAGGAGAACTAAAGTATAGTTACCAGATGCACAATAGCATCAGACAGGGACTGTAGTGCTATCAATGCCCTGTTTGAGGCACTTTGCGAAAACCTTGCCTTGCTGTTATAATTGTCAGGCAGCTAAAGGAGGTTTTAATATGCGCAAGCAAAAACTTTTTACACAAGTTACAGTTGTCTTTATGGTGCTCCTGCTTGCAATGCCTGTAACGAGCGGCGCGGTAGCTGGCTTTAGGTTAGCCAACAATCTGTTGCTTGACGATATCATTGCCAGTCAGACCATGGTCACGGGCAGATTGATACAGAATGAAGAGGGGCAGGCCGAAGAAGGACTTGGGTCAGACGAGCAGACAGCAGTTGTTGCTGCTGATGAGAAGCAGGAAGACGATGTTGAGAAAATAGAAAATGAATTTAATTTTACATCTGAAGAAATTGATCTGTTTGCGAGGCTCGTTCATGCCGAAGCAGCCGGGGAACCGTATGAAGGCAAGGTTGCTGTTGCCGCGTCTGTTCTTAACAGGTTGCGCAGCAGCCGCTATCCCAACACGCTGCGTGGGGTGATTTACCAGATCAGCGGCGGGCGCTATCAGTACAGCCCGGTACTCGATGGCAGGATTAATCGTTCTGCCGGCAGCGGTGCACTAAAGGCTGTAGAAGATGCCATCAATGGCTGGGATCCGACAAACGGTGCAAGCGGTTTCTTTAATCCCCGCAAAACAAGCAACCAATGGGTTCGTTCACAGCCTGTGACAAGAACTATCGGCCGGCATGTCTTCTTTAAATAACTGCAAGCAAACAAAAATGGCTTTCGGGCTGCATGCCTGAAAGCCATTTTTTCATATTTCCTTACAGTTAATTCTTTTTGATAATTATCCGGCCAGAACGGGATACACTGTCGATTTCATAATAGAAACTGCTGCCCTGTTTTTTTAGTGTACCGCTGACTTGCAAGGTTTCACCTACTGTCGGCAGCTCCCCGCTGTATAGAGTGTTAACTTGCAGTCCGCTCTGCTGTTCCTTGGTAAAAGGAATTACCACAGGCAGCTGGCAGCAGCCTGCCTCGTCACTGAGAAAAAACACTCCATCGTCTGCATAGACAGAAGCGACATATCCTGAGACTGTGAGCTTACCCAGGTATGAGCCGGGGTCGGCAGTAACCTGAGAAATAGAGACTGTCTCTTTTGACGTTATCAGCCGGGGGTAGATGAAGAGTGATGCTACCGCAATTAATAAGGCAAATATAAGCAAGTTTTTTCTGTGCATGTGCTGCCTCCTTTGCATAGCATTATTATAAGGGAAAAAGGATACTACGTCCAGCAGCACTTTAAGCTTTAATCCAGTTTATAAAGTTAACCCAAAAGTTTTTTTACAGCATCCTGAACGCGCCCGCCATCTGCTTTACCCTTTACCATGGGCATCAGTTTTCCCATTACTTTGCCGAATTCTTTTGGCGTGGCTTTAAGTTCATCTATCACATGTTTTACCATCTCACTGAGTTCTTCTTCGCTCATCTGCTGCGGCAGGTAAGATTCAAGGATCGCAATCTCTTCTTTTGCTTCCTGTACAAGGTCGTCACGCTTTCCCTTAATATACTCCTCAACCGCATTGCGCCGCTGTTTTACTTCCCGTTGAACAACAGTTAAAATTTCACTCTCTTCAAGTTCACGACGTTTCTCAATACTTTCATTCTTGATGGCCGACAGCAGCAGCCTGATGGTGCTTAAACGCTGCTTTTCCCCGGCTTTCATCGCCAATTTCATTTCTTCTCGAATTTTTTCAAGCATAATGGATCCTCCCGGCAGGATTGCTTTATTTTCCATTATATAATCGTAAACTCTAAATTGCAAATACAACAAGCACCTTATCAGCGCGCGGCCCCGATGCCAGCGGATACTGGATTTCAAAGCACGCAGCACTTGGGCACTGCCGTCTGAGTGTGGTTGATCCGGCAGGCGGCGCGCAACCCATGATCAGGAAGGTGGGTAAAAGCAGCTATATCATTATATACAACGGTGAGCTGTACAATACACCGGAATTAAGGAAAGAACTGGAGCAAAGAGGCCATACTTTCAGCGGGCATTCCGATACTGAAGTTTTACTGGCCTCGTATATTGAATGGGGGAAGGATTGCCTGCCGCGGCTAAACGGAATCTTTGCTTTTGCCGTTTGGGATGACCTGAGGCAACGCCTTTTTCTGGCCAGAGACAGGCTTGGGGTCAAGCCTCTGTTTTATACACAACGGGGCAGTTCTTTTCTGTTTGCCTCTGAGTTAAAGGCACTGCTGGCCAATCCACTGGTCAAGCCGGTGTTGGATGCTGAAGGGTTGGCAGAAGTGTTTGTGATGGGGCCATCGAGAACGCCGGGACACGGTATATTCAAAGGAGTTTCGGAGTTAAAGCCCGGTTGCTTTATACACGCGGACAAACGAGGCGTGGTGCAGGAGAAGCGCTACTGGTCACTGGAGAGCAGGGCACACGAAGATGATTTGGAGACAACAATAGCAAAAGTCCGCCACCTGGTAGAGGACTCGGTTAAACGGCAGCTGGTGGCAGACGTGCCGGTAGCCACCTTTCTTTCCGGAGGAGTGGACTCAACTGCTCTCACTGCTATTGCCGCCAGCGCTTTTGCACTGGACGGCAGAGGGACTCTCCATACATATTCAATCGACTACGCAGAGAATGACCGCTATTTTCAGCAGTCACTTTTTCAACCCAATGCCGATGCCCCATGGGCAAAACTTGCATCAGAGAAAATCGGCACAATTCATCACGGCATATTAATTGATTCTGCCGAACTTGCGGCAGCACTAAGTGATGCCGTCAAAGCCCGGGACCTGCCCGGAATGGCTGACGTGGACTCATCACTGTTGTTGTTTTGCCGGGAAGTTAAGAAAGATGTTACAGTGGTGCTGTCGGGAGAATGCGCCGATGAAGTATTTGGCGGTTATCCCTGGTTTACACACCGCGAAGAGTATACTGCAGAAACTTTCCCCTGGATACGCAATATTGATGCGAGAATGAAACTGTTAAGCCCTGAGACAGTATTTGTTCTCAGGCCGCATGAATATTTGCGGGAGCGCTACCAACAGGCGCTGTGGGAAGTTCCCCGCCTTATGGGAGAAGACGCACTGGAAGCGCGCATGAGAGAAATGTTTTATTTAAATATCACACGCTTTATGCCCACTCTGCTTGACAGGAAAGACAGAATGAGCATGGCTGTGGGCCTTGAGGCCAGGGTACCTTTCTGCGACCACCGGCTTGTTGAGTATGTCTGGAATATTCCCTGGAGCATGAAGTATTACGGTGGCAGGGAAAAGGCTGTCCTGCGCCTGGCCCTAAACGGGCTTGTGCCCGAAGAAGTATTGAACCGCAAAAAAAGCCCGTATCCCAAGACACACCACCCTGCCTACCTGGCAGCGGTACGGGAGAGGGTACTTAGTATACTGGCAGACAGTGAAGCACCACTTAACCGTCTGATAGATTATGAAGCAGTACGTGCCTTTGCCGCATCTGAAGAAGCTGCAGTTAAATTTCCCTGGTTCGGCCAGTTAATGGGCGGGCCGCAGCTCCTTGCATTCCTGACACAGGTAAACAGTTGGCTCCGTGACTACAAAGTCAGCTTTGACTTTGATATCAGCAGGCAAAAAAAAATGACAGTCTAAGCCTGAGGCCGCCGGTAACCGGCGGCTTCAGCGTTTATAGCGTCAGATCTTCAACGCTCGCAAGCTCACTTCCCGGGTAAAAGTGAAAGAGGATTCCCCTGAAATCCCGGCCGTCAGTGGCCAGTCCGCGGACTCCCCACTGGCTCATTCCCACACCGTGCCCGTTGCCCCCGCCGAAAAAGGTCACATTTCTGACATGGCCCTGCTCACGGATAATATCAAACACCAGATAGGTGCTGGGTAAAATAGTATAATTATTAAGTTTACTGCCGTCGTGCCTTGCCAGTACCACATTGCTTCCACCGGCGAGGTAATTAACCGGGCGGATGATATAACGGATATTGAGTTCCTTAAGCACCCTGTATGTGCCGTTTTGACCCACAATTTCCAGTTCCATGATGTTGCCGCCCGCACCGCGCCTGATGACACGCAGATCAAGCAGAATACCAATAGGGTCAGGTCCGATTGCCTGGGAGACGAATGCCCCCTTATCAAGGGTCAGAATGAAGGATGGCTGCAGCATTTGCTGCCGCGCTAAATTCTGGCTGATGCTGGCTTCCAGTTCCCGGCGCGACATTGTTACCTGCCAGCGGAACCAGGGGGAGGCTGAATCAAAAGTGTTGTGGTTGCGGGAGGTGAAAAAGGAGCGTGCCCCCTCCTCAGAGGATATGTCGGGAAGGGAACCGCTTCTCAGTTGCGGCTGCGAAATCAGATAGGGGACAGGGAAGGCGGGGAAAGCGCCGCTTTTCCTGTCGTGCCATACTTCTTCGAAATTGGCAGTGACTCCTGATGAGGTGGAGAAGTAGCGTGCGTCGATAATAGCGCCGTCGTAAACAGCAACCAAACCTGCAGTATCCCTTACAGCCCTGCTGCTGGCCTCGTATTCAGGGACATTATTGTAGACCTGGGAGGCGGTGCTGTCATCAACATGGGCTGACAGTCCGCGAAAACCGCTGCGGGCAATGGATGACACTGCATAGGAGCGAGCAGCTACAGCCTGTACTTTGAGCGCTTCCAGTCCGAAAGAAACGGGCATTTCGCTTGGCACAACCGAATACAGATATTCTTCAATTGATACTTCGTTGACCAGCAAAAGTGCGGCTCCGTTTGAAATAATTTCAAGCCGGCCGTAGTACGAAGGAGTAAATTGGGGGCTGCCGCGCCGGATTGTGTCCACCCTGATTTTACTCCCACCGGTGGGCAGGATAAAAAGGCGGTTGTCAAAAATCAGGGTATCACCGGCAGGAAAAGTGACAGCAACTGATTCTCCCTGCGGATTGAATCTCAGGGCCCCTCCGGCGGAAATGACGAAAGATTTCCCTGAAACTTTGTCCTCCAGGGTGTAAGAGGCGGCTGAGGAGACGGTAACTGAGCTGTGGGATGTACCGGCAAAACCGCTGGTGTTCAGTACCACACGGATGTTGTGGGGCACATAGTTTTCGGGGATAAGAACAGCGCTAACGAGCCCCTCATCAATAAAAAGTGCGACATCAGTCATACCGACAATAAATTCACTCGTCTCCGCTACCCTGATGGCACCATTGTCAGGGCGGTAAAAGGCAGTATTGGGGCTTAATTTAAAAAAGCCCAGTTCCTCACCTTCCAGCGCATTATTGCCAACTGTTAAGAGTCTGTTCAAAATTACTTTTTCAAAGGGGGAGAAATAGTGGAGTATCCCGTTGATACCGACGGCAAGGCCAACCTCCCCCGTACTTGGTGTTTGCTCTGACAAAGCAAGGTTTAATAAGCTGCCCGTCCCGTCAAGCAGCGTGACGCTGCCGGCAGAGACGCTGAGAACATAGGAAGCCTCTGAAAGGTCAAGCCGGGGAAAAGAGGCTATTTTCCATTTTCCCTCTACTCTTACAAGTTCAACCTCTGTGGTATATGGCACTCCATTAACTTCAAGGCTCAGGTTAATTGCAGCCTGTGACAGTGAACTGATTCGAGGCGCAGAAACTGAAGTCAAGCGGAAAAGTTTGCGCGCAGACAACACTCCAAGCAGTGTCTGTGCCTCTGCGGCTTCAAGTAATAGCAAATCCTCCGCCGCCGCTGTTTTTCCTGCAGTTGCAAGGTCAAAGAATTTTTCTGCCGTTTTGACTGCTTCAGCGCTGTACTGACCTAATAGGTTGAAAGAAAATACAAGAAGCACTGCGATAAATAATATGGCTATGGAAAATTTTTTCAAGCAAGCCCCTCCCGTGCAAGGTTATAAGACAAATACTATTTACTAATTTCAACATGCAAAAGCAAGTTCCTGCAGTGCTTGACACGAACACACGTTTGATTTATAATGGATATAAATGGTAAAAAAGGAGAGAGTAATCATGCTTGCCCGCGTTACCGGTTGTACAGTAGTGGGTATTGAAGGCAGGGTGGTAACTGTTGAGGTGTTTCTTTCTGCGCAGCTACCGGGATTTGATATAGTCGGGCTGCCTGACGCAGCAGTACGGGAGGCCAGGGACAGGGTAAGGGCAGCCATTAAAAACAGCATGCTCTGGTTCCCACAGCAGCGCATAGTTGCTAACCTGGCGCCGGCCGACCTGAAAAAAGAAGGCCCGCAGCTGGATCTCTCCCTTGCCTTTGGTGTTCTTGCCGCCGGAGGGCAACTGGCGGCTCCTGACCCTGGAATGGCTGTATTGGGTGAGTTGGCGCTTGACGGGACGCTGCGCCCGGTACGCGGTGTTCTTCCCATGGTAATTGCGGCCCGCGATGCGGGGCTGTCCAAAGTCCTGCTTCCTTTGGATAATGCTTGCGAGGCCTCTCTGGTTGGCGGCCTGGAAATAATGGGCGCCAGTTCCCTGGCGGAGGCATTGGATGTGGTCAGGGGCAAAAAAAAAGCTTTACCGCCGCCTAAAAAGAGCAATACTTGCATTCCAGTAAATGCTGATTTTTCCCGCGTTAAAGGGCAGGAGGGCGCCAAGCGTGCTCTTGAGGTGGCCGCAGCCGGCGGCCACAATCTTGTGATGACAGGCCCGCCCGGCGCCGGCAAAACTATGCTGGCAGGCTGCGTACCATCCATCCTTCCCGACCTGAGCGAGGAGGAAAGCCTGGATACAACCAAAATTTACAGCGCTGCCGGCTACCTTAAGGATACAGCGTCTCTTATCACCCGCAGGCCGTTTCGCAGCCCTCATCATACAATTTCCCTGGCTGCACTTTGCGGCGGAGGAAAAATTCCGCGTCCGGGAGAAGTAAGTCTGTCGCACAACGGCGTCCTTTTTCTTGATG
>JAGXRN010000085.1 GCA_018335875.1 Dethiobacter sp.
CTTCGCTATGTTGTAGACAGAATTAAAAAAAATATTGATGCTCAGAACGATTCCATAGAAAACCGCGAAGAAAGATTGGGTAGTCATACACCAAAGACAGTGGGAGGTCCGAAGGTACGATCAGCAAGTGAATCCATCGTCGAACCGTATAGGGAAACGGTTATGGCCATGGTGAAGTCAGGCGGAAATCACAGAACGATATATCCGGTTATTCAGGAGATGGGCTATACTGGCAGCCGTAATGCCATTTATCAATATATTTTAAAGCTGCGCAAGGAAGTTCCGGATCAACTCAATCGCAAACTGACAGAAATGCCTCCTGAAATGACACTGGAAAGCTATCCCAGAGACAAAATATATTCAGCGATTTTAAAAGAAGCATCAATTGGTCGACCGGGAAATGAAGTAAACAGCGAGCAGGACACAAAATCTGAAACAAAAAAGAAAACCCCTAAGGCTAATAATTCGCCTTTCAGCGCAAAAGTGACCGAACTAATTTTGGGGCCTGAAAAGGAAATATCCGAGGAAAAGGAAAAACCTAAAAAAAAACCAACTCTTCCATAAAGCAATAGAGATGTACCCGATAATCCTGATACTAATTCAATTCCTTATATAGGCGTTGCCGTTCAGTCTCTAAGTTATTAAATACTTGTGGTATCGGGGGGCTTGTGGTATCGGGGGGCTTTTTTATTATATTCTTGAATTTTAGTACAATTTGTAAAGGCATGTAGACCTCCTTTTATTAGAACTCCTGTCATTCCTATTTTTTAACCACTGTTTAACAAAATACTATAATTTACCCACCAACACAAGGGGAAAATTGTAGAATTGTATGATGAAAGGAAATATTATATTTAAAGAGTCAAAAGGTAATACACTTCATCTCTCTAGGGACTGCGTCGGCAGTCCTTTTTAAATGCCTCTTAGAGCATCCAGTTTCCTCCCTGAGAGGCTCAACGTGGTCGGGGAGTACAAGATGCTGGCTGATTTATTGGGGTTGAAATTCTCTTATTATGCATGGTAATCAGCTATTTTATCTTCAAATCAGGCAAGAGAAGCGAATGGTAATATAGAGGAATTTGGTAACTTATGGAGAATGACAAGTTTATCTGTCTATGAGGAATGAAGCTGAAATTTAAATCCGAATATCTTTTTTGCAGTCCTAGGTTACTAAAAAACGTTTATGAAGTAAATGAAATATATGAATGTGTTCAGTGGCAGCCACATTTTACTATCAATGTGAATGGAACTACATATGAGCATCAGACAGCATATAACAAGGCATTTGAATTACAGTTCTCAAATTATAATTGGTCACGCCAGCCCATGTTAATAGATAACCCCAGGCTGATTGGTGATTATCAAAAGAACGATGTATTTGTAGAAATTCAGTTTGGGAACAGTGCAACTTTGTACAGGGATTATTATAAGTTCCACTTTGGCTTAACACATGGGCTGCTATCTCTAGCAGTTCTGATAGTGCCGACAAAGCCTACAGAGTTCTTTCCTACACGACCTAAAGAGTGTTAGCAATATGGCTGAGTTTGATTTGGCTTATAGGTATTTTAAATTATTGCCTATACCTGTGCCGATTTTGATGATTGGACTATTACCAATGAATTAAGCAAAGATATTATCTTACTAAGGGGTGAAACAATGGCAATATGTTTGAAGTGTAACGATATATTTGAGTCATTGGAAAATCTTAATATTAGTATAGCTGAGGTAGCAGAAGGCTTCACCTTAGTAACCTCAATAAATAAACTCTGTCTTTACTGTAATGAAGAAATTAGTATCGGTGAGTCATATTTTAAAGATGAAAAAAACTTTGTTGAGTTCCAAAATAAAGCAGTTTTAGCTATAGCTGACTCTCTTTCTAAACAAATAGAATTTTGTAGTCATTGTAAAGGTATTGACATTGAATCTTATACCTACAGGTTTACTAAAGTTGAAGAATATGGAACTGAAACATTTTTTTTAGGTATAGATCTAGAAGGTTTTCTCAGGTGTCATTATATTTCATACAGTCTTAAAGAGTTAGTTTTAAAACAATTGGAATGTCAATACTGTAATTATGGGAGAGAGCCTTATCACCCTAAACATAATCCAAATGGTGGACATTTTGAAATAACGGATAGGTTTTACTCTCAAAATGATATTGATTCTTTTTATGGGTTAGATGCAAAAGAATTTTCCAAATTAGCGCATGGTATCGAACTTCATAACCACGAATTAGATGATTTTAAAGATTATATCTTTTTAAATCCACTGTTGGCTTATCGCCATGAAGCTGGTATAAAAATATTTAATATATTGAAAAAGCATTATGACAAAGAGCAGTTTACTTTGATTAAAAAAGGTACGTCCCTGTATAGGGGAAGGAAAAGAAAAATAGATGCTAAAGAGCATACAATGGAAGACCTATGGAACCCAGGAGAAGGAATTGCATCGCATGGTAGGTACAATTCTGTAGGTACTTCTGTTTTATATTGTTCTGATACAGAAAGTTCAATACCATATGAAATCCATACTTCACCAGATGATGTTGTTACTATAGCAGAGATGTTTGTTAAATCTGATTTGAAATTACTAGATGTATCTGCCTTATTTAAAGGTTTTGAAGGATTTATTAACCCTGACTCGTTAGATAGCAAAATATTAAAAAAGAAATACTTATTAACAAACTATATTCGGGATTGTTGTTATCAAATTGGATATAACGGAATTGTGTATGAGGGTGTCCATGCAGGTTCATTAGGAAATAGATATAAAAACTATGCTTTCGTAAAGTTTAATAAGGAAAAAATGTTGGATATAGGTACTCTTAAATCAGTTAAATACAAAGTAGTTTATAATCAATGATTTTTCACACTTTATTTTGAATGCTATATGATTAAAAATAAATTCAAAAGATAAAATAGCCTTTAATTCCGAGGCTTATGATGTCTTCTTGAAAAGGTATAGAAAATTATCTGTTTTTGCAAAGGGAGAAGTGGTCTTGTACTTGAAATGAGGTTTATATATGAATAATTTGTACATTGATTTTCTACAAAGGATAAGCTGCTATCCAATTGATAACAATTGGGACACATTTATGATTGAGCATAAAATTCCAGCTAACCAAGATGAAAAGGCTGGTGTTGAGCAATATATTAAGTCGCAAACTGGTCGAAAGAATGGGTTGTATATCTATAAATGTGAGAATGAGTTCTGCTTATATATAGGTAAGGGGAAGCCCATCAGTGGTCGCCTAGTAAGCCATTACAGAGAGTCATTTCAGGAAGTGCCTGGTGACACAAAGAATAAGAAGTGGCACAGGTTCTTTGAGAACCACCAGGGCAGGTTGAAGGTTTATTGGAAGGAATTAGAGGGAGAAGATAATCGTAGGGTCGTTGAATTGATGCTTGATTGTGTTTTACAGCCAGCGTTTAGGGACTGGGTGTAAATCCATATTTAATTAACAATCACAATTCACTACTATTTATGCTCGTCCAGAAATACATAAATAGTAAGATAATTGTAGTGAGGTGGTTGTATGATATATAAATTGGATTGTGTTTTGACTACGGATGGGTTAACCGATTTTGCAAAATCGCTTGGTCAAAAGGTGAAGCATGTACCATCTAATTTGAAGTATGTCTTAGATTACTATTCTGAATCATTGCAGTCAGCATCCGGTGCAGTTAAATATCCTGAACATTTAGACCAGGAGTTTACAGCGAATTTTCCTCTCTATAAGGATAATTTTATTACATTAAAATGGAATATTGCTGTTGCTAATGAACTAATAAAAGAGTATAGCATTTCTGTGACAACATTGTGTATCAATGAGGTTCTCTCTTCGTCTACGGTTACAGAGGTTAATTCAAGTCATTTAGACTATGCTTTAAAAAACAATAATCCTATAATAGTAGCGGAAATGCCCCAATCACCTACTAAAAATATTGTAATCGATGGAAACCACCGAGTTATAAGCAGGCTGCACAAAAGTTATCGTGCAATTGATGCTCATGTGCTACAGCCAAGTATTCATATGTTAGCAATGTCTTCAGACCTGTATTGTGTTCTCTTTGGGGTATATTTTAACTTAGCATTTCTTCTTAGCTATATGAGTGGTAAACAAACTATGGAAGAATTAGTACGTGGTATGTACAGGTTTAATTAGTAGAGTAATATATAATTAAAAATCTATATTTTATCATAGCTACCAAAATACCCCTTTACATAGCAAACAGGTGTTTGGTATAATATTCTCAAACATAGGTTCGATAGAAGGGGTGAGCTAAATGGCAAAGAAATGTACTCCACGCACGACGAGTCCTAAAGTGGCAAGTAAAGCGTCAAAAGTTCTCCAAAGTAAGACTGCTAGCAAGACTGTCAAGTCAGTGGCTGGTTCTGCACTATCTCAGGCAAAAGACTGTAAAAAGAAATAAAAATGATATAAAATTCCCAGGTTGATTACTAACCTGGAATTTTTTTATGTAAAATAGGTGCAGGAAAGCAAAGGAAAGGCAGTGACTACAACCTATATCACATTCTCATGACGACCAAATACAGAATAACATTAGTGTTTACAGACAGAATCACTTAACATAAAACTCAACTTAAAGAGACACAAAGAGCTAAAATACTCGGTGATATGTTATAATGGATAAAAAAGGAATATGGGGTGGCATAGGTGAATTTAACTTTTGAAAGAGTAGACGAAATACTCAAATCCTACGGGCTAATACCACACACGATAAAAAATGGTCAATGCACTGAATACTCATTTGCGGATAGAACAATTCATGTGAATAAGAAGAATGTAGCTACCAGGGTTACACCTTTGGTTAACGGTGGTGTTGGAGGTATTTGTATGTTGACCATTTGAGAGAATATGACAGTAACCCAAATAAAACTAAAATGGGTCATATTCCAATAAGAAATATGACTGAAGCAGAATTAAAAAACACTTTACAAAAAATCGTATATCAATATAAATAGCCTGATTTGTGTCAGTGTTTCTCGAACATCCTAGCTTTATCCTTGAAATGCCCCTGGGGCAGGAGGGATATTATAGTGTCCTCCTTGTCAAGACAATGATTTGCGATTTTATAGTGAACCAGATATCCCCATATATGGTTTTGCAAGCACACAGTGGCGGGAATCAAGGGCGAGTATAGCGAGTTCATCTTGACCCTTGATTCCCTCACTACCCAATATCCTGGTGTATGCTGGTCTGTATACACAGACCAGCTGCCTTCCGGCGAGGACGGGGTTTGGGGCAGGGCCCCAAGAATCTCGTTATGGTTACGCCGCCATTCTGCCCAAATAGACTTCACTCGGAGTTAGATAACCGTGTGTTTGATTTGGCCTTTCGGTATTGTATTCTACGACGTATTCTCGGATCCCGGCTCTTAAGGCTCTTGGTGTCAAATATTCATAGGGGTAGATTCGCTCAATTTTTAAACTCCTGAACCACCGCTCAATAACAACATTGTCAATCCAGCGCCCTTTGCCGTCCATGCTTTGTCTAATATTTCGATACACTCACCCCCTCGGGAGCCATGAAGGGGGATGGTTTCAGCCTATTGTGCTCTGCAAAAGTGAACCGCGCTTTAGTGCTTAAGATATCTGTATCTTTACAAAGGCGATTTAAGATAATAACTTTACACTCTTTTCCTTAGAATTGTTCAGCTGAAATAAAGATGAATTGCCCGAGGATTGTATGAAACTATTGAAGACACCCCAGAATTGAAGACACCGGTGCGGGAGACATTCGCCCCACACCGGTGTTCTCTTTAAATTAAGTTAAGTTTTAATTGCCAGAGCAATTTCCTCTTTAGCATCTTTTAGGCGGTAACTTTTGCCGTTCATGTTGAGGATTTCGGCTCGGTGAACAAGGCGGTCTACCAAGGCTGTACACATAGCCTTATCATTGCCAAGAAAGACGGGCCACTTAGAGAACTCAAGATTTGTGGTAATCACCGTGCTGCTAATCTCGTACCGGGCGGCAAATACCTGGAACAATAGGCTGGCGCCTTTTAGATCAAAATTTAAATAACCAAGCTCATCACAAATTAAAAGATGGCAGTTGTTTAAGGACTTGATGTAGCGGGAGAGTTGCTGTTCGTTTTGAGCTTCACTCATCTGGTTAACCAAATCAGATGCTCTTTTAAAGCGAACGGTAAAACCCCGGCGGATAGCTTCCAGACCCAGGGCGATCATCAGATGGGTTTTGCCTGTCCCACTATTCCCTATGGCAATAAGATTTCTTTTTTCGCTGATGTAACGGCATTTTGCCAGCTCAAAGACCTCATTGCGGTTAATTTTTGGTAAACGTCGGCTGTCAAACTCGAAAGTGTCTAAGGCACGGATAAACGGGAAGCCCGCGATTTTAGTCCGCCTTTGTATTCCCCGTCGTTCCTTTTCTAATACCTCCATCTCCAGTAACCTTAGCAAATTATCGGCGAAATCATCATCTTTGGCAATATGCTGTTGAAATTCAGCTATCAGTGGAAGTTTGAGACGTTTAGCAAAAGCCTCGATTTTAACTGATTTATCCTCAGTCATAATCTTTTTCATCACCTACCAAATCGTCATACTCATCTAAGTCGGGATGTTCAACTGTAATACATGGCTTAATCTCAATGTCGGCAATGGCAATATTAAGATAAAAGCAAACTATTTGGTAGGTGGGGGAACCGGTCAGGTTAGCTTTGTCTACAGCCCACAGGAGTTGATCGGGATCGACAGTACGTCCTAAAAGCATAATTTTCAGAAGCTGTTCTTCTTTGTCCTTAGCCCGGCACTCTTTGAGAAAAGCTTTGAGTTCCTTTGGCATGACACCTTTTTTTAAGGGGACGGCATTCATGAGGGAGCGAGGTTTGCGGCTGAGCAAATCCAGGTAATGTTCAGTAATGTATTGGTGGTCCCCTTTTTGCAGGGCTCTGGTGTGGGTAGCGATTTGGGTGCCTTTATGCCATATCGCCAAGGTAAAAGGTGAAACTTTTAGTGTGACTTTTTCCCCAACTAATCGCCTGGTTCTACAGGAAGGTGAAAGGCTGGGAATTACAGTAACTGAAGAGGAAGTTGATGCCGAGATAAAAAATGTTATCAACAATAATTTTTATGGCATGGAAGATTATTTTTATCAAACCTTAGAATATTATGGACTAACGGAAAAAGCTGTAAAAGATGATCTAAAAATAGAAATAGTCCTTCGCAAAATTGTTCGGGAACAAATTACTATTACCGAAGAGGATGTAAGAGAATATTTTATAACAAATCAGGAATATTTCAATATTCCTGAACAGGTTGAGGCGCGTCATATACTAGTTTATACCAGGGAAGAGGCAGAAGAGGTAGTACAGCTGTTGGATAACGGCAAAGATTTTTCCGAGGTGGTAGAGGAATACTCTAAAGATTATATGTCGGTTGATCAGGGGGGCAATTTAGGTTTGTTTCAGAGGGGAGAAATGGTGTCTGAATTTGAAGAGATTGCTTTTAACCTGGCTATCAATCAGCGCAGTGAGCCTGTAGAAACAAATTATGGTTTTCATATTATAGAAGTGTTAAGTCGTTTGGCTTCTAAAGAGGTGACTTTTGAAGAGGTTAAAGAAACAGTAGAGGAAATGATGATCGAAGAACTGGTTTTAAACCGAATGACCGAATATGCTGATTCACTCTGGGAGTTTGCAAATATTGATACAATTTTTTATTAAAACTATAATTATATTTGACTGTCTATGGTAAGTGTACCCTGCAATCCTGCGTTTAACTTTGTTACTCAGCTAGCTGCCCGGGCTACCTTGGAACAATCAGTAACCCATTAATCGGTAAATGAGCTATTGAACTTTTTCAAGCTCTATCTCCAATTCAGGTAATCTAAGAAATCTGGGAGGGGAAGTGTTTCTTAGCTGGCAGTTTATGTGAAAAATCCTGCTTTTTAGCAGGTTTTTCTGTACTAGTGTCCCAATCCTCTCCCATGGTTTTTGTATTCTTCTCCGGCCGGTGTAAACCGGCCGGTTTTAATTTTCCATATAATCTCCATCTTTGCAGCTTTTTTCTCCATAAGAACTTCATACCGGTAGCATATAATAAGACTTGATATTTAAGTAACGAGGGAGTGTCGGTATGAAAAAAAGAAGAATTATTATTGTTTGTCTACTATGTGTGCTGGCAGTGGCAGCCTACCCGCTCGGCCGGAGGGTCTTATCAAAGTCTACGACCCTCGCCGTAGAGATAAAAACAGCCACAGTCGAATACCGTGACATGGGGGCAAGCATCCTCGCCTCCGGAGCCGTCAGGCCGGACAGGGGTGCGCTGGCAGTATTGACTGCACGTACCTCAGGCAGGATAGACGAGATCCACGTTATAGCGGGCAGCAGTGTGGCGGCGGGGGATCTGCTTGTTACATTGGAGGCGGACAGCCTCATTTTCCGTGTGGACAAAGCGCGCCTTGCTTTACGCTCCGCCGAACTTCAGCTTGAGCAAGTAAAGAGCGGCTCACGCCCGGAAGAGATAGAACGTGCCCGCATTAATTTAGGGATTGCAGAGAAGAAGCTGGACGAGGCGGCTCACAGGATAGCGGTGCTGGAGGAAAATGAAGCCGACGGAAACGCTCAGCAGCTTGAAGCCGCCCAAAAGGAATATGAGAATGCACAGGCGCAGGTCTTGCTGGCACTGCAGCAGCTTTCACTGGTCGAGAACAAGTACACTGCAGGGGATATCGAACAGGCCCAACTGAAAGTTAAGCAGGCTGCCAATGATTTGGCGGAGGCGCTTGCCCAGCTGGAAGCTGTCCGGGTTACGGCGCCCATTAACGGGATTGTTGCCGCGGTACATACTTACCGTGGCGAGAGCGTATCCAATGGCGGTAAGCTCGTTACCCTGCTGGACTATGACAATCTGGTAATTGAGGCAATGATAGATGAATCCGAAATAGGAAAAATCAGACTGGGACAGCAAGTCACCTGCAAGATTGACGGGTTGGGAGCGGATACACTTGAAGGTATGGTAACAGGGATTTCTCCGCTGGCCAAGATAGAATCAGGAATAGTCTATTATCCTGTGATCATCTCACTTGAGAGCCCTTCGGAAACACTCCTCTTACCTGAAATGTCCGCTGACATTACTGTTTATCTCGAAGAACGGCAGGCGGTGCTGAGTGTGCCGGTACAGGCTGTCCGCCAGGGTGACAGCGGTCAGGTCGTCTTCGTTGAGAAAAACGGGCAATTATATGAAATTGCGATAAGCGTCGGACGGCGGGCGGGGGGTTATTTGGAAATCACAAGCGGCCTCAAGGCCGGTGAACGTGTTGTAACCGGCGACCTGCCGGCAGCCTATCTGAAATGAGGAGGAATATCAGTTGCTGAAACTTGAAAATGTGATAAAAGTATATACTGCCAACGAAAACAATGTTGACGCTCTGCAGGAGATCAGCCTGCAGGTGCCGTCGCGTATCTTTCTTGCTATTCAAGGACAGTCAGGGTCGGGTAAGTCAACGTTGTTAAATATTCTGGGCTGCCTTGATCGGCCGACATCAGGAACTTACACTGTGGACGGAGCCGATACCGGTAAATTATCCGATGACGGGCTGGCGTCCCTGCGCAATCAGAGATTCGGTTTTATTTTTCAGTCTTTTAACCTGCTGCCGCGCTTCAATGCGCTGGAAAATGTCATGCTCCCCTTTCTTTACAGCCCTTCACCCCCGGAAAATCCCCGGGCTGTAGCACAACAAATGCTGGAGAAGGTTGGCCTTGGCAACCGCATGCACCACCTTCCGGGAGAACTTTCCGGCGGGCAGCAGCAGCGTGTTGCCGTGGCCCGCGCCCTTGTCAATAAGCCTGGCGTAATTCTTGCAGACGAACCGACCGGGGCGCTGGACAGCAAATCGAGCCGGGAGATAGTGGACCTGCTGGCTGAATTAAACGCCGAAGGAAAGACAGTCATCATCATCACGCACGAAGCGGACATCGCTTCACAGTGCCCATATGTATTGACACTGTCCGACGGCCGGATTACCGATCTGAAAAGCCCAAAAAATGCTAAAGTATCCCAGAAGGTGGTGGCTTCGTTATGAAACGGGTGTTGTTTAAAACTGCCGCCCGCCAACTGGGGGCCAATAAAGCAGCAACGTTGTTTATGTGTGCCGGCATCATGGTTGGTATTGCCGTTTTAACGATTGTCATTGCTCTTTCGCAGGGCACCAAAGCCCGTATTTTGGAGCGGATCGACCGTATGGCAGCTTCAGATACTTTTACTGTCCGGACATCTCCGTGGGGCCAGGGGGGAGGCGGGATGGGAAGTAACTCCGGCGCTTTTTTATTGAGTTTTGAGGATATTCTCTCTCTGCAGGAACAAATACCGGGTGTCACCGCGGCACTGCCGGCTTTAAACGCCAGGGGGACGGTTACGTCAGGAAAATCGGTTATGGACAGCGTCTCTGTCCAGGGAGTGGTGCAGGAATTTCAACAAGTTCGCAACTCGACCGTCCAGTCAGGCAGCTTTTTCAGCGACTTTGATATTAAAGAGGGCTCCCGGACGGCGATTGTAGGACCGGCAGTGGCGAACCATTTTTTCCCGGGGGAAAACCCTGTAGGTGAGATGATTCAGGTTGAAGGCATGCAGTTGGAAGTGATTGGAGTTCTTACCTCCCGCGGCGCCACCGGCAAAGGCAGTAACGCCGATGAGATTATTCTGGTCCCGCATACTCTTTTCACGAAGATGTTCCAGCCGGCGGGTTTAAGCACTGTTACCGTCAAGGTTGACAATATCGCTGACGTAGAAAGATTAGCTGACGAGACTAAAGCTTTTCTGGAGGCACTCCATCCCGGTCAGGAAATTTATGTCCGCGTACCAATGACTACGGTGGGGACACGGCAGGAGACTTCACGAACTTTGTCCCTCTACTTGACAGTAGTCGCTATCGTTGCCCTCTTGGTAGGCGGCGTGGTGATGATGAATCTGACCAGCCTCTCGATTTCTGCCCGCACACGGGAAATCGGACTGCGAAAAGCGCTGGGTGCACGCAACAGAGATATTTCCCAGCAGATTCTGTTTGAAACCGCCATGATTTCAGCTTTGGCCGGTTTAACCGGAATCTTGCTCGGTATCCTTCTAACAATTTTGCTGACAGCACGCCTGGAACTCCAGGCACTGCTCTCCTGGCATGCACCTGTTGCAGGCCTCATCTTTGCACTCTTAATCGGGCTGCTCTTTGGTGTCCGTCCCGCCAATCGAGCCGCCCGCCTGGATCCTGTCACGGCGCTGCGCAGCGTAGGGTAGCACGATGAAAAATAAAGCTGAACTCAGCCTGAATGCCTTTACCCTGGTGCTGCGGACGGTAGCCGTAAACAAAAAACGCTGTCTTTTTGCTGTCCTTGGCATTATCATCGGGGTTGCCGCGGTGACCACCCTGGTTTCAATGGGATATAGCGCCCAGCGTGCGTTAGCCAATGAATTGGAAAAACTCGGCACAAATATCCTGATCGTTGAAGCAGCCAGGGCAAGCACGGGGCAGGGACGCGGTGGGCAGGGTTCAACGGTAAAGACGCTGTCGGAAAGCGACATCGGAAGCTTAACGGACGAGGTAGAAGGGATTGCAGCTGCTGTTCCTGTCTTGCAGCTGCAGGGAGAAATTAAAAGCGGTGCCAACGTTGTCAAAACAAGCGTCCTGGCTACCCGTGACACTTTTGCGGAGATCCGCGGCTTAACCACAGCAGACGGCAGGCTTTTTCTTGAAGAGGAAGATGCGGCGGCCCGGCGGGTGATTCTTTTGGGAAAGACGGTGGCCGAAAGGCTTTTTGATGTACCGGAGCCGGTGGGGGAAATCATACGCGTTAATAATGTTCTCTTTGAAATAGTCGGCATCCTCTCTGAAAGGGGATTGGATTCAAACGGCGAGGACCAGGACGACTTTGTTATTGTCCCGCTGACCACGGCACAGCGCCGCCTTACCGGTGAGAAATACCTGACACATATTTATATCCGTGCGACGGATACCGAAAGTATACCGGCAGTCAAAGAGGGTATAACAGCTGTTTTGCGTATTGCCCACCGCCTGGGTGAAAGTGAGCCTGCTGACTTTAACATCCTGGACCAGACTGAGCTGCTTGAGGCCCGTACCGACATTCTGGGATCAGTAGAAGACTTGGTAGGTATCCTGGCTGTAGTTGTTTTACTGGCGGGAGGCCTTGGCATTACGGCTGTCCAGCTGATTTCCATCCGTGAGCGTACATGGGAAATAGGACTGCACCGGGCTTTCGGCGCCCGTAAAAAAGACATAACCATCCAGTTTTTGTTTGAAGCGGCGATATTGGGGGGGATCGGTGGCCTGGCGGGCGCAGTCCTCGGGCTTATCACGCCCCTGGCCGTTGCTGTGATTTTTTCACTCGAGCCTGCAATTGCCTGGCCGACCCTGTTTATTTCTCTTATCATCAGTGTCATGATCGGAATTGCCGCGGGTCTCTACCCCGCCCTTTACGCCTCACGCCTCGACCCTGTCGTTGCTTTGCGCTCCGCGTGAGCGGAAATGCCCGGGAGTTTCCCCAGTCCTTATCTATCTTCACAACTTCTTTACTTTTTCTCCATCAGTTCTGCAGAAAGCTTGGTTATACTGGGACTGAGGCAGAAAAGAAAGGAGGTGAAAACTGGATATGCGCAGACTGAGCCGGGAATGGAAGGAGGTGAAAAAATGAAGAAAGTCCTGATAATCGCCCTGGTAGTGGCTCTAAGCACTGGCGCTGACCGTACCGGTTGCCGCTCTTACCCTCACGGATGGGCAGAAGGCTGAATTGGAAGGTCTTTACCGTCAGATGCATGAATTAAGGCAGAATATTTTTGAGAAGCGGGTTGAATTCGGTTTGATTAGCCCGGAAGGCGCTGAAAGTCACCAAGCACGCATGGAAGAGCGCTGGGAAGCGATGCAGCAGAGAATGGCGGAAAACAATTATGAGATGGGATTTGGCAAAAGAGGACCTCGTAACCGCTTACAGGCAGGTACAACCGGTGCGGAGCTTTAGTTCGCGGTCAACATACTTGTCACAAGCCGGGTGAGGGTGCCTGTCAAAGGCAACAAAAATGGCTGTACAGTTAATGGCTGTACAGCCTTTGATAACTACCCAGATAACGATAATGAAAGGTAGCACATCTAAATTTATTCAAGTGCCGCCATTTCATCAGCCCAGGCAAAATAAGCATACCAGATGAAAAGTCCTTCTTCTGAATAGATGATCATCTTTTCTTTCTTATCATTCTCAATGAGCCTATTGACCTCAACTGATAATTCCTTTGTTTTTTGCAAAATATCAACAAGCGGATCAAAGGATGGCACGACATAGCCTTTTACTTTTTTTATTAATCTGTCTATTTCTTCAATATCAATTGTGTAGATTATATTGGGATCAAGCTGCGACAGATCGTAGCATGTATAAGCGGTAAGTTGACCAAGAATGAGAAACACATCCGTCATTACACCGTCTGACGCGAGCATCGAGTATTCCTTAAGCGATTGCGACATTTGAGCATCATCCGCTATTGATAAGCTTTCTACAGTTATCCTGAACGGCGTGGTATATCCAAACTGGTCGGTTTTATCCTTTACCTCCAGGGACCCGATGATGGTTACAGGCTGTTCCGTGTAAGTGATCGGCTTACCGGCAGGGGCAATGGCGGGAATTGTGTAGATCGGCGTGTTCGTGCCGGGAGCACAGTATGGGCAGGAAACAAGTGGGACATTTGTAAGATAGATAAAGCTGCCGTCAAGGGGTGACTGCATCGCCATAAATCCTGTTATGGAAATTTTTTTGCCGTCAAGTTCCGTTACACGTTTTGAAACATTGTAGTCTTGGTCCATAAGTTCACTGAACAGAATTGTAACTGTTTTGCCGGGTTCCTTTTGTGAGCATCCTGTCGTGAGCAACAGAACAATTATAATAATAATTACAGATACCTTTTTCATTATTTTTCCTCCAACGGGTCATGCCTGTAAGCGGGAATAATGGAAATAAGGGCGGAGACTACAATGATTAGAAAAACTGCAAGCAAAATCAGAAACTCGCCGGGATAATGTTTCGCGCCGTCAATCACCAGGCCGAAGCTTTGCGCCGTAAATCTGTTAATGACAAAAAGGGCGACACAGCTGATTATGAATGAAATCACGATGCTAAAAGCAGAAATAAATAACGTCTGAAGAACAAACAGCGACAATATGGTCTTCCTTTTTATCCCCACAAGGCGCATCACCAAAATATCTTTTTTGCTGTCCTCAACAAAGGAGGCCGTCGTGACATAAATTACAACAGCGGACATAAACACGATGATTGCAGCAAGCACATATAAAATATCACGGCCCATGGTAAGATTGCCAAGCAATTCTCTTAAAACCGATGCCGGGTTAACAGCTTGAATGCCGGGTATTTTTTTATATTCAGCCACAAGCCTTGTGTGCGCGGCAAGGCTTTCGGTTTTAATGATAATAGAGACAATATCTCCCGTTATCTTCCCATCTTCGTGTTCATGCTCGTCATCATGAGCTTCTCCCTCGTGATCATGCCCGCCATGTACCAACCACACACTCTCAATCGGGGTGTAGATGACATTGTCTGCGGCTGTTCCGGTTTTTGCAAGCCCACCTGCAACACTATACTTAAAATCAGCATGGACATGCCCGCTTTCGGCCAAACCGTGGACGCCGACAAATTCATCACCTATTTGCAGAACCCCTGACCGCGCCACATTGTATCCGAGTACCGCCTCCCCGGGCTCTGAAAACATGCGGCCGGATTTCAATTGATACCTTTCAAGATATTCCGGTACAGTTCCGATAATACGGGCGCCGTGGTATGAATCCCCGGAAGCGATGGGATAAACTTCCTTTACCGACGGGTTATTTTTCAGATTTTCATAATGTTCATAAGAAATTGTGCCCAAAGGATTTTCAACATAAAACATGCTGGACAGCGCAAGCTGAAGGGGACTTCCCTCCGGGCCGACAATGGTATCATAAAACCCTGCTGTCGATATTACGCCGTCCTGCACCTGGTTTGCGGTATTAAAGCTGATAAGCGCTATGGTGGTACATAATATAACAGCTATTGAGGCCAGTATTGTCCTGGTGAGTTTCGTTTTCAGGTTTTTCAGGGCGAATTTCAGCACTGCCGGTTCACCCCGTTCAGCTCAGACATCTCCACGGACATATCAAAATATTCTCTCATGCCGTAATCGTGGGAAACCACAATCACGGGGATGCCGAGCTTTTTAGCGTAACCCGCGGTTAGAGACATTATTTCTTTAGCTAGCTTTGAATTAAGGTTGCCGGTTGGCTCATCCGCCAACAATACCGCCGGTTCTTTGATAAGCGCCCTGGCAATGGCCACGCGTTGTTTTTCGCCGACTGAAAGGGTTGTGATCTTTTTTTTCTTTTTTGACAGTATGCCCAAAGCGTCAAGGGTTTGGTCAATATCTAATTTCAGCCTTAGTTCAAGTTCAAGCAGTCTTAAGTTGTCCTCAACCGTCATACCGTCAAGCAAGCGAAAATCCTGAAAAACATACCCTACCGAGTTTAGCCGGTATTCATCACGCTTTACAGGGCTTAAACCGGATATATCAAGACCGTCAACAATGATTTGCCCGGAGTTGGATGGAATGACTCCGGCAATAATGTTTAACAATGTGGATTTTCCGCATCCCGACGGGCCAAAAATGATATAGCTGATACCGTTTTCAAAATTAATATCAGAAATATCAAGAACACGCTCACCATCAAAACTTTTTTTAAGATTTGTTATACCGATCAATGCCATCCCCCCTTTGAATAATATTCTTTACAGGAACGCATTTCCTCTTATTAAAACTTCCGGGTATTTGACCAAACATATCTTATCACATCAGTTTGAGAAAAAGAATCGGATAATGTGGAGATGATGTGGAGTTTATAATCTTACTGCCCTAAATAAAAAGCATCCTGAACAAAACTATATCTTCACATCCTTAATGTTAATTCTACAGTAACTACGTACTATAGCAAAAGTAGGGAGTTAATTCTTGACATTTCATTTAACCACCTATATAATTAAATAAGCGCACACTTAAACAGAGGTGATTCTATGACAGATATACAAATGCTGCTAAGGATACTGGGCGATGAAACCCGCTTTAATATTGTTAAACTTCTTTTAAATCATAATTTCTGTGTGGGAGCACTGGCAAGCAGATTGGGAATATCTGCGCCGGCGGTTTCCCAGCACCTGCAGCTGCTAAGAAAAGCGGGGTTGGTTAAAGGGGAAAAGCGCGGCTACTGGACGCATTACGTGGTAGACAGGGAAGTTCTTATGCAGTTGGCGGATGATTTGGCGGACCTGGCCGCTGCAACGGCAACACGGGAACAGTGCCGTGCCGGGTGTCCGGATGTTAATATTTTAGCGGAAGGAGGGGAGAAGAAAATGTGTAAATGTACATGTCAATTTCCTGAGAAGCTGAAAGGCAAACCTGAAGAATGCAGTAAGGAACAGATTGAGGAATGCCACGGCAATGAAAAAGAACATCCATGCAAGGAGGATTAGGAAAGGGAGTGCAATCGTGACTGCGATTTTGCAGGCAAGCGGATTAACGAAAAAGTATGGGGATTTTACCGCGGTAGACGGCATTGATTTTGAAGTTTCCGAAGATGAAATTTTCGGTTTCCTCGGGCCAAACGGTGCCGGGAAAACTACTACAATCAATATGCTGACCGGAGCGGCAAAAATAACTTCCGGATTGGCCAAAGTATCAGACTTTAACTGTGATCGCCAGATTAAGAAGGCATCGTTGAAAAAACTCATAAACGGCATAAGACGACCGGTGCCATTCTTTTCGGTGTAGCTAAAATATGGAGTGGGTAAAGCTGCAAACTTCCTTTGATTCGGAGGGAAAAGCATTAAAAGCTGCAAACACTGCTGCAATTATTGAAGCAAGGTTAACCAGCCAGCCACGTGGTCCTCAATACCAAGTGGAGACCAAAATAAAAAAGGTAGATGAAAAATGGCAAGTATTTTGGCGCAAAGTGTTTATCGGTTATGAAGCAGGCTGTGGTGGAGGCTGTAAGGCTTGTGATGACAAATCACCTCAATCGGATAAAGGTAAGGTTATACCTTTTAAAAAACTTTAAGTCGGTGTTGAGTTAAGATAAACTAATGTGCTAAATGTTTTTTGAACAGCTTGATGTCTGGCTGCAAGAAAAGCCGGCAAATCTTCTACTGTCACTACTGTCAATCTACATACTGTCAATCTTCTACTTGCCAAGCGTATGTTTATCTAATATAAAGGTGCAAACTGTCCACAAGGGGTTGACACTATTGCCAACATATGCTAAACTGTAATCACTTAATGGCTTAGACTTCATTAAGTTCTGAGTCTCGTCTTTCGGGTTAGCTTGTGTTTCAGTGGAGGCACCATCGTTTAACCCGCGCTATTAAGGCCGTTTTTGGCTATACAATTTATTATTTTCTCTTTAACAAAATTCCGTACGCGCATACCCTTATGGGGGCCGTACGGTTTTTTTATATACAAAAAAAGAAAAGGAGGTTAGTTTTCCTAAAAATGACCATCACTCGATGGTCAAAATTATTTTCAGGAGGTAAACACATGAGCAAAGTTTTAGAAGCGGCCAAAAAAGAAAAGGCCAGAGAAACGGCCCTGTGGGCTGAGGCGCAAAAAGTTGTGCCTAAACTTTTTCACCCTTTCATTCTAGGCATTGAGCAGAACAAAAAGCTCACAGACTTCGAGGAAAAGTCCAAAGAGCTGGAAGAACACGGCTGCTTTGCCTGGAAAGGGAAGACGTATATTAAGCAGGTTTTGCCCTATATGGCAGTTGACGGCCGTATAGCCTGGGCGCAATCTGAAGGCCAGTTGGATATTCACAGCGATGCGGTTGAAGTAATGGGCGAATACTTTATGAAAAGTACCGTCCGTACTGCCCGCGGCATTGCTACCGGCTGGTCAAAAATTAATTTCGGCGGCTCAGGCGTAGACTCCACAAATCCGATTGAAAACGGAGAGACAAGCAGTGTTGGCCGGGCGCTCGGCTTCTTGGCGTACGGCGTGTTCGGAGGACTTGGGATTGCCTCCTACGACGAAGTCCTAGCGGCAATAGAAGAACGTGATCGTAAATCAGGCTCCGGCGAAGATAAAGCAGGCTCCGGTAAAACCGAACTTGCAAAAACCGACAAAACAATTCCCAGCAGCAGCAAAGATGCCAAGTCCGGCGAAAAGCCTGGCGTAGAGGAGTACACCCTTACCTCTATAAGCGATCCCGATAAAAGTCCAAAGGGAACCCCCTATGTCAAGGTGTCTCTTGCTACAACTAAAGGGGAATCTCTAAATGTCTATGCCAAGGATAAAATGGTAGACCCTGTCCTTGCCCTTGCTTTAGGGAAGCCGGTTAAGCTAAAGATTGGCACTGACAGAGGCACAAAAGTTATTACAGCGATACATTAAAAAAATGGAGGTGAAGCCCCTTAAGGGGTAAAAAAATGTTAAATCGTATTGTACTGATCGGCCGTCTCACAAAGGACCCGGAACTGCGCTATACCCCCGGTGAAGGTACGCCGGTAGCAGGGTTCACGTTGGCAGTAAACCGCCGTTTTATGAAAGACGGTAAACGCGAAGCGGATTTTGTACCTATCGTCGTCTGGAGAAACCAGGCAGAAAACTGCGCCAAGTACATCGGTAAAGGAAGCCTGGTTGCCGTAGATGGACGGCTGCAGATCCGTTCCTACGAGGACCGCGAAGGCCAGCGCAGGACTATAGCCGAAGTCGTTGCAGAAAGCGTCCAGTTCCTTGAAAGCAGGCGCGACGACATGGGCGCACCGGAGGACATCGGAGAAGACGACGTCCCGTTCTAACACGCAAAAATCAAGGAATTGAAAGGCAAAAGCCGGATAATTGTTCGCAGGCAACTCTATAACATAGGCTTTCGAATGGTTAATCCGGGAGAGGGGCGTTGCTTTATAGCGGCGCCCTAAAAAATTACTCTTAAGGAGGATTACAATAAATGTCCATACCCTCTGAAAAAATTCCGGACTTTAAATTAGATA
The DNA here is from genome assembly GCA_018335875.1 of Dethiobacter sp. Taxonomy (GTDB): domain Bacteria; phylum Bacillota; class Dethiobacteria; order Dethiobacterales; family Dethiobacteraceae; genus JAGXRN01. Next base: position 19,059 of record JAGXRN010000085.1, read on the forward strand.
AGATTCTGGAGCAGTACATGGTTGATCAGCTTACTAAGAAAAAGTTCAACTACCGTGAGCTTAGAATTTCAGAAAACGGCAGCTGCGGCCGCAAGCGCGTTCTAAGGGCACTTGGGCGCAAAGAGACACACGCTTTGACCCTCGAAGACGCGAGAAACTTTGAAAAAGGCAGGATGGGTGAAGGTTGGATAGCAAAAGTTTTGGATGAGTTGTATCCGGGAGAAATTCACCAGGAAGTTATAGTCAAGCACCCCTACGGGGAGCCGCACGGTGAAGGGCACGCCGATCTTGTCTGGACTTCAAAAGGAATTGTTTACGAAGTTAAGACAGTAAGCGAAGAAAAAGCCGCCCATGGACTTCCAATCACAGGACACGTCAACCAGAACATGAGCTATCAGCACTTCCTTAATAAAGAGGGACACAAAATCCGTGCCGGTGAGATTATTTACTTAATCCTTGCTCGTTATGGCGTATTTCCGGTGAGCTTTCCGGTTTACTACGTTTCAGAAATTGGAGATGCGCTGGAAGAGGAGATGCGTAATCTCTGGGTTAACCACGTCTTGAGAAAAGACGTGCCGTTTGTTCCCGAAGATGCACACCCCCGAGGCTTCCCCTGCTACTGGGAAGGGGTCAATCTAAACGGCGAAAAGGTCCCGCATTTCTGCCAGTACCATGGGCACTGCTGGGATCTCGAAGAATCATTCATTGATGAGATTTGCACAAATCTTGACGATGATGAGAACATTAAGCTATTCGACGAATACGAGAGGATAAAATCAACTATGAAAGCCCTGGAAAACGAGCAGAAAAAGCTTAAAGAGAAGAAAGGCGTCCTTGAGGCCCGACTCGCAAGGCTCTACAACAAGATCAGGGAGAAAAAGCTCCAGGCCGGCGCTGTCGTTATTTCCAGGGCTCAACTTAGTGGCCGCGTAACCTATGACACAAGAAAGGCCATCGAATGCGGCGTAATCTCGCCTCAGGCGCTAGAGCCGTTCAAATCTTTTTCACCCGGGTATTATCGCTTTACCGTAAAACGTGTTAAAGCCAGCTAAGAGGGGGGCGACCTCCCCTTATACCCCTAATAAAGGGAGGCAAAAAAACATGATAACACCCAAGCCGTTTATAAACGCCAGGCGCGACACCCCATGCCCGATATGTGGGAAAACCTCATGGTGCGGATTCAATGACGAAATAGCCGTGTGTATGAGGGTTTCGTCCGGCAGGGAAGTTAACAACGGTGGATGGCTCCACAAGCTCGATAACGTCTTTACCAGCTACGTTCCTCCCAAAACCAGATCTAATGTCAAAAGAAAGCCGGACGAGTTCATCGACATGGTATACCGAGAGTTCATCAGAATTCTACCCCTGTCGGAAGATCACCTTCAGTCTTTATTGGAAAGAGGGATGGCGGAAGAAGAGATCAGGCGCCGGCAGTACAGGACAACCCCCAAGGATAGGCACGCCGATTCTTTGGGGGAAAAGTTCAACCTGTACGGAGTTCCAGGATTTTTCAAGGAGAACGGCCGCTGGAAGTGCGTTGCCGCGCAAGGAATCCTGATCCCTGTAAAAAACGAAAGACGGCAAATAGTAGGCTTTCAGATCCGCCTGGACAGGAAGGCCGACAATAAAAAGTATGTTTGGTTTTCATCTGCAAAGATGGGCGGCTCAACTCCTGGTCCACGCATCCATGTCGCCATGCCCCAAAAGATTAAAATTCCGGACCTGGTCTGGATTACAGAAGGACCACTAAAGGCCGATATCGCGGCAGAACGTCTCGGGTTTCCCGTCCTGGGAGTACCTGGCGTAAACTGCTGGAAATCTGCTATTGAGGTTGTAAAAAACCTAAATCCTGAGCGTGCGGTTGTCGCATATGACAGCGACTACCATAAAAAACAGGTCAGTATTCACGCCCGGGCCTTAGTGGATGAATTAAAAAAGCATTATAAAACCGGTGTGGCCCTATGGCCCGAAGAGAAGGGGCTCGATGATGCCCTGGTCGCAGGTGTTTCCATTAAGGTCAAAGTGGTCTAAGCCTTTTCGCTTCTGCGGGGGAGCAATAATAACCCCCGCAAGGGGGAAAAAGGAGGTTATATAAATGACGGTGAGCATCCGCTCCACGTATATCACAAATAAAAACATTTTGAAAGCAGAAGAGCATATTAAGTCTGGAAATGTTAAAGCAGCCGGCGTTACGCCAAGCGGCGAAGTTGTTATCGAGGTGCAAAGCGAATCCACGCGAAAAATCTCGCACCTTCTAATCAACAAGGAAGGAACTTTAGTAACACACTTTTGCGAACGCATCAAGAAGCTGCCGGCAAAAGGTTCGCCTAAAGAAGGCTCATGCTGGCACATGGCCATAGCTCTTCTGGCTTTACACAAAGCGTATCCGGAACGTAAATTCCCAGAGCTCCCGTATGCGTTAGAAGTTGTTTCGACTTTCCCGGAGGATGCATTTATTTCCAGGGAAATTAGCCAGGATTTGATTGGCCGCCCCGGTGAGTTCAACCGCTGTTCTTTTGTCCCGATGAATCTTCCGGTGGACAATGAAAAACCGGTTGAACCGGAACCAATCGTCGTGTCGGATTTATCGGAAGAGCACGCATGGTTAGGTGATTTAGGCTTGCCTCCTGCAGTATTGTCTAAGGTAATATCTTTCAGGGAGGGGCAGCTGGTTGACCTTTCCGAAGAACAACTCGCAAGGATTCCAAAAAACGTAAATTACAAAGCCCAAAAGCAAGAACTGGTTCAGTCTGTATCAGCATTTGCTTATGGTACAAAGGGCCAAAACTGGGAACCCATCCTTCTTAGAGGGCCCAAGGGCACAGGTAAGTCTACCCTTGTTAACAGGATTGCAGAAATTTTTATGCTGCCGGTAAACAGGATATCCGGCTCCACCGATCACGACCTTGATACTCTTTTGGGTGGGAAGACTCTAAAGGACGGCAAGGTTGTCTACGAGGAAGGGCTCCTGCTTCGCGCGGTCAGCAAAGGGGAACTTTTGGTATTGGATGAAGTAAACGTGCTTCGCCCTGACATCACAGCAGCAATACACCCGCTTTTGGAACACCGGGACCGCTCTCTGGCCGTACCGGGCCTGGGATACGTCACACCGCCTGATCCTTTCCGCACCGTCGCCTGCATGAACATTGGCTACATGGGCACGAGCATTATGAATGAGGCGTTCAAAGACAGATTCCGACCTATAAATGTGCCGTATCCGCCCGTCAATGTGGTTGCTGAGATCATAGTAGCCGAATCCGGCTGCAGCTTGCCGGTGGCCGGGCGGCTCTCCAAAGTGTTTGTTGAATTAAAAAACAGGGCAGCATCCGACGACCCCATCGAGGAGGATGTATTATCTATGCGGAACCTGATTCGCTCTGCAAAAGAGACGGTTGACAACCCTGAGTGCGAATTGGAGATCGCTACATCCAACCTTTCCGAGGGCATTGACGACGAATATACCCGTAAGGTTGTGGCAGATGTCGTCGCCACAATTTATGGAGAAAGGGTGTAGTCGATGAAAGAATCTATGCGCCAACGCCTGCAGACGCTGGCCAGGGCTTTGACAAAGCGTAATGAGGTTAAAGACTTGCCGGGTACAGGTAGCACAGATTTTACGTGCATTTATATGACTGACCGGACAGAAATAGTTCCCGGAATCGAATGCACACGGGCAGAAGCATGGATTAGCACAAAAGCGATATGCGCTCATGAGGCGGCCCACATTCTTTTTAGCTGCAAGAAAACATGGGATGATTTCCGGGTGTGGGCCACACGTGAATATCCTCTGCCCGTATTTGCACAACATGTGCTGAATTGCATTGAGGATGGGCGGGTTGAACGCGCAATGGCGGTACGTTACCCGCAGACAGAAAATCTTTTTGTGTTTTCAAACAACTACATTTTTAAACACAGAAAAGATTGGGGCAAAGGGCTGTCGCAGTTTATCGGCGGCCTGATCTGCCTTTCTGTTGTAGGCGATATTCCAGAGGCCGTCAATGAGCCGGAAATCTTAAAACTCCTGTCTGAATGCCGGCCCTACGTTGAGAAGGGCCGCAAAGGGTTGAATACAGCAGATGCAGCGTTTGCTTCCAAACACGTCCTAAAACTCGCCCAGCCGTTGGTAGCGAAAGCACTGGAGGACATCAAAGAGGAAACAACTTCAAAAGGAACACTCGAGCCTGAAAAAGCACCCTTTTTCGGTTCCGACACCCGTCGCCGTCGGCCAAAACGTCTGGACAAACGGGTAAAAGAAATTGAAGAAGAAGAGAAGCGAGAACAGGAGCGCAAAGAGCGTGAAAAACTCGATGAGGAAGTCGTCATGGAAACTGAAGGCAAAGCAGAATCAGAAAAAGAAGCGCCCAGTGAAACTGAAAGGGATAATTCAAAAGAGGACAAATCGGCATTATCCACTGACTCCGGTGACGAGGACTGCATGGCAGATGAATCCGACCCCTTCGAGGGCGCGGGAGAAACCGACTCTTGCACAGATATTGAAGAACCAAAGTTCAACGAAAAAGACGAACCTGAGGGACCTGAGTCTGACCAGGATCCTGAATCTTTCAGGAGCGACGATTTGACTCATGATCCCTTCGAGGACGAGCCTGATTCTTCCGAGAACGACAACCACGACAAGCCTGAATTTGACTTGGATAAACCTGATTCCTTCGAGGACGACCCAGAAGATCTTGATAACGTCCTGGATGAACCTGAGTGCGGGGATGATGACCCAGCAGAACCCTTCGACGAAGATGGCACAGAACTCGACGACGAAGAATTTACGGCAGACATGGTTGAAGATACCGACGAATTTGGTGAATTTCCGGACTTCGACGGGGAACATTCCGGAGAGGAAGATGAAGGAGCCACAGGCGAGCTTCATGGCGACAGGCTTACAGGTCGTTCGGGTGCAAGCACCCCGGAAGTCGGAGATGATTCCGGCGACGACCCGCTTGAAGGGCTAACGGATTTAGTAAAAGACGCTGCTGACGAGCTGGAGATGATTGATCGCCGGGAACGGGATCTGGAGCGACCGGAAGAAATATCTCTGGAGGCACTTTGCGCCGACATCGATTGGAAAGAAATGCACCGAAACATCCAGTTTGATGTCATACGTTACACCGCAGCTCCATCCTCAAAGAACCTTGAAAGAGGAATGGCCCCGCATGCGAAGCGACTCGCAAAGGAAATTAAACCATATTTGCGGCCGAAAATTAATGCACCGCTCAGGACCCAAAAACGTGGCCGTGTAGACGGCAGGGCACTATGGAAAACTTGCCTAGATGAAGATGCGGTTTTCTACAAAAAAGCCGAGCCTTCACAGAAACTCGATGTGGCAGCTTATATGTTAGTGGACGGATCCGGGAGTATGAGCGAGGAAGTAAAAATTGACAGGGCGCGGGAGGCGGCTATGCTTTGTCACCTGACTCTAAAAGATCTGCAAATCGTCCATGCAGCGACCTTGTTTGACGCGGCTTTCGACTACCCAATAGTCAGGCACGAAGAGTTGATTGCCTTCTCAAAATCAAATGATGCATCCAGGCTGATGCATATCAGAGCAAAATGCGACAATCGGGACGGTTACTCCATCCGAATCGCAGCAAAAGAGCTGGCTGTCCGTCCGGAAAAGAAAAAAATCCTATTTGTCCTCTCAGATGGGGAGCCGGCTCACGGCTATGACGGTTACGCTAGAGAGAAGGGCAATATGGATACCCGACGCGCAGCCGTTGAAGCCGAGCGAAACGGTATTACCGTTATCGGCATCCATTTCGGTCACACCCCGTCTGAAGTACACAAACTTATGTATCCAAACCTGGTGTATTCAAAAATTGATAACCTTCCATCGGCCCTGGGAGCCGTACTCAAAAAAACATTAAAACATTAGGTAAAAGGGCAGGGAATTCCCTGCCCGGATACCACTTTATTTCTTTTTAGGTTTACAGCTGTACAGACGATGAAGGTCAGAGGAGGAGGCAATCAATGATTCTCACAGAACAAACATGGCAATGGCTTATTGACAAGGACGTGGAAATGCTGGGTCTTTGGGTATTTATACATACAGACAATTGCGTGATCAGGGAAATTGCCGATAAACTTGACGCCATAGAAGACATTGAAATTCTTATAGATATAGCTATAACCTTAACACAAAAAGCAGCTATAATGAAAAAAAGCACTCTTTTTACCTATGGAACAGTTTGCGTACTTGAGAGAACTGCAAAAGCAGCCCTTGAAAAAAGAATTAAAACGAAGTACTCGGACCCGTTCACCTTGTAGTATAAAGGTTACACCGCATACTCTCGGTCGCACGTTCTGTAAAAGCCTGGTGGATGGAAATGTAAGCCTCGACGGTGTGCAGCCTAGCCGGGCACAGTAACCTTCAAACGACATCGAGGTACACAAAGGCAACAGAGCAGGACTTGCAGTCTGCAGTCGACCGCCAGGCTGGGAATAGTATATCATCAATCTGACACCTTTGTTTACACCCTCAGGATCAGCCTCTTTCCCGTTTCTTATAAAATAATGCTGACATGCTTATAGAACTGTATCTATTGCTATTAAAGTATTAATTAAAGTATAATATCCATAGAAACAAGTTTTTTCCGATGGAGGTGCACTCTTATGTTTACCTTTGAGTTTGATGCCAAAGTACGTAACGGTATTATAAAAATACCTGATGAATTTAAGAAAAAAATTGGTAGTAGAGTTAAGGTAATAATTGTATCTAAAGAAGAAAATGAAAAAAAAGCAGTATCATCGTTTAATTCAATTAAGTTAAAAACCAAAGAATTTAAATTCGATCGGGATGCTGCAAATGAAAGATAGAGCATTTATCGATACTAATGTTCTAATATACCTTTACTCTGAAGACGAATTTGAAAAAAGAGAAACTAGCAAAAGCGTTTTTTCTGCATATTTCTGTGTTACCAGCACTCAGGTTTTAAATGAACTATCAAATGTTCTGATTAAAAAATTTAAAGTTCCCACAACTGAAGTTCTAGCCGCAATTGAAGAAATTATAGAGAACTGTGAAATAAACGTAGTTAGTGTTTATTCCGTTAAAAAAGCTCTCGATATTTCAGATAAATACCGCTATTCTTATTACGACAGTCTTATATTGGCATCCGCACTTGAAAATGAATGTAAATTTCTAATAACAGAAGATATGCAGGATGGACAAATCATTGATAAATGCCTTACTATCTTAAATATCTTTTAATAGGGCATATCTTACAGAAAGAAGTCGCCGGTATTTTTTGCACATAGCCACTTCTTTTTTTTGTTTGTTTATCATGTTCAATGGCCCTGATAAGGGTCAGTTTTTTTGTTTAGTTATCCGACATTATATTTCTACTTATCACCACGAAAACCCCTCCTTATCTGACCTGACCAACACAAGCATAAACCGTTGGATAATGTATTTTATCCGACATTATAGGTGCCCGGATGTTCTAGCCTGATTTTCATAATAACTACTTTGCAGGAAATTGGTGGAAGAAGGTCGAAATGAAGGAATTAATCTGAGTAATCCAACAATTATTAGCCAAGGGCTCTGCGTACGTCATGTTTTGCAGAGAACATAATGTCTATCCTGAAAACTAAGACGCCCCGGGAGTGCAAATAGGCATACACATACCCGGCCTCAACCAAAATGGCTGTGCATGGATGTGTGTTATTTGAAAACCGAATTGTTGCCTATGCTGTATGTGCCTTCAATTTCTGCTCAATTTCAACGCTATATCCTAGCGCCTCAAGCCGTTTGACAGATCTTTTTACTATCTCATTTTTGCGACGTTGCTCAAAGAAGTCCGGCCCAAGCTCATAATAAGGAGCATTTGCTTTTAGCATATTATAAACAATTGTAAGCATTGAGTGAGCTACTGCGACAGTAGCGCGGTTCTTTCCCCTTCTTGCAGCAATTCTAGAATATTGAGCGCTAAAATAGGTTTCCTTTTGACGGCTGGCTGATTTAGCACATTCAATTAAAGTAGATCTGAGTATATCGCTTCCCTTGCGGGTCTTCCCACTTTTGCGTTTGCCGGCACTTTCGTTGTTTCCGGGGCATAACCCAGCCCATGAGGCAAGATGAGCAGCTGAGGGGAACTGGTTCATATCGGTGCCAATTTCAGCGATGATAACTTGGGCGCTGCGCTCACCGACTCCGGGAATAGAGTCAACTAAGTAAACTTGTTCATTAACCAGGTTCATTTTACTTCTGATCTCTTGGTCAAGTTCAAATATTTGCTCGTCAAGAGTGTCAATATGCTTTAGCATGAGCCGCAACATCAACCTTTGATGTTCAGCGATAAACCCGTGAAGTGCTTCTTCAATTTCAGGTATTTTCTTACGCATTTGCCTGCGGGCTTTGTCAGCCATAGCTTTTATATCATTACAGCCGGCTGCAAGCATATCAAGCATGTCACGAGATGATTTTCCATTGATCTCGCTTACAACAGAGGATAATTTGACGTTTGCACCTTCCAGTACCGTTTGGATACGATTCAGCTCTCTGGCACGCTTCTGGACCATGCTTCTGCGGTACCGCACAATTTCTTTGAGTTCCCGCTGTTCCCTATTGGGAATAAAGCTACCGTTTAAAAGGCCATGACGTAGTAAATCAGCAATCCATTCGGCATCTTTAACATCCGTTTTACGTCCCGGCACAGTCTTGATATGTTGTGCATTGACAACTAATGCGGGCATCTCCTCCATTTCCAAAAGATTGTAGATTGGTTTCCAGTATGAGCCCGTTGCTTCCATAGCGACGCATTGGCAATCAACATTTTTTAACCAATCCATTAGCAAAAGAAGCGATGCAGTCATCGTACTGAAACTCCTAATCTCTTTCTTTTTGCCTGAAAGTACACAGGCAACAATTGTGTTCTTATGAACATCCATCCCACAACAGCGCTCGTAAATTACATTCATTGAGAGACCTCCAATGATTTTAAATTTACGGCGGGTCTCCTGGAACGTATTAATCTACCCTGCGTGCTCATGGCAACAATTTGTGGTTCAAGCAGGAGACCTTTGTCAGTCTATAATACCGGGCTCAAAGCACCAAGACATTCCGACCTTATGCCGTAATAGCGGTATTATAGACCAATATGTTTTCATTTATTTGATGGTGAGGCAATGGTTGCCACATGGGGGTCTATAATGGGAAGTTGGATTAACGAGGAATCTGAATATTATAGCAATAATGAGCAATTCAGAATTCGGCACATCACACTACCGCCAAAGGATAGACAGCAAGAGGAACGGGTTGAAAATTAGACAAACAAGTTTGTACAGCAGATAATAATATTAATGAGTGAGTTGGAGGAGGAGTGAACGTTGAGGAGAATATCAAAATTTAAAAAGCTCTTAAAAAGCACTCGCTCCAGCATTTGCAGCAAGCTACAAAAAAACGCAAAACAAATGATTTATTCAATTGTTTTTATTTGCGGAGTGGGTTTAATTTCCTTATCGTTTCTTGTAAAAGATAACTGGATAAATATTTGTAGCGGTGTTGGAACTGGGCTACTAACTTCTTTAGTAGTTAGCGTAATCATAAATGCCGAGAATAACGCTCGTGAGAAAAGAAAAAAAGACGAAGAAAAACGTTTTGTGCTAAATGATATAATTGAGATTAGCATAGATGTTTATGAAGATGTAATTCACAGAATTAACGAGTTTATAACATTAACCGATGTAACTGATAAACCTGTTTACAAGCTATATGACGACTTTACTACTTACAATCATTTTGAGGAACAGTTAAAGGCAATAGATATAGCCGCTGCCTCTGATGAGGTGAAGAAAGGATTAAATACACTCTTTAATTTTGATAACTATCGAATTGACCACCTTGTAGCCGAATTAAAAAGGTTGCCTAAACTAGAATACTTCTTAAGAGGTATTTTAACCCAAGAAGAATGCAATAATTTGATATCAAATTTAGCAAATGACAGCTATTTAGAATATGCGACCCACATACAAGATTTCTGGTATAATGAAATAAAAAATAAAGATAAGTGTATTCAATTTTTAAGAATGACTATATATATTTGCTCTAAAACAATATCATGTTTTTTATATTCGAGGAAGAAAGCCGAAGAAAAAGAAAAGCTTATCCAAGAAAGAATCGATCAGCTTTATTATGACGAAGTTTACAGCAAAAGTGATGAATACATTGAAGAACAAATAGGACGAGCAGAAGCAGAAGCAGAGTATTTTGCAGAGCACCCCGAGGAATGGGAGCGCCTGGAAAGACAGTTTGAGGAATCAATAAACGAAACCCCTGAAGACAGAGTACTGAAAAACTTGTATTGTTGTATTTGTGGTATCAGTGCATACGGTATAGAAGAACTGCTTGCCAAATTAGATACAAAAAGTAAAAGAGCTATTGCATTTCTTAAAACAGAAGAAATACAGAAATCGCTTAAGAAAAAACGCAAATTGCGCAAAGCAATTGTTGATAAATTTGGCAAGGACTATTTAAATGTAAATATTGGTGATACATAGAAAGACAGTAAACAAGAAATGGAAGCAACTGCAGCATACATGGTGTCTAAGCTATAGTTCCCATGTTTAATAAATCGAAGACAAGCCTGTCATAGCAAATATAGAAAATTTGTACTGCAGATATTCCATCACTTATTAGACATGGACCGAAAAGCGAAAGGTTGTGTATGTTATGCCTGATCCCTCCTCGCCAGCCGGGCACAAACAAACGACACTCATCATTGACTGTCAACAGTACGTATCTGAAAGTTTCATATCGTTAAATGATGTGATTATGCTCACGGAGTATTTGACCAGCGGTGATGCTGACTATTGTCGTGCCGTTGCGGACTTAATTCATAGTAAGATTATATGTGAGGAAAGCCAACGGCCTTCAGTGGATCAAATCGCAACTCAGGATGACGTTTTATTTGCATCATACATAAATTCGTTGCTTGAAGAAGATGACAACCTAAAATCTTCCTACGAGAAATTTGCTGAAGAGGAAAACATTTGTTATCGCCTAATTCTGTCTGTGGACGAAGAATGGAAAGAATTTGGGAAATCCCTTGCCGCAGGACTTCAAAAGATAAATATCCCAGAGTTTAATTTTGCAGAAGTCCAAAATAATTTGCTGGCATTCTCCGCAGAAATTAAGGCTGCATTTGAGCCGATTTCTAATATTTCAGATTCTTTAACAGAGTGGGCAAAAAGATTTGGAGATCAAATAAAAACCGTCCTTTCCGACATTCACATTCCAACTTTCAGCGAGGAGAAAAAATTAGAACTTTGCAAGTCTTTCCAACAATGGGGCGAATATGGATGGACATGTATCCCACATGCCACGCTCAGTTATTATAATCAATCACCAGAAAGTCAAAAGAGCGCAAACAAAGCTGCTTTAGCTCTGTGCGGAGTAAAAGAGATGGAAGGATTGTTCTCTAGACTTTGCAAGACTAAGGGCATTAAAAAATCAGATATAGAAGAAGCTATCTTCGATTTTCAGCATAAAAAATACAAGTCTTGTTCTATGATTATTTTTTCTATGATTGATTCAAAACTGATTCGATTTCAGCGGGACGAGGACAGGAATCCTAAAACAAAGAGAAGATATTCAGGTAAAAAAGCTGCTGAAAAGTTACAAAAACATATACAAGTGGGCTCTTGCTTATAAGCGAGGGATAAAGCTGGACATTGACCCTGCTCTATGTTATGATATAATTAAAGGCTGTGAGTAGGAGTGATGATTATGTCAGGTAAATTGAGTTGGAAAGACGTCCTCATAAATCAGTTAATAAAGGGCGGTTTCAGCAAAGAGGAATCACACTCGGTCTATCTGGTTGAAATGGAAGCAAGAAAGTATTTTGATTTCGACGGGATAGTGCCAAGCTGTTTGATGCTACAAAACATTGAGCAGGACGAGAAAGAAATACGGTACTTTTGGGAATCGAAATCTGTGGAAACGCAATGCCCGTATTGCGGAACGTTGAGTACGAGGCTGAGCGGCGACTACTACACCAAGCCAATACAAGA